>JAFWVY010000027.1 GCA_017523725.1 Bacteroidales bacterium
AACAACAAAATCCTAAAAAACATTAGAAGCAATGAAAAAAGAGAAAAGCGGAAGCAGGCAGGGGCACAGCGCGCGCACGCGCGGGATCACGCGCGCGCGAGGCAGTAAGGGTATATATAGGGATTTTTCCTGTTTTGTTGACACAGGCCCGGCACGGGGCGGTGACGGCAGCATCAGGCTGCTCTACATCGACCTCTTCTGCGGCGCCGGCGGAACGTCGACGGGTTCGACACGGTGAAGACGTTCGAGGAATACGACAGATATATAGCAAAGGAATAATGACACTTTAACAAAAAAAATAGATTAACATGGAAACAAACGAGATTTACAAGGACATCATCGGGCACAAGGTGCTGGTGAGGAGTGTTGAGGCCGGCGTGTATTTCGGAACGCTGGAAGCCGTGGACGGGAAGGCCGTGCGCCTGACGGACGCGCGGAACATATGGCACTGGACGGGTGCGAACTGCCTTGCAGACATCGCCGAGAACGGCGTGACCGGCGACAAGATATCGCGCACCGTCAGCTCCATCGTTCTGACCGGCGCGTGTCAGGTGTTGCCGCTGTCGGATGCAGCCATTGACAACCTCTATAAGCAGCCGGTATGGACGCGGTGATGATAGACCGGTGGTTGAGCTACGGCCCCGGCAACGGCTGCGGCGACGGCTACGGCGACGGCTACGGCGACGGCAACGGCTCCGGCTACGGCTGCGGCTACGGCGACGGCTACGGCGACGGCTCCGGCTCCGGCAACGGCTACGGCTGCGGCAACGGCTACGGCGACGGCCCCGGCAACGGCTGCGGCTGCGGCGACGGCTGCAGCTCCGGCTCCGGCTACGGCTCCGGCTCCGGCTACGGCTACGGCGACGGCTACATAACAGAGATAGGAGGCCGCAAGGTATATCTGGTGGACGGCGTGCCGACCATCATCTACGCCATCAAGGGCGATGTCGCCAAGGCTGCGACGCTGCGCAACAATGTGGACATCGTGCCGTGCTACGTCGCCAAGTCGGGCGGATGCTTTGCCCACGGCGACACGCCGGCGGAGGCACTGCGCGATGCCGAGGACAAATACGCGGAGTCGCTGCCGGAGGAAGAGAGGGTGGCGAGGGTGTACGAGGCACACCCCGACTACGACGAAGAGGTGGGCAATGATGAACTGTTCCGGCTGCACCATCTGCTGACCGGCTCCTGCGAGTTCGGGCGTCGGGAATGGTGCCGGACGCACGGCATAGACCTCGGCGGCTGCATGACGATGCGCGAGTTCTGCCGTCTGACGGCGGATGCCTATGGTGGCCGTGTTATCAAAATGCTCATTGAGAGATATGAACAAGAAAGAAGAACAAACGATGACCTTTGAGATACAGGCAACGCCCGAAATTCGCAAGGCGATTGAAAACCTATTGATGGATGCTGAAGATGCGCCATTCGTATTGTATGGCAAAGACAAATGCGGTGGGATGCACCCTATTGCAAACCTCACCAAGCATCCGGACTGTCCGGACGGTTGGTTTGATGAAATCATAGAAAGTCGATGGACTGTCCGGAAAGAACTTATCGACAAGGCCGAAGAGTGGCTGAAGGCTAATGTGGAAACGTATCTGTATCTGTATCTGACATGGAACGATAGCCTGCGATGCAGTGGTAAGATGATTGAAGACTTTCGCAAAGCAATGGTGGAATGACGATGGCAAGCTCAGAGGCACAGAAGGAGTACTACCGCCGGTACTATGAGGCGCACCGTGAGGCGATACTGGCGCAGCAGAAGGCCTACCGCTCGACCGTCGGCGAAGACGGCCTGACACCGTGGCAGCGCCGATACCGGAAACGCCGGGAGGAGATCCTGGGACGACAGAAGGCTCTCAGGGCCGCCGGCCGAAGCCGCGAGAAAGCCGAGAAAGGAGGCCGGAAGGTCCCTGTCGCCGGAAAGCCGGAAAGGAAGGTGCTGCGGCAGCCGACAGGCGGCCTCCGCACAAGGGGCCGCGTATGCACCGACTGCGCTTACTATCTGGTAAACCCGACGTGCAGCGAGAGCTTCTTCCGGGTGATCAGCCGCGGCGTCAGGATAGCAGAGACATGTGTCAACTACAAGGCACGGGAGCGGAAGGATGCCTGTTCCCGGGCCGCCATTAAAACGGTTACAGAATGAAGCCGGTCCTGAGACATGCGGATGTGTCCGAGAAGGCCCTGGAGGCCTACCTGGCGCGCAGGGTGCGCGCCCTGGGCGGCGTGTGCATCAAGTATGCCAACGCGGCCGAGGCGGGCTATCCCGACCGTGTGGCGCTGCTGCCGGGCGGCGTCACCGTCTGGGTGGAGCTCAAGAGCCGCGGGTGCCGCCCGCGCATCCTCCAGGAGATGCGCCACCGGCAGATGCGCCGTCTGGGGCACCGGGTGGCCGTGTGCGACAGCCGCGAGGCCATAGACGCGCTGCTGGCAGCGGAGGAGGCCGCGCGATGAGATACACGCCCTACGCCTACCAGGACGCCGCCACGCGGTGGATCCTGGAGCACCCGCGCTGCGGCCTGTTCCTCGACATGGGACTGGGCAAGACCGTTATCACCCTGACGGCCGTGCGCGCCCTGATGGACGACTGCGAGGTTGAGCGGACACTGGTGGTGGCGCCGAAGAAGGTGGCCGAGGCGACGTGGACGGCCGAGGCGGACAAGTGGGACCACCTGCGAGGCCTGCGCACGGTGCTGGTCGCCGGCACGGAGAAGCAGCGTCTCAGGGCGCTGGACACCCCCGCCGACGTGTATGTCATCGGGCGCGACAGCTTCGTGTGGCTCAGCGGCCTCTACGGGGGCATGCTGCCGTTCGACATGCTGGTCATCGACGAGCTCACGGGGTTCAAGTCGCCGAAGTCGCAGCGCTTCAAGGCCATGCGCCTGTCAACGCCATCGGTCGGCCGCGTCGTGGGGCTGACGGGATCGCCGGCGCCAAACGGGCTGCAGGACCTGTGGGCGCAGATATACTGCCTCGACATGGGCGAACGCCTGGGACGGTCCGTGACGCGCTACCGCGAGAAATATTTCGACCAGCACCGCTGGAACAACATCGTGGTGCGCTGCGTCATCCGTCCCGGGTGCGAGCGGATCATCCGCGACAGGATAGCGGACATATGCCTGAGCATGCGCGCCGAGGACTATCTGCAGCTGCCGGCGATGATGGTGCACACGGTACCGGTGCGCCTGCCCGCGGCCGTGAGGGAGCGCTATGCGCGCTTCGAGCGGGAACGCGTGCTGGAGTTTCTGCGCGAACACGAGGGCGAGCCCGCCCATGTGCTGGCCGGATCCGCCGCCGGCCTCATGAACAAGCTGAGCCAGTTCGCCAACGGCGCCGTGTACGACGAGGCGCATGAGGCACACGAGGTTCACGGCGAGAAGCTGGACCGCCTGGCGGAGATCGTCGAGGGCGCCGCGGGCGGCGGCGTGCTGGTGTTCTACCAGTACCGCCACGACGCCGACAGGATCATGCGACGGCTGAAGGACGTGCGCACGGAGGTCTATGAGGGCCCGCGGCAGCTGGAGGACTGGAACGGGGGCCGCATCGGCGTCCTGCTGGCCCATCCCGCCAGCACGGCCTACGGCCTCAACATGCAGCAGGGCGGGCACTACATCGTCTGGTTCGGCACCGGGTGGAACCTGGAGCTGTACCAGCAGGCCAACGCGCGGCTGCACCGGCAGGGACAGCGCTGCCCGGTGACGGTATACAACCTGCTGTGCGAGGGCACGGTGGACGAGAGGGCCTGGGCCGCCCTGGAGAGCAAGAAGGGCGTGCAGCAGGCGCTGCTCGACAGCCTCGCCTGCCTGGCAGGTCTCTACACGAAGAGCAAACCAAAAACGACATAACGATGGAAACCTGTAATGTTCACCCGGAAGAGATCCTGGCACATGTCGCCGACGCCGCGGGCCTGACCGTGGAAGAGGTGCTTCTGCACACAAGGCGGCGCTATGCGACGGACTGTCTCGCCGTGGCGGCCTTCCTGATGCGCCGGGAAGGATACAGCCTCACACGCATAGGCGCAGCGCTGAGGCGGCATCATGCGACCGTGCTGTTCGCCCTGCGCAAGGTGGACTGCGCGCTGCGGGTGCGCCGCGGTTACGAAGGGCTCATCCGGCTGCTGGAACGCGCCGGCGGGGATGATTTTATCAACAACTGATTATAAAACAATCATACTGCCGCTATATTTGCCTATGCCACAAAAAGAAAATAAAAAATGAGGATTCTCCCATGAACAACGGAAACCTGAAACCGAAGACGAGCGACCAGGACCGGGAGGAGGCCCGGCGGAACGGCAGGAAGGGCGGCATAGCCAGCGGCGCGGCACGGCGTGACAAGCGCAACTTCCGCGAGACCCTCGAGGCCATCCTGTCCCGGCCCAACAGGGACCGGAGCGGTGATCCCGTGGTCTCTCCCGTCACGGGCAAGCCCATGAGCGTCCGCGAGAGCATCATCATGCAGACCATAGCCGCCGCCATGAAGGGCAACATCAGGGCGGTGAACACCATTCTCGACGTGCTGGGCGAGCGCACCATACGGCAGGAGCTGACCGGCGGCCTCGACGTCAGGTGCACGCACTATGACAACATGAAGGATGATGAGCTGAAGGCGGAGGCCGCGAGGCTCAAGGAAATCATCGACAACGCATGAAAGCACGCGAGTCGGCCGAACGAATGCGCGAGATGGCGGCGCGGGTGGCGGGGACGAGCCTCCCGGCCTTCCTGTGCTTTACCAACGCCGCATACCGCCTGGAATGGTTCCACCGGCTCATCGCGGAGAAATGCCAGGCACTGCTCGAGGGCCGGCTCGCCACCTCCAAGCTGATGATCTTCGTGCCGCCGCAGCACGGCAAGTCGGAGATCGTCAGCCGCAAGTTCCCCGCCTGGGCCCTGGGCGTCAACCCGCTGCTGAAGATCGTCGGCACGTCGTATTCGGCGGACCTCGCCCAGCAGTTCAGCCGTGCCATACAGCGCACCATCGACAGCACGGAATATGCGGAGGTGTTTCCGGGCACCTTCCTCAACGGCCAGCGTGCGGCACCGGGCGTGCAGGGCGGTTGGATCCGCAACGCGGACCAGTTCGAGACGGTGGGCTTCGGCGGGTTCTACAAAGCCGTCGGCGTGGGCGGGTCCCTGACGGGCACGCCCGCCGACCTGGGCATCATCGACGACCCCATCAAGGACGCCCTGGAGGCCAGCTCGGAGACCTACCGCAACCGTGTGTGGGAGTGGTACACGGATGTGTTCCTCACGCGTCTGCACAACAGCTCCCGGCAGATCCTCATACAGACGCGCTGGCACACGGACGACCTTGCGGGGCGGCTGCTCGAGAGGGAGTGCGACAGCTGGACGGTGGTCAGCATACCCGCCATCAGGGAGGACAGGACGATGAAGGAGGACCCCCGCGAGATCGGCGGGGCCCTGTGGGAGGAGCGGCACAGCCGGGAGCGGCTGCTGGAGATAGAGCAGCGCTCGCCCCGCACCTTCGCGGCCCTCTACCAGCAGCGGCCGACCATCCAGGGCGGCAACATCATAAGGCGCGACTGGTTCCGCCATGTCAGTCTGTCGGACTTCAGGCGGAGACACACAGGCGAGCCCGTCGTGTTCTTCATCGACACGGCCTACACGGACAGGTCGGACAACGACCCGACGGGCATCATCGCGACGTGCCGGATCGGCGACGACCTGTACGTCACGCATGCGCACAAGGTCCTGATGCGCTTTCCGGATCTGCTGCGCTTCCTGCCGGAGTATGTGCGCGAGCACGGCTACACCGTCCGCTCGACCATACGCATCGAACCGAAGGCGAACGGCCTGTCCGTCATCGACCAGATGAAGGATACGACGGGCCTGAACGTGACGCAGACGCCCAGCCCCAGGGACAGCAAGGAGACGCGCCTCAACGCCGCCTCCCCGACCGTGGAGTGCGGGCGCGTGGTGCTCGTCGACGGCGCCTGGAACGAGATGTTCGTCGAGGAGGTGTGCGGATTCCCGAGCAAGCCCCACGACGAGTTTGTCGACGTGCTGTGCTACGCCATCGACTATCATCTCTTCAGCCAGTTCAGGCCGATAGACCTGAGCCGTCTGTCACGCATAGTATATTAACAACTAAATACCTTTCAGAATGCCAAACATCAACGAAATCATCGGCTCGGCGACGATGTCACCCGCCGACCAGATCCTCGCCCTCAAGGAAAAGCCCGTCCGCATCCCGCCGTGGTTCGGCCAGGGAGGGCTGTTCAACGAGTATGACCCGATGCAGCACCCCGTCATGCAAAAGAGCATCTACCCGGATGCCGTCCGGCCCGACGGAGGCCTCGAGAAGGTCACGCGCATCACATACGACCTGCAGCGTCTCGCGACGAAGCGCATGACGGAGCTTGTCTGCGGCATCCCCGTCCGCCGGGTCTTCCGGCCTCAGAACGACAGGCAGGCGGAGGTCGCCAAATGGCTGGAGGCCATCTTCACCAGGAACCGCATCGACAGCGTTAACATCGAGCGCTGCAACATGCTGTTTGCCGGCTGCGAGGTAATGACCCTGTGGTATGCCGTCGAGAGTGCCAACAACCTGTACGGCTTCGACAGCCGGCTGAAGCTCCGCTGCCGCAACTTCTCACCGATGCTCGGCGACGGCCTGTATCCGATGTTCGACGAGTACGGTGACATGGTCGCCATGTCCGTCGAATACACGCGCAAGGTCGGAGGGCAGCCCGTGGTATACTTCGACACCTACACGGCGGACCGCCACGTCAAGTACAGCAACGCCGGGGGCGACTTCGCGATTGTCGAGGACGAGCACATCACCGTAGGCAAGATTCCCGCCGTGTATTGCTACCGTCCCACGCCGATCTGGGAGAGCACCTCCGACATCGTGTATGAGATGGAGTGGGCCATGTCGCGCAACGGCAACTACCTCCGCCGCAACAGCAAGCCGCTGTTCGTGGTCTTCGCCGACGAACAGATACGGTACGGCGACGAGAAGGACGAGAAGAAGGAGTTCCGTGCCGTGCTGCAGTACCCGAAGGGGAGCACGGCGCAGTACGTCACCTGGCAGCAGGCCGTCGAGAACCTGAAGTTCCATACCTCGGAGCTCCGGCAGACGTTCTTCACGCAGCTGCAGCTTCCCGACTGGAGCTACGAGAAGATGTCGCAGCAGGCCCTGTCCGGCGAGAGCCGCAAGCAGCTGTTCATCGACTGCCAGCTGAAGGTGAAGGACGAGAGCGGCCGGCTCCTGGAATATTTCGACAGGGAGGTCAACGTCGTGAAGGCGTTCCTCAAGGCAGCGTGCCCGTCGGGCTACGAGGCGGATATCGACGCGCTCCCCTTCGAGGTCGAGATCACGCCGTTCACCGTCGACGACGACAAGGATACGATCAACAACCTGATGACGGCCAACGGCGGCCGGCCGCTGATGTCGCAGCGCGAAAGCATCGAGCAGCTGGGCTGGTCGAACGACGTCGAGAAGACGATGAAAGAGATTGCGGATGACGAGAAGGGCGACGCCTTCGAGCAGTACGAATAAGCCATGCCGCACGACTACGAACGCGATCACAGGGCCAACCAGCAGAAATACGAGCGCGCCGTGGGGCGCATATACCGTGACACAGCCAAGCGCGCCGCCGCCCTGCCCCTGCCCGACAGCCTGCCGGAAGGCGCGCTGTTCTCGTTCGCCACGGCCTCCCCTGCCGTGAAGCGCCTTGCCAGGCGGCTGTTCCGGCAGATGGCGCGGCAGGTGGAGCTGGTGGTCGTCAACGGTGTGCGCAGCGAATGGACGCTGGCCAACAACAAGTGCGACGAACTGGCACGGAGGGTCTTCGGCGACCTGGCGATGCGCCTCTCCCCCGCCGAGCAGCGCCGGTATTTCTCGACGAACGCGACGGCGCGCGATGCCTTCCTTGCGCGAAAGGTGAACGGCATGAGCCTGTCCGACCGTGTGTGGCGGTACACCGACCAGTACAGGGAGGAGATAGAGCTGGGGCTCGACGTAGGCATCCGCACGGGGATGCCCGCCGATGAGATCGGGCGCGAGCTGCAGCAGTATCTCCAGTATCCGGGCAAGCTGTTCCGGCGGGTGCGCGACATCCACGGGAACCTGCAGCTCTCGAAGGCCGCGGCGGCGTTCCACCCCGGGCGGGGCGTATACCGTTCCTCATACAAGAACGCTCGCCGGCTCGCCGGTACGGAGACGAACATCGCCTACCGTACGGCCGACTACGAGCGCTGGCAGCAGATGGACTTCGTCGTGGGCATCGAGATACACCTGTCGAACAACCATACCGTCGAGAACGCCAAGGGCGAGCGCGTCCCCCTGGAGGACATCTGCGACGAGCTGGCCGGGCGCTATCCCAAGGACTTCAAGTTCACGGGCTGGCACCCCAACTGCCGCTGCTACGCCACGAGCATCCTGAAGACACCGGAAGAAATGTCCCGCGACAGGCAGCGGATCATGCGGGGCGAGGCCCCGCTGCCGGACAGCGTCAACACGGTCAGGGACGTGCCGAAGGGGTTCAAGGAGTGGATTGCAAACAACGAGCGGCGGGTGAAGTATTATTCCAGCGTTCCGTACTTTCTGAAAGATAACCCGAGATATGTTCCGGACGACTTCGTTCGTAATATAGGTTCTCTCGTGCGTGATCACGATGCAGGCGTAATATCTGACTTGAAGGAATTCTTCCTCAAAGTCAAAGACCCGACCTATATTACGGAAAAAGAAGTTAAGTCAATGATTACCGACTTTGCCAGAGTCTATCCGTCAATGTTCTACGGCGGGCTTCGATCTGTCAGCATAATTAAAGCAGACAGAGGCTTTATGATGGCTAATGCGCGCTCATATTTCAGGGGGAATCACCAATATGACGTAAAGTCTGGCAACAGGATAAAAATTGCAGACCACGATTTCAATGTCGGTGGGGGCCTACTATTCAATCCTCTGTACGAGATTAAGTCGGCAATGAAGGCCATTGCTGAAAAGCGAAAATTGACGTTTAATGAAGAATATGCTTTGGAGAGCCTGTGGCACGAGATTCGCCATGCAGCGGCAAGGGGCTGGGAGCAGAGTGATCATAAAACGCCTGATTTGTCCATGGTCATGGAAACAGTTAATCAGTTCTGTGCGCGCCGTTCCTATGGTCAGTTCGTCAGGGCTGTTGGCGGCAAACCGTCGAACCTGAAGTCTGTCATTGAAAACGGCTACGGCTATCGTCGTTGGGTAAGGAATTTCGAGCAAATTCTGAGGCATTGCAACATATCCGCATCGAGCGCACACGGATATTTCCGTGATCGCATCATCAGTACGCCCTACGAAGAAATAAAGGAGGAGGTCACAGAGTTCCTGATAAAGCGCGGTGGCCTGAAAAGAGCTGCGGCTGAACAGCTTCTCACAGGCCTACGGCTGCCGCCAAGTATCTTTGATAAACTTCTTACGGGTGCGTAACGGTTCTCCAAAAATCGTTGACGACAAGTGAGGGCAGACCCTCAAGATACATGGCAACTCTGCCCTTTTCTGAGCGAAGGTGGTATAGAAGCGCCAAGTCAAGGCGGGCGGATTGCTCATCTATAATCCTCAAGTATAGGTCCCTGTCGAGAACGCCTATACACTTCTGCTCCTCCTTTGTGATTCCGTGATCAAATATAGTCTCTATCATAGTATTTGAAGTGGCTACTCAAAGTGTCCTAGCAGCTGCAGGCCTTCCTCGCCGGAAACAATCTCGACCCGCTTTCCGTCCCATAGGCCAAGCGTCGGAAGCCCTAGCGGCACCGGGAAGCCGGATTCGTCAACCTCTGCGAAGCCGTACACCTCCTGCCCGTCAAGGTTGCCAATGTAAGTAACCTCGTTGAACGCCTCATTTGATGCGGCGAGTAAAACCGCCTGTGGAATCTTGTGGTTCATAGCGTTTGCAAAGATAAAGAAAAAATATTCAACCTGTGGATAAAAAGTGTGATTCCGAAGTAATCATTTAGAAAAGCCGTTTGTAGATTTGCGGAGAATCATTCTATTTCCCGCATGAGAGAGACAATTTTATCGTTGCTGAAAGCCAAGTTCGAGGGGGTCAGCGACAAGATTCTGGGCAGGATGGCCGACAAGCTGGCCAAGACTGCCGCCGACGAAGAGCAGGCGAAGACCCTGGTAGATGGGACGACCCTGCAGCAGCTTCTGGAGAGCTACGGCGACAGCCGGGCCACGGAGGCGCAACAGACGGCCGTAAGAAACTACGAGGCGAAATACGGCCTGAAGGACGGGGCGAAAGTGGGGGACCCCGGCAAGAATACGGATCCCACAAAGAAGGAGCCCGACGGGGGCGATGTTCCCGCCTGGGCCCAGCAGCTCATCAAAAGCAACGAGGCGCTGACGCAGCGGATCCAGACGATGGAGACGACTCGTACGGCGGAAGAGCGCCGGCAGAAGATCTCGAAGGAACTCGAGGGCCTGCCGGAATCGGTCAGGAAGGCCTACGAGCGTACACCTGTGGCGGACGCCACCGACGAGGAGTTCAACACGCTGCTCGGCGAAATCAAGGTGGAGGCTGCAGGCATAGCAAAGGATCTCGCCGGCAAGGGCGCCGTATTCGGCAAGCCCGCGGTGGGAGGAGACCCCGGGGGCAAGGATGAGCTGACGAAGGAGCAGGTGGCCGCCATCGACCGGCGCGACGGCGCCGTAGCGGGCGAGCAGCAGCCCTTCTGAGTGTCTAACCATTAAAAACGTAAACTATGTCAATGACAGTTATCAAACGCAAGGACACCTCCCTGAAGAAGGTGTTCGTGCACCGTGTCGCTGACGTGCGCGGCGGCGTCTCTGTCGCCACCTCCGAGCTCAATGTCGATTTCATTGAGGAGGGAACGGTCATCAGCGCGCCCGTCTCCGGCATCAGCCACGTCGTGAAGTACGCGCTGGTACAGGCCAACGCGGCCAACTCGGCGGTAAAGATCAAGGTCTATAAAGGCCACAACTTCCAGGTCGGCGATGTCATCATGGCCGCCGAGAACGGCGCCGCATACGCCATCACGGCCATCGCCACCAGCAACAGCGCGTATGACGAGCTGACCATCGGCACGACGCTGGGCGTCGCCCTGACGGCCGATGTGAGCTACATCTATGCCGCCGCCGAGAGCGGTGCCTCCGGTGCCGCGCTCAAGTATGAGCCGTTCGCCGTGGTCGGCACGGGAAAACCCGTCGTCCAGGGACAGAACGTCGATACCGACGCATGGATCATCGGCGTGACCAAGGGCAACAGCCTGCCCGCGCTCATCGCCGGCAAACTCAAAGGAATCATCAACTATTAATCGGGGGAGGATAAAGTACTATGGCTACAATCGTAAACACTCTTATCGCCGGGCTGACCCAGAGGATGGTACAGGCCCGTCTGAACAGCGCGGACGCCCGTCCGTTCCTGTTCGGAAAACACTTCCCTGTCAAGCGCGTCAACGGCTTCATGTGGTCCACGCTGCAGAACCAGCTGGCCAAGCAGAACGTCGCCGCCGACCTTCACACCGACAACGGCACCATCGTCCGCAAGCGCCGTCCCATCTTCGAGTCGGCCAAGGGTGACATCCCCTTCATCTCGATCAGCCGTGAGCTGAAACGCAGCGAGATCAAGGATTACCAGACGGCTCTCGCCTTCGCGCAGGACGCCGATGCCACGAAGCTCGTCGAGTTCTGGGGCGCCGACGTGGACTTCTGCTTCAACGGCGTGCAGTCGGAACTGGAGTACATCGCCTGGGCCTTGGTGTCCAACGCGGGCAAGCTGTCGTTCACCACGTCGAACAACGCGACCTTCGCGAACGAGTTCGACCTCGACTACGACGTGGATGCCGCGAAGCAGAAGAAATACACGGGCAGCAACTGGGGTGTGGCCAACACGGCCGACATCATCGGCGACCTGGCCACCGTCATCAAGGCCGCCAAGGCCGACGGGATGAACCCGAAGTTCGGGTTTGTCAACCTGGACACGTTCTACAAGATCGCCAGCGCCGACCAGATCGTGAAGGCCTGCGCATCCTATGTGCAGAACGCCGTCGGGATGGCACAGACGCCCGACCTGGAGCAGGTCAACGCGATGCTGCGCCGCCAGGCGTGGCTCAACGGGCTGCAGCTGGTCGTCATCGACCAGACCATCACCCGCGAGGCGCAGGACGGGACGCAGACCTCTGCCAACCCCTTCGCGACCGACCGCATGGTGCTGTCCAACTCTCTGACGCTGGGCCGTACGCAGTACGACATCCTGGCCGAGAACAACCCGGCCATCATCCGCGCCGAGCGCGCCCACACCGTCATCAAGAAATACGGCACCGCCGAGCCGCAGGGTGAGATCACCATCGGGCAGGCCGACGCCGTTCCCGTGCTGGACAGCGCGTACAGCAACGTGTATCTCAAGACCGACGGCAGCGCCTGGTCGTAAACACGTAATCGATGAGTGCAACGCTGACGATACGGGACGCCCTGCAGGGTGTCAACGCATACCCGGTTCCGGAGGCCGCGCTGTTGAGCACGGCCACCCGGCGCGGGCTGTCGCTGGACACCGCTGCCACCGCTGACGTGCTGTCCGGCCGGGACTACCGGCTGGCGACGGCTGACGTGCTGGCGTGGCTGGCGGGAGCGCCCGACGTATCGCAGGGCGGGCAGTCGTATTCGTTCACGGACGCGATGCGGGCGGCGTTCCGCAGCCGTGCGGCAGCCATCTACGCTGCCGAAGGCGAGGATGACACCGCGTCGGGTACGACCTACGGATACAAAGGTTCTTTGCTTTGATGCCAGGATGATAATCGTCAACGGGACACTGGAGACGGCGACGCAGGCGGACGGAGGCATCGATGCCTCTACCGGACTGCCGACGGAGGGCACTGTGACATACGGTGCCGCCGTGCCGTGCCAGTACTACCCGACCGCGATGGACAGGCTCCGCCGCAGCGTGGGCGAGCCCGTCACGGCGCAGTCGTACGCCGTCCTCATCGAGGGCGACAGCTACGGGGGCGACCGCGTACGGCTCAAGGACGCGGCGGGAAGCACCGTCGGTGTGTTCTCCGTCCGCGCCGTGACGGTCCTGAAGGCCGTCGGGCAGGTGCGGATAGACATCTGACAGGACGATGCCCATCACCGCCGACACCGAGGGGATTGCCTCGTCAATGGAACAGCAAGTCCAGCGGATGTACCAGAGGCTCATCCGCGACGAGCTGCCGTCCATCGGCGAGCGATGCGTGAACAAGGCGAAAGAAGCGGGTGACTACACCGACCAGACGGGCAACCTCCGCAGCAGCGTCGGCTATGTCGTGACAGTCGACGGCCACATTGTCGACTCCGGGGGCTTCCAGCAGGTTAAGGAGGGCCGGCAGGGTACCGGCGAAGGCCGGAGCTTCGCAGAGGCACTGGCACAGCGCTATCCCTCCGGGATCGTCCTTATCGTGGTGGCCGGAATGAACTACGCCGCCTATGTCGCACACCGCGGCAAGGACGTCCTGGCATCGGCAGAACTGTTGGCCGGCCAGCTGATGGCCGAGCTCAAACGCAACATCGGAAAATGACGGGACTATGGCACGCACATCCAAAGACATCCAGGGCGACCTGATGCGGCTCCTGGCCGTGTCGGAGCTGGCCGCAAGCATCAACGGCGCGGTCTACCGCGAGGGCTACCGTCCGCGCGACAGCCGCATGGAGGACGCGGTGGTGGTCTTCACCGCCGGCCTCGCCGGGCAGGTGCAGACGGGCGTCGTCACGGTGCGGGTCTTCATCCCGGACATCCTGCTCAGCGGCGTGATGGTCGAGAACGGGCAGCGGACGGCGCAGATCGAAACTCTGCTGCAGTCGTTCGCCGACTCACTGACGACGGCCGGATCGGACTACCGCTGGCAGCAGCGCGACATCGTGCGCACGGACTACGACCACGAGTTCCAGCAGCATTTCTGCGTACTTGCACTCTTTTTTTCAGTTCTATAAACAATTAATTCCATTAAGCTATGGCTATACTTTCCTGGGGTAAACCCAAACTTGAAATCTGCGAACTGGTGAACGGCGCGATGCCCGATACGCCCTCCTGGGTCGAACTGGACACTCCCGTCGAGAACAGCACGCAGCGCGAAGACACCGAAGGCGAAGACATCGAGGCCCGCGAGGAAGGCGGCGCGCTGGTCGACAAGATCGCGAAGAAGAACACCTATGTCCTGTCCTTCGAGCTGTTCAGCAAGAAGAACGTCGCGAAGCCCATCCAGGACACCGACGGCGTCATCCTGACAGAATACGCCATCCGGCTGACGCCGGAGGACCCCACCGCCCGCGGATTCATCCTGAACCGCTGCAGCGTGAAGGTCGTGGAGACATGGACCTCTCAGGACGGCGAGAAATGGCGCTACACCTTCTCCTCGCTCGTCCCGACGGACGGCGGCGCGCAGAAGGAGGAATGGTTCGCCGAAGGGCTGTCCGTCAGCCCGACCGCGCTGTATTTCGGCTCGGCTGCCGACTCCACGGGCAAGACCGTCACGGCCTCTTCCGAGGGCAACCTGACGCAGGTCAGCTCGACCGAGGCGTGGGCCACCGTGACGAAGAGCGGCAAGGTCGCCACCGTCAAGGTGACGCAGAACAGCACCGGCAGCGTGCGTACCGCCGTCGTGACGCTCGTCGCGGACGGCATGTCGCGCAACGTGCCCGTGACGCAGATCCCCGCATAGATTTCTCATTGTTGTTAAGTTGTAATGTGAATGTTTTCTGTTTCAAGCTGCAGGGTGTCTCCGGGTTCCGGGGCATCCTTGCCGCTTGAGGCCAGCGGGGAATGACAATGGCAGAGAAAGCGGATAAGAAGACCGTCGAGCGTCGTGTGGCGGATGCCGTGCTGCAGACGCCGGAGCGCGTCGTCATCGCCGGGCAGGCGTACACGGTCCGGCGGCCGACGCTGCGGACGATGATAGAGCTGTCCGGGCTGCTCGCAGAGGCGCATCTCCCCGACATCGACGAGAAGGCCGATGTCGCGCAGGCCGTCGTCGCAACAGCCGGACGCATAGGTCCCGTCGTCGCCGACGCGCTGGCCCTAATGATCGTCGGCTCAGACGGCAGCCCCGCCCGCCGCCATATCTGGCAGGTGTGGCGCCCGAAGACAACGGCACGGTCTCTCCTGGCGCGGCACATCGAGCGCAGCGTGACGCCGGAGGAGGCATTCCGGGCACTCATGCAGCTGCTGCACCAGCGCGACACCGCTTTTTTTTTCAGCACTATAAATTTCCTCCGCGGCGTGCAGATACTGCGGCCGACGACAACAACAGCATCTGGGCGGTGATATATGCCGTCTCCACGTCCCTGCATTGTCCGCCTTCCGAAGTGCTGGACATGACCTGGACAAACATCACGATGTTCCTCTCGTGCGCGCCGTCGTACGACACGGAACGTCTTAAGGACAAGAACGACCACAGCGTGGTCATCAACATGGACGACCCGCGCAACCGGGCGCTCGCAGATCAACTCGTATAACCCTCACGACGATGGCAGAAGAAGGCGGACGGATTTACTTCCAGACCGGCATCGACAACTCGCAGATGGAGTCCGATGCCCGGCAGACCGAACGCATCCTGTCCGGCATCAGCGACGCCGCCGCCAAGGAGGGCCGCAAGATGGACGAGGCCATGCGGCAGGCGGCGGGAGACATAGAGCAGGCGTTCAAGCGGGCCTACGGCGAATCGGCGGCGGAAGCGCTGCCCAATCTCAAGGAGAGCATCAACCAGCAGGTCGTGACGGTCAAGCAGCTGGAGCAGGCCTACAAGGACACCGCCGCCGCCATCGACGCCCTGCCTTCCGGGCGCAAGAAAGACCAGCTGACGGCACAGCTGAAGGAACAGCGCAAGGAAATAGACATCAACAAGGCATCCCTCGACGGGCTGCGCGCCCGCTACAGCGAGATGCAGGCCGGCGCGATGGAATCCTTCCGGACGAAGATCCAGAAGATAACGAACGAGATGGCCGCCATGCGGCTGGCAGGCCAGCAGAATACGGAGGAATACCGGGCCCTGGAGAAGGCACTCGGCAAGCTGGGCACGGTCTATCGCGAGATACAGCAGCTGCGGCAGCTCGACACGACGGGCGCGACGCAATGGACAGCCCTCATACAGGGCGTACAGGGCGTACAGGGGCTCGTCGGGGCATATTCGGCTGCGTCGGGTGTCGTGGGCCTCTTCACGAAGGACACCGAGAAGCTGATGAAGGTGCAGACCAAGATGCAGTCCCTGATGAGTACTATGATGGGGATGCAGCAGCTGGCCAACACCCTTCATTCGACGAGCGCATTCCGGATCAAGACACTGGCCAGCGTCACGCAGTTCTACAAGAATATCGTCCTGGGGTTGACGACCGCCATGAAAGGCCTTGCCGGTGTCGCCGGCGTAGCCCTCGCGGCATTCACCGCCGTACTGGGCAAGATCATATCCAACATCCGCAAGGTGCGGCAGGAGGCCGAGGACATGCGGGCCGCCGTGGCAGACGAGGCGAAGGACAACGTCGCGGCGCTGCAGTCGCTGGCGGCGCAATACAGCGCCCTCGGTGACAGCATGGCCGCCAAGGAGCAGTTCATCAAGGACAACGCCAAGGCCTTCGAGGACCTGGGCGTGGCCATCAGGGACGTCACCGATGCCGAGAACGCCTTCATCAACAACAAAGACACCTTTACCGGCTCCCTTATCGCACGCGCCAAGGCGGCTGCGGCCCAGAAGCTGGCCGAGGACAAGGCCGCGGAGATACTGCGCGAGCAACTGAAGCTCGAGGGCATGCAGAAAACGCATACGCGCCTCGCCGCCGATGAATCCGGCATCACATACGAAGTCGAGAACAAGGACTACATCAAGCAGAAGACGAAGATAGCCACCATGCAGGGTGAGCTCAATGATCTCTTCCGCAAGGTGCAGCAGTACCAGGGCGATGCCGCCACGCTGCTGGAGGAGGCCGGTCTCACAACGTTCGACGCCACCGCCGAAGCAGCCAGGAAGAAGGCGGAGGAGGAGGCAGAGAAAGCCAGGAAGGATGCCGCGGAAAAAGCCGAGGAGCGGGCCCGGCGCGAAGCAGAGTATCTGGCGAAGGTGGAACGGCAGCTGGCCGACGCGCGTCTGGAGGCGCGGCAGGCTGAGGTCGCGGCCATAACCGACACCTACGAACGCGAACTGGCCGAGGTGGACCTTGCCTACGAGCGCGAGGTCGAACGCATCAGGCGGAAACGCGAGGACTGGCTCAAGGAGGCCCAGACCGTCAATCCGGCTGCTCAGTTGACCGATGAGCAGGAAGCAGCGCTGGAAGAGGGGGCCCTCCGGGCGACGCGGGCACGGATAGAGGGACGGCAGGCCGTATATGAAGACCTACTCACGCAGTACCAAACCTACGAGGAGCAGCGTGCGGCCATTGTGGCCAAGTACGAGGCCGAAATCACACTGCTTGAGGAGAAGGGCGAGAAAAAGCGTGCCGACATGGCCCGCAAGCGCCGGGATGAGGAGCTGTCTGAGTTGCGCCGTCAGCAGGTGACAATGACGGAGGTGTGGCAGACGCTGATGGGCGACCTAGATACCTATTCGACGGGGGTACTGGAAGATTATCTCAGCCAGGCGGAACAGATCCTTGCCGCGTCCGGCGACATCGGCGCAGACGCCTTGAAGGCGATGATGGACAGTCTGAACAGGGTACGGGACGAACTGCGTCGACGTAATCCGTTCAAACAAATGGTGAAGGCCCTCAAGGAATACAAAGCTGCCGCCAGGGATGGCAACATTGAAGGCGTTGAAAAATCACTGCGTGAAGCATGGAAATCGTTCAATGCCGGCGCCAAGATCTACGCAGAAGGTATCAGCGAGATAGTGTCAGCCTTCTCTGAGGGCAACGATAATCTGCAGAGGCTTGTCGGAGAGTTGAACGACTTTTACTCAGCGCTCAAAAGGGGATTTCAGGAAGGTGGCGCCAAAGGGGCTGTCGTAGCCACCTTCTCGACAATCATATCAAAATACGTTGCCGGCATACGCGAGGCTAAAGCCGAGACAAAAGAACTGCAGCAGAACCTGACGGACTTTGCCAATGCGTGGCAGCTGCAGCAGATCACGGCGAGTGGCGATTACTCGTCTCTCTTCGGAACGGACAAGATAGGCCAGATTAGCGACGCATGGCGTCGTGCGCAGAGCGCGCTGGAGGCCTATAACAGGGCTCTCGGCGAAACAATGCAGACCAATGATCTGGCTTCGCTGCAGTCATACCTCAGGGAACTGGCCGCGGCCGGCGAGGCCACGGAGCAGTTGCGCAAACAGATAGTCTCCGACTACAACAAAGGTATAGGCAATGGCCAGGCTGGAAGACAGTATGAGATGAACGCGCTGCGCCATATGCACGTCGGCAAGAGGGGCATGACTTACGAGAGCACGCTGGCATACCTGTATCCCGAAATCTTCTCAGGCGATCCCGTCAACGGTGAGTTCGACCCCGAGGCAGCTCGTGTGTTCCTCCAGACCAACACACAGATAACGGAAGAGCAGCGCAAGCAGATACAGAACGCCATAGACCTGGCGGATGCCTACCATCAGCTCATCGAGGAGATAGAGGCCTACGCCCAGGACATCCTGGGTGACTTCGCGAAGAACATCGGCGACGTCATAGCGGACAGCATACTGAACGGCACCGACGCAATGGAGCAGCTGGGCGACGTGGGCGCTGACGTCATCGACAGGATGGCGCGCGACATGGCCTCGTCGTTCATCCTGCAGAACTATCTCAACCAGTACGCTGACCAGCTGCGCGATGCCTTCGTGAGCGATCAGCGGGCCAAGGACGTGGCCGATGTCATGGCGCTCATCAGGGAGGGCCTGCCGGATGCCATCATGGCCGCCACGGACATGGTACGCGACATCTACTCCTACGCGGAGGCCGCAGGGACGGATTTCTCGGCGCTGCGCAACGGCGGCGGCAACATAGAGGCCACCGCGCGCGGCATCGCACAGGCGTCGCAGGACACCGTGGACGAGCTCAACGGACGCGCGACAGTCATCCAGTCGCACACGTACACCATCGCGGAGCAGTCGAGGCAGCTGACGGCGCTGGCCAGTGAACAGCTGGCGGCGCTGCACGGCATCGAGCGCAACACGGCGCGGCTGGAGCAGATACAGTCGGATCTCAGGCAGGTGCGCAGTGACCTGAGCAACATAAACACCAAGGGCGTGAGGATGCAATGAGCACGACAGTAACATACGGCGACACTCTGTACATCGACGGCGTATCCGCGCGGACGGCCTACGGCGTATCTCTCGCGGAGGGGTCGCTGGCACAGGTCGTGGCGCTGCCGGCGGTCCGCATGCCCGCCGTCAACGACTGGCGCGACGGCGGCATCGAGGTGGACACGGCAGAGGCCCTCCCCGAGGACGTCCGGCGGGTGCAGGTGCGGCTCATCGCCCATCGCAGCGACCTGTCGGATTTCTTCGGCGCGCTGGCCGACGGCGGCACGAGCGTCCACACCTGGCAGTTCCGTCAGCTGTCCACGGGGTCCGGCACCTACGTCGAGCGGCCGCTGAGGCTCGTCGCGATGCCGCAGGTCAGCCGCCATGATGCGCTGACCATCCTGTCGCTGACACTGGAGGACGACACGCCGCTGCTGCAGGGCTACACCTATGCGGCACCCACGGCCTCCGGACTGCCCGTACAGGGGCTGTCCATCGACAGCCATGACGTGTCGTGGTACCACTGCCAGCTGCTGGCCGGGACGCGCGACGCGATGTACAAGGCTCCGGACGCGAAGCAGAACCTCACGGCCGCGCTGCCGTCCGGCGGTGCGCAGTATGACGCTGCCGGCGGCCTCCTGTACGGCCGCAAGACCGCCCGCGTGCAGCTGCTGATGCGGCACGGCACGACGGCGGCCTTCTGGCGCTGCTGGCAGGCCCTGCTGTACAACATCACGCGCAGCGGCCCCCGTACGCTGACCTATGCACCGGAGTCCCTGACCGTCCACGGCATATACACCGGCGCCGCCATGTCGGTGTTCCATCTGACGCCGTTCGGCGGCTGCATGTGCCGCTTTTCACTTGATTTTCTCATCACAGACCAGGATCCGGCACAATGAGCGACTATATCCGCATATCATACAGCAGCACCTACCGCGACGTCGTCCCGGAGGAGACCTCGATGCGCTACCGCGCCATCATGGCCGCCGACGGCCTGACGCTGGAGTTCCGCCTGCCGGAATACATCGACTTCCCCATCGGCGCGACCTGCGTGTACGACAGTACGACATACACGCTGCTGCGTCCGATGAAGATCGAGAAGGAAGGCGAGCGTTACTATACCTACACGGGCTATTTCTCCGCGCCTGACGATGAGGAATATCTCTCGCGGTACATCGTCGTCAACCCTGTCGACCGGCGCACCTCGTTCCCCTACACGGCTACGCCCGCCGAGTTTGTCGCGCTCATCGTGGACAACCTGAACGAGCGCGAGGGTGCCGGCACATGGGCGGCTGGCAGCGGATCGATCGACGGTCCCGCACGGCTCGTCTCGTTCGACATGTACAGCGTATGGGACGCGCTGCAGGCCGTCGCTGAAGCCTTCGGCACGGAGTGGGAGATCGATCCGGCGAATCACCTGGTGTATCTGCGCCGCGTGGAATACTTCAAGAGCGTCGGCACGGGTGCCGGCGATGCTCTTCCCCTGGAGTTCGGCCGCGGCGGAGGTCTGCGCGAAGCACTGGTCAGGGCGAACGACGGCGACCCGGCCATAGAGCGGCTGTGGGTGCAGGGCGGCGACCGTAACATATCGCTCGCCTCCTATGGCTCCAAGACGCTCCACATGCCCGGAAACACGGTCTACGGCTACGACGGCGAGCACTTCCAGGGCGAGACGGGCTACGACAGCTCCCATGCGCGGATATACCGCACCGACAACTCTGGACGCTGCATCCGGAGGAACGACCTGGTCGCCCTGACGCGCTGCGAGGCGGCGCTCGACCTCTCCGACATCTACCCGTCGCACACCGGCAGCGTCACGGCGGTCTATGTGCGCAACGGCTTCGACAGCGAAGGCAGCCCGTTCCTCTATTACGGATTCTACGACACGAGCAACGCCATCGACTACGGGCAATACGTCATCGCCGGACAGGCCCTGCAGGTTACGTTCCAGAGCGGCATGCTGGCCGGACGTACATTCGACGTACGCTACACCCACGGCACGCGGCTGTTCGAGATCGTCCCCGCCGAGCAGGACGGGATCATGATGCCCGACGGCACGACAGGGTACATCCCGGCCGTCGGCGACCAGTATGTCATCTACGGCTGTACGCTGCCGCAGGAATACATCCGCCGTGACAGCGACCGCTCCGGCGCGGAGTGGGAGATGTACAGAGCGGCAGTGCGCTATCTGTACGAACACGAGGAGGACGCCGTGGCGTGGACGCTGAAGCTGGACGGCATAGCGTTGCGCGGCAGCTGGACGACCGGCACGCAGGCCGTGCGCGACCATCTGCGGCCCGGCGCCTACATCGCCCTGTACGACGATGCGATGCTGGGCGAAGACGTGGCCAAGCTGCTGCGCATCACGGGCATCAAGGACTACGTCACACGCCAGTACTGGCCGGAGGTCGAACTCTCGAACTCGACGGTGACGTGCAGCCTGTCGTCGCGTCTGCGGCAGCAGGACGCGCAGAGCGTGGCCGTGGCCGACGGCATGGACAAGCTGGAAGAGATAATACGCAGCACCGCCGGCCGCACCGCCGGCCAGGCCTCGTCCAACGCGCCCGTACACCGCTACCGCGGCGAATGGAGTGCGACGGAGACCTATGTCGGCACGGCACAGGTGCGCGACATCGTCAAGGTCACGGACGCCCTGACAGGTGACGTCGCCTATTACCGCACCCTGCCCGACGCGGGGGCCGTCACGGGCTCCTCTCCGGCACTTACGCCCGCGGCCTGGACACCTTTTTCGGCGACATACGAGAGTGTCGCCACGGGGCTTATCCTCGCCGAGGAGGCCATCATCGACAACCTCATCGTCCGCATGCTCCGCACGGCCGACACCGGCGAGAGCGTCAAGGTCGAGAACAACACCATCAGCGTCTTCGACGAGAACGGCAACATGAACATGAAGGTGCACGGCAAGACGCTGACGGAACAGCAGAGTCAGGGGGAAACGGTGTCATGGAATTCGCAGTCGGAGTTGACAGCATCGACTTCCGGGCAGCACATGTTGTCGCTGACACTGGCGGAGATCCCTGTCAACGCCGCGAACAACGTCGTCCATGTCCCCGCAATGCGGCTTTACCTGGAACATCCCTCGCGCACGGGGAACTGGGCGAAGGCGACGCTGTTGCTCGGCAACACACAACTTACGGTGCTTGAATTGGACGGTGTGCGTCGCCTGTACGACGTAACAGTCACCACAGGCGAAGTAGCCGTATCGCTTGCGCCGTCATCGTCATCGTACCTGCTGCGGCTGGTGCTGGAGGCGGAACTCGACGGCGGAAACTATGCCGAAGCATCGGCAGTCCCTGTCGCCCAGGGCGACCAGGTGACCGTGGAATACGCCTCACGCTGGGTCGAGGTGGCCTCGAACGGACTGGCCGTCAACTTCGGGGCATCGGCCTACTTCCGCGCCTACGCCGACAGCAACAACACGCCGCACATCGTGGCGCGTAACGGGCAGTACATGCTCCGCGTGGACGCCTCCGGAGGCGTGCAGTACTCGAACAACGGCGGCCAGACATGGCAGCAGGTCGGCAGCGGCGGTGGCGGCACGGCGCAGTACGTCTATATCCGCTACGCCACGGATGCGCAGGGCAGCGACATGTCCACTACGCCGTCCGAGTACATAGGCATCTGCACGACGACGGCATCCAGCGCACCGCTCACGCCGTCGTCCTACGAGCCCTGGTACAAGTGGAAAGGCGATGCCGGCAATGCGGCAACCGTGTCGGTCGGGAATGTCACTACAGTGCCGTCCGGCTCGCCGGCCTCCGTCAGCAACAGCGGCACACCCTACGCGGCCCGTCTCGACTTCCAGATTCCACGCGGCTATACCGGGGTGAAAGGCGACCGCGGCGGCATCTGGTATGCCGGTACGGCCATCACCGGAACCGGTACTGCCGGAACGATATTCCCCGGAAGCGATGTCGAGAGCGCCGTCATCGGCGACATGTACATCAACACGGACACCAATTATTACTATCGCTGCACCGAGGCGG
Organism: Bacteroidales bacterium; assembly: GCA_017523725.1. GTDB lineage: Bacteria > Bacteroidota > Bacteroidia > Bacteroidales > UBA4181 > JAFWVY01. Next base: position 23,153 of record JAFWVY010000027.1, read on the forward strand.
GAACCCCGACGGCGGCGAAGTGGGCGTATGCCGGGCAGATCGTCGGCGGAGGCGGTGCATACAACGACCGCGCAGGCGGATGCGGCATCACGCTTACGGCGGTAGAGGCAGTGGCTGACTGTGCGGTCGGCATGAATGACGAGCTGTACGTGGAGCTGACGCAGAACGCGCCGAACAACCGGCTTGTTCTGGATTTCGACTTCGGGGCTGTCCCGGCGGGATTCGTCACGTTCGACATGTACGTCTACAACGGCAGCGACTACGACATCACGCTGAAGGCGCACTACAGCGGGCAGGACTACGCCTTCCCGGATGCTCCGTTCTACGCAGGCGGCAACATGGGCGACCCGTTCACGCTGCTGCCGCACGAGCTGGACAAGCTGACCTTTGTGAGGCTTGACGGCGATTCCCCCTACGATCTGTATCATATATCACACGAAATAATATCAGCATAAACTCTGGAAAAATGAAGATCATTGTCTTAATCATCATCGTAGCCGCCGCAGCCTGGGCACTGCTCGAGCGAAGGCGCAGGATCCGCGCAGAAGAGGCCTTCGCCCGTCTGCAGATACAATACGACCTGGATACGCAGGCTGTCAGCATCAGCGACATGCTGCCGGCACGCATCCAGGGCGAGAGGGAAACCCGGTACCGCTACCGCGTGGCGATGCGACTCGCGAGCGAAATAGCCCCGCATGTGGACATCAGCGGCGACGTGGCGCGCCTGTGGATAAAGGAGTGACGGCATGATAGCGGCGGAACACAGCTCACTGTACGGGGTCGCGGCTTTTGCGGCCGCACCTTTCGTCGAAGGCTGGCACAACCTCGTCACCTGGTCGGTCGTGGCTCTGGTGCTGGTCGCGGCGGATCTGCGCTTCGGCCTTGCCGCCGCACACGCGCGCGGCGAGACGATACGCCTGTCGAGAGCAGTGCGCAGGACACTGAACAAGATAGTGGACTACATCTGCTGGATAAGCATCGCCATGCTGCTCGGCGGCGCCTTTGGCGACGTGTTCGGCATACCGGTCATGGCGGCGGCCATCATGGCCCTGATATGCGCCATCGAGCTCTCGTCCATCTTCGACAACTTCTTCCAGTCGCGCGGCATACGGAAGCATCTCAACGTCTTCCGGCTGCTCGGCGCGCTCCTCCACGCCGACATCGCCGACGCACTGGAGGACGACGACCGGCCCAACAGTAATGAATCATCAGATAAACCAATAAACAACGAAGAAAAATGAAGCAGTATATCTCGGAAAGCGTCTTTGCAGGACGCATCGTAAACTTCGGCAAGGTGACCGACCTGTCGGCGGACTTCACGCTGTCAGGGAGGCCCTTCTCCGTACTGATCGTCCCCAAGGACGGCACTGAATCACAGTCGCACGTCGCGATGTCGGTCAAGGCCTGGGCCTCCGACACGTTCGCGTCGTTCCCGTTCCCGGAAGGCGACTGGTCTCCCCTGCTGGTCAAAGCTGTCGAGGCAAGCGGCCTCGACCTCACCGCATACGACCTGTACTGGGGCACAGGCGAATGGTATAACGAATAAGAGGAGGACAGAGAGATGAGCATAATCATAGGCATAGGGGGTGGACAGAGTAAAGGACCCGGCGGCAGCACGGCGGGTGCCGTGCGCTACGATGAAGCACAGCAGCTGACGGAAGCGCAGCAGATGCTGGCGAGAAAAAACCAGGGGCTGTATTACGAGATGGAGGTAGGCGAGCCGAAGGTGGCGAAATACACGGATGAAACGGTCGAGTGGGGCCGGGCTCTTGTATCAACCGACACGCCGGACGATGCTGCCATCAACGGCCTTACGAAAGACGGTGTGGACGTGGAATATCAACTTGTGGACGTCAAGGAGGGCGAACAAGACGATACCTACGTGCAGTTCTATGATGAAGAGTTGCTGTCTTGGGAAACGGTGTTTACCGTCCAGCGCGGCACAGGCATCACGTCGGCCACTGGCATCTACATCGGGCCTTCGTTCAAGGACGCTGGATATGAACTCCATTATGGCGTTCAGACGGAAAAACAGACCGTGCCGGAGAAGTTCCTGCCGGACGACTCCCTCACCACGGCGGAGATTGACACCATCTGGGATTCTGTAATGGATTAGACAATGATAAAGCTGATCAAGACATCACAGAACAAGGCGCTTTCGGTCAACGGCAACGCCCTCGTCTATGAAGACGGCAGCGTTCCTGCCGGCTACCGCCGTCTGACAGGCATCGTCTTCGACGGCGGCGTGCACTACGAGACGCCATTCCGGCTGAGGGGAAGCGACACACTGCGGTTCAGCTACCAGGCCTCGGCGGCGGGCAACGTGATCGGCTGCTACAGCGGCAACGCCTCGAAAGCAAACTTCTCCTACTACCATGCTGCATCAGCCTACATGCGCCACGGCACGGCGTTGGCGCGGCCTAACGTAAGCAGCGACACGCGCTACGACATCGTAGCCGGCCCCACAGGCGCGACGGGATTCCCTTCGTCCGTCACATGGCAGGAGGCGACGTTCGAGGTGGAGGGAGACTTCTACATAGGCATGCTGGCCAACTCGTCCAGTGCACACCTGACCGGCGTTATATACGACGAGATATCTATCGACGGCCGTGCCTGCTTCGTACCGGTGGAGCGCATCAGCGACGGAGCAATCCTCTATTACGAGCGCAAGAGCGGCAGTTTTTATGAGAACGAGGGCCCCGGCACACCGGCGGCTCTGGGTTATGTATAACTTTAATACACAAGAATATGTCAAAGAAAATTGACGGGACCAATCTGGGATACCTGCTTGGCCTGATAAAAGATTTCTTCTGGCCGAAGGCTGACGTGGTGCAGATAGGCATCGACAGCACACCCACGGCCAACAGTACGAACCTCGTCACCAGCGGAGGCGTGTATGCCGCCATACCAGGCGCGAACTACCCGCTGGCCGGCAGCGTCGCGGCGTGGAACACGGAGGTGCGGGCTGGCAGTGCGACACCGGACATAACGCTCCCTGCGCCAGCGGGCACGGGCGTGGCAGAGGAACTTCGATACATCTTTACGGCGGCTTCGGCCAGTGCAAGTTTCACGGCACCGTCGGGGTTCATACTCGGTGACGATGACGGCTATGCCGGTCTTTCGGCAGGCAACACCATCGCCTACACAGACCTCACGTCGGGCAGCATCTACGAGTGCTCGTTCGTCGTGTTGGACGCTACACACATTTCATTGGTTATGAAAGAACATACAACAGCATAGGAAATGAAAGGGAAGTTAATCAACGGGGTGTTGCAATATGCCCCTTCGACCGTTATCTACGGAAATACGAAATACCGTCCCGTGCCGGACGAAGTGTTGACGGCACTTGGGTACAAGGATGTGGTGACAACGCCTGCGCCAGAACCCGCCGAGGGCATGCAGGAAGTGTCCAGTTGGGAGGAAGTAGGTGACGAGATTGTGCAGGTGTGGACGTCTGTGCCTCTGCCGCCGCAGGACGCGCCATCGGAAGATGAAACGCTCCGCGCCTTGCTTATGTTCTTGAAAGGCCAGACGGAAGCGTTGCCGGACAATGAGGCACAGGATATGCCGGAATTGTTCCCGACGTGGACATCAATGATAGGCAAGGATGTCGCGTTGGGTGTGCGCGTGTATGATGACCGCAAGTTGTGGAAGTGTGTGCAGGCGCATACGGTGCAGGAAGAATGGCGTCCAGAGTTGACTCCGGCCTTGTGGGTGCGCGTCTATGTGGAGGAGTGGCCGGAGTGGGTCAGACCAACTGGTAGCGCCGATGCGTACATGACGGGCGACAAGGTGACGTATGAAGGTGCGCACTATGTGTCGCTCATTGACTATAATACGTGGTCGCCGGAAGAATACTCGGCTGGTTGGAAACTTGTGGAATAACCATTATTAATCGTTCTGAAAAGATGAGGCGTAGATTATTAATGTTGCCTAAAGGAGAGCCTGGTATTCCTCGTGGCCTTGTGGCTTGGTACGATTGCGAGACAAGTTTCCCAGATGCAACGACATTGAATCATGGTGATATAGTTCCAGACCTTTCTGGCAATGGCTATGACATGGTAGTTGAATCAACATATACGCCCGCAACAATGCCGCTGACGACGCGAACAATCGGCAAGTGTTTTCAGTTTGGCTATGCTTGGGGACCTACAAGATATAGGATTTTGAAATGCGCATCTATTCCAGCATTGTCTGATTTCACCATGCTTATAAATAGGGAATACACCTCTTCCAACGACCGACAGAATGCTGTTGCATGGATGGGGACTTCAACATATAAGGCTGGCGTATTTTGGTTTGAAGGGAATCAAACAGGAACAACATTCAATGTGGCAAGTTTAGCCAGCAATAATAATAAGAATCCTGTTTGGTTTGGAACACAAATTACAAGAAAATTTCCAAACGGCGGTAAACTCTACTTCACACCGACAAGTTACGATGGTACAGCCGTTTCATCAGACAACCACCCGATTTCAGGTAACTGCATGTTGTGCCTTGGTGGTCTTGGGTCGTTGAAAAGTGACGCTCCTTCAATGGCTACACTATATATCGCTTCTTTTTTGCTGTTCAATAGGACTCTAAAACAAGGCGAAATAGATTGGGTCAAAGAAAATATGATGTAAAAATGAACTGATGATGCAATACTTCACCCTCTCCGAACTTACCAAGAGCGCCACGGCCTCCCGGCTGGGCATACGCAACCACCCCGACGCCGCCGCCAGGCGTGCGCTGACGGCGCTCGTGGAGAACATACTCGACCCGCTGCGGGCGGCATGGGGGCGTCCCATAGTGGTCAACTCAGGCTACCGCTGTCCGGCGCTGAACACCGCCGTGGGCGGTGCCACGAACTCGCAGCATACCCTGGGCGAGGCCGCCGACATAGAGGACTATTCGCGCGACCGGGCCATGAACGCGAAGCTGTTCCAGCTCATCCGCGACATGCAGCTCCCCTTCGACCAGCTCATATTCGAGAGTCCCAACGTGTCGGGGCCGGACTGGGTGCATGTGTCATTCGGTCCGCGCCACCGCCGCCAGGTGCTCCGGCAGAAGATAGGCGGCGGATACAGGTCGCTGAAGTGACATAATAAGGCAAGAAAATGCCATATTATGCCAGGAAAGCGCCATTATTTGTAAGAAAACGGCATGAAATGACACAAAAACAGCCATGAAGGCGATCCTGCTTACCCTCGTCTGCCTCCAGGCAGCTCTCACCGTCATAACGGCCGTTGCCAGCCTCTGCGGCCGCCGTGCCGTGGTGCACGTCATGCCGCGCTGGATGCAGCGGATGCTCCGCGGCTATACCGGCATCACCCTCTATCCCCTCGGCATCTTCGTCCAGCCGGAGGTGTGGGACGCCATCTCCTGGTACAACAGGGAAAAGGGACGATGGGCACGCAAGGTGATACGCCACGAATCGATCCATGTGGAGCAGCAGCGCGAAACGCTGGGGCTGTTCTTCCTCTGGTACGGCGTGGAGTACCTCTTCCGCCGTATGTTCGCCGACCACCGCGACGCCTACCACGGCATAGCCTTCGAGGCGGAGGCCTACGCCAACGACAGCGACATGGACTATCTGGAGCACAGGGAGCCGTTTGCGTTCACGGGTTATTTCCGGCAGCGCAATTGGGTGTGAAGTATTTCGGGGCCATAAAAGCTTCTCTAGTTGCCAGGCGCAAAGGCTCCATTCTGGGCGGCTGCCTCATTAAATCAGGATAAATGGACGGAAGGAACATCGGCCGTATAACGAATGTGGATAAAATGTCGCCACGATTCTTGGCCGGCGTGACGATACAAGGTATCTTGCCGTATCGACCTGAATTCTAGTCATGCCTGGCGAGATACCGAGAAACCTGATAACGATGCTGATCCTTCTGGCCTCCATCACCGGATGCCGGACGGGACGCGGCGTCGTCACGCCTGTACAGCGCGACAGCATCCGCATCGAGTATCGCGAGATCTACCGGGAGCGCATTGACACGGCCTGGGTCGACGTACCCGTCGAGGTAGTGCGCATTGTCACCCGCGACACCGTGAGCCGCATAGCCGGCCGATATGCCGTGACGACGGCAGAGGTGCACGGGGGACTGCTGCATCACACGCTGCTGCCTACCGGCGCGCAGCTGCCCGTCCAGACTGTCACCGTGGAGCATGTGCGTGACAGCATCGTTTATCGTGACCGCGAGGTGCCTGTCGAGGTGGAGCACCCCGTGGAAGTGCGCCGCACGCCCCGGGCCGTCCGCTGGATGGCCGTCGGGTTCTGGCTGCTGCTGGCGGCGGCCGCCGTCCGGTACCGTGCCAGGATCATCCGCCTCATCGGCGTGGTCTTTCCTGGATAATTATTTCATGACAAGTTTGTATTCCTATAGTAATTCGGTGGTTAATTTGAAAGTGGTTTGAAAGCAGTTCTTTTTGCGTAAACCTGGGCCGCCCCGCTTGTGACAAGTCGGGCGGTTTTTGTTATCTTCGCTGACAGTTTCCATGCGGTGTCTTAGGGGCCCTCTTCCCTGCCCTTTTTATCATTTTTGCTGCTGGATTGTTGCTGCAAAAATACAGATTAAAACGAGACAGTCTGGCTTGTAGTATATTGCGCGCGAAGGTTTATTTTTCGGTTAGATATTTCACCATCAAGCCGGCTACCCGCTCCGATGCACCGCTCCCGCCCGAAATCTCACGCAGCTCGGCGTAGTCCCGGTGCATCCGGTCGCGGCGGGCCGGATCTTCGAGCAGACTGTGCAAATCGGCTTCCATCCTCTCCGCCACGCGGTCCTGCAGAATCTCCTGCACGGCCGGCCGGCCCAGGATAATGTTCACCAGCGAAAAGAACTTGTCATGGAAGAACAGGCGTCCGATGGCATAACTGAACCTGCCCGTCTTGTAACACACCGACTGCGGCACGTCGAAGAGGGCCGTTTCGAGCGTGGCAGTTCCCGACGTGACGAGCGCCGCCTCGGCATGCTGCAGAATGTCGTATGTCTGTCCGGAAAGCAACGTCACCCCGTCTTCGGGTGTAAGGATACTGTCGTAAAGCTCCCGGTCGATAGCCGGTGCACCGGCCAGCAGGAACTGGTAGTCCGGGAACGCCCGGCGCACCTTGAGCATCTCAGGCAGCAACCGGCTGATCTCTTGTACGCGACTGCCGGCCAGCAGGCCGACAATCGGTTTGTCCGGCAGACCGTTCCGGGACAGGAATTCCGCCCGGTCAGGCAACGTCCGACGCACCTCGTCGATGGCATCGATGAGCGGATTTCCCTGAAAATCTACCTTATAGTTATGTCTGGCATAGAATCCGACTTCGAACGGGAAGATGACGAACATCCGGTCCACACAGCGTTTGATCTGCTTGACACGGCTCTCCTTCCAGGCCCAGACCTTCGGCGAGATATAATAATAGGTCGGAATACCATGCTTGTGCGCAAAGGCGGCCATGGAGAGATTGAATCCGGGATAGTCCACCAGGATGACCACGTCCGGCCCGTACTGCAGGATATCCTTCCGGCACTGCGACATGTTGCGGAAAATATCCGGCAGATGGGCCAGGACCTCACCGATACCCATATAGGCCAGCGACTTGTAATGACGCACCATCACCCCGCCCTCGGCCAGCATCTTGTCGCCGCCCCAGAATCTGAAATCGGCGGCGGGATCCGCCTTCTTCAGTCCGCGCATCAAGTTCGAAGCATGCAAGTCGCCCGATGCTTCACCGGCGATGATATAATATTTCATGGCAACCTGTTTATACCTTGCAAAGGTAACGTCGCTACGCCAAAAAAATACGTTGGCAGACGTTTATTTTCCCACCTGGCGCCAATCCGGCCAGGCGGCATTCAGCGCGTCCAGCGCCGCATAGTCCGACATGTCGGCCTGCATGGGCACCATCGAGACATAGCCGTGCGTTCCGGCCCAGACGTCGGTATCCTCGGCCTCCGGCTCTTTGTTGACGAAGAAACCCGACAACCAGTAATACGGCCGCCCGGACGGATCCTCATGACGGCAATACTCTTCGTTCCAATAGCCGCGCGCCTGCCGGCAGAGACGGATGCCGCGCAATTCCGCCGCCGGCACCTCCGGAATATTGACATTGAGACAGGAACCTGTGGGCAGGCCGTCCTGCAGCACCTTCCGGATAATCTCCCGGACGACAGGGATATACGGAGACACATCCGCCTGCTGATCCGGACTCGCCACGGAAAAGGCAATGGCCGGGACATGATGCAGACACCCCTCGGCCGCCACAGCCACAGTGCCCGAATAAAGGGCACTGCACGAAGCATTCTCGCCGTGGTTGATGCCGGACAGGATCAAATCCGGCTTGCGCGAGACCACCTCATGCATGGCAAACTTGATGCAGTCGGCGGGCAGGCCCGAACAGGTATACAAAGACCACTCGGCCGTTTCCTCTTTCTTCGACACAAACAACGGTTCGCGCATGGTCAGGGCATGCGACGTCGTAGACTGAGCCCGGTCGGGTGCCACGGCCACCACCTCGCCGAACTCCGCCGCCACCTTCATCAGGACGCGGAGTCCCGGGGCAAGATAACCGTCATCATTCGAAACCAGTATGAGTTTACGTGCCATATCAAAGGATGATTATTTCGTTCACAACCTGTTCTCCGACCTCCTGGTTCAGCCGGTCCACAATCTGCTGCCGGTTCATGAGCAGCTCATTGCGCACCACGGACGAACGAATCCGGACACACAGCACGCCAGGCCGGCGGAAATACAGTTTGTCTGTCACCTGGCCGATGGCGCTGCCCAGCACAACGGGCCATGCATGAAGGACATGCGCCTGCTTCAAGGGGCCGTCGATGTGCATCTCATGCAGGACCTGCGCCACGATACCGCTTATGGGTTCTGTCTGGGTTCTTCGCATGGCTTGCTGAAAAAACTGAAATGGACATGCCCGTATTTGCGATGGTCAACCAGCAGCGGGTGGGACGAAAAATCGAAGCTGCGTGGATGTTCCAGCACGAAAAGCCCTTGCGGAGCCAGCAGTTGCGGGTGCGAGAGTACCGCCTCCGGCAGCGTGCCCAGCGAAGACAGTTCATAGGGCGGATCGGCGAATACCAACTGATATGTCCGACGGGAAATCTGCAGGAACCTGAACACATCCTGCTGGATGACACGCAGCCCCTGCATGCCCCAGCGGTCGGCCGTTTTCCGGATAAACGCGGCATGCTGTCTGACCAGCTCGACGGCATCGACCGAACGACATCCGCGCGAAATCAGCTCATAGCTGACCGCACCGGTTCCCGAGAAAAGGTCCAGTGCGGTAATCGAAGCAAAATCAAGGCGGTTGCCGAGGATGTCAAACAGACTCTCGCGGGCGAAATCGGTCGTGGGCCTCCCTGTGAAATGACGGTCGGGCATGAATGTCCGTCCCTTGTATGCACCTCCGATTATACGCATGGCTGAAGTAACAGAGAAGATGAACCAGCCTCGTCGGCAACAGGCTGTCCGGGCCACGTCGCAACCGGACATATGGTCCGGAGCACATACGGTCGCAGCAGGTCGGCGACAGATCCGGCCGGCATCGCCGGCGCCGAGGAAACACAACGGACTTCGCACCGGCCAGGTGCCACACCGTGCCGCCGCATCGCGCCCATGGCGAAATACAGCACATCGGCCGGCACTTCCGCCGGATGGTGGTTATAATGAAGTATCCTGCCGTTCCGCTGCAATGAAACCGTCACATGACCGGTCGCAACCAGCAGTTTCATCAATGGTTCTTCCGATGGAGCGACTTCCAGGTCGCACAGCGCCGTCGCCGCATGGGCCCACGTCACCGGTTCGCGGGACAGTTCCTGCCAGAATTCCGTCCAAGATTGCGGCAATCCGAATACCAGCCGGTCGCTGCCAGCACCGGCCGGCTCGGAGAAAAAAGCCATGCCGTCCATGGCGCCGGGCGGATAGGGCCGGAAATACACCTCCGGCGAGTCCGGCACAAAGAAAGCACCAGGTACCCGGGTGACCAACGGAAAATCCACAAAGACACGGCAACGGCCGTATTTTAATTGCAGTGCAGCATCCTGCGCAAAAACCCGCCGCACAGCCTCCGCGTAAGTTCCGACACAAGCCAGGTCCCAGACATTGCCGGCAAAGGGTTCGACAGCGAAAGCATAGTCGCGGTATAACCTGCACACATGCGTCTCCGGCGATACGGCACAAAAAGAAAATCCATCCGGCCGCAGCAGGATGGATATGTGGTAAGACGCTGTCGAGGAAGGCTCGAAGCTACAGGACAAATCTTTCAGGCAGCGGAAATCTGTATTACTCCCAGTTACCCGCATTGTTGGTGGTTTCTGTCAGAGAACCGACGCGCAGACCGGGGAAACCCGCCATTTTCTCACGGGTGTCGTTGTAGTTGACCAGCATCTGCGGGTCGAGTCCCTTCAGGAACACATTGTTCTCAACCGCCGCTTCGAACACCTGAACCCACACGCCGGAGTTGGTCTCCAACTCGGTAGCGCCGATGGTGAATTCACTGCCCGGATCGCCGAACGGCACATAACGCAACGAGTCGATGGGGTATTTCGGCGGGAAAATCGAGTCCAGGATCGGAATACGCACCGTGTCACGGATAATCTCCGAAATCAGACCGTCAGCCAACGCATCCTCATCACCAATCTGCTTGACAATCGTGAAATTGCCATATTTGATGAAATTGATGAGCGTATCGAAGTCATTGGCGAAGAAACCATGCTCCGACTTGAATGCCAGCTGGGCCGTACGGATGTCCTTCAGACGCTGGATGGTGATGCCTTCCCTGCGGCTCACTTCGCGATTGAAACGGACAGGTTCCTGAATACTATTGTAAATCAGAACTATAAGAAGAACAATAATAACAAACAAGACAATCTGAAGGATAGATTTCCAATTCATTTTCCCTTACTTTTAAGAAAGTTTTGCGCAAATGTTTTGTGCAAAAGTAAGCAAAAAAGTAAAAAGAAGCGTTATCTTAGTGAATTATTTGAAAAACTTTCGATTCGCAGGAACGCCAACGCCCATGACACCATCCCCGGACGCTCTCGGATACAGCCGCCTGATGCGGCGGATGCTGCAGCACCTCCCATTCACGCCTTCCGCCGGACAGCGCGAGGTCATGGAAAAGCTGCTCCACTTCGCCTTCGATGCCGATGGAGCGCCGCTGATGCTGCTCAACGGCTTCGCAGGTACCGGAAAGACCTCGGTCATGGCAGCGTTCGCCCGGCTGCTGCAGGACATGCACCGTCCCGTGGTGCTGCTGGCGCCGACAGGGCGGGCGGCCAAGGTGCTGAGCAGTCACGTCGGTTCCGCCGCAGGCACCATCCACCGGCAAATATACCGGCGCAAGTCCTCCACCGATGCATTCTCTTCTTTTGAATTGAATTTCAATAAACTGCGTGATGCCATCTTCATCGTGGACGAAGCGTCCATGATTGGCGGCTACGCCGTGGAACAGACCTTTTTCGGCAGCGGAAACCTTCTGGCCGACCTGGTCGAATACGTCGGCAGCCGCCGGGACTGCCGGCTGCTGCTGGCCGGCGACACGGCACAGCTGCCGCCGGTCGGGTTGGCGGCCAGTCCGGCGCTCGTCCCCTCCTGCATGGAACAATACATCCGGCCCATCGTCTCCGGCCAACTCACCGAAGTGGCCCGACAGGCCGAAGGGTCCGGTATCCTGGCCAACGCCACCATGCTGCGCACGCTCATCGACATGGAAGTACCGGTCGTCCCCACCTTCCAGACCGAAGCCTATACCGACATCACCCCCATCTCCGGCGGCGAACTGCTGGAGAAACTGGAAGACGCCTATGACCGTGTCGGTCAGGAAGAAACCATCGTCGTCTGCTACTCCAACAAACGGGCGAACCGTTACAACGAAGGCATCCGCAGCCGCATCCTCTTCCGCGAGGAAACCATTTCCCCGGGAGACGTCCTGATGGTGGTCAAGAACAACTATTTCTGGTCAACCGGAGAACAGGACGACGGCTTCATCGCAAACGGCGATATCGTCCGCGTGCGCCGCATCCGCCGGTTCACAGAGCGCTATGGTTTCCATTTCGCCGAAGCGGACATCATTCTGACAGACTACGACCGCGAACTGGACGCCATGCTGCTGCTCGACGTCCTGCCTTCGGAACAGGCGGCGTTGCCGAAGGAAACCCAAAAGAAACTGTATGATGCCGTGGCGGAAGACTATGCCGGCCTTTCCCGGGCACGGCTGCGCGAAGCCATGGCCAAAGATCCCTTCTACAACGCACTGCAGGTGAAATACGCCTACGCCGTCACCGGCCACAAGTCGCAGGGCGGCCAGTGGCACACCGTCTTCGTCGACAACGGCTGGTTCCGCGACGAACCGCCCGACACGTCCTATCTGCGCTGGCTGTACACCGCACTGACCCGCGCCACCGACCGCGTCTTTCTCGTGAATTTTCCACAGAAATTTCTGACGGTGGATTAGTTTTGCTTACTTTTGCAGGAAGCAAAAAAAACAGCGCATGAATCCTACGACGCAGAAAGACGAGATGTCCTTCCTGGACCATCTGGAAGAATTGCGGGGACACCTTTTCAGGTCGCTGTGGGCCGTGCTGCTGTGCGCCGTCGCCGCCTTCATTTTCCGGACAGAACTGTTCGAGAAGGTGCTGCTGGCACCGCAAATGCCCGAATTCTTCACCAACCGGATGTTCTGCCGGCTGGGGCAGGTGCTGCACTCCGAAAGTCTCTGCATCAACGCCGTGCCGTCCGGCATCCAGAACATCGCCATCGCCGGCCAGTTCTCGGCCGCCGTCATTGTTTCGCTTGTCGCCGGTCTGATTGTCGCATTTCCCTACATCGTCTTCGAAGGATGGCAATTCATCCGGCCTGCCCTGTACGAGAACGAACGCCGGAACGCCAGGGGCGCCGTATGGGTGATTTCCGCGCTGTTCCTCGTCGGCGTACTGTTCGGATACTACCTCATCGCACCGCTGTCCATACATTTTTTCACCCATTTCACTTCGAGCAGCCAGATCCAGAACATGCCGACGCTGCAGTCATATCTCTCGACCATTTCGTCGGTGACCCTCGGCAGCGGACTGCTGTTCGAACTCCCCGTACTGGTTGTCTTCCTGTCGAAAGCCGGCCTGCTTACCCCCGAATTCCTCGTCAAATACCGGCGGCATGCCATCGTGCTGCTGCTCGTACTGGCCGCAGCCATCACGCCGCCCGACGTATTCAGCCAGGTCGTCGTGGTCCTGCCGCTGATGCTCCTCTATGAATGTTCCATTGCCTGGTCGCGCCGCGTCGTGCGCAAGACCGGCACCCAATAAACCTGCACCGCCATGATTCTGAAAGCAGAAAATCTCGTCAAGAAATACGGCAACCGGACTGTTGTCAAAGGAGTTTCCTTCAATGTCTCGCAGGGCGAGATTGTCGGGCTGCTCGGGCCGAACGGCGCCGGCAAAACCACTTCATTCTACATGGTGGTGGGATTGATCGCGCCCAACGAGGGACAGATTTTCGTCAACGAGAGTAACATCACCAAGGAACCCGTTTACAAGCGAGCCCAGTTGGGCGTGGGCTACCTGCCGCAGGAAGCCTCCGTATTCCGCAAACTGAGCGTCGAGGACAACCTCCGGCTGGTGCTCGAAATGACCTCTCTTTCCGCCGCCGAGCAGAAAGAAAGGATGGAATCGCTGATCGAGGAATTCGGTCTGACAAACATCCGCAAGAGCCTGGGCATCCAACTTTCCGGCGGCGAACGGCGGCGCACCGAGATTGCACGCGCCCTGGCCGTCAATCCCAAGTTCATCCTGCTGGACGAACCGTTCGCCGGCGTGGACCCGATTGCCGTGGATGACATCCAGTCCATCGTATGGAAACTCAAGAGCAAGAATATCGGCATCCTCATCACCGACCACAACGTCCAGGAGACACTGTCCATCACCGACCGGGCCTACGTCCTCATCGAAGGCAAGATCTTCAAGTCAGGGACGGCACGCGAACTGGCCGAAGACGAGCGGGTGCGCAAACTGTACCTGGGTACCGATTACGAATACAAGCCCTACCGCCCCAAAGAGACCAGAGAAGAAAACGCAGCGGGAATGTCCATGGAAATGCCTGTTATGGAAGAAGTCCTCTCAAGCAGTGATGAAGAGACAGCAAACGGCGGACCGCAGCTGCCGTCGTAACAGCTATCTCACGAACAGCAGTTTGGTCACGGCCGATTCGGAGCCGTCGGCCGCAGCACAGAATATCAGATACACGCCCGTAGCCGGCCGGCGTCCGTCCGGCAGGCGACCGTTCCAGACCACCCGTCCGCCCGTGGAAGTCGCACGGTAAACCAGACGTCCCGACACATCGGTAATGCGGACGTCCGTTCCCTCCAGCAAGCCTGTCACAGTAATGTCGCCGGCATACTCCGGGCGCACCGGGTTGGGATAGACATACATCTGGTCCAGACTAGTCTGCGCCGCCACCGCATCGCTGCTGTACGACACCAATCCGAGCGGCGTGTTGAACCAGACCTCGGACGACACATCGGACAGACAGATGTCCGTGACCCGGTCGTCCGGCAATGGGCTGTTCGATGCCGTGAAGTGTTTGATAAGCTGCTTATTATCAGATGAAAGAAGAAATACACCCGACGTGGCCGTGCCAATCCATTTGCGGTTGGCGCCATCCACCGCAATGGACAGCACAGGCTCGCCACCCAGCAGCGGATACATTTTGTCCGGCTCCTCGATGCCCTGCACCAGGATGTGTGACCCGGTAAGTCCCTGTCCCGAAAGCAGTTGTTCCGGACTGGGATACAGCACTATCCCCGATTCCGTGCCGGCCCAGACCGCCCCGTTGCGGTCCTGCGCCAGACAGTTCACCGTGGGAAGCGACGCCCCGTAAGCAGAGGAGGGATAGAAGGCAATATGCCGGTCGTCCGATTCGTCCGTCGGGGTCCCGCCATCCGAAAACAAGAACATTCCCTGTCCGTCGGCATACAGCCAGCCACGGCCGCCGTCGTCGAAAAACAGCCGGCCCGACCGGCCGTTGTACGGCCATGCGAAAGTATGCCACTGCCCTTCCGGTATCAGCACCGCCACCGGTGTCTGACTATAAGTCTGTGTCACCCAAAGGTTGCCCTGCCCGTCGTAGCAGACATCGCCCGGTTCCGGTCCTCCTCCGGGATAGGACGACAACGGGCTGTTTGCAGCCGTAAAAATCTCTGTCGGATTCTGGCCGGCATAGCGCACCACCCCGGTTCCCCACGCAGCGGCGGCCCACTGCGATGCATCGCGGGGCGACACCGCCACCGAAACGAAATCTTCGGCGCTCTCATGGAAAAAAGACGCCCACATCCCGCCCGACAGCACATGGATTGCACCCGTCCGGTGCAGGCCTGCGCCGGACGCATCCGCTCCGCCGCCCGCCGCATACAGGACACCGTTCGCACAAACCATCCTGCCGGAAAACATCTGTGCCGGTCCGTTCGGTGCAGTTGCCGTTTCCGGCCGGCCGGCCTCGCAGGTCACCAGACCGTTGACATGGTCGGCGATCCACACCACGGACGTCCCCTGGCCGACGGCTGCGCGCGGCGCAAATTTCAGTCCCTCGTAAGAAGTGATGCGCCGCTCAACCTCTGCACGGCCATCCAATACATAGACTCCGTCCGCCCGCGTCACATAAAACCATCCGTCTTTTTCCTGCAAACCGAAGGCTTCCGCCGGCGTCGGGAGATCCACGGCATGCCATGCCGTCCCGTCATAGGCCTGGCACGCACCCTGTGCCGCCAGCACCACCAAACGCTGTCCGCCGGCCGCCACAGAAAGCTTCCTGCCCTGCAGCACAGCGGGCAATGTCACCGTCTGCCACACCGTATAGTCCGCCAGATTCGTCCCTGACACAGGCGCCTGTATCAGCCCATCTTCTGTTGCAACATAAAGTCTTTCACCAAAGAAAGCCGCGCCATACACGGGCACTGCCTGTCCCGCACTGCCGACCATGCAGGTGGATATGAGGCGGCGCTTGCCCAGGTCGAGCAGCACCAGCCCGAAATCGCACGAAAGATAGGCCACGCCCGCATGACAGTAAATATGCCGGATACTCCGGCCCGCATACTGTGTCTGTTTTCTGATGGCATCGACCGTATGCAGCCGCCGGCCCGACAACAGATCGACGGTGCCGTTGGCGTAGCCGACCACCGCCGTCCCGGTCGAAGCATCCCAGGCCAGAGCCGTAACCCCCGCCTCGGACAGTCCGTCCGCCTTGGTTTTGCCGTCAAGCGTTTTCTTATTGATGTCATAGACAAAGAGCCCGGACGGCTGGGCGCAATAGACCGCGCCGTCCCCCACAGCCACCTGTCCGGCCTGCCGGAACGCTGCATGATACGTCCAGCTTCCGGCGGTCTGGGACCACACGGCCGGTGCGGCGAGCAGCATTGGCAGCCACACCGCCCGGAACCACCGGTGGAGCAAATTATTTCCCATACGTTCCCAGGAACTGCCGGAACCGGGCAAAAGCCCTGGCCCGATGACTGATGCGGTTTTTCTCGTCCAGCGACATCTCGGCAAAAGTCCGGCCGGACTCCTCCGGCATGAAAACCGGGTCGTAGCCGAAGCCGCCTGTCCCGTGTTTTTCAGTGGTGATGCAACCTTCTACACGCCCTTCGAAAAAAAGTGGTGCCGTGCCGTCAAAAAAACAGACTATGGTCCGGAAACGGGCGCGCCGGTTGTCGACGCCTTCCAGACATGCCAGCAACTTCTGCATGTTGGCCTCCGAGCACTGCGCGATGGTGCCTTCCACTCCGGCATACCGGGCCGAATAGACTCCCGGCGCCCCGCCGAGGGCATCGACCTCGAGCCCCGTATCGTCGGCGAAGCACGGTACACCGAACAATCCGTACGCGTAGCGGGCCTTCTGTTCCGCATTGCCTTCGAGTGTGTCGCAGTCTTCGGGCACTTCGCCCAGGAATCCCATATCCTGCAGGCCCTTCAAGTCGTAATCCCGGCCTATCATCGCCCGGATTTCCTCTATCTTATGCTTATTGTGCGATGCAAAGAGAAGCGTGGACATGTCGTGTGATATATTGAACAAGCGAAGGTACAGAAAAAAAAAGGGAGTCGGCAGAATTTGCGCAAAAAACGTCCGCAGCGGATTCTGCATCGGTTAATTTGTTATATTTGAAATTCAGAACATGCAAACAGCATTATGGAAAAAACAAAAAGACCTGACGATTTCACAGCCATCATTCCGGCCAGGTACGCCTCCACCCGATTCCCCGGGAAACCATTGGCGGACATCGGCGGCAAAACCATGATACAACGGGTGTACGAACAAACGGCCAAGGCCGTCGGGCGCGTCATGGTCGCCACCGATGACGAACGCATCCGCACGGAAGTCGAGCGCTTCGGCGGAGAAGTCGTGATGACCTCGGCCACGCACCGCAGCGGAACCGACCGGATAGCCGAAGCTTTCAGGAAACAGTGCGGCGCAACGGCACACACCGTCGTCATCAATGTACAAGGTGACGAGCCGTTTATTCAGCCCGCCCAGATCCGGCGGCTCATGGACTGTTTCGCCGACGGCGGCGTGCAGATCGCCACGCTCGTCAAACCGGTGGCGAGCTATGCGGAACTCTTCAACCCCAACCACGTAAAAGTGGTCCGCGACCTGACGGGACGCGCCATCTACTTCAGCCGGTGGCCCATACCGTACCTGCGCAACGTACCCGAAGACATCTGGCACGAACGACACCGCTATTTCAAGCACATCGGCATCTATGCCTACCGGGCGGACATTCTGGAACAGTTGACCGCGCTCCCGCCGTCTCCGCTGGAAACGGCAGAATCGCTCGAGCAGAACCGGTGGATCGAAAACGGTTACGTCATCCACACGGCAGAAACCGACAGCGAGGGTCTGTCCATCGACACGCCCGAAGATCTGAAGGCCGTCCTGGCGCAACTGCCACATCTCTGAAAAAACGCAAAAAAAATTTTTTCACCGATTGTTATTTCTTAACAAAACTCCATTCACTTTTTTATTACCTTTATCATTGTAAAACCAACTCGCATCTTTCAATAGAAAACACATGGAGAACACGCCACAGAAAGACTCCCTGCTCGTCCATCTGAAGAAGTACTTCGGGTTTTCCGCGTTCAAGGGCAATCAAGAGGCCATCATCCGGAACGTCCTTGCCGGAAACGATACCTTTGTCTTGATGCCCACCGGCGGCGGCAAGTCGCTCTGCTATCAGCTGCCAGCGCTGATGGTGGACGGCATCGCAATCATCATCTCCCCGCTCATCGCACTCATGAAAAACCAAGTGGACATCATGCGCGGATTCAGCATGGAGGACGGCGTGGCCCACTTCCTGAATTCATCCCTGAACAAGGCCCAGATACAGAGTGTCAAGGACGACATCCTGAGCGGCCTGACCAAATTATTATATGTAGCACCTGAATCCCTGACCAAAGAAGAGAACGTCCAGTTCCTGAAACAGGTGAAAATCTCTTTCTACGCCATCGACGAAGCGCACTGCATCTCCGAATGGGGGCACGATTTCCGGACAGAATACCGCCGTATCCGGCCCATCATCACCGAAATCGGCCGGGCGCCGATCATGGCGCTGACCGCCACCGCCACCCCCAAGGTGCAGCACGACATCCTCAAGAACCTGGGCATCCTCGACGCCCAAGTCTTCAAGGCCTCGTTCAACCGGCCCAACCTGTACTACGAAGTACGGCCCAAGGTCAGTCCGGACCATGCGGAAAAGGAAATCATCCGGTACATCAAGGGACATCCGGGCGAATCCGGCATTATCTACTGCTTGAGCCGCAAGAAAGTGGAAGAACTGGCTGAACGGCTCTGCGTCAACAATATCAAGGCGCTGCCCTACCACGCCGGCATGGACGCCGCCACACGTTCGACCAACCAGGACCGTTTCCTGATGGAAGACGTGGACGTCATCGTGGCCACCATCGCCTTCGGCATGGGCATCGACAAACCAGACGTGCGGTTCGTCATCCACTACGACATCCCGAAAAGCCTGGAAGGCTACTATCAGGAAACCGGACGCGCCGGACGGGACGGTGGCGTGGGCAACTGTATCGCATTCTACAGCCACAAGGACATCGAGAAACTGGAGAAATTCATGCAGGGCAAACTGCTGGCCGAGCAGGAAATCGGCAAGCAACTGCTGCTGGAAACCGTCGGATACGCCGAGTCTGCGCTCTGCCGCCGCAAACTGCTGCTGCACTATTTCGGCGAAAACTACGACAAGGACAACTGCGAGAACTGCGACAACTGCCGCAACCCGAAAATCCAGTTCGAAGGCGAAAGCTACGTTTCGACCCTGCTCGACGCCGTGCTGGAACTGAAAGAAAAATTCAAGGCCGACCACGTGGCGAACTTCCTGGCCGGCGTAGCCGACACATCCATCAAAACCTACAAGCACCATAAACTCGAGATGTTCGGCGCAGGCAGCGAGAAAGACGCCCGCTTCTGGGATGCCGTCATTCGTCAGGCACTCGTCAAGGGGCTGTTGCAGAAAGACATCGAGAATTATGGCCTGCTACAGCTGACCGACGAGGGACGCCGTTTCATGGAACAGCCCTACTCGGTGATGCTGACGCAGGATGCCACCTACGAAGAAGAGGACGAAGACAACGCCATCGCGATGAACGCCAAGCCGTGCGCGGTGGACGACGAACTGTTCAACATCCTGAAAGACCTGCGCAAGAAGATAGCCAAGACCAAAGAACTGCCGCCGTTCGTCATCTTCCAGGACGTATCGCTCGAAGACATGTGCACCCAGTATCCCGTCACGCTGGAGGAACTGCAGAACATCGCCGGTGTCGGTGCAGGCAAGGCACAGCGCTACGGCAAGGAATTCATCGAGGTCATCAAGCGCTACGTCGAACAGAAAGACATCATCCGGCCGCAAGACATGGTCGTCAAATCGGTGGTGAACAAGTCCGGCCTGAAAGTCTCCATCATCCAGGCCATCGACCGCAAGATCTCGCTGGACGACATCTGCGAAGCGAAAGGACTCGAACTCGACGAACTGCTCACCGAAATCGAGTCGATCGTCAATGCCGGCACCAAACTGAACCTGAACTACTATATCGACGAAGTCATCGACCAGGACCGCCAGGACGAAGTGTACGAGTATTTCCGCGAAGAAGCCGAAACAGAATCGATTGCCGAAGCCGTGAAGGCACTTGGCATGGACGAGTACACCGAAGAGGAAATCCGGTTGATGCGCATCAAGTTCATCTCGGAAATGGGCAACTGACCCACGGCGCCGAATTCATCCAGAAAACATAGCGTCTCCAGCGCAACATACTGGAGAACAAAGAAGAAAGGGCGAGTCTCGCGACTGGCCCTTTCAATTAACTACTACAAAAATTATGAAAAAAAGCTACTCCTTATTTAGCAAATTCTATGCCAAATGCTTACATTTTCAATACGTTTTATCATTTCATATCTGCAATAATCTGCATGCCCTCTTTCAGGTATAAATCCCTGCCCAGCGACTTCAACCACACATCGGTCCGGGCGATTTTCGCCGTATCCTGACGCATGGCTTCGAAATCCATGGCCGGCGAACGCGCCACGATGCCATTGTCACGGTCCGTCAGTTTCTCCGCTGCGGCGGTTTCCTCATTGCGGGCATCCTCCATGGCCCTGAACGTTTCCAGGTGCAGACTGACATACGTTTCGTCATTCCATTTCTTGGCAGACGCGATTTGTGCCTCCAAAGCAGCAAACTGTTCGTCGGCAGCAACCCGCGCCATGCTCTTGGCCTTCAAGTCCGCCAGATTCCATGTAGCGGCATAGCGCCGATACGGTGCCGCCTCGATTTCCGACCAGGGCAGGCAGTAATCTTCGTATTGTTCACCCACCTCGACAGCGCTGTATGAATCAGGCAGTTGAATATCCGGTGTGACACCCTTCAGCTGGGTAGCACCGCCGTTGATGCGGAAGAATTTCTGTATGGTGAAGATGAGCGACCCGTACGGCCCGCGCGAACGCAGGCCGGCCGGCACCACCTCGTCCAGTTCGAGCACCGTCTGCACCGTCCCCTTGCCGAAAGAAGAAGCGCCGCCCACAATAACGGCCCTGCCATAGTCCTGCATAGCCGCCGCCACAATCTCCGAAGCAGATGCACTGAGCGCATTCACCAGCACCACCAGCTTGCCGTCGTATTGAATCTCCGGATCAGGATCGCGATAGATCCGGGGCGCACCGGTCCGGCTTTTTACCTGTACCACAGGACCTTCTGTTATAAACAACCCACTCATTTCAATAGCGTCCGACAAGGCGCCGCCCGTATTGCTGCGCAGGTCGAGAAGAATGCCGTCCACCTGTTCCTGCTTGAGCTTCTGCACCTCGGCCGCCACGTCGCGGGCCGAACTGCGTCCCGTCTCGGTGTTGTTGAAATCGGAGTAGAACTTGGGCAGGCTGATATACCCCACCCGCTGGCCGTCCGGTCCGACCAACACCGCCGATTTGGCGTATGTTTCCTCAATGATGACCACGTCACGGCGGATGGCGATGTCGGCCATCGTCCCGTCAGAATGTCTGACTGTC
This sequence comes from Bacteroidales bacterium, assembly GCA_017523725.1. Lineage (GTDB taxonomy): Bacteria > Bacteroidota > Bacteroidia > Bacteroidales > UBA4181 > JAFWVY01. The sequence goes on from JAFWVY010000027.1 coordinate 44,696, forward strand.
AGTGTCACCACTGTACCTTTCTTTCCCCGGATGAGTTTGACGGCTTCCTCGAGCGGCATACCGAAGAGATCCGCCGCCTCTTCCGGCGCCTGATCCTCCTGGCGCACCTTCATAATCAGGTCGTTCACCTTGAGATCGCCCTGCAGCCACGACGGACTGCCAGGCACGATGTCTGTCACTTTGACATAATCCTCGCTCTGTTGCAGCGTGGCGCCGATACCTTCGAGCTGACCGGACATGTCAATATCAAACGACGTTTTGTCATCGGGCGACAGATAGCGCGAATGCGCATCGAACACCCCCGTCATGGCATTGACGAACAAAGCGAACCAGTCGGCATCCTTGCGGGAGGCGATGCGGTGGAACACATCCGTATAGAGCGTCTTCACCTTCTCGCGTGCCTCCTTCTCGAGCTGCGCCACCGGCTTCTGCGGCGCAGTGGCATCCTGCTCAAGAGCCTTCTCCTGCAGTTCGATGGCATCAATCAGGCGCGTCATCGTCTGGTATTTCAGCCGCTTGCGCCATTCATCCTTCAGCATGGCATTGCCGGATGGCCATCTGGCCTTGTCCGCATCGAGCTCGATATACTCTTCCAAAGCAAAGTTGAACGGCTTCGACAGAATTTCGTTGCAGTACTGTTCGGCCTCCTCGCAGCGCAAAAGATACAGATTGATGGCCGCCGTGTAGAAATTGAGCCGTCCGTTGCGGATTTCGTCATCGATAAGGAAACGCATGGAGCCCAACCGGTTTATATCCTCGACCGTGAAGAACATCTTGCTGTTGTCCAGCTCCTTCAGAAACGCATGGAAGACTTCGTCGGAGTAGGCGTCGTTCATCTGCTTGGGGCTGTAATGCCACATATTCATCACCTCGGCCGGGTACCCTACGATAATCCTTCCGCTGGCATCAGGCGTGATGGTCCTGTACGACGAACACAGCATCGCGACAAGGACTGCGAATATCGCCGCCAAAACCTGTCTCAAGGCCGGGCGGAGGGGACGAATTGTCATTTTTTCTAATTGTTTATGCAAAGTAAATACAAAAATTAACATGAAATATATTTGTGTGAGGTATTTTAAAAAAAATATGATACCTTTGCAAGAACAATCTACCCTCCCCCCGGGAAGGGGGAGAAACCTTTGAAATTTTAAATATGCTTGTTTCGGACAACCTTGTAGTCATTCCTACATACAACGAAAAAGAAAACGTTGAGGCCATGGTGCGGAAAGTGTTTTCGCTTGCCGACGGCTTTGACATTCTTATCGTGGACGACGGTTCGCCCGACGGCACAGCCGCCATCGTACAGCATCTGCAGGAGTCTTTCCCCGAAAGGCTTTTTCTGCTGCAGCGCAGCGGCAAGCAAGGTCTTGGTACGGCCTACATCGCAGGATTCAAGTGGGGTCTCAGCCATGACTACACCTACATTTTCGAGATGGACTGCGACTTCTCGCACAATCCGGACGACCTGTCCCGGCTGCTTGCGGCATGCCGGGAGGACGGCGCCGACGTCGCGATCGGCTCACGCTACAAATCGGGAGTCAATGTGGTCAACTGGCCCATGGGCCGGGTGCTGATATCGTATTTTGCCTCGAAATACGTCCGTTTCGTCACCGGACTGCCGGTCAACGACACGACGGCCGGATTCAAATGCTACCACCGCTCCGTGCTGGAGACCATCAATCTCGACAATATCCGGAACAAGGGATATGCCTTCCAGATTGAAATGAAATTCACCGCCTGGAAATGCGGGTTCAACATCGTCGAAGTGCCCATCGTCTTCACCGACCGGAAAGCCGGTTCGTCCAAGATGAGCGGCGGCATCTTCAACGAGGCCCTCTGGGGCGTCATCCTGCTCAAAGTCAAAAGTTGGTTCACTAAATACCCGTCCCGCGCATAATGCATCGCAAACAACTCATCCGTCAGGCTTCGATTGTAAACGAAGATCTCATCCGCACCGGTGATGTGCTGGTGGAAGACGGAACGATTGCTGCCGTATGCTATGGCGAAGCCCCGCCGGAACTCCGGCACGACGCCGATGTCGTCGAGGCCGCCGGACTGTATCTGCTGCCCGGTGTCATCGACGACCAGGTCCATTTCAGGGAACCAGGTCTGACGCACAAAGCCGACATCGCCTCCGAATCGGCGGCGGCCGTGGCCGGCGGTGTCACCTCCTTCATGGACATGCCGAACACCGTGCCCCCGACCACTTCGCCGGAACGCTGGGAAGAGAAATACCGCGCAGCCGAAGGACGCTCCCATGCCAACTATGCCTTCTATTTCGGCGCCACGGCCGGCAATGCCGGACAATTCGCACAGCTCGACCCCGCGCGGCTGTGCGGCGTCAAGCTTTTCATGGGGTCCTCCACCGGTGACATGCTGGTAAGCGACCCGCAGGCCCTGGAAGACATCTTCGCCGCCGCACCCGGCATTCTGGCCGTGCACTGCGAAGACGAAGCCACCATCCGCCGCCAGGCCGGACTGGCGCGCGAGCGATACGGAGAAGCCGTCCCCATGGCGCTCCATGCACAGATACGCAGTGCCGAGGCCTGCTATCTTTCGAGTGCCCGTGCCGTGGAACTCGCACGGAAGCACGGCACGAGACTGCATCTGCTACACCTATCCACCGCCCGTGAGCTGTCGCTGCTCGACCACTCCGTACCGCTCGACCGGAAACAGATTACCGGCGAAGTCTGCGTACACCACCTGTGGTTCTGCGATGCCGACTACGCCCGATATGGCGCCCGCATCAAATGGAATCCATCCATCAAGACGGAGCAGGACCGGCAGTCCTTGCTGCAGGCTGTCGCCGACGGCACCGTCGATGTCATTGGGTCCGACCATGCCCCGCACACCCTGGCGGAAAAATCCGCCACCTCATATTTCGCCGTCCCGTCCGGCGGTCCCCTCGTACAGCACACGCTGAACGTCATGCTCGAATTGAGCCGGCAAGGCGCCTTTTCCGTCGCCTGCGTGGTCCGGCGCATGTGCCACGCCCCGGCCGATTTGTTCGGCATTCCAGACCGCGGCTACATCCGCGAGGGATACCGGGCCGACCTGGTGCTGGTCGATCTGCAGGACAGCTACACCGTTTCGGACGACCAACTGTACTACAAATGCGGCTGGTCGCCGTTCGAAGGCACGCTTTTCCATTCCAGGGTGAAAAAAACATGGGTCAACGGCCGCCTCGCCTTCGACGACGGACACGTGACCGACATATGCGCCGGCATGCCGCTTGCCTTCAGACAGCGACGGCGGTCCCATTCCATTCCGAAAACGTAAAACCTCAATAACTTAATAACTATCTTAAATGTATTGCTATGAAACGAAACATTCATCGTAGAAGGCTCACGATTGCCGAAGAAGAGATCATGCTGATCTTGTGGAAGCGTAAACACGCGCTTATCAAAGACATCATGGAAGATTGCACGGAACCTCGTCCGGCTTACAACACCGTATCGACGGTTCTTCGCGTCATGGAAAAGAAAGGTTTTGTAGGACACCGCAAAGTCGGCGTTTTCTACGAATTCCATCCGCTCATCGACAAGGCGGAATACGCGAAGAAACTGTCTAAATGGCTGATTGAGGACTACTATGACAACTCTGTCGCAGATTTGGTAGCAGCCTGCGCGGAGAACTGCCCCAAAGAAGCCTTGACGAATTCCATCGCACAAATTGCCCAGATTATCGCAACGAAGAATTAAAGGGCAGGCTTTACGGAGAAAAAAGACGACCGGTAAGTGATTATCGGTCGTCTTTCTTTTATATGGGCAGACTGCGGCGCTTCCCTCCCCCCGGTCTGCGACGGGGATATTCCTCTGCAGGCCGAGGGTAGTTCCGGATAACCGTCAGTCTATCAGCGCCTCGCCCGTCATTTCCGCCGGTTGCGGAATACCCATGATCTTCAGCAGCGAAGGCGCCACATCGGCCAGCCTGCCCGGACGGACTTCATGCGGATCGTCCGTCACATAGATAAACGGCACCGGATTGAGCGAGTGTGCCGTATTGGGCGTGCCGTCTTCGTTGAGGGCATGGTCGGCGTTGCCGTGGTCGGCAATGATGATGGCCTCGTAGCCGTGCTGCCGGGCGGTCTCGATGACCTCGCGCAGGCAGGCATCCACCGTCCGGACCGCCTTCTCGATGGCCTCATAGACACCGGTGTGTCCCACCATGTCACCGTTGGCGAAATTCACCACGATGAAATCGAATTTCTCCTTCGCTATTTCGGCAACCAGCGCCGTCTTGACTTCCGGTGCGCTCATCTCCGGCTTCAGGTCGTACGTAGCCACCTTGGGCGAAGGAATCAGAATGCGTTCCTCGCCGTCGAACGGCTGTTCCCGGCCGCCGTTGAAGAAGAACGTGACATGCGCGTACTTCTCCGTCTCGGCAATATGCAGCTGCCGCAATCCCTGCCGCGACAGATACTCGCCCATCGTATTGGCCACATTCTCCTTGTCGAACAGCACGTGCAACCCCTTGAACGATGCATCGTAGGGCGTCATGGTGCAGTAGTGCAGTCCCGGCAGCGTCTGCATGCCCTGGTCGGGCATATCCTGCTGCGTCAGCACGATGGTGAGTTCCTTGGCCCGGTCGTTCCGGAAATTGAAGAAAATCACTGCGTCGCCCGGACGGATGCGGCCGTCGACCGATGTATTGACAATGGGCCGGACAAATTCGTCGGTCACGCCTTCGTCGTACGACGCCTGCATCGCCTCCACCATGTCCGTCGCCGCACGGCCCTTGCCGTTCACCAGCAGGTCGTACGCCTCGCGGATGCGCTCCCAGCGTTTGTCGCGGTCCATGGCATAGTAACGGCCCACAATCGAGGCAATCTGGCCGGCCGACTTCGCCGTATGCGCCTGCAGGGCGCGGATGTACTCCTTGCCGCTGTGCGGGTCGGTGTCACGGCCGTCCATGAAACAATGGACATATGTATTGGTGATGCCGTAACGCGCAGCGATGTCGCAGAGTTTGAACAGATGATCCAGCGAACTGTGCACTCCGCCGTCGGAGACCAGGCCCATCAGATGCAGGGCACGGCCGTTGTCGCGGGCATAGCTGTAAGCAGCAATGATTTCCGGATTCTGCAGGATGCTGTCGTCGCGGCAGGCCATGTTAATCTTGACCAGATCCTGATATACCACCCGGCCGGCGCCGATGTTCAGGTGACCGACCTCGCTGTTGCCCATCTGACCGTCGGGCAGACCGACGTGTTCGCCCGATGCATTCAGGTGCGTATGGGGGAACGTGGCGTTGAGGCAGTCCCAGTAAGGCGTGGGGGTACAGGAAATCACATCCGATTTCGAACGGTCACCGATGCCCCATCCGTCCAGGATGACGAGCAACGATTTGTGCTTGAGCGTAGTCATAACTGTTTCTTTTTTTTGCGCCCGCAAACGTACAAGAAATTGCGCATAAAAACCAACATCCGGCCCACAAAAACAAGCCGGAGCCGCAAGACGGAAGGGACGTCATCCAGAGCAGGCCGCAAGGCTGCCGCAACAGGCAAGCACCGCCGCCGTTTGGCGTTTTTTCCGAAAACGTGTACATTTGTTCTTTTACGCCGATAATGTCCCTGTCATGAAAATATTCCGGAAAATCCTGCCGCATCTGGTTGCCGTCGCCGTATTTTTCGCCGTGACGCTGATTTACTTCAACCCCATGCTGAGCGGCAAGACGCTGCGGGCGCACGACACGCTGCAATCGAAAGGCAGTTCCAAGGAAATCGTGGATTTCCGCAACGAGACCGGGGAGGAAGCCCTGTGGACCAACTCCCAGTTCGGAGGCATGCCCGCCTACCAGATCTCGACCCTGTATCCCGGCAACGGCGCCAAGCTGCTGATACGCCATCTCGGGCTGGGCGTACCGGTGCCGGCTTCCTACATCCTCTTCTGCTTCCTGGGATTCTACATCGCGCTGCTCTGTTTCGGCGTGGGACCATGGCTGAGCATGGCCGGCGCCCTGGTTGCCGGTCTGTCCACCTATTTCTTCATCATCACCGGTGCAGGACACAACACCAAACTGCACGCCTTGGCCTATATGGCGCCGATGGTCGGTGCCGTATTCCTGGCCTACCGCCGCAACCGCTGGGCCGGGGCGAGCATCTTCTGCGCAACACTGGCCATGCAGCTCAGTGCCAATCATGTACAGATTACATACTACACCCTGCTCATCCTGCTCATCTTCGTCATCGGCGAGGCCTGGGCCGCCGTACGCGACCGGCAGATCCTGTCCTTCGTCAAGACATCGCTCCTGCTGGCCGTGGCCACCCTGCCGGCCATCGGCATGAATGCAGGCAACCTGATGATGACAACGGAATACCTGCCCGAATCGACACGCGGCCGCTCTGAACTGACTTCCGGCGCCGAAGACAAGACCTCCGGGCTGGACAAAAGCTACATCCTCGACGACTACAGCTACGGCAAAATGGAGACCTTCGACCTGCTCATCCCGAATTTCATGGGCGGCGCTTCGACTGGTTCGTTCAACCGCAACTCGGGCACCTACGATGCCCTGGTCAAGAACTACGGGCTGTCGAAACGAGAGGCCGAAGAAATGGTGTCGCAACTGCCCTCCTACTGGGGACCGCAGCGCATGACCGCCGGACCGGTCTACATCGGTGCCGCCATCATCTTCTTCTTCGTGGCCGGACTGTTTCTGGTCAAGGGACGCACAAAGTGGTGGCTGCTGGCCGCCACCGTGCTGTCATTGATGCTGGCCTGGGGCAACCACCTGCGGTTTTTCTCGATGCTGTTCATCGACTGGTTCCCGATGTACAGCAAATTCAGGACGGTCTCGATGATTCTGGTCATCGCCGAATGCACCGTCCCGCTGCTCGGCATTCTCGCCCTGCAGCAGTTCTTCTCCGCAACATGTCCGATGGAGGACAAGATGCGGGCTCTGAAGACGAGCCTCATCGCCGTCGGCGGTATTATCCTGTTCTTCATCCTGGCCGCAGGCAGCCTGTTCGGGTTCTCGTCGGATTATGACCACGCCATGGGACTGCCCGATGCACTCGTGGCGCAGCTGCAGGACGACCGGTTGGCACTGCTCCGGCGCGACGCATGGCGATCACTGGCCTTCGTGGTGCTGGCCGCCGGCATCGTATGGATCTACCTTAAAAGCAAATACAGCACCTTGACCGCCACGCTGCTTCTCTGCGTGCTGTTCGTCGCCGACCTGTGGCCGGTGAACAAACGCTACCTCAACGACAGCGACTTCGTGTCGCAGCGCGGACGCGACGTCATCACCCCGACCGCCGCCGACCAGGTCATCCTAAAAGATACCGACCCCGATTTCCGGGTCCTGAACCTCACCGTCAGCACCTTCAACGATGCCACCACTTCGTATTTCCACAAATCGGTGGGCGGTTACCACGGAGCCAAGATGCGCCGCTACCAGGAAATGATTACGCAGTATATTGCGCCCGAAATCAATGCGATGCAGCGCGTACTGTCGTCGGGTAAAGCGACCATGGCCGATGTGGATTCACTCTTCGGCACCCTGAAAGTACTGAACATGCTCAACACCCGGTATGTCATCATCGACCGGGAACGACCGCTCAGCAACCCGTACGCCATGCAGCCGGCATGGACCGTCGGCGCCATACGGACAGTGGCAAATGCCGATGAAGAAATCGCGGCCATCGCCGCAACCGACCTGCACCGTGAAGCCGTCGTGGACCGCCGTTTCGCCGACCAGACAGATGGATTCTCCGCCGCCGACGACTCCACGGCCTCCATCACGCTTCGTTCGTACCAGCCGAACCGGCTCGTGTACGACTACCAGGCATCACAGCCCCGCATCGCTGTTTTCTCCGAAATCTATTACCAGCCGGGCTGGAACGCTTATCTCGACGGCACGTTGCATCCGCATTTCAGAACCAATTACATCCTGCGCGGCATGTCGTTGCCGGCCGGCCGGCATGAAATCGAATTCCGCTTCGAGCCGCAGACCTACCGCAAGGCCGGGCACATTGCCACCGCCTCCTCGCTCGCAGCCCTGCTGCTGATACTCGGAACCCTGTATTTCAACTGTATTAAGAAGAAAAACTCATGACAAGACACATTGCAATAGCCGGCGACCTGGGCAGCGGCAAAAGCACCGTCGCGCGGATTCTCTGCCGCAAACTGGGCTACAGTTATTTCTCCACCGGCACACTGCAGCGGAGACTCGCTGCAGAACGCGGCATGAACACTCTGGAAATGAATTATTTCGCCGAGACAACCACGTCCATCGACGAATACATCGATGCCCAGCTCAAGCACATCGGCAACACCGAAGGCGGCGAGCGCTACGTGCTCGACTCCCGCCTGGCCTGGCATTTCGTACCGGGGGCGCTGAAAATCTACCTCACGGCACGCCCCGAAATCGCCGCACAGCGGGTCCTCTCAGACACCGAACGCCAGAACGAACCCTCGGCTGCCAGTCTCGAAGAACGCGGCCAGACCCTGCAGGAACGCCAGACCGTAGAGAACCGTCGATTCAAGAAGCTGTACGGCGTCGACTGCCAGGATCACGGCAACTACGACGCCGTCATCGACACCTCCTACCTGTCGGCCGAAGCCGTGGCCGAGCGCATCATCCTGCTTCTGTAGCGCAGCAGTACGTTATACTCCGGCATAGACGACCGTGCGGAATGGAAAGTTTTTTTTGACAACCAAGAAGTTGTTTAAATTATTTTGCGATATTTGCGTTACGAAAATTACGCAACGATAATATCGCAATCTCCTTATGGCCAAGAACAGCTTTAATCCGTTCCTTCTTACCGGATACGAATCCCCGGAGTTTTTTTGCGACAGAAAGGAAGAAACCCAGGAACTTCTGGAATCCCTGAGGAATGGCAGAAACGTAACCCTCACATCCCCCCGCAGGATGGGAAAGACGGGGCTTATCCTGCACACATTCCGTATTCTTAAAGAAAAGAATCCCGGAGTGGCCACCATCTACATGGATCTTTTCCCGACAGAGTCTTTGCAAGATTTTATCCGTATGTTTGCGTCAGAGGTGCTTGGCAGCATCGATTCCAATCCGATGAAGGTGCTTAAACAGGCAGTCTCCGTCATCAGAGGGATACGCCCGAATATCACCATAGATGGGATAACCGGAAAAACGAAAATAGGCATAGACATCGTCCAGGGTCAAGAAGAACATACGCTGGCCCAGATCTTCGATTACCTCAAACAGACCTCGAAAGAATGCTGCATTGCATTTGATGAGTTTCAGCAGATTGCCCGATATCCTGAAAAGAACGTCGAGGCTGTTCTCAGGACCTATATCCAGAATATCCACAACGTGCATTTTATCTTCTCAGGAAGCCAGTCCCACCTGCTGACCGAGATGTTTCTTTCTCCCAAAAGACCGTTCTATCAAAGCACATCGAACAAAAACATCGGGCCGATAGACCGTGGGAACTACTACACTTTCGCAGCAAGTTTCTTCTCAAAACAAGGCTGACTCCTCCCTCCTGAAGTCTTCGACACCATTTACAAGCAGTATGACGGACATACCTGGTA
>JAFWVY010000028.1 GCA_017523725.1 Bacteroidales bacterium
ATTGTGTGTCGTCCAGACCGGTTAAATATTTGCGTATTATTTCCATTACCAATACGTATACAAAAACGCAAAAATATACAAAATACCAATACGAATCCCATCCAACGAAAAAAAACGTTACCAATGAAAACGTGCTGTAGGGACGTCATACCATGGCATCCCTGTATCATGGTGTCCCTATATCATGGCGTCCCATTACGCCCCGCCGTCCCCAAAAACGCCATGGTAAAAAAAAACCGTGCGGGGGCAAATCATAATGGAATATGTGTTACCTTTGCAGTTTCTTGTATTGAAAATATAACGTGTTGTCTGACAAATACATATTATTAAACCAAATCGATTCTCCGGACGATTTGAAGCGGCTGCCGCCGGAAAAGCTTCCGGAGCTGTGCCGCGAAATCCGGCAGTACATCATCGAGGTGGTGTCGAAGCATCCGGGTCATCTGGGTGCAAGCCTCGGTGTGGTCGAACTGACGGTCGCGCTGCATTATGTGTTTGACTTCAAGGACGACAAGCTTATATGGGACGTTGGTCATCAGGCATACGCCCATAAGATTATCACCGGCAGGCGCGATGCCTTTGCCGGCAACCGGCAGTACCACGGCATCAGCGGTTTCCCGAAAATGTCCGAAAGCCGCTACGATTCGTTCGGCGCGGGGCATGCCTCCATCTCCATTTCCGCAGCATTGGGCATGGCAACCGCCTCCTATCTGGAGGGGAATAACAGCCGCCAGCATGTGGCGGTTATCGGCGACGGCTCCATGACCGGAGGGGAGGCCTTCGAGGGACTGAACAATACGGGCATAGCCCAGGCCAATATGTTGGTGATCCTGAACGACAACGGCATGGCCATTGACCAGAGCGTGGGTGCGCTGAGCCGATACCTGCTGCGCATCACCACTTCAAGAACCTACAACCGCGTTAAGAACAAGGCCTGGAATTTCTTCACCGGCAAGCTGCGCCGCGTGTTCCAGAATTTGAGCGGCGTCATCAAGAGCAGCATCCTCAAGCAGAGCAACCTGTTCGAGTCGCTGGGGATGCGCTATTTCGGCCCTGTGGACGGTCATGACGTACTGCAGTTGGTCAAGGTGCTGCAGAGCGTGCGTAACATAAAAGGGCCTAGGCTGCTGCACTGCATCACCACCAAGGGCAAGGGGTTGCAGATGGCCGAGACGCATCAGGCGCAGTATCATGCGCCGGGCTGTTTCGACCCTGTTTCCGGGGAGATTCTGAAACTGAACAAGGAGCCGGACCGTATCGAAAAATATCAGGTTGTTTTCGGCAAGACAGTCTGTGAGATGGCGAGGGAGAACCCGCGTATCGTCGGCATAACCCCGGCCATGCTCAGCGGCTGTTCGCTCGACATCATGCAGAAGGAGTTTCCGGACAGGGTGTTCGACACCGGCATCACGGAGCAGCACGCCGTCACCTTTTCGGCAGGTCTGGCAGCAAGCGGGTATATACCGTTCTGCACCATATATTCAACCTTTTTGCAGCGTGCTTACGACCAGATCATCCACGATGTCGCGCTGCAGCGGCTTCCGGTCATCTTCTGCATCGACCGTGCCGGTCTGGTGGGGGAGGACGGGGCGACGCACCACGGCCTTTTCGACCTGGCATACCTGCGCTGCATACCGAACATGGTGGTCTGCTCCCCGCTGAACGAGACCGAGCTGCGCAACCTGATGGTTACCGCTGTCGGGTCGGGTCAGCCGTTCGCCATCCGCTATCCGCGCGGCAAGGGGGTGCAGTCCGACTGGATGCACCATAGGCCGGAGCCGGTGGAGATAGGCCGCGGACGCTGTGTGCGCGAGGGCGGTGACGTTGCCGTGCTTTCAATCGGGCCGATTGGCAACCATGCGATAGAGGCCGCGGAGCGGCTGGCGGCGGAGGGTATTTCGGTGGCTGTATATGACATGCGCTTCCTCAAACCGTTGGACGAGGAGCTGCTGCACACGGTCTGCCAGAAGTTCCCGTGCCTGCTGACGGTCGAGAACGGAACCCGCATCGGCGGGCTGGGCGGCGCGGTCAGCGAGTTCATGACGCGGAACCGTTACACGAAGCCGCTTTCGGTGGTCGGTGTGGACGACTATTTTGTGGAACAGGGCAGCGTGGCCGAGCTGGAGGCCGAGTGCGGCATGGATGTGTCCGGAATCATGGCCGCCATCCGCAGCCTGTGCGGAAGGCATGAATAAAATGGAGGCAGGCGGGCGCGACGGCATCGGAGCCATGTTCGACAGCATCTCCGGAATATACGACCTGCTTAACCATGGGTTATCATTCAATATTGACAAAAGATG
>JAFWVY010000029.1 GCA_017523725.1 Bacteroidales bacterium
ACCGTCGCAGCAAGCGCATCGACCGCATCCTGACCGGCAAATGGACAGCCCTGCCCATCTTCATCGCCGTGATGTGCGCCGTCATCTGGCTCTCCATCGACACCTTCGGCGCCCCGCTGCAGGACGCGCTCGACCGCGGCATCGGCTGGCTGGCCGACCGCTGCGCACAGCAGATGGAAGCCCTCGAAGTAAACTCCACCGTGCAGTCGCTGGTGCTCGACGGCATCTTCAACGGCGTAGGCAGCGTCCTTAGTTTCATCCCCATTATCGTCCTGCTGTTCTTTTTCCTGAGCCTCATCGAAGACAGCGGGTACATGGCCCGCATTGCTTTCGTCACCGACAAGCTGCTGCGCAAGATCGGCCTTTCCGGCCGCAGCATCGTGCCGCTGCTCATCGGGTTCGGCTGTTCGGTGCCAGCCACCATGGCCACCCGCACCCTGCCCTCGGCGCGCGACCGCTTGAAAACCATCCTGCTCACTCCCTTCATGAGTTGCTCGGCCAAGATCCCCATCTATGCGTTCTTCGCGTCTGCGTTCTTCCCGGGTCACGGCGGACAGATCCTCATCGCCCTGTATCTTATCGGCATCCTGGTCGGCGTCCTGATTGCATTTATCGCCAAATGTCTCGGCCGCAAAAGCGAAGCCGCCCCCTTCGTCATGGAGCTTCCCAACTACCGGCTGCCCCGCATCCAGAACGTGGCGCATCTGCTGTGGGATAAAACAAAAGACTTCATTACCAGAGCCTTCACGGTTATCTTCATCGCCACCATCGTCATCTGGTTCCTGCAGTCGTTCAACTTCCGTTTCGATCTGGTTGACGATCCGGGCCAGAGCATCCTGGCCTGGCTGTCCGGCCTGCTGGCGCCGGTGTTCAAGCCCATCGGCCTGGGCGACTGGCGCATCGTCACCGCTTTCATCAGCGGATTCCTAGCCAAAGAAAGCGTCGTCTCCACGCTGGAAGTGCTGAATGTCACTGCCGCCCTGACCACACTGACCGCCATTCCGATTCTGCTGTTCAGCCTGCTGTACACGCCCTGCGTGGCCGCCATTGCAGCCATCCGGCGGGAACTCGGCATGCGGTGGGCGCTGTTCGTCGTGCTGTTCCAATGCCTTGTCGCCTGGCTCTGCGCCGGCGCAGGCTATCTCATTGCAAGCCTGTTTCTGTAAGCCATGAATGCCGTCTCCATCCTCATCCTCAGCGCCATCCTGCTGTGGGCAGCCGGCGCCGTATACCGGCGCATACGATGCAGACGGACTTCCGGCGATGCATGTGGAAGCTGCGCCCTGAAAAAATACTGCGGCAAATAAGAAGTTACTGTATCTCGTATTCCTCCACCCAGTTGCGCACCAGCGCATAGACCGTGAGACCGGCCACGGAGTGGATGCCCGTTTTGCGGACGATGTTGCGGCGGTGCGACATGACCGTATGCACGGACAGGTTCAGTGCATGGGCTATCTCTTTGTTCGACATGCCTTTGGCAATCAGCACCAGCACATCGCGCTCGCGTTCCGAAATCTCCTGCGATTCATCGGTGGCGGCATCCCATGTCATCTCATGTGTACGGAGCACCTCACGCAGTGTATAGACCACTTTCTGACAGTCGTCGCCGATTTCGACAATTCCGTCGAACTGCTTGAGTACCCGTTGCTCCACAAAACCATACACCAATGCCACCAGCACCGGACAAGATGAAATACCGGGTTGTTCCCTCAGCGCATTACGCGCTGCGACATCCAGCATCAAAGGATTCAGAATCAACATATCCGGTTTGATCCGGGCCAGGACATCCGGCAAGAGAGACGCCTCCTGGACCACCTCCTTCACCTCAACGACACCCTCGCCTGCCAGCATCTGTTTCAGACCGGCAGACACCATCACCGAAGGTTCGGCCAATACGACAGTCGCCCGCTTCATTGCGCAGCCTCCTTCAATGCGACATACGGCATCAGCAGATGCTCTTCGATGAGCGAATGCCGGCGCAAATCTTCAGAAAGATGGAAAATATCGTCCAGCACTTTCACCCGTTCCTGCTGCAGGATGTCCTCGGGAAGATACTTGATGAGGATGGACGTCAGATCCTGCAAATCGGTCGCGATGTCGCCGTGCTGCCGGTCGTACCGGCTCGCCGGCGCCTGGAAAACCCGTCCTTCGGCCAATGCGGCGAGACGCCTGAACAACGTGTTTTCCTCGTTTTTAAGATGACGCTCCACCCGGCGCTGGTAGGAAGTGGCAAAACGCATGAGCGCCGTGCCCAGCTGCCCCGGACAGCCATCGGCGATATGCCGCAGATGCGCGGCGATGTGCGGGATGCGGTCTTCGCGGTAATAACGGTGCGACGTGGTCAGATAGGACAGCACACCCTGAAGGTCCATCGCCTCCAGTTCCGCAGCCGACGGACGATACGTGTCGAAAACGTAGAACCGGCACACCATCAGGAAAAACTGTGGAGAAACGCCGCTTTCGGCGCAGACCTCGGCGACGCTCCGCTCGCCGAATCCCAGCCGGATGCCGAATCTCGGCAGCATCAGCACCAGATCGTGGTTGGCCTGCAGCAGATCGGCCATGCGGATGGACGGAGAGGCCGCCATCTCAGACCGCAGCTGCGGCGATGCCCCGGCGCAGTGCCTCGATATTGACCGCGACGACATCGTCTCCCTTGCGGCCGAAAATGGTACGGATGGCCTGCTCCATGTCGGCAGCCGTAAGATGGATGAACGGCGTGGCCGCCCCCAGCATCACCATGTTCGACGCCTTGATGTTGCCGGCCTCCGTCGCCAGCCGGTCGGCATCGACCAGCACCGTGCGTTCGCGGGCGCGCAACACATCCAGCACCCGTTCCACCTCGGGATAGTCGGGCACGTTGATCATCGGGGCCGAGCTCGTGACAACCCAGCCGTCGGGTTTCAGGAAAGGCAGGTAGCGCAGTGCCTCCATCGGCTCCACCGAAAGAATGATGTCGGCCTGTCCGAGCGGAATCAGGTCGGAAGCAATCGGCCGGTCGGACAGCCGCAGGTCGGACTGCACCGCGCCGCCGCGCTGGCTCATGCCGTGCGTTTCGGCCTGTTTGATGTAAAGGTTATTGGCCATGGCCGCCGTTCCGATGACGGTGGCGATAGACAGGATACCCTGTCCGCCGACGCCCGCAAGTATGATGTCTGTTTTCATTGCCTTACTTTTTGTTCTGTTTCTCCGCCCGCAGCCGTCTGGCGGCCGTCTGGACACATTCCCTCTGGAAAATCACCACGGAAAGACCTTCGTAGGCCACTTCACCGGCCAGTATGCGCACATTCTCCTCGTGGTTCTTCTTGAGCGGCACCAGCACCTTGAGGTGCTCCTCCTCCACCCCGAGACCCAGGCAGATCCGGGCCAGGATGCCATAGCCGTGCGAATCCTGTCCGCCCGTCATGGCCGTGGTGGAATTGTCCGAAATGATCACCGTCATCGGCGTCTTTTCGAGCACCGCGTCCAACAGACCCGTCATGCCCGAATGGGTGAACGTCGAATCGCCGATGACCGCCACCGCCGGACGCACCCCGGCGTCCGAAGCGCCCTTGGCCATCGTCACCGAAGCGCCCATGTCCACACAGCCGTCAATGGCCTTGAACGGCGGCAGTGCGCCCAGTGTATAGCAACCGATGTCACCGAACACCCGGCCGTTCTCATACTGTGCCATTACCGCGTTCAGGGCATTGTACATGTCCTGATGGCCACAGCCTTTGCACAGCGCCGGCGGACGGTTCACCACCACATCCGGCACCGAACCGGTCACCACCGGATTCAGGCCCAGCGCCTTGGCTACCAGATACGGCGACAGTTCACCGTCCCGCGGCAGAAGTCCGCTCAGCCGGCCCTCCACCGTGAACGCGGGATGCGGCACCAGCCCCTTGAGCTGCTCCTCGACGAAGGGCATGCCCTCCTCGATGACCAGCACCCGGTTGCACATACCGACCAGTTTGGAGATATAAGCCTGCGGAATGGGATATTGCACAATCTTGACCACCGGATACGGGCATCCGTCCGGAAAATTCTCCATCAGATAGTTGTATCCGATTCCCGTTGTGATGATGCCGAGCGACGTATCGCTGCCCGGCAGGAAACGGTTGAATCCCATGTCCGTGGAAGCCGCCTGCAGCTCGGGCTGTACGGCAATCAGTTTCTTGTACTGCATCCGGGCGAACACCGGCAGCAGGATGAAACTGCGCCGGTCCTCCGGGAAGGAAACCGTCCGCGGTGCAATGGCGGGCCGCTGGACAATCGTGGTCCGCGAATGCGCCATGCGTGTCGTCACCCGCATCAGCACCGGCAACTTGACCCGTTCGGAAAGTTCGTAGCCGGCCCAGACCATGTCGTAGGCCTCCTGCTGCGACGAAGGCTCCATCACCGGCAACATGGCGAATTTGCCGTAATAACGCGAATCCTGTTCGTTCTGGGACGAATGCATCGACGGGTCGTCGGCCGCCACGATAATCATGCCGCCGTTGACGCCCGTGATGGCCGTGTTCATGAACGCATCGGCCGACGCATTCAAGCCCACATGCTTCATGCAGACCAGCGTCCGCTTGCCGGCATACGCCATGCCGAGAGCCGCCTCCATGGCCGTCTTCTCGTTGCAGGCCCAGTCGCTGTGGATGTACCGCGCCCGTGCTTCGGGAGATCCCTGGATATATTCGGTGATTTCAGTGGAAGGCGTACCCGGATAGGCATAGACCCCCGACAGGCCGGCGTCCAGCGCCGCCTGCGCGATGGCTTCGTCTCCCAGTAAAAGTTTCTGATTCATAACTGCTTTTTTAAAAAAGTATGCAAAGGTAATGTTTTTTAGGGTGAACGTCAAAAAATCATACCTTTGCCCTATCCATTCCATTTACACTTTTCATTATGAGACATCTTATCATCACCCTGATGGCAGGCATGACATTTTGCCTGACTTCCTGCACGGAACTGCTCCAGATGGCACAGACCGGCGGCGCCGGACTGGCCGGCACGGGCACCATCACCGAAGCCGACAATATCTCCGGCCTCAAGAGCGCGCTCAACGTGGGCATCGAACAAGCCGTCAAGCGGCTGGGTACCCAGAACGGATTCTACGGCGACCAGCTGCTCAAGATCATGCTGCCCGAAGAAGCCCAGGTTATCGTCCGCAACCTCCAGTACATCCCCAACGGCGACCAGCTGGTCGAAAAAGCCGTACTGGCGCTGAACCGCGCCGCCGAAGATGCCGTGACCGAAGCCGTGCCCATCTTCAAGAACGCCATCCGCAAAATGACCATCAACGATGCAGCGCAGATTCTGTTCGGCGCCGACAACGCCGCCACCACGTTCCTGCGCCGGACCACCTACGACGAGCTCACCGCCGCTTTCGCACCCAAGGTGGCCGCCTCGCTCAAGAAACCGCTGGTGAGCAATGTCTCCACCATCGAGACGTGGAACACGCTCACCTCGGCCTACAACACCGTGGCCAAATCCCTGGTCGGGCAGATTGCAAACCTGACGCCCGTGGACGTTTCGCTCGAGAACTATGTCACCGGCAAGGCCCTGGATGCGCTGTTCAACAAAATCGCCGACGAAGAAAAAGCCATCCGCACCGACCCGAAGGCACGCGTGAGCACCCTGCTGCAGCGGGTGTTCGGCCAGCTCGACAAAAAATAGCGGCACGGCATAAAGAAAAATCGGACAAAAAAAGACGCGGCGGTACGGAATAAAGAAAATTTATTACCTTTGCCGCGTCAATTCCGATTGACGGGGGCTTAGCTCAGTTGGTTAGAGCGTCAGACTGGCAGTCTGAAGGTCAGGGGTTCGATTCCCCTAGCCTCCACCCCATGAGACCGATTCCAGCAATCGGTCTTTTTTTACCCCCACCGTCATGCAGCTCTTTGTACGGAAAACAGGCGCGGGACAGCCGCTCGTCATCATGCACGGGCTCTACGGATGCAGCGACAACTGGCTGCATATCGCCAAAGCCCTCTCAGACCATTTCGCCGTTTACAGCGTCGACTTGCGCAACCACGGACACTCGCCGCACCACGACGTGCACACCTACGCCGCCATGGCGCAGGACATCATGGAGCTGCTGGAAGCCGAACACCTGCAGCAGCCCGTCCTGCTCGGCCATTCGATGGGAGGCAAGGTAGCCATGTGCCTGGCCTCCAGATACCCGGAAACCTTCCGGAGCATCATCGTCGCCGACATCGCGCCGGCCTCGTACACCACCGTCTCCGGCACCGCACCGCACACCCTTCTGCACCGCCGCATGATGGAAGCCATGATGTCGCTCCCGCTCCGGCAGCTGCAACGGCGCGAAGACGCCGACCGGCTGCTCGCCGATGCCGTGCCCGAACGCCGCACGCGGCTCTTCCTGCTCAAGAACCTGTACCTCGACCAAGACGGCGGATTCTCCTGGCGGCTGAATCTGCCCGTCCTCGCCCGTGCGCTGCCCCACATTCTGGACGGCACCGACGACTTCGGCCCGCTGCCAAACGCGGCACTCCGCTGCCCGATGCTGTTCCTGAAAGGCGACCAGTCGGACTACATCAGCGCGGCGACCGCCCCCCTGATACACCGCGATTTTCCGCAGGCTGTGCTGCGGACCGTCGAAGGCGCCGGCCACTGGCTGCACTTCGAACAGCCCGGACGCTTCGTCGAAGCCGTTCTCACTTTTTTATTGCACGAATGAATGCGTTTGCATACTTTTGTCACACAAAATTTTCCACTCATTATACAATTCTTATGGCAACAACAGCAGATTTCAGAAACGGACTGTGCATCTCGTACAACGGGAAACCGTGCTCCATCGTATGGTTCCAACATGTAAAACCCGGCAAAGGCGGCGCCTTCGTCAAAGTCAAGATGCGGAACCTCGAGAACGGCCGGATTCTGGAAAACACGTTCAACGCCGGCGAGAAAATCGACCTGATCAGCGTGGAACGCAGGCCCTACCAGTTCCTGTACAAAGACGACACCGGATACAACTTCATGCACAACGAAACCTACGAGCAGATCCATCTGGAAACCGACATGGTTGACAACGCCGACCTGATGAAAGAAGGCCAGTACGTGGAGATGATGTTCCTCGCCGATGAGGAGCGCGTACTCACCTGTGAGCTGCCGCCTTTTGTCGACCTCAAGATTACGTATGTGGAGCCCGGCGTCAAGGGCGACACCGCCTCGACTTCCTCATTGAAACCGGCGACCCTCGAAACAGGTGCCGTAGTCGGCGTGCCGCTGTTCATCAACCAGGACGAAGTCATCCGCGTGGACACCCGTACCCGCGAATATTCGGAGCGCGTCAAATAGCCGCAATCTCCGCAAAAAAAACGGTGCATGTCATTTGGACAGTGCACCGTTTTTTTTTGTAGCGCGGGACAGGATTGAACTGTCGACCTCATGATTATGAATCATGCGCTCTAACCAGCTGAGCTACCGCGCCGCATTTCGGGCGCAAATATAATGCTTTTTCCATTCGGCACAACGCAGCGAGAAAAAAAAGCCCCGAAAACACAATAAACCCGGCATTCTGCTGTTCTATAAGCATGAACGTACCGAAACGAACCCTGCTGCTGCTTGCGTGCAGCCTTCTGACACTATGCCTGGCGGGCGGATGTGCGCCGCAGATGTACGGCAAGGGCTACCGCAAAGCTTCCCGCGGATGCGATTGTAAACGTCTTAAAATTATTGGTTTTGAGAAAGATCCAGCAACCCGCAGCCTTGACATTCCGGTGCATCTTTACGCCCTTGACACAGCGCCGATTCGTTCTGCGCACATGTAATCCCCAGTTTTTGCATATGCTTGTTCCGGCCGACATGCGTTTCCGGAAAACGGCCGCCTTTCTTCAGCAAAATACGGACAGCCAGACCGGCCACACACAGCGAAAGCAGCGTCAGGGTCAGGACAAGAAGGGTCAGGAATGAATGCATGTCTGTCGGTTTATACGGTCAGGCCGCAAAAATAGGCATATTTCGCAAACCTTGCATTTTTCATTCTATCGTTTTATCTTTGTTTACTTTCGGTGAAAGATTTTTCATGTCCGTCATTTCTTGACCTGAGCGGTGAAAGAGGTACCACATCGTCTGAAATCCATCCTGATTGCCCTGCTGCAAATCGGGCTGGTCGGTATAACGCTGTACACGACCGCCCGGTGTATGGTCCAGAGTTTCCGCGTACCGTCACATTCCATGGAGCGCACCGTTCAGCCCGGCGACCGGGTCGTGGTGTACAAAATGCTGGCTCCCCATGGGAAGAAACACTGGTTCTCCTCCTGGAAAGTTTCCCTGCGGAGAAACGACCTGGCCGGGTTCTACCTCCAGGGCGCCACCGGCCTGGACACCCTCTGGAGAGCCTATCTCAAACGCTGCGTGGCGCTGCCCGGCGACATGTTCGAAATCCGCGACACCCGGCTGTACTGCAACGGCGAAGTCCAGCCGGAACCCGAAGGGCTGCTGTTCAGGTACCGGCTGTATCTGCGCAGCCGGCAGAGCATCGCGCCGTTCATGTTACGCCATACCGACGTATCCCTCCGTGCCCACGATTCGCTGGCCATGGTTTACGCTACCGTCATCCCCGCCCAGGCCGCGCAGCTGGCACAGGACACCGCCGTGACCTCCCATGTCCGGGCCTTCGGCTACGGACGCGCCACGCCGACCCTGTTCCCGCACGACACGGCATTCCACTGGAGCCTGAACGGGCAGTACGGCCCGCTCCGCGTGCCCCGGAAAGGCGACACCATCGCTTTGGATCCCCCATCATTGCAACTGTATCGGGAGATTATCGAAAATTTTGAGAATCACCACATTGAGCAACAGGATAATCGCATACTCATCGACGGACAGCCGGCGGTATCGTATGTCTTTACCAAGAACTATTACTTCATGATGGGAGACAACCGCACCAATTCGAACGACTCGCGCTTTTACGGGTTTGTCCCCGAAGACCAGCTGATTGGATGTGTTTTCGGACTGTTCCGGAGGGAAACAGTCACGCGTGGTTCCGGCGGGCCACAGGAAAAATGGGTATTTCACCGGGTCCGGCGCCAGCCATCAGACCCGTCGACAAATCATCCGACAAAATGAAAAACGCATTGGTTCAAGGCCTCCGAATGGCCGGCATCGTGATATTGTGCGCCGCCTCGTCCCTCTGGATGAGGCAGCAGGCAACCTATCGCAACGTCTATCAGGTAGCCGGCAGCGCGGAACAAGCCGGCCAACTGCAAGAAGCCATCCGATACTATCCGCGGGGCTCTGGACGCGACCGGGCCGCACGTTTCCTGGTGCGCAACATGGCATATCATCAGGCGTATGCCGGCGAAACGCTGGCCACCTTCCGGGAGGCCGTCGCCACATGCCGCGACACGCTCGACGCCGCCGTTCCGGAGCAGATCGATTCCCTCTGGCAGACCGTGAACCGCGGCAGGCCGGCTCCCAGCCTGGTGCCGATGGCGACCTTGGTTTCCAAAGAATTCCTGACCCACCATATCGACCAGACCTTCGCCCAATGGGAACAGGTGCCGTGGAAAGATTCCATCACATGGCCCATTTTCCTGAACTACATCCTCCCCTTCCAGGCGGCCAACGAACCGGTCTATAATTTCCAGGACTCCCTGCGAAACTACTATGCGCCACTCGTCGAAGGCATCGAAAGCCCGTTCGAGGCCTACTGCGCGGTAAAGAAAGACATCATCTCGCGTTTCACCATCCTGTCGCGGCAGGCGGTGCCGCACAGCTACAAAGACCCGATGGTGATACACCGGCTGATGAAAGGCACCTGCAACGACCGCACCACCTACATCGTGGCCGTCATGCGGTCGCTCTGCATCCCCGTGGCATTCGACTTCTGCCCGCGCTATGCCAACTATTCGCACAACCTCACCCATTCGTGGGCGCCCTACATCGCCGGACGGCATGTCCTGTACACCACGCGCAACGACACCATCCGGCAACGCAACTTCATCTACACCGACTTCAGATACGAATACAAAGCCGATACAGAAGGTACGCCGTTCTACTTCGATTCTGTCAAGACCATTGCCAAAGTGTGGCGGAAGACGTATGCGCCGGCATCGCGCCGCATTCCGGCATGGCCCGGCCTGCCGGCGGAACTGGCCTATCCGCTGCATGACGACGTGTCGGCCGACTACGGCAAGACGGAACAACTCACCTTCGAAGCCGACCGGAAGAGCAAACAACCCGTTGTCCTGTGCACATTCCTTACAGGCACCGGATGGATACCCGTCGATGTGGGGCGGCAACACGGCAGGAAGATACGCTTCAACCATGTCTCCCGCGACATCTGCTACCTGCCGGCCTACCTGGAAGACGGCCAGGCCGACCGGCTCCGGGCCGCCGCCGACCCGGTCATCCTGGACAACCAGGGACATGTCCAGGTCCTGACTCCCGACACCGTCCATGTCGAGCCGGTTGAGTTACGGCGCAAATATCTGTTGATAAGCATGTTCACTGGTGCATGGTCACGCGCCATCGGCAGTTGTTTCGAAGCATCGGACGTGGCCGGTTTTGCAGATTCTTCCCGCACCGTGCTGCTGCACACCATCACCACGCTTCCCATCGGCCCCACCCGCGTACAGGTGGACGCCCCGCGCCCATACCGGTACGTCCGTTTCAGATCGCCCCAGAAACATCTGCGCATGGCCGAAGTGGCGTTTTTCGGCATCGACGGCGAAGGCAATGAAAAAGAGCTGAAGGGAGACATCATCTTCGACAGCATCCCTGAAACGAATGCGCACAACCTCTTCGACAAAGACTACGCCACCGAGACCTGCGTAAACCGCATCCTGCCACCCACGCCCTACTGGATCGGCTACGACCTGGGGCCGGACATCGCACACCGCATAACCCGCATCGAATACTGCACCTACTTCGGCGGCAATTTCGTCGAACCGGGCGACCTGTACGAACTGTTCTATTTCGACCGGCAGCGCGGGTGGGTCTCGCTGGGGCAACAGACCTCCACTTCAGAAGTGCTGCATTACGACAACGTCCCGCGCAACGCCCTGCTCTGGCTCCGCGACCTGACCAAGGGACGCGAAGAGCGCATCTTTGTCTATCGCAACGGCAAACAAGTCTGGTGGTAGCCGTCGGAGCGAAATGGACAAAAAGTTTCTAAAAAAAAACGGTTCCATTTAACTTTCCGCAGGCAGCATCGTATCATTGCATAAAGACATCTGGGATGCAGGGAATAGACCATGAAACCATAACGCGGTGCAAAAAAGGCGACAAAGAAGCCTTCAGAAGCATTGTGGAGTCCGCCCAGAGCATGGTTTATTCTTTATCGCTCAAGATGTTGGCAGACACAGAAGAAGCAAGGGACCTGGTACAGGACACCTTTCTCAAAGTGTGGCAGCACATCGGGAGATACGACGAGCGGTACAGCCTCTCGACATGGATCTATACGATTGCATCCCGTCTGTGCCTTGACCGGCTCAGGCATGACCGGATGCGCCGACAGACGCCG
>JAFWVY010000030.1 GCA_017523725.1 Bacteroidales bacterium
AAGGCCGTAGACAATCGGCACAAGATGCATTCCGATGAACGACTGGTATTTCTTGTCCAGCACTGGCCCGTCAACATAGTGGCAGTTAGGATTGGGCCGGTCAAGGACGATGCAGGGAATACCGCGCTCGGCACAGGCCTCCATAACATAGTGCAACGTGGAGATGTAAGTGTAGAAGCGACATCCCACATCCTGCAAGTCGAAGATGACAGCGTCGATGTCTTTCATCTGCTCGGGCGTGGGCTTCTTGTTCTTGCCGTAGAGCGACACGATAGGCAGACCGGTCTTTGCGTCGTTCTCGTCTCCGACACGTGCACCGGCTTCGGCTTTGCCGCGGAAACCGTGTTCAGGACAGAATATCTTGACAATACTGACGCCACACGAAAGCAGCGTATCGACCAGATGCACTTCGCCTACCAGCGACGTCTGGTTGCCGACTACAGCTACTTTTACATCGCCGAGTAAATATTCTTTGGCAAAAGGGCATGTTCCGTCATTATGGAATCGCTGGATGCAATCCATCAGCATATCGGCACCTGTATAGAAAGGGACAGGATAGCTGTCGGTATTGACACCTGTTACCTTAGTACCCGGCTGTGCCTGGCATGCGGCTATCTGCAACGACAATGCTGCGCAGAGGATGAGACTGTAGATACGGCGGAATTTCATTTGCGATGTCTTAACGGGGATTTTTGCGAATTACTCGAATGCTACGCAGGACTTTCTTAACGGCATTTTTTTAACTTTTTATTATTATTACTACACGGTGATATTATTCTCTTCATGAAGGTGTTGCTCGGCTCTACATGGTCGCAGACAATGATTCGAGTTATTCGAGTAATTCGCCGTTTGAATACTAACGAGTAATTCGCCGTTCGTTGTTTTCAGCTTTTCCCGGTATGCCCGAATCCGCCTGTGCCGCGTTCGGTGTCGGTCAGTTCTTGCACCTCAACAATTTCGGCCTGCTCGTGGCGGGCGATGACCATCTGGGCGATGCGCTCGCCGTCGTTGATAACGAACTCCTCGCTCGAGAGGTTGATAAGGATGACGCACACCTCGCCGCGGTAGTCGGCATCGATGGTGCCGGGGCTGTTCAGCACGGTTATGCCCTTCTTCAGCGCCAGGCCACTGCGCGGACGCACCTGCGCCTCATAGCCCGCCGGCAGCTCCATAAAGAGGCCTGTCTTTATCAGACCTCTTTCAAGGGGTTTTAGCACGACAGGCCCCTCGGGCAGGAAGGCACGGAGGTCCATTCCTGCCGACTGGGTCGTTTCGTATTTCGGCAGCGGATGATGGCTGCGGTTTATAAACTTGACTTGCATAACAGATTAATTATCAGCTTTACGGACAAGCACTTCGTCGATCATACCGTAGGCCTTGGCCTCCTCGGCGGTGAACCAGTGGTCGCGGTCGCTGTCCTTCTCCACCTGCTCAAAGCTCTGGCCACTATGGCTGGCGATAATCTCGTACAGTTCCTTCTTCAGCTTCTGAATCTCGCGGACGGTGATTTCCATATCCGTGGCCTGGCCTTCGGCGCCACCCATCGGCTGATGGATCATCACGCGACTGTGCGGCAGGGCACAGCGCATACCC
>JAFWVY010000003.1 GCA_017523725.1 Bacteroidales bacterium
CAACCGCAGCCTGTGCCGCCGGAATCCAAGATGCCAGAAGAGAGTTTCTCCGACGATCTTCCCTTCTGATCCTCCTCAAAAGGA
Source organism: Bacteroidales bacterium (assembly GCA_017523725.1). GTDB lineage: Bacteria > Bacteroidota > Bacteroidia > Bacteroidales > UBA4181 > JAFWVY01. The sequence continues at coordinate 85 of JAFWVY010000003.1, forward strand.
GACGGCGACCGTCCGGCCGCCGTCTTCCTTTATTCATGCTATTGTAACTTTTCCTTCGCTATCTTCAGGGCCTCGTTGACAGCCGCTGCCACTCCGTCGGGGTTCTTGCCGCCCGCCATGGCCAGCGTCGGATGACCGCCGCCGCCGCCTTGAATCAGCTTGCCGGCAGCCCGTACAAGCGTTGGAGCATCTGCTCTGTCGGTCAGGTTAGTGCTGATGGCAACCGCCAAGTTCGGCTTGCCGTCGTGTACGCTGCCCAACACCACTACGTGGTTGTCGCCCTCGCGCAATTGCAAAGCGACTTGTCGCAGCATGTCCGCGGAATAGTTCGTGACTTTCGACATGAACAGCACGCCATTGACCTCCTCGGCATTTTCCATCAAAGACTTGCCGAACTCCAAGGCCATCTGCCGGTCAATGTCCTCCATTTTCTTGCGCAGCATCTGGCAGTCGTCCTGCAACTTCTGTACCGATTGTGTCAAGTTGGTGGCATTGAGCATGGACTTCAGCTGCGCCAGGGTGTCCTGATCGGCATAGACCAGCTGTTCGGCGGCCTCGCCTGTCACTGCCTCGATGCGGCGCACGCCAGCGGCCACCGCGCCTTCAGACACGATCTTGAACAGGCCGATGTTGCCCGTTGCAGAAGTGTGCGTGCCGCCGCAAAGCTCCACAGCGTCGCCGAACTGGATCACGCGCACGGTCTTGCCGTACTTCTCCCCGAACAGGGCGATGGCACCGCGCTCACGAGCCTCTTCTATCGGTACGTCAAGATGCTCTTGAAGCGGTAAGTTCTTGCGAATCAAGCTGTTTACCATTCTTTCCACTTGACGGAGCTCATCATCGGTAACCTTGGCGAAATGGGAGAAGTCGAAGCGCAGGCGGTCTGAGGCCACCATGGAGCCTTTCTGCTCCACATGCGTGCCGAGAACCTTGCGCAGCGCGTGGTCCAAGAGGTGCGTGGCCGAATGATTGTTGGCTGTTCTCTGGCGCTTTGCCACATCAATCTTCGCCGTAAAGTCTGCTGTCATATTTCCCGGCAATTTGCTGGTATGATGGATGGTTAGATTGTTCTCCTTCGTGGTGTTGTAGATTTCCACCGTGTCGATGCCGTCGGTCAGCACACCAGTGTCGCCCACCTGGCCGCCCGCTTCGGCATAGAATGGAGTTCTGTCGAGCACAATCTGGTAATAGGTCTTGCCCTTCGCGGTCACCTGGCGGTATTTTACCACTTTGCAGGCGCATTCCGTCTTCGTGTAGCCGACAAAAACGGTGGGATTTTCCTGCGGGAGCAGTTCCGTCCAGTCACCGGCAGAGATGGAAGTGGCGGCGCGGGAACGCGCTTTCTGTTGGCGCAATCCCTCTGCGAAACCGTCCATATCGACCGTCAGGTTCTTTTCGGAGGCCATCAGGCAAGTGAGGTCGATGGGGAAACCATAAGTGTCGAACAGTTCGAAGGCGAAATCACCGTCGATGACCGTCTTGTCGGCCATCTTCTTGACGTAGTTCTCGAATTTCAGGATACCGGAGTCGAGGGTCTTGAGGAAGGAGGTCTCCTCCTCGCGGATGACGTTTTCGATGAGTTGCTGCTGTGCTTTGATTTCCGGGAACTGGTGCCCCATCTGCGCCACTAAGTCGGCGACCAGCGTATGCATAAAGGGTTCCTTGAAGTTGAGGAAGGTGAATCCGTAGCGGATGGCGCGGCGCAGGATGCGTCGGATGACATAGCCGGCTCCCGTATTGGAAGGCAGCTGCCCATCGCCGATGGCGAAGGTGACCGCACGCAGATGGTCGGCCACTACACGCAAGGCCACATCCGTATCGTGTTTCTCTCCGTACTTCACGCCGGCGTTCTGTGCTATCTTTTGGATAATCGGTTGGAAGACATCGGTGTCGTAGTTTGATTTTTTGTTCTGTACAGCCATGCAAAGTCGCTCGAACCCCATGCCCGTATCGACATGCTTGGCGGCCAACGGATGCAACTCGCCGGAAACCACGCGGTTGAACTGCATGAACACGAGGTTCCAGATCTCAATGACCAGCGGATTGTCCTTGTTGACCAGTTCGGCGCCGGGCACCCGGGCACGCTCGTCATCGTCGCGCAGGTCGATGTGGATTTCTGAGCAGGGACCGCACGGACCGG
>JAFWVY010000031.1 GCA_017523725.1 Bacteroidales bacterium
CGAAGCCTCCGCATCGCCGAAGAAAGGCTGCGGCGCGGGCATCGTCAGTACGGAGGTCTGGATGCCGGCCTTGTCCATAAAGGCGATGTGCTTCTCCACGTCCCAGCCCGGGATGGGAAACCCCTCATCCATTTCGGCGCCGTTGGCCTTGATGTAGTCGAGGTAGCCCTGCGTGATAGCGTGGCTGTGCAGGTCGACCTGAGCCATGGAAGGTATTATTGAAATGGCCATAAGAGCAATGATTATAATGTTTTTTTGCATCGGCATCACTTGTTTTCGGACTTAGATATTCTTCCCCATCTCAAACGCCTCCTGTAGTTTGGCATGGCCTTCAATCTCTTTCGGGCCGCCTACGCCGCCGCAGAAGATGTGACCTTTGAGCTCGGATTTCTCGTAACAGTCAATCCATCCGGTGAGACCGCCCTCGGCGCGTTTCGGCACGAACTCCTCGTCTTCGGCAGCTGTGGTCAGCAGATAGACGTCGCGGAACTTGTAATCCTTGGGGTACATGGCGTTCATGCGGTCGATGAGGGTTTTCATCTGGCCGCTCATCTCGTAATAATAGATGGGTGTGGCCCAGCAGACCACATCGGCGTTGAGCACGCTCTCCATGATGGCCGGCACGTCGTCCTTGATGACGCACGCGCCTGTCTTCTGGCACGACAGGCAGCCGATGCAGAACTTGATTTCCTTGCCTCTGAGCGAGATGAGTTCGACTTGATGCCCGGCGGCTTCCGCGCCCTTGGCAAACTGCTCTGCCATCGCGTGGCTGTTCGAACCCGGGCGGAGACTGGTTGAAATTACGATGACTTTTTTCATGATCTGACTTACAAGTTTTTACTGAAAAACTCCGCCAACGTGTCCCAAGGGATATTATTTCCTTCGCCGCCGTCGTAGAGGTCGCAGTGGGTGGCGCCGGGAATGATGAGCAATTGCTTGTTTTCGGGGACAGGATTCGGTTTACCGATGAAGTTGTAGCCTTCGGCTTTGCCCTCCACCATGTATTTGTATGCAGCCTCGCCGAAATAGCGCGAGTGGGCCTTCTCTCCATGCATTACAAGGACGGCAGAGCGGATTTCGTTGATGTAGTAAAGGAAGCGGGCGTTGGCGTACGCCTGGGTACCGATGACGCGCCAGCCGTCGTTGCTGTTGCCGCTGCGCTGGTGGTAGCCACGCGGAGTCTTGTAATAGGCGTGATAGTCCTTCACAAACTGCGGCGCATCTTCGGGCAGCGGGTCGATGACACCGCCGGCCATCGCCACAGGATCGGCAAGACGCTGCTTTCCCTGTGCTTCGCGGGCTGCGTAGCGTGCCTCCTCATTGTCGTCGCTGTCGTAGTAACCGTTGCCGCTGACGCGGGTCATGTCGTACATCGTCGAGGCCACAGTAGCCTTGATGCGCGGGTCGGCAGCGGCGGCGTTCAGCGCGATGCCACCCCAGCCGCAGATACCGATAATGCCGATGCGATCGGAATCCACATTCTCTAACTGCGACAGGAAATCAACGGCAGCCATGAAATCTTCCGTGTTGATGTCAGGCGAGGCCGTGCGACGGGGTTCACCGCTGCTCTCGCCGGTGTACGACGGGTCGAAGGCCAATGCCACGAAGCCACATTCTGCCATTCGCATGGCATAGAGGCCGCTGCTTTGTTCTTTCACGGCACCAAAAGGACCGCTCACGGCGAGAGCGGGAAGTTTACCATTGGCATCCTTGGGTGCGTAGAGGTCTGCAGCCAAAGTCAGACCATACTGGGTTTCGAACGTCACCTTGCGATGGGTTACTTTCTCGCTCAGCGGGAACACCTTGTCCCACTCCTGCGTGAGGATCAGTTGCTGTTTCATATTGTCGTTGCTGTTTGTTTCTTGTTTGTTGGCACAGGCGGTCATCAGCAATGCCGCGAGAGCAAAAATAACGGTTTTCTTCATTGCATTATTTCAATTCTGACACACACCTTTCAACACCATTTGTACGGCAAGGTCGTCGGTGGATGCCTTCTTCTAGAGGCTCTTCAGCCACTTCTCCACTTTAGCCTTCCCCGTGCGCACTTCGTGGCCATAGATGCTGAATCCGCCCGTAATCTCGGCCTTCGGGAAAGCTTTCTTTACATCGCTGACACACGAAGCCAACCCGCTGCCTTCATGGGTGGTGAAAGGAATGACGGTCTTGCCGGCAAGGTCGATGTCTTTGAAAAGAGTGAACATCACCTGTGGATAAGTACCCCACCACACGGGGCCGCCGATAAAGACAGTGTCGTACTTGCCGAGGTCGGGGGCGGTGCCCTCGTAAGGCGGCAGTTCGCCCTTGTTGGCTTCTTCCTTGGCCAATTCGATGAGCGGCATATAGGCCATGCCGTCGTACTTATGGGTGACGATCTCAAACTGGTCGGCACCCATGATTTCACTGATGTAGCCGGCCACGATCTTGGTGTTGCCGACTTCGATGTTGCCCACGCTGTAGTTGTCGCCCGCATGGGAGAAAAAGATGACGATAGATTTGCTCATTGTGTTTTTGTTTTCAGATTTGACCTCTTGTTCGTTCTGTCCGTGGCGGACATCGCCAAGACCAATGCAAAAAAACGATGTTTTTGGGGCGTCAAAGTTTCACAAAATACACTATAATTTTCACATTTTGCACAATTCTGCAACTTTGATTATTTTCGCGTCACAAACGCAGCGACATGAAAACCAAATTCCAGTATTCCACCGATTTCTGTGCGATGAATGCGCCGGAGCTGAGCCACACTTGCATGCACCTGCTCTGCACGGCAGGCGAAGGCAGTTTCGTCTTCAACGAGCGCAGCTGCCATATTGTGAAGAACGATCTGGTGGTGACACCCACGCCCGACAAGGTGAAAAATCCCGTCGCCCATGCCGACCTGCAGGTGGAGTGGTTCGCCGCTGACAACAAATTCCTGCAAAGTTTGCTGCCGTCGAACAATTACAGCATCGGAGGCAGCATCTCCCTGAACCAGAACCCTGTGATTCCACTTACAGAGGAGCAGGCCGCCCGTCTGCTGGACGACTTCCACCGGCTGCGCGACCGGCTCGAAGAAGACCATCTGCTGTTCTATCGCGAGATGATGGGCAGCCTTTGTCTGACAATGATGTACGATATCTTCGAAGCACATGCGCAACGTGACGCCACCGGCACGCACACCGACCGTACTGCCTATATCGTAAAACAACTGATGGATCTGCTTGCCACAGGTATCAGCCGCACGGAGCGCAATGTCAGTTACTACGCCGACCGTCTGAACGTGTCACCCAAGTACCTGTCGGCCACCATCAAACGCGTAACGGGGCACAGCGTCACTTCGTACATCGACCGTCACACCATTCCCATCCTGAAAGACTATCTGAATGACGAACGCCTGTCGCTCACCCAGATAGCCGACCGTATGAATTTCACGTCCCTCTCTTATTTCAGCCGCTACTGCACCAAACACATCGGCCAGTCACCCAGCGAATACCGCCAGAGTCTTCAGCCCAAATAACGGCGGCAACTGTTTCAATATTCCCGAAAAATGATTTCCATCGTTGTTTTCTGCACCCGCATGCCCATGTTCCTGTAAAAAGAAAGCGCAGGCGCATTCCCTTCCCAGACGTTGAGGGTGATGTTGTGGCATCCGACAGACTGCGCATAACTGCGCACAAATTCATAAAGCGCCTTCCCGACATGTTTGCCGCGTGCCTTTTCGTCGACACAGATATCGTCGATATACAGCGTCTTGACATCTTGCAGCAGCCGGTGGTCCCGGACCTCGGTAATCTGGCAGAACGCATGGCCCCGCACCTCCCCGTCATCATAAACGAACACAGGTTTGCTTTCGTCGCCGAGAAGGGCTTCGAGTTCCTGCTCATCGTATTTGGACGTATCGGGCTTGAACAAGTCCGGACGGATTTCATGATGCACCATATCCACCTGATGCAGCAATGCCATGATGCGTCCGATGTCGTTTTTTGTCGCTTTTCTAATCATATTACGGTCGGGTTGATCAGCGCGAAGTGCCATAGGCTTCCTTCAGGCGCAGGTATTCTTCTTCTGTTATCTGGATGATGCTGCCGTGGCGGGGCGTATAGTTGCCCTCGGTCTTTGTTTCGTCCACCAGTTCGTAGTGGCGGAAATCGTCTGTACGGCAGAACTGGTAGATACCGTCCTTGTGACAGTCATAACTGAGCATCCATGTGCCATCGAGGAGCTGATAACATGTGGAACCTTCGGACGCGAGCGACGTCGGTTGCTGATGTCCGTCAACCAGCGTCCACGATGCCTGGTCGTGAAGGTCGCGGAATTCATACTGGCGGCGCTGCAGACCGTTCGGGCCTCCCCAGGTATTGAAAAACAAGTGGTAAAGCCCCTGTTCATCCTGCACGATATCCGTGTCGATGGTGGGATGGCGATACTTGAACAGCGGCTGGGGATCGCCCTCCAAATCGCTGAAATCGCCGTTGGCGTATGCATAAAAAACCGCATCCTGCGGGAAGGGTCCGTCCTGCGCGGAATGAAGCGAAAAATAAACCATCAGCTTCCCGGCCGAAGGGTCATAGATGGTCTGCGGCGCCCAGACCGCATCGGCCTCGGCAAAGGGCTTGCCGGCATACCGTTCCGGGAAATGCACGGCATGGTGCTGCCAATGGACAAGGTCGCGCGAACGCAGCATGACGATGCCCCGACAGGTCCATTTGCCCTTCGACATATCCATATCGGTCAGTACCTGGTAGAACCAGCCGCCGGCACCTCGCAGGATGTGCGGGTCGCGCACGCCCCCCGAACGGCTGATGGTGTCGCTGGCGATGACCGGCCGTCCATCGTTCAGCGGCGTGAAATGCACACCATCGTCGCTCACGGCATAGCACACCTGCTGTCCCTCTGTCGTATTGTCGTTGAAGTAGGCAAAGAGAAAGTGGGACATCTTGTTTGTTCCGTTGACATAACGGGCCTCCGGATGCATGTCTTTATCCTTGGTCCTTTGACGGTTAATCTTAGGAAAGATTATGGCCGGCAACGCCGCACAAAAACATAGAACCAGCAATGACAATGTAATTTTTTTCATCTGGAGGCGCATTAGATTATCTCACCGGCCCAGAGGGCTTTGAAGAAGTCGGTCACATAGTAAATATCCACGTCACCACTGCGACGGCTGATGCGGTCCCTGGACACGATGATTTGCCTGGTATCCGGATGCTCCTTGGCAAACTCCGTTACTCCCTTCTTGTCATCGTGATCAATGTGTTCCTTTGATTTGATCTCGATAGCCACACGGGCATCACCGATGACGGCATCAACCTCAAGGTTCTCATAGGTGTGCCAGTAGGTCAACTCCTCTTCGCTACCGGTATATCCAAGGTATGCGCGGATTTCCTGCATAATCAGGTGCTCAAAAGCGTGGCCGTATTCTGGCGTCTTCGGTGCAAGGTGGTATCTTTGGGTCAAGTGGTTGGCAATACCCACATCGAAATAGTAGAATCGGGGCGACTTGTACAACTTCCTTTTGATGACCTTCCTATAAGCCGGTACCTCAAACCCAAGCAGCGTGTCTTCAAGAATCTTGTAGTAGGATTTCACTGTATTGGCAGAGACCTCGCAATCGCTGGCGACATTTTCATAATTGAGGATTTCACCATCCATGATGGCCGCCACTTCCATAAAGCGGATAAACTCATCTACATTCTGGACAAGGGCTTCTTCGATAATCTCCTCTTTCAGATACAGGTCTATGTAGGCCCTCAAACGATTCCGGGCATTGGCAACCATATAATGACGGGGAATCATCCCATTCTGGACGGCACGTTCCAGGTCAAAATCAGGAATCTCGGCACTGACAAGCGGATATAAGGTCTCGGGGATTGCTCGTCCGCCCAGATTGTTTGCACCGCTCCTCTTGATTTTACGGGCGCTTGATCCACTGAGAATGAACCACAGGCCTTTCTCCACCATTAACCAGTGAACTTCATCCAGCAGGTCCGGGACCTTCTGTATCTCATCAACAATGACAAGTGTCTCGGGCGGATAACGGAGAAGGCTCTCCCTGAATTCCTCCGGATGCTGCTTGAAACGATTTCTCAAATCGGACTTGAGCAGGTCAATGTAAACCGCTTGGGGGAAGCGCTCTTTCAAAAGAGTAGATTTCCCTGTCTGACGGCCTCCAAATAGGAACATTCCCTCATCCAGCCGGTTCTCTATATCGAATATTCTATGATACATAATAGCTCTGAATTTCCTCAGACAGATTGCGGATTTTCCAAGAATATCCGCAACGACAATGCGAAATTAAGTGCAAATAGAGAGATAAGCAAATATTTTTTGATTTTCCGAGATGTCATCTCACCTCACAGAATCCCCCGTCGCCTGGTCAAGAAGACAAGCCCCAGGGACAACGAAGAAAAAGCAATGAAAAGCATCGGGAGTGGCTTCCATCCTTGCAAAGCCTCCGCAACTTTGGAGACGAAAGACATTTCCATGCCGGTTGAAGCCATGGGGTGGCGCATCCCGTACAAAGTAAGCAGAGTGCCGAGGACAAGCCCTGCGGCCAGCGCAACGATCAACGCCCCCCGTCTCCGGTGCCGGTCCTCATCGACACACTTCTTTATCCCCTCCACTTTACTCAGGCGGGCATTGGTCTCAATGAGGAACTGCCCTTCTTCCGGTATTTCCGGCTTGTTGTCACGAAGATATTGTTCGATGTCCATCATAAGCGAATGTATTGTTTAAGGTGGTCACGTCCCATGGACAGATAATACTTGACGGTCCCAGCTGGTATATCCATGATGGTGGCAATGTCCTTGACCGGCAGGTCTTCGAAATAATGCAGGACGAGGGCTGTCCGCTCCTTTTCCGGAATCTTAGCAAGGGCCCGCTTCAGGTCTTCGTGCCGGAACGATGCATCAGATTCTTCATTACCGGCAACATGCAGGGCTTCCGGATCCGTCAGGCCCACCGCCGGTGGTGGAACCCGCCGCAGGTTGTCGATAAAACAGTTGTAGGCTATCCGGAAAAGCCAAGCCTTGAAACTGCCCGCAAAATGGTCCGACATCACATACGCCCGCACCAGTGCCTCCTGGGCAATGTCGTCAGCCAGGGCGGCATCCCCGCACAGCGATGCCAGGAACCGCCGCAGCTGCCCCTGACATGCCCTCACTTCGGAGATGAACCGCTCCCGGATCATTCTTTATTTCTCTTCGGTAAGCTGTTTTTCTTCGGCCTCGATCTCCTTGGCCATCAACTTCTTCCCGCAGAAATAGACAATGAAGAGTGCGATGCCGACAGCAAGAAGAATCCCGCCGGCAAGAATACACTGCCCTTTGTCAATACTCTCGTTCAGGAATCCATTGGCCAGGAAAGCCACGCCGATCAAGCTGGTGATACAGGCACTCGTCAGTCGGCTCAGCAGCTTCTTCTTGAGCGACTTTTCCTCTCTCAGACTCCTGAAGAAATCCGCATCAATCTTTTCACTGTTATCCAAGGCTTTCAGCATTATTTCAGTCCTTCGGTTGGTTTCGTTCTGCTTCACCCGGCCGACCAGCCAGACAATCAGCACCGGCAGAACAACGCAAATGCAAATAGGAACTAAATACATCATGATATCAATTGGTTTTATGGTTCAACAATTCCCGTTTCCGGGGCGGTTACAATGCTATAACGCAAAAACCGGCCGAAAGGTTGGAAAAAATGCATCACACAACGGAACTCACAGAGGATTTTCACTACAGAATCCTGAGCGCAATCCTTGCACAGGCCTCTGCATCAGCCAGCGCATGATGATGACGGACCAGGTCGCAGCCACACGCCGCAGCCACGGTCTGAAGCTGATGGTTGGGCAGGCTGCAGCCGAAATACCGGCGGGAAGCCGATAGCGTATCGTAGAATGCATAATCCGGATAGTCCATCCCGTACACCCTGAAGACCGCCTTCAGGCAGCCCTCGTCGAACCGGCTGTTGTGCGCCACCAGCGGAAGGCCCTCGATCATGGGCGCAATCTTCTCCCACACCCTGGGAAAGACCGGCGCATCCTCGGTATCCTCCGGGCGAAGCCCGTGCACCCTCTGGCAAAACCACCGGTAATACCCGGGTTCCGGATGAATCAGCGAATAAAAGGAATCCACGACCTCCCCGCCGCGTACAATCATCACGCCCACGCTGCACACACTGCAGGGGTGCTCGTTGGCGGTCTCGAAATCTATCGCTGCGAAGTCGGTCATGGATTTGCTCTAATTCCTTTTTGTCGTCACAATCCTGCTACACTGTTTCTCTCTCTTCACCCTCCCCTGCTACATATCCTCAAGAGATAAGCACTTCCGCGCAATCGTCTTCCGCCGGGCGTTCTTTTCCTTGGCTTCAAAGTGATTGATCTTTTCCTGGAGCAGTTGTTCGCTGAACTTGCCGGGATTGCGCTTTACCTCTATGACATCAAGGATATTCCCCTTCAGACGCAGGGCGACAATATCCAGTTCGCACTGCTGATGGTTGCCTTTACTGTCGGTATATCCTTTCGGATCCCACCAACCTCCGATGTCAAGGTATTCCATACTCTCCACGAGCTTGCTCTTGAAATACCTTTCGAGGACACTACCTGAATAGGCTTCATAGTCCTCTTCCATAATTTTCTTAAGCACAGGATATTGGCCAATCTCAATGAGGCGTTGGTTCTTCTCGATATAACGGAACCAGAATCTCAGGAAGATGTCACTTATTTCGTAACGGACGCTCTGTGTCTTTGGTTTCGCCCAGACAGGACGGACCTTGCGGACCAGCTCATAGGTTTCCTCCAGTTTCTGCAAATGTCCGCCCAGACTCTTGCCGCCGAGATAATCTTCGATATCCGCCTGTGTGTTGTATCCCATGGATATGGCTTGCAAAATGGAGAAGTAAGTGGCATACTTCTTCCCGAATTCCTGAACTAGCAACTTTTTTCCTTCCTCAATAAGAGGCGAATCGGCTCTGCAGATCTGGTTAATCATTTTCCTGCCGGTGGTGGCCTTCAAGTCCACCAGCAGCTCAACATACTTGGGAATACCGCCCGTGTACGTGTATAAAGCCAAGAGGTCGTCATTGGTGTATCCAGGCGCATTGTCCTCCATGATCTGTTTCAGAATGCCGGTAGGAAAGGCCTGCAACTTGATGGTGGCATCCTGCCTTCCATAGAGCGGCTCTTTCCGGTGTTTGAAAATTTTTTCCATCAGCGAAAACACCGAGCCGCTTACAACCATATTCACATGACTTTCCTTCTGGTACTGATCCCACCAGTTCTGGATATCGCCATAGACTGCCCGGTTTACTTCCAGGAAATTCTGGAACTCATCAAATACCAGCGTGTTTTTATGCCTTTTCCCCTCTTCCATAAAGAAGCGGAAGACGTCGCGAAATACGTTCATCGATGGTACGAACACGCCGGTCTTTGCCTGAAACTCCTCGCAGAATTCTTTACAGAGAACTGCTTCCGATTTTTTCCCGACAAAAAGATAGACGTATGACTCATCCTTGAATGCTTCTTTGATAAGGGTGGTTTTCCCGATACGGCGGCGTCCGGCAACCACAGTCAGACGAGAATACGATTCGTAGGACAATGTCCTCATCTGCTGCAGTGTTGCTAACTGTTCTTCTTTGTTGTAGAATTTCATAACTATGCAAATTTCACAGCCGTAAAAATCACAGCCGTTGCAATGTTAGTAACAATTCGGAATTTGAGGAAAAGGACGACAAAGGAGCTTGGGAATAGCTACAGTCCGTTCAGGAGGAACTCCCTCAGGCTGATGTGCTGGATTCCTTCATCGTCGCTGCGCGTGACAAGGGGGGTCATGGAAATAACATATTTGGGATAATTGTCGTCAATTCTCTTGAGGGCACCGAATTCTCGCTGGCGCGTCTCGTCGTTTCCAATGATATACGAGGCTTGGATGTATACACGTTTTTTGTCTTTGACGCAGACGAAATCCACCTCTCCGGAGATCAATTGTCCCACATTCACTTTGTATCCATCGTGAATGAGCTGGTGATAGATGATGTTCTCGATGACTTTCTCAATGTCTTTGTCCCGATTGGTTTCCACGCAGGAATTGCGGATGCCGGCATCTTCGAAGTAGAACTTGTCATTGGATTGCAGGAGTCTCTTTCCGCGGATATCGAAACGGGACACCTTGGTGACGATGTATGCGTCGCAGAGGTATTTCATGTATTTCAGGACCAATTCTATGGAAACGGAGCTTTTCTGCCCTTTCATATAATGGGAAATGCTGGTGGCCGAAACCGGCTTCCCGGTACTGTCGGCAAGGAAACGGACAAGGTTATACAGGAACGGGACATTCCTGATTTTATGCTTGAGGATTATGTCCTTCACGAGGGCCGTGTTCAGCACATCCTGGGCGTATGAGCATACCTCGTTTTCATCGTGGATGTCATACCTGACAAGCCCGGGAAGACCTCCTGTATTGACATAAAGAGACAGCGCATCCTCGCCCTCGGACAGATTATGGAAGCGAATGAAATCCTTGTACGTCAGGGCTTGAATGTAAACCTCATGATATCTGGCGCCAAGTAGCGTGGACAAGTCGCTCGAAAGCGTTTCCGCGTTGCTGCCGGTGAGGACAAGGTTTGTGTCCGCTTCCGTTCTCCAATGCCTTACGCTCTTTTCAAAGTCCTTGATTTCCTGGACTTCATCAACCAGAATGTAGTTCTGTCTGTCGGGAGCGTAACGTTCTTCCACATACTTGTTCAAGTCCTTGTACGAAACAATAGCGTCCCACTCCTTTTTCTCCTTATTGATATAAATGACGTTATTCCCTTCAGAAGCCGAAAGCAGATCTCTCAGGGACATCAAGACAAAACTCTTTCCCACACGCCGCTGGCCCGTGAGGACTATGATGGTCTCTTTTCCGAAGTAATGCTGTACCTGCGCAAGGTACTCAGGTCTTTGTAATATATCCATGGTGCAAATCTAGAGAAATTCTTTCATATAACCAAGGATTTTTATAAAATCGTTAATTTACTAAGATATAACTGATGAAATTAACGACAGCATTGATCCTGCCACTCTTTGAAATCTTCGTGCCTTAATCTTGAAGAAAGGACGCTGCCGCAAATTTCACAGCTGTAAAATTTACAGCCGTTGAAAAACGGAATCTGCAAACGCTACTTCACAAAACTCTCCGGCAGGCAGATGTTCCCGACGCCGGCTGCATCGGCAAAGAGCGGGGCGATTTCCTCGTCGCGGAATCCGGCAATGCCGCAACCGATACGCGTGACGTAGAAAAACAGTTCCGGATGTGCCTTGGCAAAGGCGATGAAATCGTCCACATAGGGTTTGATGGTCTCTACACCGCCCTGCATGGTGGGAATGGCATAGCTCTGTCCCTGCAGGCCGACACCACTGCCCATCACGGCACCAAAACGAAGGAACGCCATATGAGCAGCTCCTCCGCCGTGCATGCCGGCCAAGTTGCTTCCGAAGACGAATACCTCATCTGGCTGCATTTCCGTGATATGCGCTGGCGTGAACACCGGCCGGGGCTTTCCGTTGTAAATTCTCGTTGATTCCATGGTTTTTACGTCAATTATTGTGATGGACCGCTATCGCGACAGGTATTTTCTGTATCGTTCTGTTTCTTCCCGAAGGCTCTCCGGGTCAAGGTCGATGTCCTCACGGAAAAGGTTGGTGGCGACGGTATCCCCGGTCGCTGACCAGTTGCCCGCGACCTGACCGTCGCAGAGAATGACAGGCCAAAAGAGACCGCTGCGGTTGTGGGCATGGTGGGTATGTTCCTGCGGCAGGACGATGTCCCGGCTCTTGTAGCTGATAAGGTACTCGTCGTAAGGCGACAGAAGGATGCAGCGGCCCGTCCGGAAGCCACGGATTCTGCCGTCGTCCGTGAGGTAGAACGTGCGCCCATGCCATTTTTCGGTGTGAAGCCAGTCGCCCCAAAGCGCGATGCCCCGCTTGCAGTCGCTCATATTGAGGCCGCTCCACCAAGCGAAATCTTCAAGCGTGGCTGGCTGACTATGCCGGAAATACATGCGCGTGAGCAGCATCAGGGCCTCGTCCCGGTCCATCTGTCCGGGTTGGGGCAATTTATCGGCAGAAAGCGCGTAGGTGGCCTTCTGCGCATGAAGGTCGCCGCTGCAAAGGACGCCGGCCATTTCAGCCATGCGGAGGTGATAACTCAGCCGGTGGTCGTCCATCCGGATGTCACGTTCCGCCAGACCGCCGACGATGTCCTCCTTGGTGGCACTCCGTTTGTCAGCCACAATCCGGCACAACACATCCCGGATACGGAAGAGTTCCTCATCCGGGATGCTGATCCTGTTACTGGCCATCCATCCTTTGGTCACAGCAATGGCTTTGGAACTGCATAACCTGATAAAAGGCCAGTAATCCTCCGCCGTCACCAACTGCCAGGTGCCCCGCATCAGATGGAAACGGACAATGTCTCCACGGTCGAACGCCGTTTTGAAGGCCTTGAACGATGGCGTCCTAGTCCGCATCGCCACTGCCCAGCGCAATCCTTTCTGGTCCTGCGCCTGCATGGCACCCATCCAGCTCACCACTTCCTTCGGGGTGGCGAACTGCGGGCAGATGAGTTGCTGACTCAGCAGACGTTGGGAAATAGGATTCATGTTACGCAATGAACTGAGTAAAATTACTCAACAGACTGAGAAATTCAAAATACGCCGCGAAAAAAGAGGGTGACTGAGACTTTTTAGCCACCCTCTCATTTAGGCTCTGCACCGGTTTGCAGCAATGCGGAAACTACATCAAGCTGGCATTACCATGGAATCAGAAGTTTGAAAGTCACGTTCCGTCCCATGTTGCCTATATCGATGTATTTCAACCGGCTCAAATGGGGCATGCAGGTTTCATCGGTCAGGTTGGAACCGATGAGATACAGCGAGAAGCGTTTTTTCCCGCCGATTATGACATCCGTTCCGGCCGATGCGCCCAGCAGACGGTACGACGGCGTGGCCGTCTCCGTGCCGCCTGCTGCATAAAAATGATTCTGTTCCAGATTCCAGTCCAGGTTGAGCGACACGAAGGCATTGTTGAACAACCGGCCGTCGTGGGTAATCTCCCATTTGACCTCCGAGAACAGACGCGGAGGCGGAATAAGCGGCAGGTCATCACCGCCCTTTTCGCGGGCATAGACACAGGAAAAGGCACTGCTCAGGTGCAAAGCATGAACGGGATGCACATCGATGCCTAATTCTCCGCCACGCAGACGGGCCAGACCGCTCCGGAACGCATACACCGGCCTTCCCTCGTCCGAGAGGTCTCCGTTACGGGCCGCGAATATGTAGTGGTCTATCCGGCTCACAAACAGCGAGGCTTGTATGGCGACATATCTGGACGTGAAATCCACGCCAAGGTCGCCCTGCAGGCTGTATTCGGGTTTCAGGTCCCTGTTCCCCAGCTCAAAACGGAAGGTGCCTTCATGCTCGCCGTTGGACCCCAGCTCAGCCAGGTTGGGCGCACGGAATCCACGGGCGACATTGGCTCTGACCGTAAGATGTTCTCCCAGCGGGCAGACTGCACCCAGGCTGGCGCTGACACCCGGAAAACGCCGGCTGAATTCGTCAAAGCGGCCTTCCAGGGCTTTGCTGTGAAGCCAGCGCACATCGGTCCGGAGTCCGCCCGACATGGTCAATGGTCCGAACGATTTGGTTGCCGTGGCAAAGAGTCCCGCATCGAAAAGCCGATAGGCCGGAATCAGGTATTCCTCTCCCAGATTCTCGCTTTCCTGGGACATGCCTGCCAGGCCGAAAGCTGTCTTCCAGCCGCGTCCGAGGGTGCTTTGGTAGCGGAAATCATAATTGAACGTGTTCAACCGGAAATCCAGCCCCGCTTCACCGGCATCTTCTTCGTACTCCTGGCGGCGGTTCCGCTGCCATCCGAGAATCGCTTTAAGATTTCCCGATCCAAGACGGAAGGTATTGTCCGACACAATCTTATAATGTCTGACTTGCTGAAACGGGAGCTCTGGCGAATAACCAAAGTTATCGCCCTCCCCTTCAATCATGCCAGGTGTCAGGTGATAATAGCCGAAGCGAAGCCGGGAATAACCCCAGGAGCCGTTTCTGCCCAGCATACCGGACGCCGCCCGCTCCCGGTAGCCGGAGTTGGCCACCTTTCCGTTCAAGGCATTCTCATAGGCATGGGCCTTTTTGTCTGAGAAACGGCCGTTCCAAAGCCAGCCCTTCAGATTGCCACCAGCATCCAGAGAATAAGCTTTCAGACCGTTATTGGTCTGATACTCTGATGAAATATTTCCGCTTACTTCGCCGGGTGCACGGACAGGCTCCGGGTGAAAAATGACGATGCCCGCAAGGGCGTCGGAGCCATACATCAATGAGGCCGGGCCTTTGAGTATTTCAACGGAATGGATGGCGGAACCGTCGATTTCGATACCGTGCTCGTCACCCCATTGCTGACCCTCCTGGCGGATACCGTCACTGACGACAACCACGCGGTTGTAACCCATCCCGCGGATAACGGGCTTGGAAATGCCGCCTCCCGTAGTAATCTCGCTCACGCCCGGTTCCGCAGCGACTGTGCTGATGATGTTACCGCCCGTCCTTGCGGCCAGGTCGGTGGGACGGATGACCGAGACCGGCGCCGGCATCTCCTTCATTTTGGAGTCACCGGCAAGACCGGTAACAACTATTTCATTAAGTTCCAGGTGCTTATAAAAAACATCCGTGGAATCAAGGCGCATATCCTGCGCAGTCGCTGCCATACATACGCATAGCAGCGACAATGTAAAAATTGTCTGTTTCATTCTGTTTAGTTAAGGGTTAATTAATTGAGTAAACTAAAACAAGAATGATACAGGCGGCGCTCTGGGTGAAGAATGACAGGTGAAACAAAGAATGGCATCCTCATCCAAACCGCCGGATATGGCGGATGGATGCGATGGGTGTATGTTTTCCGCCGTCTCTGTCGACGGGACATACTGACTGGCCAGAAGCTGGCAGATCTGGCACGCATCCGTTCCGGCATAGGCTGTCAGGTGCCCATGGTGGGACAGATGCTGTGCACAGGCATCACATTGAATATCTTCCTGTGGCTCGTGATGATGAAAAGGCGCAAGGAATACCGTCGGTATAAATACCGATAGCAAAATAACAGCCGATATGCGCCGGTTCAGAAACACGCCGATAAGCTGACAGGACTCTGTTTAATAGAATTTTACCACCTCATCCAGCGGACGGTGCGACGGAGTTCGGGGTTCCTGTGCCCGGTAGCCCAGGGCGATGACCGCCATGACGGCTTCGCTCTCGGGAATCGCAAAGAGCTGGCGGAGTTCATCGGCATTGCGCATGCCCATGATAAGCGTGTCGAAGCCCATGGCGCGCGCCTTGAGAACCAGATAGGCATTGGCCAGACCATTGTCGTAGGCGCCCCAGAGGTCGCCCGTCGCGTCCACCGGCGTTCCGCGGGAGAAACCGGACTTGGATTTCTCGAAAGAACATACAATCAGAACCGGCGCATTGGCGACGCGGTCTTTGTTGCCGCCGATGAGATCCAGCACCGCCTTGCGCTTTTCCTCTCCGATGGCGACATAATACTTGCTGGGCTGTACGTTGGCCCAGGAAGGAGCGTTCTGCGACGCCGCAAGCAGCTCCCGGACTTCGGCCTCCGAAATGGTTTTCCCGGCCTCATAGGCCCGGATGCTCCGTCTGGTGGCAAACACCTCGTCAAGCGTGGGAGACGAAGAAGAGGACGGCGAATCCGCACATCCGGTCATCAAGAGTGCCATAGCAAGGCAGATAAAAGAATAGATTCGTTTCATTTTCTGAGACAAAGGATAAATTAATTAATCTTCAAAGATACGCATTATTCTGACGACAGCAAACCATGCCAGATTCCGTTACGGCCTGCATCAGACCTCCGCCTGATACAACCATGTCAGCCAATCATCTTGAGCAAGAGTCTGTCGGGGACCGGGCCGCAGGCGGCCCGGACAGTTTCCTTTACGTAATCGAGTGATTCTGCCGGCGTGAGGTCTGATTTGAGCGAGTGCGGCACATAGTCGGGAAACGGAAGGTCCAATTCCTCGAACAGGGCTTCGGGCGTGCAGAAACTGCTCCGCTGCCAGCCCGAATACTTCTGTTCCGAACCACTGTAAACGCGGCTGATGACCCCGGTGACGAGGCGTGTCTGCATCTGAAGCCGGCCCAGCATGGCATCGGCGGCCGACTTCTTTATTCCCAGCAATTTCCGGACATCTGCCACGGAGATGGCGTCATGCTCCTGCATATAATCCAGGATGCGCTGCTGGTCGGCCGACGGCTTGTATTTGGGCAGCGAACGACGCCAGTTCATCAGTTCCTTGTAAACATCCACCATCGCAAAGGAGGCCTTCCCACCCCAGAGGAACTTGCCATAGGCGATGTCGCAATTTTCTATGCATTCGATCTTCCAGTCCCAAGGACCCAGGCTCTCTTCGGTGAACCAGAACTCCGGAAGTGTATGTTCTTCAATGGAATACCCCTCGATAGGATTGGCAAAAAACGGAATTATCCGATACTTGCGGATAAGCGCGAGCATGGACACCTGGCTCCGGACGACCGGAGTCAGGACTTCTCTTTCTATATGGTTTATCGGCATAGTGTTCTTGTAGCATTTCTGATTCTCTCCAGCATGGCGGCATTCCACGCCTCTGTTCCAGGCAACTGATAGCGGCAGTTACCGCTGGCTGACGGGGTAAAAATGGTCTCGGCCTTGGAGGTGAAACTTACGGTGCCACGTTCCGAAAGCGAGAATATGGAATCGCCTTCCACGGCCTCGATGACAGCCATCGGATCCCACATCATCTGACCCGTGTTGCAGTTGCACCGCAGATAGACCTGCTTGATGGGATGGCTGTCCGTACAGGAAATGTCGGCGATGACGTCCTCGGGCTTGTACTCGATGCCCTGCCCTACCTCCATAGGCGAAAAGACCATGTCAACATCCTGTGGCCACAGACGGAAGAAGTCCCGGGCAAAGGTGATGCCCTGGGCAAAGTTGAAGTCCGGCTCTACGGATTCGCCAAAGACGCCGCCCATGATATAGAGGCACTTGACTTTCTGACGGACCAGTTCCACGCCATTGAGAGGGGAATATTCGTCGGCACCGGACAGCAGCAGCTGAGAGAGCGAAGTCACAAACCCGACGGAGCAGATGCTCACGGAGTGGTCGGGCTGCGCGGCGAGAAGACGCCGGTAGAGCTGCCAGCCGTCGGGAAGCGTCGAATAGTCGCTGACATAGTGCCGGAAGAGCGGCTGGCCGCCGTCATCGGCATAGGCCGGCATGGCACTGTAGTCTATCCAGACCTGCGGCGCAGAGATACCCTCACGGACAAGGCCGATGGGCACATCCGGCCGTCCGGAATACGTATTCATCACGTCCACCACCGCCGCGCCGCTCTCGCCCTGACGGTTCACGACGACACCGAGCAGGCTGCATTGGCCATTTTTCTCGTAGTGGTTGAGCAGTTCCAGCGCGAACAGGTCGTCCGTGGAAGACACCACGTCGGTGTCGAGAATGACGCGCGGGATGTCGCTCTGATGCTGTCTGCGCCATTCATGCGCCCGGACATTGATATTCTCCTGCAGACATTCGCTGTAGAGCCAGGGCTCGCAGCTGTGGATGTCACCCACGTTGATGATATCGCGGTAAGGCGGATATTCCGAACCATCGTACCCGCTGACCACCAGCACATGATGCTCCGGCGAGACGACGACGGTGATGCTGTCGTGCAGCGTGGCCGGCGTATCGTCGGTATGCCAGTTCACGGGGTTGATGCAGATGTCGGAAGCAGCAATATAAGGCTTGATGTACTTCACGTCCTTCACCGTGTTGTAGCAGATGGTGACGCCGATGTCCGACGCCCGCTCGGCGGGACGGATATGGCTGCATGCGGCCATGTCGGTCTCTGTCACCTTATAGCCCAGCACATAGGCCGCGGCCAGTTGGCCGTAGGTCTCGTCGCTCATGTGTTTCAGCAGTTCCACGACGGCGATGCCTCCCTGGCTGAATCCCGCAATAATCAGCGGACGCGTCTGGTCGCGCTGCGCCTGGAACCGGTCGAAAGCGGCACAGACATCGGCCATGGGAAGCCGCAGGCGCCTCTGGACGGTGTCCTCGTTCTTCGACACCCAGGCATCGATGGTGGTATGACGGTAATAAGGCGCATAGAAACGGTTGCCGGGAGCCATATAGTCCGCCACTTTGTTGATTTCTATGGCCATATGCTCCCGGTGCACAGGATTCCACACATCGGCGTAATGGCTCACCAAGCTGTCTTCGGTCTGCCAGTCCACCTCCCACGTCGATACGATGTAGAAAACATCGGCGCCCGTGCCTTCGGGGTCGCCGTCCACTGTAACCCAAAGCGTTGTATCGGCATAGTCCGGCGCCTTCGGGATGAATTCCGCCGCCGGGGAATGTCGGTGTCCCGTACTGCAGGACAGCAGCCACAAGGTTGAAATAATGGTCAGGAGAAAAGCGATGGTACGGCGTTTCATGGTGTAGGTCAATATGTTTTAAAACAGCAGTGGTTGATTCGGCCTCAGCGTTTCAGCGGATGCCGATGTATTTGTGCATCTGGAGCGAAAGCCGCCACCAGGGATGGGCGAGAATGTATTTCACGACCAGCGTTTCGTTGGCGCAGGAACACGGCTGCAGAAAATAGTGGGTGGCCGTAATGATGTCGCGCCAAGGCTCGACCAGCCGTTCCGCAGCCGTCCAGTCTCCGGAACCGGCATCAAAGTCGGAGTCGGAGTCGGCATCGGATGCTGTCTCCGTAAAGACCACCTTGACCTCGTCCGCCTGCTTCAGGACAACCTCGCTGCCCTGTTTCGGGGAGCAGGTTACCCAGTCGATACCGGCGGGAAGCAGCCGCGTGCCGTTGGTTTCGATGTGGATGGGAACCGGGACACGCTTCTTCAAGGCTTCGAGGAGCGACTCGTCCACCTGCAGCGCCGGTTCTCCTCCGGTCAGGACAATGATCCGGGGCTCTCCGCAACCGGCCACCTCCTGCGCAATCTCTTCGGCCGTCATCTCCCGGGAAACCGAGAAGTCGGTGTCACAGAAGGGACAGGCGAGGTTGCATCCGCTGAAACGCACAAACACAGCAGGCTTTCCGGCGTGGAACCCCTCCCCTTGCAGCGAAAAGAAAATCTCGTTGATGCGGTAGCGCCGTGCCATCGTCCCGACTCAGTCGCGTTCGTAAATGGCCACGTTGCCTGCGCTCTCCTGGACGCTGACCTTGTAGCAATTCTCCACATGGTCGCAGATCCAGCGGGCCATGTTCTCGGCCGACGGATTGCACGGCAGTACCTCGTTGATATATTTGTGGTCGAAGGTTTCCTTGACAATGCGCTTGATGTGCGTAAAGTCGGTCACCATGCCGTCGGCGTTGAGTTCGGCCGCCTTGCAATAGACCACAATCTTCCAGTTGTGGCCGTGCAGCGACTCACACTTGCTGTCGTAACTGAGCATCAGGTTGTGAGCTGCGGAGATTTCGATGGTTTTTTCTACGTAGTACATTGTTATCAAACTATTTATTCATAAATCGTCGTGTCTTCGATGCCGGCTTCCCGGAGCGCTTCGATGCGTTCCCGGCAGGTGTCGCAGGTGCCGCAGTGGTGCGTGCCGCCGCGGTAGCAGCTCCAGGTCTTGCTGTAGTCGATGCCAAGGGCCTTGCCGTGACGGGCGATGTCGGCTTTGGTGAGGCCTGTGTAGGGCGTGACAAGCCGGACGCCGTTGTAGGTCCCGGCCTTCACCGCCTCATCCATCGCATGGACGAATGCCGGACGGCAGTCGGGATAGATGGCGTGGTCGCCGGCATGGTTGGCCATCATGATGCGCGAAAGGCTTTCGTTTTCGGCCAGCCCGGCGGCAATGGCCAGCATGATGCCGTTGCGGAAAGGAACGACCGTCGAACGCATGTTCTCCTCATCGTAACTGCCCTCCGGGATAGCCTCCGCCCCTTCGAGCAGCGCACTGTGGAAATACTTTGAGATAAACTCAAGGGGAATAATCAGATGTCTGACACCCAATTGTTTGCAATGAAATGCGGCACAGGCTATCTCCTTCTTGTTATGGTTGCTGCCGTAGTCGAAACTCACGGCCAGCGCGATGCGGTCGCGGTATTCGTAGAGCATCGTCGTGGAATCCATGCCTCCGGATAGGACGAGAATGGTATCCTTTGTGGAAGAGGTCGTCATCGCAGCGTCTCCTCCATCCGCGAGAGCAGACGGCTCTTCTTCAGGGCCTCATGCTCCGCATCGGCATAATTGGCGAAAGGATGAATGGTGATGCCGCCCCTTGGAGAGAAGATGCCTGTCACCTCCAGGTAGCGCGGATTCATCAGTTTCACGAGGTCTTTCATGATGATGTTGACGCAATCTTCATGGAAATCGCCGTGGTTGCGAAACGAGAAAAGATAGAGTTTCAACGACTTGCTTTCGACCATCCGCTCACGCGGGATGTAACTGATGACGATTTCGGCAAAGTCGGGCTGGCCGGTCAGCGGGCAGAGCGTCGTGAACTCCGGGCAGTGGAACGTCACCAGATATTCGTTCTCGGGATGTTTGTTGAGAAAAGTCTCCAGCATCTCCGGCGCATAGGTGTCAGGGTACTTGGTCCGGCGGTCTCCGAGCAGGGTGATGCCTGCAAGTTCTTCTTTTGTACGCATGTTGTTTTCAGTTTGTTATGAGGGAGGAAAAACAATAGCTCCCGTTGTGATTTACGCACAAAGATAATGCTTTTTACAGAATAGGTCCCGGACGACGGCCAAGGATGCCGTACTGAGCTATTTCCTGATTCTCAACACAGGCGCGATGTCATTCACCTGCCTGGGCAGGGTCACCACAAGCCCTTCTGCGGTCTGGCTTGCTTTTACCGTTCCGTAACCAAGCAGATAGACACTGCTGATGGATTTGCCGAAATCGGGATTTCCCTTGGCCAGGCTGCGGACAACCAGTTTCCCGTCCTCAGGCCAGCCCATGGCGGTAACATAGAGATACTGCTTCGTCTGGTTGAAACGGATATCGCGACTGTTCATGCGGTTATACTGGCTGTCGTTGAATCCCTGGGCATTGAGCCTGATGTCAGCCTCGGCAACCGGGCCCTCGCCGAAACGGCTCCACGGACGGGTGCCGAAAATGCTCTCACCGTTTTGTTTCATCCATACCTCAAGTTCATCGAGAAACTTGGCCTCCTTCTCATCGTAGGTACCGTCGGCACGCAAGGGAATGTTCAGCAGCAGACAGCCATTCTTGCTGACGATGTCCACCAGCTGGCGGACAACCATGGCGGCAGTCTTGTACCGGCCGCGTTCATAAACCGACGTGTTATAGTGCCAGTCGCCGATGCAGTTGCACGTCTGCCACGGCTCATCGACAATCTCGTTCGGCGCACCCCGTTCCACGTCCCATGTCAAGGCCTTGCGCTGCTCCCCGTCCAGAATCTTTCCGAATACGACGGCGCGGGGATTCTTGTTGTAAAAATGAGTGGCGATTTTCATGCCCGCATCGCTGATGTTGTAAAAAGGCAGCACCGTCACGTCAAAATAGATAAGATCAGGCTGATAGCGGTTGATGGCATCAAGGGTCCGGTCGTAGAAGTTGGTTACAAACTCCTGAGTGGGCATGGCCGCCCCGTGAGTCCAGTCCCACTGACTATGTATCTGCGAGTTACTCCAACTGCGTTCACTGAGCGGATGGTTCTGTGCATAGAGGTTCTGCGGATCGAGTCCTTCCCACCATTTACCAATGCCGTCTGCCTTGGTCAAGTGACCGTCGTAATATACGCCTGCCTTTGATCCGCTCTGGTCGTAGCGCTGGGATGGCTCATACCACGTCCAGGCATGGTCGGCATGGAACGAGATGCCGAGCGGAAGCCCGTATTTTTTGGCAGCGGCCGCCCATTCGGCAAGGATATCGCGCTTGGGACCGATCTTCATGGAATTCCACTCCTGATAACGGGAATCCCAGAGGTCGAAGTTGTCGTGATGGTTGCCCAATACAAAGAAATATTGCGCACCGACACGTTTATAGCGCGCCACCAGGCTGTCGGCATTCCACCGTTCAGCTTTGAAGAGCGGCAGCACATCCTTGAAACCAAACTCCGAAGGATGTCCGTAATGCTGCCGGTGGTAATTGGCCTGGTCGGAGCCTTCGATGTAGAGCCCGCGGGCCATCCAGTCGCCGGAACCCTCCACGCACTGCGGCCCCCAGTGGGCCCAAATACCGAACTTGGCGTTGCGGAACCATTCGGGCGTTTCGTGCGTCATGAGCGATTCCCAGGTGGGCTCGTACTTTCCTCTCATCATGGGCTCATGCGCCTCGGACACCGGCACCTCATAGGTCTGGGCCGACACATGCCATGCTGCCAGAATAAGGATGCATGCTGACAATTTCCTGAACATAGCTTCTGTTTTTCTTGACTCGTAAAATTAGGACTTTCTTTGCAAGACAGACACCAATCGCCGAAAAAAAAAACATCCCGTCTCCGTCCGGAATTGGGAAAGGAGCGGGATGCTTCTGCAGGCGTGCCGGCTGCACGCAAACGGATTAACGTCCGTGGGCCGTGCTGACCGCTGCGTGGATGTTGTCGGTGATACGGAGCGGATTAGGCACAGAGCAATCGGCGCCGATCATCATCTTGCCGCGGGGGCCGTTCGCGATGATTTCGCGGGTCATCTCGGCAATCTTCTCAGGAGATGCAGTGCCGATTTCTTTCTTGCGGTCGAATCCGCCGAGCACCGGCCGGCCGAACATCTTGCAAGTCTCGGTCATGAGCTGGGGTTTGCCGTCAATGTTCAGAGGAACATTCACAATCTTGCCCGGATAGTCCAGATAGCGGGTCAGGTCGTCCATCGGGCCTTCCCAGTCGCAGATGTGCAGAATAGTCACTTTGGTGCCTTCGTTGGCCGCGGTCATCACTTTCATGTCGTAGGGACGGATGAAGGTCTCGAAAAAGCCGCCCGGGACAGGCAGATCGTAGAATTTCATCTCGCCACCCTGCGTCGCGGTAAAGAACGCCTCGATACCGGCCGCTTTGCATTCGCGGATGAACCAGAGGATGGCCTGGGTATAGTTGTCGAACATCCGCTTGAAAGCCTCGGGTTTCTCTACGGCGAAACCGGGCAGACGGTCGTCGCCCATCCCCTGACGGGCCACCTGATAGGTACTCAGAATGGTGGGAACCACATAGACATCCTTGCCGATGAGACGGTGTACTTCTTTAACCACTTCGAGCGTAGGACGGTAGTAATCCTCGGGGACGAGCGGCGTTTCCATCGTCAGTTCATCGATATGCGGCATCGGCTGCTCGGTCTGGATCTTCACCATGTCGGCACCACCTTGCAGGAACAGATTGATGCTGGCCTGGACCGCGCCTTCGCCCACTTTCTGGTTGTTGCCGAAATGGCCGAAGAAGAACGCCGGGACATAAGATGTGTCGAGCGTACCGGCCAGAAAACGGTCGATGATTTCTTTCTTGTCGGCCGGAATCGAGACAGCCACAGGTTTGCAAGTACATGCCGCGGCGAACAGGACAACGCCCATAAGCAGCAGGGCGAGAAGGGATTTGAAATTTTTCATGTGTTTAAAAAATTATTATTGATTGGTCATTAAATGAGGGCGCAAGATAATATTTTTTACAAAACGAATCCTAAGGCTGGGACGGTCCTGCCGGCAGCCGTCAACCAGATTTACTTTATCGCCCGACTCTTCCCCGAAAAACGGAAAGTGTCTTCTTCGTATTTCACACCATTGAGTTTCCAACTACGGTCACAGGTGGGATGACGGCCTTCCTTATGGTCCGAACAATGGTAGTGGATGATGTCCTGGCTTCCGTCTGGCCAGTTCAAGACCATATCCTCATCCATATCGGCCGCACCGTCAATCTCGCCGAAAACAAGCCGGTAAACCGTCTCCCCTTCCACCTCCTGAGGTACGGCCAGAAGTCCATGCATCACCGCGAGATATGCCTTTGTTCCTGTTGGGGCGTGATCCACGGTCTCCTTGACCGTATAAGTCACCCCTTTGAAGGTCAGCGTCATGCCGGGCATATCCGGCGAGATGATGGAGTTACCGTCGGCATCGAAGGCCTCGATCGTCACATTCACGGGAGCCCAATCAACAATCCAGTCTTCCGAGCCGTCGTCGCACGATGTTGCGGCCAGCAATCCGGCCAGACATGCCGCGTAATAAAACAGTCTTCTCATTTTCCGGACAATTCAGCACCCTACTTCTCAATCGTGTAAGAACCGGCGGCGTACGTTTTGCCTTCGGTTTCGCCGGGCAGTGTCACAAGGGCGGTCGTTCCTTCCGGAACGGTGAAATCCCAGATCCACTTGTCGCCGTCGTAGCGCCAGGCGCTCTTCACGAGGCCGGCGGCAGACTGGTACTCCGCCTCCAGACTTCCCAGCCGTTTGTCAGGCACCGGTTTCATGATGATATGCTTGAATCCGGGCTGTTCCGTATCGGCTGCGATGCCGGCGGCGGTTTCCCATATCCACTGGCAGACCGTGCCGTAGGCATAGTGGTTGAAACTGTTCATGCCCTGGGGCCCCATGCCGTCCTCGATGGTGTAGCTGTTCCAGCGTTCCCAGACCGTCGTGGCACCGTTGTCCACCGAATACAGCCAGCTCGGGTTCTTGCGCTGGAAAAGCAGCTCGTAAGCCATATCGACCATGCCGTTGTCGGTCAGGGTCTGCATCAGGATGGACGTGCCCAGGAAGCCCGTCTGCAGGCAGTTGCCGTGCGCGACGAAATTCTCACGCAGCCGGGCGATCATCTTTTCGCGGGCCTCGCCTTCGACCAGACGGTTCTTCAGCGCGAAAAGCGCCGGCGTCTGCATGGTGTTCAGCAGTTCCTCCTTGAAAAGGCCTTCCTCATCCAGAAAACGCTCGCGAAGGTAGCCTTTCGCCTCGGCGGTCATCCGTTCGTACTTCGCGGCATCCCGTCCCGTGGCCTTGGCCATGTCGCGCATCATCTCCGCATCGATCAACCAGTAGGAGGCACACAGGTAGTTCCAGTACTCCACAGCCTCCGGCAGCGGCTGACGACCGGGCCCGAAGGCCTTCTCGCTGCGTGTTTCCAGCGGCTCGTAGCTCAGCCAGTCGGCCCACTGGTAGTTGCCGTTCTCCGATATATTGGCGTTGTGGTCGTATTTGGTCTCGTTCACATGGGCCATGAAACGTTCCATCGAAGCCCAGTTCTCGTCGATGATGTCTTTGTCGGCATACTGTTTCCAGATGGTCCAGGGTACAATGACGCCTGCATCGGCCCATCCCACGCGCATCATGTTGTTGCCATACTGCGCCAGCGGCGCCACGCCCGGATAGGCACCGGTCTCGCTCTGCGTGTCGCGCAGGTCACGCATCCATTTGTGGAAGAAAGCCTTCGTGTTGGCAAAAAATGTACCCGTGGCCGCAAAGACCTGCGTATCGGCCGTCCAGCCCAGACGCTCGTTGCGCTGCGGACAGTCGGTCGGCACCGACAGGTAATTCGAAAGCTGTCCCCATATCGTATTTTGTATCAAACGATTCACCAAGTCGTTCCCGGTTTTGAGCGTACCGGTTTCGAGACGCTGTGCCATAGAGGTCACCGGCACCGATTCTATCTGGTTGATGGTTACTTCGTCGGTCGAAGTGATGTTGATGACCCGGTAGCCGAAGAAAGTGAAATGCGGATACCATGTCACCGGTTTTGCACTGGCCGCAAAGGTGTAGTCCATCCGCATGCCCGCATCCGGCACGCGCAGGTTCAGCCGGTGCACGCTGCCCTCCGGACCGTCCATGCCGCGGCTCTTCAGGCCCATCCTGTCGTTCAGCAGTTCACCGGTGGTACACGTCAGACGCGTCCCCTCCCCGGCCTTGAAGACGAAACGCGGCACGGCCGAAGCATTCTGGCCGAAATCTACGACCAGGTTCTCGCCCGGTTTCACTGTCATCGGCTCGCCTGCCTTGTACTGGCGCAGGATGATCACTTTGCCGTAGGCCTCGTCCGAAGCGCCCTCCACGTCCTTCCAGACGTATGCCGATACAGGACTCAGAGCCAAATCGTTGCGAAGATAGACCTCGGCACCTTCGCTCGGCAGAATCTCGCCGTTGAATTCATTGCTCGTCACAGGTTGCTTGAGCAGCTCCGGCGTATCATAGCCCGGCGCGATGCGCGCATCGTATTCTTCGCCGTCGAAAATGGCCGCATGCTGCACCGGACCGGCAATACCGGCCTTCCAACGCTCCGTATCCGTACCCAGCAATTCCGTGCTGCCGTCGGCATACGTGAGCTGCAGCACCGCCCGGAAGGCGCATTTCGTGCCGATCATGCCCTGGTGACCGGCCGGCGTCACAATCTTGTCGGCCCACCAACCCGGCGTCACCTGGGCCGCCAGTACGTTCTCAGCCCCGGCCGCCCCGTTCAGCAGCGCCGTCACATCATAGGTGAAACTCCGTTTGGTCTTGGCATAGTGCGTAAAACCGGGTTTCAGCACTTCCTCGCCCACATTCTGCCCGTTCACATAGATTTCGTACACCCCGAGGCCGGTGGTCATCCAAATGGCCTTTGTTACCTTCTTGCCGTTCTTTACGGTGGATACGAACCAGTTGGCACCATCCGCCGCCCGGGCACCGTCACGCACCACGCCCGTCACCACCGGCGCGTCCGCCACTGCAATCCACTGCGACACGTTCCAGCTGTCGCGGTCGAGGGCCGCCGTCCGGACCGCCTCCTGCATCTTGTCGCCGCCGCAAGCAGTCAGCCACAGCGCCGCCGCAGACCATAAATATTTCTTCATAGTTGTTTTATTTAAGGGATTTTACTTGTTGATTTCTATATACTTACAATTCCACAGTGCGGAGGCGACGACAGATGTCCGTCATTCCCCTTCCTGGATGAGTTTCCT
Source organism: Bacteroidales bacterium (assembly GCA_017523725.1). GTDB lineage: Bacteria > Bacteroidota > Bacteroidia > Bacteroidales > UBA4181 > JAFWVY01. The sequence goes on from JAFWVY010000031.1 coordinate 26,891, forward strand.
TTCGCGCGGCGTGAAATCGGCCGTGTCGGGCTGCCAGGCGGGATCGGGCATATACCACCAGAACTTCTCGAAATAGCGTCTCAGTTTTCTGTCTTTGAACACAAATCCACGGCTGGCGTAAGGCAGGTTCTGCAGGATGCGCCGGCGCTCCTCCGTCTTGCCCGGTTCTGTCAGATAAGCGCCAGGCTGATATCTGTCGCTGCGGTCGTAAAAGGTACCCAGTACAAAGTCATCGTAATGCAGTCTCTCGGCAGACTGGATGGTCATATTGCCCTTGGGTCTGAAGTTCGTGGCGTGCCATTCCACCGTACCGTTTCTCAACGCGGTTTCAATATAGAGGTCCTCAAAATTCCGGGTCTTTTTAATCTTCCCCGTACCCTCTGCCACCACAAACTCCGATCCGGCAAAGAGAGAGTCGGCCACGAAGAAGTGTTTGGCAGTATTGGGGGCCGTTATGCGCAGGGTAAAATCGTCAATCTGCCGGTTCGCCCAACGCAAAGCGGGCAGCAGCCAGTACGGAACCTCAAAGGTACGGCCAACGCCGTAACTCATGCGATAACGGTAGGTATGATGCACCGTATTCAACCCGGGATTGAAACGGGCGATAAAATAATAGGCATATGCAAAATCGATAAGACTGTCTTTCTTTGCATCATACAGCATGGCGTTGTGGGGCAGGTCATCGCCGTTGCGCATTTTGACCTCTCCATAGGATTTCCACCGGTCCAGGTCAAGCGGAATGAATTCGCATGCCTCGTCGTATTTCGTCTTCACGACCGCATTCAGGTAAGTCAGACGCTCATGATTCATCTCTACCGTGAAATTGCTGATATACGGATGGATGCCGTCGCGGGAGAAAACCGCCTCGCTATCGTTGTAGGGTGCCTCGGCTTCAAACCCCATCGTAACCGTTTTCGCGGGGCCGTTGTTCATCAGTTCGTATTGTACGTCCACTTCCGCATATCCGTCATCGAAGAGCCGGATGCTCAGCACTTCCTTGGCAAGCGCGATATCGGTCTCCTGAATCGGTACCAGATGGTTGCCGTTGACGTAGAACACGCCGTCATTGCCTTGTGCCGCATACGGCAGAAGTGCCGCCAGGAGAATAGAGATGCAGCAGAGCAACTTGCGTCCGGCGAATATCTCTTTAAAATCGTTCATTTTCATTAAGTTAATTTTTTATGGTTAATTAGACAGTGCATTTCCAGGGGATGTGATTTACCAGTCTGTGCAGCCATCGCCTGAGGCTGTGCGTCCGTCGGTCTTTCTTGAGCCATGCGTTGGCAAAATGATGCACGCAGTAGGTGTTTTCCGACACGATGTAGGTGGGTCTCCCGTCTTCGGGTTTCAGATAGACGTTGGCACAGAACCAGTCGCCCGGAAACTCGTTGAACCGGCCGTTGTCGTCGCGGAATTCCGAGATGTCGGAGATACAGACGATGTCGCGTTTCCGGGAAATGATGCCGTGCGCGATATCCGGCATGACACGCATGTCCTTTGTACCGTCCGCCTTGATGAAGGGCCGGCCGGCATAATAATCCAGGATTTCGCCGATCCATTCCGAGCCCTTTTCCGCCCCGAAAGCAGCTATCTCCATGCGGTTCCCGACACTTTCATGTCCCACGAAATAAGGCAGATGAAGCAGGTCGTCGAACGATTTCAGCACCTCGACATCACAGTCCAGATAGATGCCGCCGTAGTGGTAAACCGCATACATGCGGATATAATCCGCCGCGAAGGCATATTTTCCCGCATCGAACGCCTGCCTGCACCAGAGAGACTGGTCCAGGTCGAACCGCCGGGTGTCCCAGAGCATGAATTCGTAACCGGGCAGCAGGCGCCGCCAGGAGTCAATGCAACGCTGCACAAGTTCCGGGAAGGCATCGGGACCCAGCCAGCAATAGTGGACAATCTTGGGTATCACAGGCAAATCAGGATTCTACCGGTTTCAGATCGTGGTCGGTCATCGCACAGACGCACGAATCGCTCCAGACATTCTCGGCAGTCTCCACCATGTCGATGATGGTGTAGATAGGCAGGATGGCGCCCAAGACGGCCACTGGAGCGCCGATACCCGACATGAGCGAGAACGTGAGGAAATAGCAGCCCATCGGTACGCCGGCATTGCCGACGGCAGCGATGACGGCAATGAGAAGCCAGAGCAGCATGGGCGGCAGGGTCAGCTGGATGCCGCCCGACTGCATCACGAAAAGCGACGTGACGAGAATAAAGGCGGCGCATCCATTCATGTTGATGGTCGTACAGATGGGCAGCACGAAGCGGGCCACCTCACGGCGGGCGCCCAGCCGCTCTTCGGCCGATTCCATCGTGACGGGCAGCGTGGCAGCACTGCTTTTCGTGAACAGCGCCATCAGCACGGCGGGCAGCATACGGCTGAACACATGCAGCGGATTCAGGCCCCGAGCCAGGAGGAACAGTGGCAGCACGACAAAGAACTGGATGAAGTTACCGCCCAGCACCACCAGCACATATTTGCCCAGCGACGCCGCAATCAGACCGCCGCTGATCTGTGCCGAAAGCTGCGCGGCAAATGCCACGATGCCCAACGGCAGGGCCCAGATGAGCCAGCGGATGAGCGTAAACAGCAGTTCCTGCAACCCCAGGCAACCCTTGATGACCGTCGCCTTGTTTTCCGATTCCGGCAGGTATGACAGGCCGATGCCCACTGCGAAGGCTATCAGCAGCAGGCTCAAGACGTTTCCTTCGAGGAACGGCCGCATCACGTTGTTCGGGACAATGCTGAGGATATGATTGTAGAGCGTCAGCGGCTGGCTGTCGGAAACCGATTCCGACGCAGCCGTCACCGTGGCGAGGTCGAGACCCTCGGGCGCAATCAGCAGATAGAGCAGAAGTCCCACGGCCGCCGCGGCAAAGGTGGTCAGCAGCGTATAAACGAGGGTGCGGCGGAATATGCGGCCGGACTCTTTCTGGGTGCCCAGCGACGCCAGCGTCGTGACGACGGCCAGCACGATGGTCGGCACCGCCAGCAGCTGGAACAGCCGTGTATAAACACTCGCCACAAAGTCCATCACCGACTGAAGCCACGGCAGGCCGAGCAATCCAAGGACAGCACCCAGCACGAGCGCGCCAATCCATATCAAAGTCTGTTTCATAATGTCTGCATGTTGCGCCGGATAATCTGCAAAACATTCCGGCAAATCCAAGGATGCAAAGTTACAACGGTTTGCGTTCCGCAGGTCGCGATAACGTCACAAATTTTACCGTTCCGACGAGGATGGAAGGATACCATCATACGTCATACGCCTCACTTCTCCAACTTTTCCAACCATTCCAGAAAAGATTTTTTCCACTGAGCCGATTCTGAGGTCTCCGGCATGCCGGAAGCTCCGAACCCGTGGCCGCCCGTCTCATATTGGATGAATGTATGCGGCACGTGAACGGCCGTCAGCGCAGAGTCAAGCAGTTCGGTGTTCCGGTAATGCACGACGGGGTCGTCCTTGCACTGCACCATGAAGACCGGCGGACAGCCGGACGGCACATGCTTCTCCAGCGACAGTGAATCCTGCCAGACAGGGTCATGCTGTCCCGCGAGGCCGAGCAGGGCTCTTCTTGAGCGTTTGTGGACATACGGGCCGGACATCGTGACAACGGGATAGATAAGCGCGTCGAAACCGGGACGAGCCTCGCCGACGGCACTCTCCACCGCGGACATCGCCAGATGACCGCCTGCAGAGAACCCCATGACACCCACCCGGTTCTTGTCAACACCCCATCTTGCGGCATCCGCCCGGACCTGCGCCACCGCCCGCAGCAGATCCTGCCGGGGCCGGGGGTGACAGCTGTTCCGGACAAGGTATCTCAAGGGGCTGAAAAAGACGAAGCTGTTCGCGGTTCTGTATTTCAGCACGAAGGCGGATATGCCATGCTGGTTGAGCCATCGCGCCACATCCTCGCCCTCACCTTTCATATCGTGAAAAAGGTAACTTCCGCCGGGACATACGATGACTGCAGGATGGCCTTCTCCCGCTACCGGATAGGCCGTCATCACGACTTTTTCCGTGGCCGTTCCTTCCCAGATATTGAGGTCGGTCCGGGCATGTACCGCCAGGACAGAAAGTAAGAACACAATGCAGTTCGTCGTCCTCAGAATCTTATGTTTCAAGACTTTGTGGTAATATTTTCCGGTTGACGAACTCATATGTGCATGGCAGAGGTGACACCCGGTCTATTTCCCGGCCAGATCTCTGGCAGCCAATACCAGGAACATGTAATGCGAGGAGCCGCCGCCAAGCACGTACTCCACCTGCTGCCACAGATACGGGAAGGTCAGCAATTCCGGAAAATCCGGACGGATAAGCGCCGTGCCGGAGACTGTACCGCCTGGAATGTAAGACCAGTCGGCCCTGTTGAGGCCGTAGCCCACCGTCACCGACTGCGCACCCACGCCACCCGCAAAGGAAGCCTGGTTGGAACCCGGGTGACGTCCCAGGATGAAATGCAGGGCGTCAAGCACCTGGTCCGGAGCAAAGATGTCGGGATAATTCTTGGCCAGGAAATAATGGCGGTAACCGAAGGACTGGATATCCCAGCCGGCACCCCAGATGCTGGGACGGTAGGGCACGCCGTAGGGTGTCTCCGCACTCTGGCGGTCCAGCTGGCTGCGGTAGCGCTGCAGCGCCGCGCGGAAGGCCTCGCACTGCTCACGGTACTTCTCCTGCCCTTCCATCTGCTTCTCCACACGGGCCATATACCACGCGCAACTGCTGGCAGAGGCCGTCACAGCGTTCCAGTTGGCCAGAATGAAGTCGAAATACTGCGCCTCACCCGTGGTCAGATATAACTCCGTCGCGAGCTGCATGCGGTTCATCGGACGGTCGCGACCGGACTGGGCCGCCGCCTGCGCTTTCGCAAAAACCTCTCTTGCAATCCGCTCACAATGGGTTGCAAGCGTGTCGTTGTAACCACGCAGGACACGGGCGGAAGCCGCCAGGTTCACGGCATGCGCCATGCCGTCGCCCGTATCCGGGAAGATCCAGCGGTCGTCGTCGTTGCCCGGCACCTCGTCCGACATCGTGGAGGCGTCGCCAAGCAGTGTATATTGACGCAAATTATTGGTAATGATTCCCTTGGCAAAACGTCCGAGGGCCAGATAGCAGCTCACGTCATGGAGCATGCCGTGCTCGATCTGCTGGACGATGTCGTTGTGTCCGTCCGGCTCGTGAATCTCCACGATACGCCGGGGCTGGTCGATGGCCGTGGCATCGATCTCGGGATGGAAAGCCTCCAGCGCCATCGTGAGGATATAGCACTCGTTGCCCGTAGTATGGCGCACGTCGTCGTCGCCGGCATCATGCCAGCCGCCCTTGTTGACGCCGGGAACAGGCTCGAGCGCCTTGAAGCGCGTACCGTTGTCGGCGGGCTGCACATAACCGTCGATGTGGTTGCCTTCCGGCGCCATCAGCGCATCGTCGAGATGGCATGCATCGTGCCAGACGCGGTATTTTTCCATCACCTTCATGTGACACATCTGCACCGGCAGGAAATATTCGATAACCGGCTGCCAGACGCCCCGGTCATAGACATCGGAAGCAATGCGGAAAATAGGAGACGCACTGTCGCCATAGCGGACCTGGTAAAGGCCCTCCTCCGTGATGCCGGTAAAATCTGCCTTCAGGTATTTGTACCGCAGGAAATTGCCTTCCCACACCACGGCCGGAATCTTCTTCACGACATGTTCGCCGTCGGCTTCATAGCGCACGATGGTCGCCTCGGCAAGCGGAGTGTCCCGCCGGTCGGTTTCGATGATCGCCACCTTGGGCTGACTGGGCAGGTAACCCACCTGCGAAGTCTGCACCACGGGCTTGTAGGTCCAACCCGGAACAACGTTGGGTTCGATATACCACTGCACGGCCTTCTTCGTGACTCCTGCAGGAATGTCCGAGCGAAGAACGAACCAGCCGTTGTTGTGGTTCATCCGGCCGTCGTAGAGCTTGAGATCAGCCCCGGTCACGGCCCGGATGGTCAGGCGGCTGTACGGATCGTCCGGACGGACGGTGAAACTCCGTCCGACAGCATAGGGTTCGGCAATCACGGCATCCGCCGTGAAAGGACTGTAACCCTCGCCGATAAGATGTTTCACATCCGTGTTCGGCGTGTTGGCCGGATGGAAATTACCCACACTCTTGTACACATAACTCTCCTGGGTCAGCAGCGGCGCATTGGGCTGCTGGGGGAAAATACCCTGCCGGCCGTCCATGATCCAGGGCTTGCCGAAAAGGTCGCCCGGAAAGAATTCGAGGTTGAATCCCGCCCGTCCGGCCATCACCTCAGGTACGGGCCGGTCCAGGTCTACCGTGAGCAGGAAACCGCTGCCGGAGGGTTCCAGCGTGACGGTATAAACCAACTGGACATCCGGATAGATCATCGGGTTGAACCCCGTAAAATGCCGGGTGGAATCGGGAAAACAGAGCGTCGTGATGATGCGTTCGCCTTCCACCTTGCGGCTGAGCTGCTTCGGAACGGGCTGCCACTGACCTGGCGTAGGCTCGAAACGGATATCGCCGTTGCTCGCCACGCGATGGCCATGCATCAGGATGGAGATACCGCCCTGATGTCCCTCGGGATAAAAATCGTTGAAAGCCATGACATCAACGCCGTCCCTGCTGTAATAGCCGGAGGTGTTAAGACTGAAATTCTGGGCTTTAATCTCATCCGGGAAGAGAAGGACGACGGCCGCGGCCAGAAACGCGGAGAAGAGGATGGTGATTCGCGTCATAATTATTGGACAAAAATGCTGATGAAACTTTCGGCCGGAAGGTCGAGTGAGATGCGTCCGTCCATCACAGGCAGACACTGTGCAACAGAATTGGATCCGGCATTCGTCACGTGCACGACGGCCTGCGTAGCGGAAGCCGGCAAACCGCTCACCATGGCCGGACAGGAAGCGGCGTTGTTGACGATGTGCACCGCCCCTTCACCGCGGGCCACGTTAAAGAAAGCTGCCACATTGAGGTCCTGCTTGTCGCAATCTGCCGGTACGGCAAAGGATTCCGCCGGTGTCAGCGACAACTGACGGAGATTCCAGAACCGCTGGGTCGGACGGAGGGGCCCGTCGGAGCCATATATGCCATCGCCCCAAAGCGGCGAGTAATCCGAAGTAAGCTGCCACTGCAAGATACTGAGCGGTTGACAGATGGCACAGATACGTGTATAGAGGTTTATTTCATAGAGGGCGAAAGTGGACTCGTTGAAAATAGCCGGATACTGATGAGCGGCCGCATCGGTACTGCCTTCTGCCACGATGAGCGGGACACCGATGCGCTGCGCGGCATCCGCCCAGCGGCGCAGCGTCGCATCGTCACAGCCGCGCCAGGAATGGAAAGAGACGGCACCCACATAGCGCAGCGCCGCCGGATCCTCCAGCGTCGGTACGATGAAGTCAAAAGTCGTGGCATCGGAGTTGTCTCCCAGCAGCATTCGCGTCTTGAGACCACTGTCCAGCAAGTACTTGCCAAAATACTTGATAAAGTCCCGGTGCTGTTCCGGCGTGTGCACGACATCGATGCCAAGGTCGGATTCGTTAAAAGAGAAATAATCCGCCTCCACGCCATATTCCTTCTTCAAGAAAAAGAGATAGGAAGCTATCGAGGAGAATATCCGGTCCTGCAGCGCAGGCTTGAGGGCCCAGGCCCGCGAAGTACCGTCCGAGCGGGTGGTCCGGTCGGCCGCCCACTCCGGCGGGAACCATGCGCTCACAATCACCGGCATGCCCCCCTGCCGGAGACGGCGGGCCATCTCCGCACTGCGGCGGATATGGTCGGAGATTTGTGCACCAGGAGTACCGGATTGCTCCGGATCCCACTGCGCCCACGGGAATTCCACGCGTCCGAAAGCCACACGCATGTTGTTCAGACAGTAATCTATAACCTCCGGATCCTTGCGGACATTCTGGATGCGGAAATTGCCGCCGAATCCGGCAAATTCTCTGCCGGGTTCCGACAGATCCAGTGCGATGGATGCCGCTTCATAATGGCGGGTGCCGGAAACTTTCATCTCTGCAGAAAGCGATGCTGCGGCACCTTCTTCCATACGCGGCAAGAGAATAACATACAATACTTTATCTCCATTCTCCTCCCGGACGGACATCTTGACTGGTTTGCTGAAGGTCAGGACCAGGCTGCGTTCCGGCGCAGAGACCGTGACTTTCCGGCCGGCGGTGCGGATGCGTGCATTGGCGTAATAACGTGGAGAAAAGGCCATGCAGAAATATACGCCCCCTTCCCCGCTCTTTTCGGCGGATACTTCCCAACTGAGGCGGACGGTGGATGCATCCACGTCCTCCACGGTCTGGGTGACAGTGGCGCCGGCATGCAACGGGGTGACAGTGGTCTGGACAGCACCCGAACGGGTGTACCGGACACCGGACTGCCGTTCGCGTCCGCTCGCCTCCATCTTGCCGCCCGGCACACCGGCACGTACAGATGATTCAAAATCAATAAGTTCGCCCTCACTGCGCACACCGGTGATATTGCTCCAGGCCATCACTTCCGTGTGGACGGCCGGGTGCTGCAGGCGCGTGCGAAGTTCAAATCCCACACGGGCACTGTGATACGGACAGTTCCACAGGCTGGCCTTGGGTTCGCGGGCGGGCTTTCCGTCCGAAGCGAGGCTGTTGTACCATCCCCCGTGCTCCTTGTCGATGAAATGAGTGCGGATATAGTCCCAGCAGCGCTCCGCAGCATCGAAGTACTTGCTGCGCCCAGTAATCTGCCAGGCATTGATGCAACCGATCACGGTTTCACATTGCGGCCACCAGGAAAGATTGTCACGATAGCCGGCGGCCGTGCGTTCATAGCGCATCGCACCCTCGGCATTCAGTCCTTCGGCAAGCGCCGTATCAACCATCTCAACAGCCTGGCGCCGCACTGATTCTAGCAGTTGCGGTTCACCCAAGGCCTCCGCCGCTTCGCACATCAGCCAGGATGTCTCGATGTCATGACCGAAAGAAGCCACCTGTTCGAGCGGTTTCCAGTCGTCATCGCAGTATAGAATCAGATGTTTTGTGCCGGCATCATACAATTTGGTCTGCAGAATCTCCAACAATTCTTTGAGAGCCGCCTTGACTTCCGGGTCCGGCCAGGCCAGATAAAGACAGGTGAGACCTTCCAGCAGGTGGATATGGGTGTTCATTGTCTTGGTGGCGCCGGCATGGCCGTCCACGCCGTTGACGTCCGTGCGGGACCCGTCGCGTGCAAGCACTTCGATGTAGCCGCGTCTGGTGCCGTCATGGGCTTTGTCCTGGATAAACCGGAAGAGTTCCCGGGCCGCCGCAAGACTCTCCTGATCGCCTGTGGCACGGAAATGTTCTGCAAGGCCATAGATTCCGAAAGCACTGGCATAAATCTGCTTGGTCGCATCCTTCATGACACCTTCGCTGTCGACCGTCCAGAATGCACCGCCATATTTTGAATCGACGAAATGCTGTCTGAAATAGACGGCGGCACGGTCGGCGGCCTCCCGGTACGACGGCAGGCCGTAGGCGCGGTATGCCCGCGAGAAAGTCCAGAGAATCCGGGCATTCAGAATCGCCCCTTTGTCATCGCCGGGCCGCGGGGTCCCGTCGATGGCGACCGTGCCGTAGAATCCGCCGGCGGGATCGACGGCATGTTCCAGCCAGAAAGGCAGGATGCCTTCGGTCAAGTCCCGCTCCACCGACCGGGCGAGCATGTCGGTTTGAGATGGAGTCTGCCCCTGCACAGCAGGCCGGGCAAACAGCGCCAATGCACTCAGCAACAAGAAAGCAAGTTTTCTCATGCGAAAGATTATTATCGTTTATGCAAAGATAATGCTTCTTGCGACGAAAATAACGGCAAAAGCAGAGGAAGATAATATGTTGTAAGCGAATCCTACGCCTTCTCCCGCAGATCAACCCCTTCGTAGCGGCAGATGCTCTCCACCCATTCCTCGGGCAGCAGCATGGTAGAGTGGGTTGTCAGGTCGAAGGCCAGCATCACGCTGTGGCAGATGCATTTCACCTCGCCGCTGTCCACATCGAACACCTCCTGGCGGAGCGTGAAACTCTTATGGCCGATTTTCTCCACGCGGGTGCGGCAGGCGATGCGGGCCTGGCCGACGATCTGGGCAACGAAGTCGGCTTCGATATGCACGACGATAATCGCCACCTTGGTCCAGTCGATATCCGGGCAGACATCGAAGATATATTCCGTCTTGGCCGTATCGTAATACTGGAAATAAATGGTGTTGTTGACGTGACCGAATTTGTCCACATCGTTGAACCTGATCTGCATGGGGACCACATGCTTGAATGCCCGCTCTTCCATATAGCTCGAAATAAAACGGGGGCAAAAGTAGTATAATTATCGTTTTTCCGACATGCCGGTCGGAAAACTTCATGCAGTGGGAAAAAAATTCGGAAAAGCCGGAAAAACTAACGGATGCGGCCGAAAATGCCGACCGTTCCGTAAACGGGATACAACGTCTGTTCGATAGCCTTGAACCCGCGTTTGTGGATGCCGGTGATGCCCCACGCCAGATTGGCGAAACAGCCCCAGGTCTTCCGCAGATGCCAGTCTGCACCGAGGTTCAGCCCAAGTTGCAGACGCCGCATATCGTCGCCGAAATCGTAACTGCCGCGGGTATTTTCGTCGCTGCCGACAATCACCTTGGGACCCGTGGGATCGTTCCGGCGCAGGTAGCCGTCATAGACATAACCCTCGAACTTGGCACGGGTGAGAATGGACACATAGGGACCCGCCTGGAGCGTCAGGCGGTCGGACACCCGGCGGGTGACGTTGACGGGGATAGTGAACATGCGCTGGGTCACCCGCGTGACAACACGCCCGGTGAAGTTTCCGGCGAGCGACTGGCCGCCCTGCACGATGGTCGTAAAATAGCTCTTGACGGTGGCATCGATGTCCATGTCCTTGCCCTCGGCACGCAGGCCGGTGAGCAAGCCCCATGAACCGGACAGGCGCCGCTCGATGTCGAACCCGACCGAATAACTGGCCTTCAACTTGAAACTGTTCAGTTCGCGGATGGTGGCCGGCATGCCCATGGGCGCCGTACCGCCGACGCTGAAACCCAAGCGCCCCGTATAAATCCATTCGGAACCAGCCGCCCGGAGACGAGGCAGGGCGACCGTCAGGAGCAATATGGCAATGATGACATGTCTCTTCATGGCTTACTCCTCCGTCTCACAGATAATACGCACCTTGTCTATCAGCAACGTACTGCCGACAGCGCCTTCGAACATGGCGCCGTTGAAACTCGACGAAAAGACAATGGTGAAATTGTAGCCGTTTTCTTTCAACAATTCCGGATCGACGTCACCGAGATAGGAAAACGTCATTTCAAAGGCCGTCCAATAATCGGCCGGCGCCATGTCCGTCATGCGGGCCACCGCCACGACATGCGGACTGGTCAGCACATCGTCACCGTAAAGCGTCACACGGCGGCCGGCGGCATCCGTATTGCGGTAGAACACGGCGTAGATGTCGCCCTGGTCGGTCCGGCCGGGTACAGGCCTGCCATTCGGACCGGTGTATGTCGCACCGGGCGCATACTGATAGAAGCCGGTCACTTTGACGGGTTTGCGGGCGAACGGAATGCCGAAACGGGTAGTTTTCAGAGATGCCGTCAGTGTTTGCGAAAGGTCGAATTCGCCGAGGAACAGGTTGCCGGCTGCCAGACGCTTGCCCACCATGGCACCCAGCGAGCCCGTGCTGCGGGTGGTGAGTCTCAGACCGGCGCCATTATAACCATTTTCGAGCACGGCCGTGGGATACTCCTGCGGATTCGAAGCGCCGCCTGTCATGTTGAAACCTGCGTTGCCGCTGGCCCAGACTGGACGCTCCTCCCCGTCTTCGGACAATTCATACCAAACGGCATAGCCGTCCTGCGACAGGCGGTAATGCTCGAAATCCATCTTGACAGTATCGCTCAGCGTTTTCGTCTGCGAACGGAAGGATACGGTATAAACGCGCTGCCATTCGCCGTCCTCCGACGTCACGGTATAGGTGACAGGACGGCTGAAATCGTGCACCGAGCCGCTGGCCGGCTCGATGGATGCGCCCGGCGTGATGGTGAAATACAGCGCCAAGGCCGAGACATCAGCACCCTCGCGGACCGTGAAAACAATCCGATTGCTCTGGTACGGCACGGTAATTTGCATATCGGACTCTTTGTAAAACATCTGCTCCGGGTTGTCCAGCTGCAGCCAGGCCGTCTCGATGTCACATTCCTCGTTCAGCGGTTCGTCCTTGAAACATGCGGTGCAAAGCAGGCACGCCACAAGTATCAGATACCATCTTCCTCTCATTCGTCAGAATTTACCGGCAAATTTACGGCAAAAATCCGGGAAAAGCCGTATCAGCAGGCGTTTGTGACGATGCCTCCCGGGCCTCGTCGGACTTGGCTTTCATGGTGGGATTGCCGCGCGTAAGTTTCTTGATGGTCAGACCCTCGGCCTTGTCGTTGGCCAGCCGCAGATTGTTCTCGGAACCGATGAGCGCCTCCTTGATCTTCTGCAAATGGGCAATCGATTTGTCGATCTCGTCGATGGCAGCCTTGAATTTCTCGCTTGCCAGGCGGTAATTCCGGCCGAAGCCGTCGCGGAACGCCTGGAGCTGGTTCTCGAAGTTCGTCACGTCCACCGACTGGCTCCGTGCAATGGCCAGTTCGCGCTGGTATTCGATGGTCTTCCGGGCCGCGTTCACCAGCAGCGTAATCATGGCCTTGAAAAACTGCGGCCGGATGACGTACATTTTAGGATAGCGGTACGACACATCGACGATGCCGCCGTTGTAGAGCTCGCTGTCGGGCTCCAGCAGGGACACCAGAACGGCATATTCGCAACCCTTGGCGTTGCGGTCGGCGTCGAGCTTCCTGAAAAAGTCCTCGTTCTTATGCTTGACGGCCGTGTTGTCCATCTCGTTCTTCATCTCGAACATGATGGAAATGTATTCCTGACCGTCGTCGTAATCCCTGAAAATAAAGTCGCCTTTGCTGCCGCCGGAGGCATCGTTGTCCTTCTCGAAATAGGCAGACGGGAACAGCGGACGCATCTCGCCGTTGAAGACGGTGCTGCAATGCTGTTCGAGAGTCTCGCCGACCATCTTGGTGGACATGCGGGTCTTGAGATCCTTGTAATAGTCCACCTGCTCCTGCGCCACCTTGAGTTTGACCTCATACTCCTCACGGAGGCTCTTCTCACGCAGTTCGGACGCCGATTTCGAAAGCGCCGCCGCCGACTTGAGCCCGGCAATCTCCGTCTCTTTGTCCTGCAGCGCCGCCTGGGTCTTCTGTCGTTCTTTCAGCACCGCCACTTCAAGCGCATTGGCACTGTCTTTCCGGACATTCTCCAGAGCGGCCCGCCCTTCGCGCAACGCCGCCGAAAGACGGGTGATTTCCATATCCTTGTCCTGCAGCGCCGCATGGATTTCGAGCTGCTTCTTCTCGCCCATCGCCGCGAGCTGCTCCTTCAGGCGGGAGATTTCACCGTCCTTCTGGTTCAACGCCTGATCCTTCTGGAACAGGGCCCGCTGCTGCGCATTCACCGCCTCGGCCTCACGCGCCTTGCGCTCGGCCTCCTGACGGGCGTGCAGCTCCGCGATGCGACGGGTCACCTCGGCCTCGAACTCGGCACCTCTGACCTGGCTGACAATGGAGGCGTAATCGGCCTCATCCACAGAGAAGACGCTCCCGCATTTCGGGCATTTGAGTTCTCTCATGATCCCCGGGAAGATGCTACTTGGTCATTTCGATAAGCTGGTCGACCGGCGTGACAAAGAGGTCCATGTGCCCGTCGGCGTTGTTGGCCGTCGAAACGACATAGCGTCCGTTCATCACGAAGTGGGGATGCGGGTCCGGATGGAGCGTTGACGGATTGTTCTGCGGCATCAGCGCATCCCTGGTCGAATAAATCCAGACATATTTTTCGGTCTCCCGGTTCCAGAAAGCCACGCGCCAGCGGCAGCCGCGCCACCATCTTTCGGGCGCCTGGTCGCAGACTACATACTTGTTGTCGGGCGAGCAGTTGTTGTGGCGGGCACCGGGCACCTTGGCCCATACTTCCTGACGGCCGGTCTCGAGGTCGAGGTGATAGACACAGTCTTCTTCGATCATCTGGCCGTGACCGCACCACGACAGTCCCTTGCCGTCGTCGTCCCAGATCTCGTGCGAAGCGAAGTTGCGGGCCTCGGCCGGAATGAGGGTCTTGGAACCCTTGCGGACCAGCCACATGCGCGGATACCAGCCGGTTGAATCCTGGTATGCCCTGCCCATGGCCTCCCAGGCGCTTTCCCAGGCGCACATCGCAAGATTGTCGTCAACCGGGTTCAGCTGGCCGTGGTTGCAGATCCATTCGGTCTCACCCCAGGGCTCCCATTCGCCGGTCGTGACATCGAGCAGCCCCTGCAGATAGCGTGTCTTGCCTTCGGGCGTGGTCAGCGACAGGTCGAGGAACGCCTTCTTGCGGTCCTGTGTCATGGTCATGTGCGTGGCCAGGCTCCGGATGCGGCCAAGCGACGTGAGCGCTTCCGGAATGTCGCACAGTTTCACTTCCTGGTCAGGCGTGGCGAAATCACGTCTGAAGAAACCTTTTGTGACATCGCCGTAAACCATGTAGTCCTCGCGGGTCTCGATGAAGGGTGTCATCCTGATCTCGCCGAGATCGAACACTTCTTCCTTCAGGAGGTCAGCCACCATGATGTGGCGCGGCCCGTGTCCCTTCTTCTCATTGCCTTCGGTGTACATGAAAACAAGGAATCGGCCGTCTTCGGTCATCGACTTGGTAACGAAATAGAGCGACTGGCGGTTGTCGTCGGGCGCACCGTATTTCAGCGCATACGAAACAACGCCCGAAATGGAATCAACGCGTTTTTCAAAGAGTTTCGACGTCTCCGGGGTCTTGATGGTTCCGGCCTTGCCCGCTTCGCCCGACTGGCAGGCGGCGAATGTGGCACAAGCGCAGATCAGCACTGCCAACTTACTGAAAATTTGTTTCATGGTCCTATAGTGAATTGAAAAAAATAGCATAATGTGAGATAACAAAGATAGATATTTTTCGAAAAAAAGTAATACCGTGCACACTGAAGCGATGTACGGCAAGTGTCAGTTCAACGGACCAGGTGTCCGGATTCACATTCCAAATGTCCGGGGGAGCACCTCATGTCCACCTGCAGATTGCTGATAAGATTTGTCGTTTTGAACGGAAAACGCGGATAACAGAAAAGACTGAAACGAGGCTCCGTGACACTGGAAGTACAACCCCAGACAGAGGCATAGTCCTCCGGGTCCTCTCCCATGGCCGCAAGCTGGCAAAGATATGAGGCAATTGACTTGTTCTCGGCTATATAAACTGTATCGAGTCGTTCAATAACAGGACTGTGAGGACGTGTTTTGTCGTAATCGAAAAGGAGCACCCGCCTTCCATCTGGCATGAAACCGGCAAGCGTAAAAGTCATACTTTTGCCGATGGCCGGCAGATTGAGCACATTTCGGTCGGTAGCAAGGAATGTCAGGTTTTTCGCACGCATGTAATTGCGAAGCACCTGCACCGCATCGGCCCCCGACATCAGAGACGCCGCCAGATTATCTGTATCTTCTTCAGGGACTAAGCCATAACATTTCTCTTCGCGGCGTTCTTGCACCGAACGGGCATTCGGTGCAAAAACTGCATGATTCTCATCAAATCCTTTTACGGAAAATGTATAATAGCCGATTACGCCGATGCTGTTCAGAACCTGTCGCAATTTTACCGTATGTCCGCGCCTTGAAGCTGCTACGTTATAAACCAACTGGTTATCGACAATCCATCCGGCAGAGTGAAGTTTCCGGACTGCTTCCCGTGCCTCCGGCGTCACTTCCAGCGGCGTTTGGAAATGCGTCTGGACAATAAACTGGCGGACACCGACAACCGAAGCTTTCTCCCGAAAATCCCGAAGAACTTCCACCAGTTCAGCATCCACGCGCATCGGCAGATAGACCGGAAGCCTGGAACCGAGCCTAACTCGCTGCAGTTCGGCATATTTATCGCCATCCTTCCGCGCCGCGTTGGCCAGATGCTTGCGCCGGGCCATCTGAAGAACAGCATCCAAGATGGATTTCAATGTCTTGTTCTGGCTCATCAAGGCATCGCCTCCTGTGATGAGAATGTCTCGGAGCTGGGTATCCTCCTCGAAATACCGCATCAGCCGATGCAGTTTTCTGGGCCATGATTCTTTGGGGAGCAATTGCATGAATTCAAAATTCAAACGGCGGCTTTGAAAGTCGTACATCCGCTGACACGATGCACACAGACCGCCGCAGGCACGCCCCATCGTATCCGGGATAAGGATAGCCACATCCGGATAACGACGATGTATGTTACGGCCGTCCGGAACCAGCCAGCCGGCAGCGTTGGGCCGGCCGGCCTCCACGACATCCTCCCGCTCCCATGCCCGGATATGGCCGAAAGACTCCACGAGGTCTGGCGAATAGAGCAGATAGCTCCGTATCGAGGCATCGTCGTAAACGGTTCCCGACGTGTCCAGAAGTGAAAGATAATAGGGTGTGGCAAAAAATGGCATGCCTTTCTTGCGTGCCCGGTTGAGCACGTACATCGTCTCGGGCGAAAGCGTCTTGCCGAGAAAAAGCTGGATTTCTTTCGGCGTTTTCAGTGCCATTGCAAGATGAAAGCGGAAATCGTTCCACCACTGTGATACCCGGACGTATTTTTCTGCATATGCCATGCTTTCCGCAAAACAGAAACGACGGGAAGGATGTGTTTCCACACGCTGTATCAGCAAATGAATCATCCGCTCCTTGTTCTCACGCCGGATCTCCATCACATGCGGGTCCAGACCAGACGGCCAACGCGCCACCAAAATCCGGAGCCTGTGTCTGGAAATCGGCGGCACCAATGCACCGTATAACATACTGAACTGGCTGTACAAATCCAGGTAAAGCGCCGTTCCATCCTCCGGAAGGCACTCATGCCGGAGCATGCGGTACAGACGTTGGAACGCATCGAAAGTGATATCCTCGTCACGGGACATCTCATGAATGGTCCGCCCCTCGCCGGCAAGCAGCGACAGGATTGTCTCTTTCGCCTGCGATGTCGGGAATCTGGAGACAAGGGCCGTCACGCCGGCCCGGAAAGCATGGGCATCGGTCGCCTGTGCGGCCAACTCGGAAATATCGGGAAACTTCTTATGGAACAGAAGTTCCAGTTGCGACATAGTGAGAAATAGCAGTTTTCTTTGTTTCATAGGCATAGGTTTACGGCAAGTTGACAGTATAGTATGGCCGATGCATGGCCCGCTTGAAAGAAGCCGGTACCGACTATGTGCAAAGATAAAGAAAAACAGCAGACTTCAAAGGGAAACATTTTCCTGTCGCTGCTGTTTTTCTTTAAGAGATGACCCAAGCGGACGGGCATCACCGGATATACCGTCCGGTGATACTGTGCGAATCGGTGGCGACTTCGGCGGGCGTGCCTAAGGCTACGATGCGTCCGCCTTCCAGTCCGCCACCGGGCCCCATGTCCACGACATAGTCTGCACTGCGGATGACATCGAGGTCGTGCTCGATAACGATAACGGTCGCCCCCATGCCGATGAGGTGACGGAACACACCGAGCAGAGTCTGTATATCGAGCGGATGCAGGCCGATGGTGGGTTCGTCGAAGACAAAGAGTGTATCGCCCTGCCCGCGTCCCATTTCGCTGGCCAGTTTGAGCCGCTGCGCCTCACCGCCCGAAAGGCTCGGCGTCGCCTCGCCGAGGGTCAGATATCCGAGGCCGAGGTCGTGAAGCACTTGCATGCGCTGTTTCACCAGTTTGAGGTCGGCACATTCGTCCAGCGCCTCATCGATGCTCATACCCATCAGCTCCGGCAAAGAACTTCCCTCGCCGTCCTTCTTTTTCCGACGGATGTTGAAAGCTGTCCGGGCATAACGAGTGCCACGGCAGTCGGGGCATGGAATGTCCACGTCAGGCAGAAACTGTACATCGAGACTGATGCTTCCTGTGCCGTCGCAGACCGGACAGCGCAGGGCGCCCGTATTATAGGAAAAATCGCCAGCCTTATAACCGGCCGCCTGCCCGCCGTGCGCATACACCTTCCGCAATTCATCATGGATATCGGCATATGTGGCCACCGTAGATCGTATGTTGATTCCGATGGGCGTCGCATCAATAAGTTTCACCTGACGGAATCCTCCGGCCAATATTGACAAGACATGCGCAGGCAACGGTTTGCCTGCCAGGAACGCCTGCAGCCCCGGCACAAGACTTTCCAGAATCATCGTGGTTTTTCCGGAACCGGAAACGCCGGTTACCACCGACAAACGCCCCTTGGGAAAACGGACCTCGAGGGGCCGGACAGTATGAATGGCACCGGTCGTCATCCGTATCTCCCCGATGGCAAAGACATCGCCTGCAGGTACCGCAAGCGGTACCGACGGACCGGAAAGAAAACGGCCGATGCGCGAGGCGGCATGGCGTTCTATTTCAGAGATGCTGCCTTCGGCGATGACCCGACCTCCGCCGGCACCGGCTCCCGGCCCCAGTTCCACAATGTGGTCGGCATGCCGGAGCACCTGTGTATCGTGATCGACCAGTACAACGGTGTTGCCATCGGCAATCAAGTCGTCCATCACCCCATTGAGACCTTCCAGATTGGACGGATGAAGGCCGATGGAAGGCTCATCGAGCACGTAAAGGACGCCGGTCGTCCGGTTCCGTACGGCCCGGGCCAGCTGGACACGCTGGCGTTCGCCCGTGGAAAGCGTGGCAGCCGGACGGTCGAGCGACAGGTACGAAAGACCTAGATCGACCAACCGGCGGGCCGTATCGTGGAAAGACTCGCAGATGCGCTCCGCCATCGGACGCAGTTCTACGGGCAACGAATCCGGCACTCCATGCACCCATCCAATCAGTTCAGAAAGCGTCATCGTACAGGCCTCCGCCAGAGAAATGCCACGCAGCCTGGGGGCCCGGGCCGCATCAGAAAGACGCGAGCCTCCGCAGTCGGGACAGACATCCTCCTTCAGGAATTTCTCCACACGTTTCATGCCTTTCTCATCCTTGACTTTCGCCAGGGCATTCTCGACGGTATAGGTGGCGTTGTAGTAGGTAAAGTCGAGTTCCCCGGCCTGGTTGGACTTGGCAGAATGATAGAAAATGTGCTTCTTTTCGGCCGGTCCGTGCAGTACGATATCCTTCTCTTCGGGAGTAAGGTCGCGGTACGGCACATCCGTCCGGACGCCCATGGCACGGCAGATATCCGTCATCAGCGACCACATCAGCGAATTCCACGGTGCCACGGCCCCGCCATCGATGGTGAGAGTTTCGTCTGGCACAAGCGTCGATTCGTCCACCGTGCGCACCACGCCAGTACCGCTGCAGGTACGGCAGGCTCCCTGGCTGTTGAAGGCCAGTTCTTCGGCTCCGGGACCGTAGAAACGGGCGCCGCACTGCGGACAGGCCAGTTCCTGTTCGGCCGCTACATCCACCGACGGTGCGACATAATGACCGTTCGGGCAACGGTGACTGCCGAGACGGGAGAACATCAGCCGCAGGCTGTTCAGCAGTTCGGACGAAGTACCGAACGTACTGCGGATGCCCGGGACGCCAGGACGCTGGTGCAGTGCCAGCGAGGCCGGCACATAGCGCACCTCTTCCACCTGCGCCCGAGAGGCCTGTGTCATGCGACGCCGGGTATAGGTGGACAGCGACTCCAGATACCGGCGGGAACCTTCGGCATAGAGTACCCCGAGCGCAAGTGACGATTTGCCCGACCCGGACACGCCGGCGATGGCGGTTATTTTCCCGAGCGGGATATCAACATCTATATTCTTGAGATTATGCGCTTTAGCTCCACGCACTTCGATATTTTCGGGCATATTGTACGAGTGCTCAGGTAAACATTAGTCTACCCGTCGATTCATTATTTCAGATTGTAACGCAGGCGCAACGCCTCTTTTTCTTCATCGGAACGGCTGGCATAGAAGGCTTTCCAACCGG
Organism: Bacteroidales bacterium; assembly: GCA_017523725.1. Classification (GTDB taxonomy): domain Bacteria; phylum Bacteroidota; class Bacteroidia; order Bacteroidales; family UBA4181; genus JAFWVY01. The sequence goes on from JAFWVY010000031.1 coordinate 46,896, forward strand.
GGCAGAAGCCGATATGCCAGTGCCAGAAACGCCCGATGAGAGAACGTGGATTCTTGTCGTAGCGGGCCCGCAGCTTGCAGTCTTCGCAGGGATAATGTTTCGTTTCC
>JAFWVY010000032.1 GCA_017523725.1 Bacteroidales bacterium
CGTTCATTCCTCTGTGGGAGGAAGGGAAAATTCCCAACAGTACAAGTGTAAAGGTTGAAACGCAGATCATCAACGAGCGCCTCCGCGAAGTGGGCATGCCCGGCGTGTACGAGTTCATGCCGAATCCGGAAATGTTTACCGGGTCGGCCATCGTGGTCTGTCCTGGCGGCGGCTATACGCAGGAGTCCATCTACAAGGAAGGTTTTGATATTGCCAAATATTTCAACTCCAAAGGTATAGCGGCGTATGTGCTGTATTATCGCCTGCCGCAGAGCAAAAGCGTGGAAGTGTCGTACAAGGCGCCGGTGCAGGATGCGCTCCGGGCTATCCGCAAAGTGCGCCAGCTGTCACAGACCTGGCGCCGCAACACGGGCAAGGTGGGTATCATCGGTTTCTCGGCCGGTGGTCACCTGGCTGCTTGTGCCGGTACCATGTTCAAGGAGGACTGGGCCAACGTGGGGGATGCCCTCGATACCCTTTCCTGCCGTCCGGATTTCATGGCGCTGATCTATCCGATCATCTCGATGGGTGAAATCACCCACATGGGATCGCGTATCAGCCTGCTGGGGCGTGATGCGACGCCGGAATTGATCGACAAGTTCTCGAACGAGAAGAACGTGACACGCGAGACGCCTCCGACCATTCTGGTCCATGCGGTCAACGACGGTGCCGTACCGGTGAACAACAGCATTTTCTTCCTTCAGGCCCTCCGGGAGAACCGGGTGACGGCTGCCATGCACCTGTTCACCACGGGTGGACACGGATTCGGCATCACGCTGAGCGGCGAAACGGCCGCGTGGCCCGGTCTGGTCTATGATTTTCTGGTATATAACAACATGCTGCAGTAGTGACTTCCTTTTAAGAAGGAATGCACAGTGCATATTCTAATTCATATAATCATGACAAGAAAAATTTTTACCGCAGGATTGTTCTTGCTTCTGGCTCTGCCCCTTGCGGCGCAGTACCAGTTCGCCCGGCCTCAGGCCACTGTCCCTAAAAATCAGGATCTCGCCACGTTCGCTTCGCAGCAGCGGGTGCTTTTCAATTTTGACTGGAAGTTTGCCCTTGGCGAAAACGAGAATGCTGCGAAACCCGGGTTTGACGATTCCGGGTGGCGGCCGGTGGATCTTCCGCACGATTTCCAATTCGAACAGCCCTGGGATATGCGGGCAGGCGGTGCACGCGGCTTCAAGCCGGTGTGCGAAGGCTGGTACCGCAAGTCGTTCCGCGCCGATACCGTGTGGCGGGGCAAGCAGGTGAGCCTCGATTTCGGCGGTATCATGTACTATGGTGACGTCTATCTGAACGGTCAGAAGGTCGGTTCTTCGGAATACGGCTATATCGGTTTCGAGGCCGACATCACCCGTGCGTTGCGCTATGACACGCTCAACGTGGTGGCGGTGTATGCCAACACCGGTCCGTCGGGTGACTCCCGATGGTATACCGGCGGCGGCCTGTTCCGCGACGTTTATCTGCAGGTCCGCAATGTCACCCATATCGCCCGCCACGGCATCTTCATCACGACGCCGGAGGTTTCTGCGTCCAAGGCCACCGTGCAGGTGCAGGCCGAGATAGACCAGTGGCAGAAGCACGATACGGGCGTGCGGGCGGTCATCCGCGACCCGGAAGGCAACATCGTGGCGACCACGGAGGGCGCCATGCCTGAGCATACGCACCAGACCTGCAGCGAGATCCCGCTCGATCCGGTGACGATCGCCTCGCCGAAGCTCTGGCATCCCGACCATCCGTATCTTTATACGGCTGATGTCATCGTGACGGCCGACGGCGTAGTGGCCGACTCTGTCCGGGAGACATTCGGTATCCGTTCGCTTGAGTTCTCACCTGAATTCGGCCTGAAAATCAACGGGGAGAAAATCTTCGTCATGGGTATGGCCAACCATCATGACCTCGGACCGCTCGGTGCAGCTTCCTTCGACCGCGCCATCGAACGGCTGATGCTGAAGGCCAAATCTTTTGGATTCAATGCGGTGCGTTGCGCACATAACCCTTACAGCGAATCGTTCACGCGCATTGCGGACCGTGTCGGCATGCTGGTGGTGGACGAACTGATCGACAAATGGACCGATGGTGGTCTCTGGGGAGGCCGCAAACCGTTCACCCAGATTTGCTGGGATCTGATTGCGGAGTGGGTCCGCCGCGACCGGAACTGCCCGTCGGTCATCATGTGGAGCCTGGGCAACGAATTGCAGAGCCAGGCGGCCTGGAGCGGTTTCCAGACCAACGACTGGGGTGTGACCACGTATCGTCTTTTCGATATTATGGTCAAGCGTTACGATCCGACCCGCGGCACGACGGTGGCCATGTTCCCGTCGCGTGCCGGTGCCATCCGCAACGAAGCCGATTTCATGACGTACCTGGTGCCGCCGGAGATTGCGCAGGTGAGCGACATCGCTTCGCTCAACTACCAGAGCAACGTGTACGGGGCTTACCTGGAACACTCTCCGCACATGATTCTCTTCCAGAGCGAGTGCCAGACTTCCATGATGCTGTGGGGGTTCTATAACATGGACCGCGACCGGACGGTCGGTCTGGCCTACTGGGGCGCCGTGGATTACTGGGGTGAATCGACCATGTGGCCCAAGAAGGGTTGGAACTTCTCGTTCTTCGACCATGCGCTCAATCCTTATCCGACGGCCTACCTGGTGCAGACCGCCTTCAAGGAGGATGAGCCGCAGGTTCATATCGGTGTCAGTGTCGGCGCCGGGGAACGCATCAACTGGAACGATGTGCAGGTCGGCAACCTCGATCTGGCCGAAAAGTGGAACTTCGAGGCCGGTTCCATGCAGCATGTCTATACATTCACCAATGCCGAAGAGGTGGAACTCCTGGTCAACGGGAAATCGCTGGGTCGTCAGAAAAATGACGCTTATCTGGCCGGTCAGGACAAACTGTCCGAGACTTCGCGGACGCCGGGCGGCACTGTGGACAACAGCCAGCGCAATATTGTCCGTTGGAACGATGTGCCTTATGAGGCCGGCAAACTGACGGCCGTGGCTTACAACGGCGGCAAGGAAGTGGCACGCCACACCATCGAGACGACGGGCAAGGCCGTGGCACTCAAGGTCGAGGTCGAAACCCCGAACGACTGGAAGGCCGACGGCATGGACCTGCAGTATATCAAGGCCTGGGCTGTTGACAGCAAGGGACGCCGCGTATGGGATGCCACCGATGAGGTGACGTTCGACGTGTCCGGTGCCGCCACCTTGTACACGGTGGACAACGGTGATCACAGCACGGACTATCTGTTTACGTCTGACATTCACACCAAGACGATGCACCGCGGCTTCATCCAGTGCGTCGCACGGTCCAAACGCGAGGCCGGCAATGTGGTGGTCAAGGTCAGCTGCCCCGGTCTGAAGGGTGCTACGCTGAAGCTGAAAACCCTGTAGCGGGTACACGGCATAAAAGGAGAGGGTGATCACGTGGGTCACCCTCTCTTTTTGTACAGTCTCGCATTTTCTCTCTACTGTGATTCCCGGGCCTTGGCGTTTTGCAGAGCCTGGACACGTTGCAGCAAGGTCGGATGCGAATAATTGACGAATACGTACAGTGGATGCGGCGTCAGGTTGGTGAGCGACTGGGCCGACAGGCGGCAAAGGGCATCCTTCAGGTCGTCGCTGTTGCCGCAGGCTTCGGCGGCGAAGGCGTCAGCCTGGAATTCGGCACGCCGTGACTGAATGTTCGAGAACAAACCGGTGATGGTGGACACAGGGCTGTAGAGCAGGCCGAAACTCAGCAATCCAATATGGAAATTGGGCTCGTTCACCTGCAGGGCCTGGCTGAAGGCCGGCGATTTGAGGCACAGCGACAGCAGGAAGAGCATGAGGGCGTTGCTGCAGCAGGCTATGATGAAGCTCTTGCGGATGTGCTTCATGCGGTAGTGCCCGATTTCATGGCCGAGCACGGCGATGATATGCGGAATGTCCAGATCGTTTATAAGCGTGTCATACAGGACGATGCTTTTCCTTTTTCCAAGGCCGCTGAAGAAGGCGTTGCCCTTGCTGGAGCGTTTCGATCCGTCAATGACCCGTAACGAATGGAAATCGAAACCGGTCCGGCGGGCAAAATCCGAGATTGCGTCCTTGACAGGGCCGTCCGCCAGCGGTTCCAGTCTGTTGAACAGGGGCACTATGAGTGTCGTGTAGAAAACCGTAATGAACAGCGAGAACAGCGTGATACCCGCCAGTGCATAAATCCAGAAGAAACGGTTGGTCAGACCGTAGAACCAGGTCATCAGACCCAGCAGCAGGCCACCGAACAGCCATTCGAGCAGCATGTTCTTGATTTTGTCTGAGACAAACGTGCGCGGTGAAGTGCGGTTGAACCCGAATCCGGCTTCGATGACAAAGGTGTTGTAGATTTCGAAGGGCAGGCTGATGACATTGAACAGCAGATCCAGCATGCCGAAGAACAGCAGGCAGCGGACAATTTCATTGCCTGACCATCGGCAGACCAGGTCGTTCAGCCAGGCGAATCCGTTGAAGCAGAGCATGCAGACCATCAGTACGAAGACCAGCACGCTTTCCGTCTGCGAGAAGCGGGTGCGTATGCGGGTATATTCCTGGCTCCGTGCGTATTCCTCAGCATTGTACACATGCCGGAGTTCCGGCGGGATTCCAGTGGACAGGGCGCGTAGATTCAGCATACCGAGCCACTGGTCTCCGATAAAGTCGCATACGATGATGAGCAGGATGATATAGAACAGCACGGTGTGCATGTCTTGGCCGTTTTAGCAGGTCATGCCGCCGCAGACATGCAGTACCTGGCCGGAGATGTAGGCCGACAGGTCGGAGGCGAGGAACAAGGCAGCCTTGGCTACGTCTTCGGGTGTGCCGCCACGCCGCAGCGGGATCTGGTCGGTCCACTGTTTGAGTTTCTCTTCGGGCAGGGATGCGGTCATTCCGGTCAGGATAAATCCGGGTGCGATGGCGTTGCAGCGGATGTTGCGCGAACCGATTTCCTTGGCCACCGATTTGGTGAAACCGATGATACCGGCCTTGGAAGCTGCATAGTTGGCCTGACCCGCGTTGCCGGAGACACCGACCACCGAACTGATGTTGATGATGCTCCCGCCGCGCTGGCGCAGCATGAGTGGCTGTACGGCCTTGGTCATGCAGAACACGGACTTCAGATTGACATTGATGACCATGTCCCATTGCGCCTCGGTCATGCGCATCAACAGACCGTCGCGTGTGATGCCGGCGTTGTTGACCAGAATGTCAATATGGCCGAAGTCTTCCGCCACTTGCTGTACAATGGCCTGTGCATTCTCGAAATCCGCCGCATTGGAAGCATAAGCCTTGGCTTTGATGCCGGTTGCCAGCAGTTCTTTTTCAGTTTCCTGCGCTACTTCGTCGTACGCAAGATCGGTTATGGCGATGTCTGCGCCTTCTGCCGCAAAGCATTGGGCGATGGCTTTGCCGATTCCTCTGGCCGCTCCGGTGATGAGGGCCGTTTTTCCTGATAATAACATTTTGCTTTGATTTAGTGTGCAAAAGTAATGTTTTTATGTCGGAGAGGAGCCTTGGTCGAAGTAATTTTTATAATTTGCTTTGAAAAGCCTTTTTTTATAACTATTTTCGCGACATATTTCCTATAGTGGTATGACGGCGCAGCATGAGATAGTGGATGCATTGCAGGAGAAAGTGGCGCGGGTGATCGAAGTGGCCCGACGCTCATCCGAAGAAAATGCGGCCCTGCAGCGTCAGGTTCAGATGCTATCCGAAACCGTTAAGGAAAAAGATCTGGAGATCGCTGCATTGCAGGAACGCTTCCAGCGTCTCAAACTGGCCAGGGCACTGGCCGGCACGGACGAAAGCGCCAGGGATGCACGTCAACAGATCGGGAAAATCGTGCGGGAGATTGACAAGTGTATTTCGCTTTTGAACCGATAATAGAATTATGTCATTGGTTATCAATGTAAATATTGCCGATAAATCCTATCCGCTGAAGATAGACAAGGAGGAGGACGAGGAGCGGATTCGCAAAGCGGCGAAGTTGATCAACGACAGAGTCTGGCAATACAGGCAGCGGTTTGCCGACAAGGACACGCAGGATGTGCTGGCGATGGCCTCCCTGCAGTTCGTCGTCAAGTTGCTGAGTTTGGAAACGAAATTGCACGCGTCCGACACCACGGAGAAACTCCAGGCCATTGACAGGATGCTGGAGGACTACTTGGTGCAGGAGGCCTGACAATCATAAAAACACGTTCTTTGTATTTGTAGGAAGCATATTAAAAATTCCCGCATAGCTTCTTCATACCTTGTGAAACTCAACAAATAAACACTTAAGAGTTGGTCTCAGGCTGCTTAGGACAGGCCCAGTACCGGTTCGCCGGGATTCCGGATTTTGTCCGGGACGTTGGAAGCCCGAGGCAACCGGCCGCTCTTGCCCATGTCAATAGGGGTTTCTTATAAGTTAGAAGAAAGCTATGCGTTTTTTATATAAATTTTTCAGTATGGTACCAATTATTGTTTGTTCGGCAGTGGCCCTGATTGTGGGGTTCATTGTCGGATACGTCCTCTTCCAGAAAGTGATAACCGGGAAGAAGGACCGGATGATGAAAGAAGCGCTTGCGGATATCGAAGCGCAGAAAAAGAATAAGATGCTCGAGGCGAAGGAACATTTCATGCATTTGCGCTCGGAGCATGAAGCTGCGGTGAACGAACGCAACGCCCGCGTCCAGCAGGCGGAGAACCGCATCAAACAGAAGGAAGCATCGCTGTCGCAGCGGTTTGAAGACGTGCAGCGGCAGAAGAAGGAAGTGGAGACGCTCAGGGACAATCTGAACGCACAGAAAGAAGCCCTGGAGACACGTACGGAGGAACTGGCCCGTCAGCACAGGCTGCAGGTGGAACGCCTGGAGGCCCTCTCCGGACTTTCTGCTGAAGAGGCCAAGGCCCAGTTGGTCGAATCGTTGAAGGCGGAGGCCAAAACGGAGGCCATGTCGTATGTGAACGAGGTGATGGACGAGGCCAAGATGACGGCATCGAAGGAAGCCAAAAGTATTGTAATCAAGACGATACAACGTGTGGCTACGGAGACGGCCATAGAGAATGCCGTTACGGTGTTCCCGATTGAGAACGATGAGATGAAAGGCCGGATCATCGGCCGTGAAGGCCGGAATATCCGTGCGCTCGAAGCGGCGACTGGCGTGGAAATCATCGTGGACGATACGCCCGAGGCCATCGTGCTCTCGGCTTTTGATCCGGTGCGCCGCGAGATTGTGCGGTTGGCGCTGCATCAGCTGGTGACGGACGGCCGTATCCATCCGGCCCGCATCGAAGAGGTGGTGGCGAAAATCACCAAACAGGTCGAGGAAGAGGTTATCGAAACGGGTAAACGCACGACCATCGACTTGGGTATCCATGGATTGCATCCGGAATTGATTCGGCTCATCGGCAAGATGAAATATCGTTCGTCGTACGGACAGAACCTGCTGCAGCATTCGCGGGAGGTGGCCAACCTGTGCGCTATCATGGCATCCGAACTTGGTCTGAACGCTAAACTGGCCAAGCGGGCCGGTCTGTTGCACGACATCGGCAAGGTGCCTGATGACGAGCCGGAACTTCCGCATGCCATCCTGGGTATGAAACTGGCGGAACGCTACAAGGAGAAACCCGAAATCTGCAATGCGGTCGGCGCGCACCACGATGAGATGGAGATGAACTGTCTCATTGCTCCGATCGTACAGGTTTGCGATGCTATTTCCGGTGCCCGTCCCGGTGCCCGGCGCGAAGTGGTCGAGGCGTATATCAAACGCCTCAAGGAGCTGGAGGCACTGGCGCTTTCGTATCCCGGCGTCACCAAGACGTTCGCCATTCAGGCCGGCCGCGAGCTGCGCGTGATTGTAGGCAGCGAGAAGGTGACCGACAAGGAGGCGGAGAATCTGTCTTACGACATTGCCAAGAAGATCCAGGACGAGATGACGTATCCCGGACAGGTGAAGATTACTGTTATCAGAGAAACAAGAGCCATCAGTTATGCGAAATAGATTGTTCATCCTCGGATGCGCTTTGGCCGCGTTTTCCGCACCGGTCTCGGCGCAGATGTATCCGCCCGTCCCTCCGCAGGAGATACAGGTCAGGGAACCTGGTTTCAAGGTATTCCAGTTCCCTGCCGATCAGATTCCGCGCATCGACGGTCGTTTTGACGACTGGGATATCGTGCCCGACAGCTATGCTGTGACCATCGATTCCATGTGGGATGACAGCGGCCGGCATCAAGGGGTGGACAAAGCGACGCTGGATGTCAAGGTCAAGGTCGGCTGGGTGGAGGGCGAGAACCGCCTGTATTTCTATTACGAGGCGACCGATGATTACTGGCATTTCAGCGAAATGGGCCTGAGCAACGATATTTTCGAGGTGGTGGTCGATGGCGACCTGTCGGGTGGTCCGCATACGGATGAATTCCGCATCAACCAGGATGTGACGACACGTATGGCGGCCTTTTTCGAGATGCAGAACGTCCATGCCCAGAATTATCACATCTTTACGCCGCCTACAGCGGGGAAGGATTGGACGATGGTCTGGGGTACGCAGCAGTGGTTGAAGTCGCTGCCTTATGCCAACCATGCCTACAGCTACGATTTCAAGCCGGGCGAGCCGGGGACGCTGAAGTTTGAGTTCTTCATCACGCCGTTCGACTATGCTTCTCCGGACGGGCCGGCGCTTTCGGTCGAGAGCAGCCTGTACGAAGGCAAGAAAATAGGCCTGTGCTGGGCGGTGATTGATTACGACCAGCCCGGGGGGCGGAACAATGGTTTCTGGAATCTTTCGAAGCATCACCAGATGTTCGGCATTGCCAACATGGAACGGCTGTTCACGCTGATGCCGCTGGAACCGCAGTTCCGCAGACCCGTCGAAGCCCACTGGACGCATACGGTCATCAAGGATACACGGACAGTCGTGTTCGAAGACCGGAGTTACGGCAACATCACCTCGTGGCATTGGGATTTCGGCGACCGGACTACTTCGGACGAACAGAATCCTGTGCATATCTATGCCCAGGACAATGCCCACTATATCGTAACTCTGACGGTCCGGGGACCCGAAGGCGAAGACCGTCTGTGCAAGGTCTGGGATGTGACGGTCCGCGACCGGCGGCATCCCTCGAACAATTCCTACGATTAACCGGTAGTCTCTTATTCCAGTTCGGGATGCAGCTGCATCTCGATGTACTGGATGAGACCGTGGATGATTTTGATGTGTATTTCCTGTACGCGGTCCGACCAGGTGCTGCGCGGGGCGCGTAATTCCACGTCACAGACTTCGGCCAGCCGGCCGCCGGTTTTGCCGGTCAGGGCCACGACCTGCATGCCTTTTTCGTGTGCGGATTGTACAGCCTTCAGTACGTTGGCCGAATTGCCGCTGGTGCTGATGGCCAGCAGGACATCACCGGTTTTCCCGAAGGCGTCGATATAACGCGAAAAGATATACTCGTAGCCGTAATCGTTGGCCGTACAGGTGATATGCGACGGATCACTGATGGCTATGGCCGGCAGAGCTGCCCGGTCGCGCCGGAACCGTCCGGTAAGTTCTTCGGCGAAATGCATGGCATCGCACATCGACCCTCCATTGCCGCACGAAAAAATCCGCCCGCCACCACGGATGGCTGCGACCATCAGGTCGCCTGCTTTTTCGAAGGCCGCAAAGTTGTTGTCGTCGTCGATGAACTGCTGGAGAAGCCGTGCTGCTTCTTCGAACTGTGTTTTGATGGTTGCCGTCTGTGAATTCATGCGCATTTTTCTTAGTAGCCCCGCCGAGACTCGAACTCGAATCTAAAGTTTAGGAAACTTTCGTTCTATCCCTTGAACTACGGGGCCGTCCTTTTAGATAAATCTATCTCCGTTCTTCAGTTTGATTTCGTTGACAAAGTCTTTGATACGCTGTTCCTCCTGCTTGCGGCAGATGAGCAGCACGTCGTCGGAAAGCACGACGATGGCATCTTCGAGGCCCTGTATGACCGCCATTTGGTGGTCGGATACGTGAACCAGACAGTTGGAAGTGTCATAGAGAAAAGCATGGTGTCCCACGACGGCGTTGCCGTGTTCATCCTGTGGCAGGTTGGCATACAGCGACCCCCAGGTGCCGATGTCAGACCATCCGAAGTCGGCCGGCAGGACATAGACGTTGTCTGCTTTCTCCATGATGGCGTAATCGATGGAGATGCTCTTGCTCCGTTCGTAGATGGCCAGCACCGTGGCGGCTTCGTCCGGTGTGCCGAAGCGGTCGGCGTTCTCCTGGAACTGCGCGTAAACATCGGGCATGTAAAAACGGAAAGCCATTTGAATGGCGGACAGAGACCAGAAGAACATGCCGGAGTTCCATAGGAAATCGCCCGAGCGCAGGAACGTTTCCGCCATCTTCAGGTCGGGTTTTTCCGTGAAGGTCTTCACGGCCTTGATGTCCGGAAACTGCGCGGCGGTCTTGCGCCGGTTGAACTGGATGTAGCCGTAGCCGGTATCTGGCCGGCTGGGTGTGATGCCGATGGTGAGCAACGCCTCTTCCTGGGCCGTGAAGGCCAGTCCGCGGCGGATGGTGTCGAGAAAAACCTTTTCATCGCGGACCAGATGGTCGGCGGGTGTGACAACGATGTTGGCAGAAGGGTTTTCCTTGCTAATGCGCTGGCAGGCGTAAGCGATGCAGAGCGCTGTGTTGCGGCGCAGGGGCTCCAGCAGTACATGGTCCGGTTTGATACCCAGGCAGGCCAGCGTGATGTTTTTGTAATCGGCGTTGGTGATGACGTAAATGTTTTTTTTCGGCACCACTTTGGCGAATCGCGAGAAAGTCTGCTGGAGCAGTGAGGTGCCGACGCCCAGGATGTCCAGGAACTGTTTGGGATGCGCGGTACGGCTCAGCGGCCAGAATCGGCTGCCGATGCCGCCGGCCATGATGACACAATAGTTGTTCTTGTTCAATGCCATGACGGTCGGTTATTTGCGTTCGGGATGCAGTTGCTGGTAATGCTGTTCCCATTTCCAGGCAGACAGCATGGTCTCGTCCAGGGAACTTTCGGCGGTCCAGCCCAATTCCTGGTTGGCGTAGGTCGGGTCTGCCCAGACCTGCTCGGTATCTCCCGGCCGTCTTCCGGTAATTTTATAGTTGAGTTTGCGTCCCGATACACGCTCGAACGACTGGATCATTTCCAGAACCGACACGCCGCGTCCCGTCCCCAGATTGAAGATCTCGAAGTTTGCCTTGCTCTTGTGCCGGAGCATGCGCTCAATGGCAATGACGTGCGCCTTGGCCAGGTCCACCACGTTGATGTAGTCGCGGATGTTGGTGCCGTCGGGCGTGTTGTAGTCGTTGCCGAAGACATTCAGGCACGGCCGGAGTCCGATGCCGGTCTGGGTAATGAACGGCACGAGGTTGTTCGGGACGCCGATGGGCAGTTCGCCGATGCAGGCCGACGGATGGGCGCCGATCGGGTTGAAATAGCGCAGGGCGATGGCCGCCAGACCTTCGTTCGCCTTGACGGTGTCGCGCAGGATGGCCTCGCAGATCTGCTTGGTATTGCCATAGGGCGACGTGGCCGGCTTGATAGGGGCCTGCTCGGTGACCGGCAGCACATCGGGCTGACCATAGACCGTGCAGGACGACGAGAAGACGATGTACGGGATATGGTACTGCAGCATGCCGTCCAGCAGGTTCATCAGCGAATTGAGATTGTTGCGGTAATACATCAGCGGTTTCTGGGTCGATTCGCCTACGGCCTTGCATGCCGCAAAGTGAATGACGGCGCGGATGTCCGTGTACTGCTCAAAGAACGCCTGCAGCCGCGCTCTGTCGCAGATGTCGAACTGCGCAAACGCCGGCCGTACGCCGGTGATGGCCTCGATGCCGTCCAGCGTGTCGATGTATGAATTCGAAAGGTTGTCTATGATGACGACCTCAAACCCCTTCTGAATGAGTTCTACTGCGGTGTGTGAGCCGATGTAGCCCGTTCCGCCCGTTACCAGAATTCTGTCTGCCATAAGATATCCAAATTGCCTCAGCCGCAAAAATACGAATTATATTGACTTGACCAACGAAGTATTCCAGACTGCCTTGCGATAGTTCTGTCACCGGGTGGCGTGATCTCCGGCGATGGTGTCGGTTTACCGGTAGACGAGCATGGTCAGACGTTCGGGAGCCCAGATTTCATTGGCAGTTTCCAAAAGTTCAGATGCCGTGATCCGGCCGATGTGCAGGCAGGTTTCGGCCAACGGGGTTACTTTGTTGTAAACCATGTAATTCTTGCCTATGGTCAGCATCAGGTTCTCGTAGCTGTCGGCCGAAATGGCCATTTGTCCGATGAGTTGACGCCTTGCCCGGTGGAGCTGCATCGTTCCCAGGCGGACCGTGCATATTCTTTCCAGTTCCTTGCGAACGATGTCCATGCACTGGTCGAGGTTGTTTTTTTCGGCACTGAAATAGATGGAGGTGACTCCGGTGTCGGTATAGGGTGTATATGCGGCTTCGGCTGTGTAGGACAAGCCTTGGTGCTCGCGCAGTGCCAGATTGAGCCGTGTATTCATGCCGGGTCCGCCGAACAGGTTGCAGAGCAGGGCGAGGACAAGCCGTCTGGGGTGGTAGCAGTCATAGCCGGGCGCTCCGATACAACAGTGGGCCTGATGGATGCGTTTCCGGACTTCCTGATGTTCCGGCATATAGGTGACCGGCGGTCGCAGCAAACTGTCTGTCAGATGTCCGGGGATGTGCCCGAAGTACTTTTCGCACCATTTCACCAGCCTTTCGAAGGAGACGCCTCCTACGGACGCAATGACCATCCGGTCGGTAAAATAGTGTCCGGATACGAACTGTTCCATCTGTTCCGCCGTGAGGCGGCGGATGTCTGCCGCCCGTCCGAGGATGGGATGGGCCAACGGGTGTGTCCCGAACAACTGCGCGTCGAAATCGTCAAAGATGTTTTCAGAAGGTACGTCGCGGTAGGAATTGATTTCATCGATGACGACCTCCTTTTCTTTTTCCACGTCCTGTGCCCGGAAGTCCCGGTTGAATACCAGGTCGGCAATCAGTTCGAGCGCCCGCTCGTAATGCATCAGCATGAACGAGGCATGGAGGCATGTCTCCTCCTTGGTCGTGTACGCGTTGAGATCGCCGCCCACATCTTCCATGCGGCTGATGATCTGATAGGTGTTGCGTTTGTGTGTATGCTTGAAGAAGATATGCTCGGCAAAATGAGCCATGCCGGCCTCCCGGTCTGTCTCGTCGCGCGAACCGGTCTGGATGAAGAATCCGATATGCGCCACAGGGGCCGTGATCTGGGCATGGACAATCCGGATGCCGTTACGCAGCGTACGGGTGAAGCATTCCATGCTATTCGTGAGCCATGCGCAATTTAATGGCTGTCAATACTTTCTTGGTATATAACGGGAAGTCGCAGTTCATCATCCATGCATAGTACGACGGATCCTTGCGCAGGACCTCTGTGACGAGTTGTCCTTTGTATTTGCCGAAGTTGAACACTTCCTGATGGGCGCCGTTGTAGATAATCCGGCCGACTAGGTCTACGTTGTTGGTCTGGGCGGAAAATGCGGACAGACTGTCGATGTCGTTCTGGAGTACCTGGCTGTATCTGTCGAGTTGCGCCTTGAGTACCTCGTAGGTGGCACGGGTGTCGGCTTCCGAAGAATGGGCATTCTCAAGATCGCGGTCGCAGTAGAACTTGTAGGCCGCGCTCAGCGTGCGCTGTTCCATCTTGTGGAAGATGACCTGCACGTCGACAAACTTGCGTTTGCGCAGATCGAAATCCACATCCGCCCGAAGAAACTCCTCGGCCAGCAGCGGCAGGTCGAACTTGTTGGAGTTGTATCCGCCAATGTCGGCACCTTCGAAGATGTGTACGATATCGGCCGCCACCTGCTTGAAGGTCGGCGCATCGCGTACGTCGTCGTCGCTGATGCCGTGGATGCGTGTGGCCTCCGGCGGAATGGGAATGGTCGGGTTGATGCGGAGTGTCTTCGTGTCCTCATGTCCGTCGGGATATACTTTAATGTAGGATATCTCGACGATGCGGTCGGTGGAGATGTTGATCCCGGTCGTTTCGAGGTCGAAAAAGACGATGGGATTCTTCAGGTTCAGATTCATGGCGGGAAATTAAACTTTCATGGGCATCAGCAGCATCAGCACATCCTCGGCCTGGTCTTCGGCCGTGCCGACCGGTACGATCAGACCCGGACGGGACGGGTCTGACAGCTGCATCTGTACTTCCGTCGAGGTCAGGCTGGAAAGGATGCCGATGAGATATTCCGACTTGAATCCGATCTCCATGTCCTGCCCCTCGTACTGGCATTTGAGATTTTCCTTGCTGCGTGTGGCCATGTCGGTGTCCTGGGACCCCAGGGTAATCTGGTTGCCGCTGAGAGAGAGCGTGACCAGCAGGGTGCTCTGTGCCGCGAAAACCTGGGCGCGGGACAGCGAGGTCAGGAACGCCTGGCGGTTGACGGTGACCACGTTGGGATTGTACTGCGGAATGACCGAATTGTAATTGGGGAACCGGCCGGCGATGAGACGGCAGATCAACGTGTATTCGTCGAAGCGGAACATGGCGTTCTTGTCGTCGAACGATACCTGTACCTTCGATGATGTCCGCGTCAGCATGTTCTTGAGCAGTCCCGCCGGTCTTTTGTGGATGATGAACGAGCCGGACCCCGGTACGCTTTCGTTTTCGGGCAGATGGTAGCGGTAACGGACCAGTTTGTGCGCGTCGGACGACACGAAGGTGATGGTCTGTCCGTCGAATTCCATCAGAATGCCGCTCATGACCGGACGGTACTCGTCCTCGCCGGTGGCGAAGAGGGTGGAGGCAAAGGCACTGATGAAAATGCCGGCGTCCATTTCGAAGGATACCAGAAGGTCTTCCCGCAATTCGGGATCGGTCGGGAAGATCTGTCCGTCCTGGCCGGTGAAGGTGTACTGTCCGTTTTCGGAATAGACGGTGATGTTGCGGGACTCCTCGTCGACGTCGAAGGTGAGCGGCTGCTCGGATCCGGAGAACGTGGAGAGCATGTCCAGAATGAACTTGGCAGGCACTGCGACCGACCCTTCCTGCGATGCGGAGGAGAGATCCAGCACGGCCGATGCGCTCGTATCCGGCCCTGTGGCGCGCATGGTCAGCCGGTTGCCTTGCAAGGTGAGCAGGATATGGCTCTGGATGGGGTTCTGCGGTTTGCTGACAATGACCTTGCTGATGGCCTGCATGTGGACCAACAGGTCTGAGTTGGATACGACGAATTTCATGTTATCAGTATGTTAAGTAAAATGGACTGAAAAAGAATATACAAACCAAAAGTAACGGAAAAAACATCAGGTCCGTAAGGATTTTATGAATAGTTATTAACAACCTGATGCCGGCGTCCGGCTGGCTCAGACATTGAACCTGAAGTGCATGATATCCCCGTCCTGCACGACATAGTCCTTGCCTTCGGTGGCGATTTTTCCGGCGTCCCGGCAGGCAGCCTCGGAACGCAGCTGGACATAGTCCGCATATTTGATGACTTCAGCCCGGATGAACCCTTTCTCGAAATCGGAGTGGATGATGCCGGCCGCCTGGGGCGCCCGGGTGCCTTTGACGTAGGTCCACGCCCGGGTTTCATCGGGTCCGGTGGTGAAGTAGGTTTCCAGCCCCAGCAGCCGGTAGGCGGCGTGGATGAGCCGGTTGACGCCGGAATCCTCCAGCCCCAGTTCTTCCAGGAACATCTGGCGTTCCTCGAACGTATCCAGTTCAGCGATTTCGGCCTCGGACTGCGCCGAGATGACAAGCACTTCCGCCTGCTCGTCCCGGACGGCTTCCCGGACGGCCTCGGAATAGGCGTTGCCGGTTGCCGCGCTTTTTTCGTCCACGTTGCAGACATAGAGTACGGGTTTGGCGGTCAGGAGAAACAGGTCCCGGCAGAGTTTCTGGTCTTCCTTGCTTTCGAATTCAACCGTGCGGGCGGGCCGGCCCTGTTCCAGGACCTCTTTGTATCGCTGCATGATTTCGCACAGTCTCCTGGCGTTCTTGTCGCCGGTCTGGGCCTGCTTCTGCATCTTGGCCAGCCGTGTCCCGATGGTCTCCAGATCCTTGATCTGCAGTTCGGCATCAATGATTTCCTTGTCCCGTACAGGGTCGACGGTGTTGTAAACGTGCGTCACATTGCCGTCGTCGAAACAGCGCAGCACATGGATGATGGCATCTGTTTCGCGGATGTTGGCCAGGAACTTGTTGCCCAGCCCTTCGCCGTGGCTCGCTCCCTGGACCAGGCCGGCGATGTCGACAATCTCAACCGTGGTGGGAATCACCCGTGCGGGATGGTCGATGGCCGCCAGTTCCGTCAGCCGTTCGTCCGGCACGGTGATGACACCGACGTTGGGCTCGATGGTGCAGAACGGGAAGTTGGCGGCTTGCGCCTTAGCATTCGAGAGACAGTTGAAGAGTGTGGACTTGCCGATGTTGGGCAGTCCTACGATACCGCATTGGAGAGACATGGCTGTAAATTAATGAGGTTTTCGTTGCAACCGGCATCGGCCGGGCGGATGATTCCGGGATGTTCCATCTTCGCTACAGAGATTGCAGGTATTGTTCCAGCTGGCCTTCGTCCATGAAGAGCACCTTGCGGGCCTTGCTCCCTTCGAACGGTCCGACGATGCCGGCTGCCTCCAACTGGTCCATAATGTAGCCGGCGCGGGGATATCCTATACGGAACTTGCGCTGTATCAGCGAAGTGGATCCTGTTTGATGCATGACAACGAGCCGGGCTGCCTCGTTGAAGAGGGCGTCCCGTTTCGTCAGGTCGATATCCTTTTCCTTGGCTCCTGATTCTCCGTCCTCGCTTTCGTATTCAGGCAGCGGGAACGCTTCCGGATAGCCCTGCTGGTTGCCGATGAACGAAGTGATTTCCTCGATTTCGGGAATGTCGATGAAACCGCACTGGATACGGACGGTGTCTCCGCCTGCGTTGAAGAGCAGGTCTCCGCGGCCGATGAGCTGTTCGGCGCCCGAGCCGTCCAGGATGGTGCGTGAATCAATCTGGGAGGTCACCTTGAAAGCGATGCGGGCCGGGAAATTGGCCTTGATGGTTCCTGTGATGATGTTGGTCGTCGGACGCTGGGTCGCCACGATGAGATGCATGCCGGCGGCGCGCGCTTTCTGGGCCAGCCGTGCGATGGGCATCTCGATTTCTTTGCCGGCGGTCATGATCAGGTCGGCGAACTCGTCGATGATGACCACGATGTACGGCAGGAACCGGTGTCCTTCTTCGGGATTCAGCTGCCGGGCCGTGAATTTCGCATTGTATTCCTTGATGTTGCGTACGCCGGCATCCTTCAACAGGTTGTACCGGGTGTCCATCTCAAGACAGAGCGACTGGATGGTGTTGATGACCTTCTGCGTGTCGGTGATGATGGCCTCCTCCACATCGGGCATCTTGGCCAGGAAGTGTCGCTCGATTTTCTCGTAAGGACTGAACTCCACGGTTTTGGGATCGACCAGTACGAACTTGAGTTCGGCGGGGTGTTTCTTGTAGAGAATGGACGTGATGATGGCGTTCAGGCCGACGGATTTGCCCTGTCCGGTGGCGCCGGCCACCAGCAGGTGCGGCATCTTGGCCAGGTCGAAGACGAAAGTCTCGTCGGAGATGGTCTTGCCGAGGGCGATGGCGATGTCGGCTTTCGATTCCTGGAAACGTTTGGAGGCGATGAGCGACCTCATCGAAACGATCTCGGGATTCTTGTTCGGGACTTCCAGACCGATGGTGCCTTTGCCCGGTATGGGCGCGATGATGCGCACACCGAGTGCCTTGAGGCGCATGGCGATGTCGTTTTCCAGACTCTTGATACGCGCGATGCGGGTTTCCGGCGAAGGCACGATTTCGTAAAGGGTGACGGTCGGTCCCGGCGTCACGGTGATCTCCATGATCTTGATCTTGTAATAGGCCAGCGTCTCAACGATTTTGTTCTTGTTCGAAATCAGTTCTTCCTGGGTGATTTCGTGGCCGGGGGCGTAATCGGCCAGCAGATCGATGGGCGGCATCTTGTAGTCGTGGAGATCCAGCGTGGGGTCGTAGGGATCCAACTGTTTGATCCGGCTGACGGCTGCCTGGCTGTCGGCTTTCTCTTCCTCGATGGTTTTGGTGATGGTCAGTTTGACGTCTTCCGGCGCGTCGCTTCCATTATCAGGTGTTTCTGAGCCGCTTTCTGGCTCCAGGTGCGACCGGTAGGGTTTGTTGTCCGGTGTGGGAGTCATTGTCGCGGTTGGTTCCGGCTTCCGGATGCGGAAGGCCGGTACGGCCTGCGGCGTGTCTGAAACATCCACTTTTTCCCAGTCATCTTCGTCGCTGTTGCCCAAGACCGGATCCGGGACGGGCGGATTGTCCGTCAGAGTATCGCCGGCAGGTTGTTCTTTCACGGAGGTGGTCTTTGTCAGCTTCCGGTCACGTTCCGCTTTCGGGGTTTTCCGGACGAACAGCCGGCCTGCGCCGGCAGCCACGCCGGCACACCAGGCGGGAAAACGCTTGAAGGTGAAGATGAGAAAGATAATGCAGAGCAGGAAGACAAGAATGCCGGTGCCGGCGTGCCCGAGCACCATCTCCAGCCAGTGGATCATGTACATGCCGTGTCCGCCGCCCAGACCGTTGCCGAGATAGCCGTTGCTGCCGCCGAAGAGGTAACTGCACAGCAGTGATCCCAGAATGGCGCCGAAAATGGTCAGCCGCAAGGCGCTACCCATGCGCATCATCTTGACGTTCAGCAATCTCATGCCGCCGATGAAGCACAACATGGGGAAAAAGAATGCAGCGATGCCGAATCCGCGGTACATGGTCAGGGTCGCCAGGCGTGCACCGAGGCGGCCGCACCAGTTCTGCACATGGATGTCAGCCGTCGTCAGCAAGTCGCTGCCGTCGAAACTCTGGTCGCTTTTCCAGGTGAACAGGAAAGACAGGCAGGCCAGGAAAAGCAGCGCTGCAAACCCGATGAGCAGCATGCCGCAGATGACGCGCGTGCGTTCGTCCTTGAAGAAGGCGGACAGACTGTTGCGCCGGCTGGCAGCTCCCTGCGTGCGTTGTGGACCGGATGCCATTCTACTGGTTTTTGAAGGTGATGACGGAATAATTCTTCTTCCCTTTCTGGATCAGCAGATATTTACCGCGGATGAGGTCGTCTTTCCGGACGACGGCTGCGATGTCCGCAATGCGTTCTTTGTTGATGTATAAGCCGCCGCCTTCGATGGTCCTGCGGCTCTCACCCTTCGATGGAGAGATGGCGGTATGCACCGAGAGCAGGTCGATGACCGGCAGCCCGTCCTCTGCCAGTGAGGCGGGAACCTCGTAATGCGGAACGCCTTCGAAAACACTGAGGAATGTCTCTTCGTCCATGCCGGCCAGTTGTTCGGCCGTGCCGGCTCCGAAAAGCATCTGCGCAGCTGCAACAGCCGACTCGTAAGCTTCGGGAGAATGCACCATGCAGGTGATTTCGCGCGCCAAGGCCTTCTGCAGCGGCCGGAGGCCCGGATTTTCCCGCTGTTGCTGCGTGAGTTCCTCGATTTCCTCCCGGGTGAGGAAGGTGAAGATCTTGATGTATTTCTCTGCGTCTGCATCGCTGACATTCAGCCAGAACTGGTAGAATTTATAGGGAGAGGTGCGGGCCGGGTCGAGCCAGACATTGCCCGATTCGGTCTTGCCGAATTTGCCGCCGTCGGCTTTGGTGATGAGCGGGCAGGTCAGCGCGAACGCTTCGCCGCCGGCCTTGCGCCGGATGAGTTCCGTCCCGGTGGTGATGTTGCCCCACTGGTCGGAGCCGCCCATCTGCAGCCGGCAGTTCCGGGTGACATACAGGGTGTAGAAGTCGAATCCCTGGACCAGCTGGTAGGTGAATTCGGTGAACGACATGCCGTCGCGCGCTTCGCCCGAGAGCCGTTTCTTGACCGAATCCTTGGCCATCATGTAGTTGACGGTGATATGTTTGCCTACGTCACGGATGAAATCCAGAAACGACATGTCTTTCATCCAGGTGTAGTTGTTGACGAGTTCCGCGGCGTTCGGCGCGTCGGAATCGAAGTCCAGGAACTTGGCCAGTTGTTTCTTTATGCATTCCTGATTGTGGTGCAGTTCTTCCTCCGAAAGCAGGTTGCGCTCCTGCGATTTCATGGAAGGGTCGCCGATCATGCCGGTGGCACCGCCGATCAGCGCGATGGGTTTATGCCCGCAGCGTTGCAGATGCCGCAGCATCATGATGCCCACCAGATGCCCGATGTGCAGCGAATCAGCAGTCGGGTCGATGCCCACGTAAGCCGTGGCCATGCCCTGTTTCAGCATTTCGTCCGTGCCCGGCATGATGTCGTGGATCATGCCGCGCCATGTGAGTTCTTGTATGAAATCCATGAATGTTTATGTTGTTTTGTCTTGTTCTTGTCGGTTTTCTTTCCAATCGCCGTTTTCCCGGATGAGCGCCACAAGCGCATCGACCGCTTCTGCAGCGGGGATGTGGCGGCGTACCACTTCCTGCCGCCGGTACAGCGTGACCAGCCCGTGGTTCTCGCCGACGTAGCCGTAATCCGCATCGGCCATTTCGCCCACCCCGTTGA
The DNA here is from genome assembly GCA_017523725.1 of Bacteroidales bacterium. Classification (GTDB taxonomy): domain Bacteria; phylum Bacteroidota; class Bacteroidia; order Bacteroidales; family UBA4181; genus JAFWVY01. The sequence continues at coordinate 20,584 of JAFWVY010000032.1, forward strand.
CGATACATCCCATGATGCCGATTTTCAGGCCTGTGAGATGACTGGTCCGCTGCCGGATGCGTTCGGCTGTCGTGGCGATGTCGAATTTGGTGCGGCCGCAGGACGGACACGAAATGAATTCCGCCGCGCTGATGCGCCGCCGGCAGGCCTGCAGGATGGAGAGCGACCATCGCCGGATATCTGCGTCGGTCACGGATGGATCGTCCGTCTCAATCCAGAGGCCGTCGCCCCTGTCGCGGGACAGGACGGGCCCGAAATCACACGCTGCATGCAAATATAGATTTTTTGCGGGTGCGGGGTAGAATTTGTGGAAGATAATTTCGGTGTCAGGGCCATAGGCACTGCGGTCCGCCTGCGATTCCAGAAACGCGGTGGCCGCCGGTGTACCGGCGCAGGACAGCCTGACCAGCCGTTCCGGCGTCCGCCGGTCTGGTGCGATGCGGAAATAGCGCCGGTCGTCTTCGGCAGGCAGGTAGGGGATAACCGCCGTATGTACCGGCTGTCGGTCCTCTTGCTGAAGGTAGTCTGTCAGGGCTTTTGCCACGGGGATTTCGTTCACGGGATCTTCGGTAAGCGACACACGGATGGTGTCGCCGATGCCTTCGGCCAGCAGGTCGGCGATGCCCACGGCCGATTTGATGCGTCCTTCTTCGCCTGCACCGGCTTCAGTGACGCCGAGGTGGATGGGATACACGGTGCCGCGCTGCTGCATTTCTTTCACCAGCAGCCGTGTGGCGGCGGCCATGACCCGCGGGTTGCTCGACTTCATGGAGAGGACGATGCGGTCGAACGACTCGGCCTCGCAGATCCGGACAAATTCCATGGCCGAGGCCACCATGCCCTGTGGGGTGTCGCCGTAGCGGTCGAGGATGCGGTCGCTGAGAGAACCGTGATTGGTCCCGATGCGCAGGGCGGTGCCGTACTGCCTGCAGATGGCGAGCAGCGGCCGGAGTCTTGCGTGGATGCGTCCGGTTTCGGCGGCGTATTCTTCATCGGAGAATCCGGTTCTGTCCCGGTGGTGCCGGTCGGTGTAGTTGCCGGGATTGATACGCACCTTCTCGACGGTGCGGGCGGCCGCTTCGGCGATGTCGGGGTTGAAGTGGACATCGGCGATGAGCGGGGTCCGGAATCCGGCCTGCCGGACCTGCTGTTTGATTTTGCGCAGGGCTTCCACGTCCTCCATGGTCGGGACGGTCAGCCGGACATATTCGGCGCCCGCCTCGGCGAGGCGGATGACCTGTGCCACGGAGGCTTTGATGTCACCCGTGGGTGTGGAGGTCATCGACTGGATCCGGACCGGCCGGCCCCCGCCCAGGGGGAGGTCTCCGATGTAGACCGTGTGCGTGGGAAACCTGTTCATGCGCTTGTCAGACTTTCAGGTTCCAGTCCGTGCCGTCTTTCCGGTCTTTGAGTTCCACGCCCAGCGTCTGAAGTCTGTCGCGGATCTGGTCGGAGGTGGCATAGTCTTTCTGCTGCTTGGCATTTTGTCTGATTTCCAAAATGTAGGATATCAGATCGTTGATCAGCGTCTGATGGCTGGAGCCGGTTTCCTCGTCCTTGAGGCCCAGGATGTCGAAGGCGAACGTATGATAAGTCTGCCGCAGTTGCGCCAGGTCGTCGCCGGACAGGGTCGCCTTTCCGTCGTGTACCAGATTGATGATGCGCAGGCCGTCGAACAGATGTGCGATGACCATCGGACTGTTCAGGTCGTCGTTCATGGCTTCGTAGCATCTGGCCTGCAATTGGCTTACATCGGCCGTCGAAGTGGCAGACGGCTGGAGCCGGTCGAGCATGCGGATGCCCGCCAGCAGCCGCTGGAGTCCCTTCTCGGAAGCTTGGAGAGCCTCATTGGTGAAATCGACGGTGCTGCGGTAGTGTGCCTGCAGAATGAAGAACCGGATGGTCATCGGGCTGTAGGCCCGCTGCAGCTTGGGATGTTCTCCGCTGAAAAACTCGTTCAGCGTGATGAAGTTGCCGAGCGATTTCCCCATCTTCTGTCCGTCGATGGTAATCATGTTGTTGTGCATCCAGTAGCGGACAGACTCGTGGCCGAGCGCCGCCGTGGACTGTGCAATCTCGCATTCGTGGTGCGGGAACATGAGGTCCATGCCGCCGCCGTGGATGTCGAATGCCTCACCCAGGTAGCGGGTGCTCATGACTGAGCATTCGAGGTGCCATCCGGGGAATCCTTCGCTCCAGCGCGACGGCCAGTGCATGATGTGTTCCGGGGCGGCCTTTTTCCACAGGGCGAAATCGAGCGGGAAGCGCTTCTCGTCCTGTCCGTCGAGGGCACGGGTGTTGTTGAGCTGTTCCTCGATGACATGCCCCGACAGTTTCCCGTAATCGAAATCCCGGGCGTATTTCCGGAGGTCGAAATAGACGGAGCCGTTGCTTTCGTAGGCATAGCCGGCCTGCAGGATCCGTTCGATGAATGCCTGCTGCTCCATGATATGTCCGGAGGCGTGCGGTTCGATGCTGGGCGGCAGTACGTTGAGCTGCTCCATGTTGTGATGGTATCTCGTGGTGTAGTATTGCACGATTTCCATGGGCTCGACGGATTCCAGCCGGGCTTTCTTCGCTATTTTGTCCTCGCCTTCATCTGCATCGTGTTCGAGATGTCCGACGTCGGTGATGTTGCGGACGTAGCGGACCTTGTATCCGAGGTGCGTGAGATAGCGGAATAGCAGGTCGAAGGTGATGGCCGGCCGGGCGTGCCCGAGATGTGCGTCTCCGTAAACCGTCGGTCCGCAGACATACATGCCCACATGGGGGGCGTGCATCGGTTCAAATACTTCTTTCTTTTTGAGGAGACTGTTGTATATCAGCAATTTGTTTGATTCCATGGACATCTTGTCTTTAAAGATGGCAAAGGTAGGCCTTATTGCGTTAATCCGCAACCTTCGTTTTCTGTTTTTTGCAGACGGAAAAATGCTTAATTTTGCCCGTCAAGATGGTGGCGGCGTGTTTCCCGGCGCCTGAAACCGAAAGAAAAAGGTATGAAACAGAAGAGAACAACGATAAAGGATATCTTGCAGACGGCAGTCGTCGGGCAGACGTATCTGGTCAAGGGTTGGGTGCGGACCAAACGGGGCAACAAGAACATCGCCTTTGCGGCGCTCAACGACGGCTCGACTATCTTCAATCTGCAGGTTGTCATAGATATCGCAAAATTTGAGGAAGATACACTCAAACAGATCACGACGGGTGCCTGCATCGCAGTGACGGGTGTCCTGGCCGCCTCGCAGGGGCAGGGCCAGGCGGTCGAACTGCAGGCCGGCAGCATCGAGATATACGGCACGGCCGACCAGACTTATCCGCTGCAGAAGAAGGGACATTCCCTCGAATTCCTGCGGGAGATAGCCCATCTGCGTCCGCGTACCAATACGTTCGGCGCGGTGTTGCGCATCCGTCATGCCATGGCTTTTGCCATCCACAATTATTTCAACGACAAAGGGTTCTATTACCTGCATACCCCGCTGATCACGGCTTCCGACTGTGAGGGAGCAGGCGCCATGTTCCAGGTGACGACACTTGATCTGCAGCAGGTGCCGATGACGGCCGACGGCAAGGTGGATTACAGCCGGGATTTTTTCGGACAGCCGACCGCCCTGACGGTTTCCGGACAGCTGGAAGGTGAACTGGGTGCCATGGCGCTGGGCAACATTTACACGTTCGGCCCGACGTTCCGTGCGGAGAATTCGAATACGCCGCGCCATCTTTCCGAGTTCTGGATGATTGAACCCGAAATGGCGTTCTACGACATCGACGACAACATGGATCTGGCGGAAGATTTCCTGAAATACCTGATCAGGTATGCACTCGACCATTGCCACGATGATCTGGAATTCCTGTGCCGGATGTTCGACAACGAACTGATGGAACGACTGGAATTCGTGCTGCACAACGACTTCGTGCGTCTGACCTACACCGAAGGCATCGAAATCCTGCTGGCGTCGGGACAGAAGTTTGAATATCCGGTATCGTGGGGAATCGACCTGCAGTCGGAACACGAACGCTACCTGGTGGAGCAGCATTTCAAGAAACCGGTGATCCTGACGGATTATCCCAAGGATATCAAGGCGTTTTACATGAAATTGAACGATGATGGCAAGACGGTGCGGGCCATGGACGTACTGTTCCCGAAAATCGGCGAGATCATCGGCGGCTCGCAGCGTGAAGAGGATTACGACAAACTCCGGACCCGCATCGATGAGATGCATATTCCGATGAAGGATATGTGGTGGTATCTGGACACGCGCCGTTTCGGATCGGCTCCCCACAGCGGCTTCGGGCTCGGTTTCGAGCGGTTGCTGCTGTTCGTGACGGGCATGGCCAACATCCGCGACGTGATTCCGTTCCCCAGGACACCGAACAACGCTTCATTCTAACTTAAATCAGCAGACACCGCCTTATGTTAGACCAACGGCTGCAGCAAAAGCTCATCCAGAAACTGTCCCCGCAACAGATTCAGCTCATCAAGCTGCTGGAGATTCCGACGACTCAGCTGGAACAGCGCATCAAGGAGGAGTTGGAGAACAATCCGGCGTTGGAGGAAGGGACGGAATCGTCTCCGGAAGAGGAGGAGAGCGCCGAACAGGAGAAAACGGCCCAGGAACAGTCTGAAAAGGATTTTTCCATCGAGGATTACCTCTCGTCCGATTCGACGCCGTCTTACCGCTTGAGCGCCAGAAACTATTCGGCTGATGAACAGCGCGGGGAAATCCCGTTCTCGATCGGCGAGTCGTTCCATGAGAACCTGATTTCGCAGTTGGGTATGCGGGTGGAAGATGAACGGCAGCGGCAGCTGGGGGTGTATCTTATCGGTGATATTGACGATGACGGCTATCTTCGCCGTGATCTGACCTCGATTGCCGACGACTGGGCTTTTGCGACCGGGCAGGAGGTCGATGTGCCGGTCTGGGAGTCGTTGCTGGCGCTTATCCAGACGTTCGACCCGGTGGGCGTGGGCGCACGCAACCTGCGGGAATGCCTGCTGATACAGCTCCGAAACAAGGAACGCACACCGGCGGTCGTGCGGGCGGAACAGGTGCTGACGCAGTATTTCGATGATTTTTCCAAGCGTCATTACGAAAAGATCATGACGCGCCTTTCAATCTCCGAAGAGGAGATGAAGCAGGTTATCGACGAGGTGCTGAAATTGAATCCCAAGCCGGGCGGTGCTTCGGGCAACCACAATACGAAAACGGCCGATCACATCATTCCGGATTTCATTCTGGAGAACAACGATGGGACGCTTTCGCTCAGCCTGAATGCGCGCAATGTGCCAGAATTGAAAGTCAGCCGGATGTATTCGGAAATGTTGCAAGGCTATCTGGCCAACAAGAACGCCACCCGTCAGGAGAAAGACGCCGTGACGTTCGTCCGGCAGAAACTGGATGCGGCCAAATGGTTCATCGAGGCCATCAAGCAGCGCCAGCAGACCCTGATGGCCACGATGCAGGCAATCATCGACTATCAGAAGGATTATTTCCTGAACAGTGGTGACGAGGCACTTTTGGTACCGATGATCCTGAAGGACATCGCCGACAAGACGAATCTTGACATTTCGACCATCTCCCGGGTGGCCAACAGCAAATATATCCAGACATATTTCGGGGTTTACCCCTTGAAGTTTTTCTTCTCCGAAGGGATGCAGACAGAATCCGGCGAGGAGGTTTCCACGCGGGAAATCAAGAAGATTTTGCAGGAATGTGTGGACGGAGAGTCGAAACGCAAGCCGCTGACAGATGATCAGTTGGCTGAAATTCTGAAAAAAAGGGGATATCCGATAGCCCGTAGGACCGTGGCAAAATACCGGGAACAGACCGGTATCCCGGTGGCCCGGCTCAGGAAAAAACTTTAAAAGGCATATCGCCGGCCGGGACAGCGCATCTATGCATTGTGTTTTCCGAACGGCATGAAGACGGGCAGATAAATGACCAGAGCGACAACCGAAAGCAGGATGCCGCCGGTGACGCCTATGGCCAGTGCGTACCAGAAAGTGCTGCTTTTGTGTATCCAGAACGGCAGTAAGCCGACCAGTGTCGAGAGCACTGTGAGCAACGTGGGGACGATTTTTCTGTGGAATGCCTTGAGGTAACACCGGACGGGAGCCAGCCGCCGTTTCTCCCTGATGAGTTGGTATTCGTGTACCAGATAGATGCCTGCATTGACAACCAGTCCGCTCAGGGTGACCATCGCGGCCAGCCCGCCTTGGTCGAAAGGTGTGCGGGTGAGGCCGAAGGCGGCGAACAGACCGGCGAGTCCGACCGGCAGCAGCGACAGGATGACCATCGGTAGCCGCAGCGATTCGAACAGTACGGCACAGGTCATGAAGATAATCAATGTCACGATGCCGATGAGGAGTCCCTGCCGGGTGCTTTTCGGACGGGCGGTACGCGCCCGGAGCGTTTCCGCCCGGTAACCCATCGGCAGCACCTCTTCGTTCAAGTGGCGGATGCATTCCTTCGAAAGCCGGGCTGCCTGGTCGTCAGGTCCGATGAAATGGTATCCCACAAACAACTCATATGCCTGGTCATTGCGTACGATGTCATGTCCGGTAGCTTTTTTTTCCAGCGATCCGAGCATCTGGAACGGTATGGAGAGACCGCCGATTTCAGCCATTTCGTGTTCCAGCCGCCAAAGATCTGTCCCGTCCCGGAAAGCGGCGGCGACCGTCACCCGGACGGACTGTCCGTCGTGGTGCAGCGTGCCGAGCGAACGTGTAAAATTCCGGTTGCTGAGAAAACTGCGTACATCCCTGGCTGAGAGATTCTGCTGTGCCAGCCACGGACCATGGTACGATACGGCCAGTTCCTGTCCGGCGGCATCGTCCGGACCGTTCATGACCGCTGCATCGGTGACGCGGAGCTGGGAATTCAGGGAATCCGCAAGTTGCTGCCCATAGCGGAAGAGCAGATCGTAATGGTATCCGTAAAGGTAGATGCCGTAGGGGACGCGTTCCATCCGGACGTTGTTCGTCAGCACCTGGCTGTCGCCGCCCGAAACCGTCCAGACGGCACCGCCGTAACGGACAGCCTGTGTCCATATACGCTGCTTGAGCTCGCGTGGAACCGCCTCGTCTGTACCGGTCTTGAAATTGACAAGAATCTCACCGTATGTGGCGGACGGAATGGTGGTGCAATAGGTTTCGATGCTCTCTTCCCGGCTGAGAAAACCTTCCATTTCCCGCAGGATGTCGTTCATGTGCAGAATGCTGTAGCCTTCCGGAAGGTATGCTGACACGACCAGCGCCGGCGTTTCTGTATCGGTGGGACGGAAAGGGTCGACAGGACTCCGGGTGATGAAAAAGTGCCTGGCGCCGCCCAGTGCATCCTCGAAAAGACGCCGGTGTATCTGGTACCAGCTGCCGCCGATGGTCCGGTTGTACACTCTGCAACCGGCTGCCTGCAACCGTTGCGGCAAGTTCTCCGGCCGGGCTGGCGGGCGTATCTCGTCCGGGAGCCGGTGCAGCGGAAGACCGAATCCGATGACGAGAATGAGACACAGCCAAACACGGTGGCGCCTGAGGCGGCCGATGGTCCTCCGATATCGTTCCGAGAAGCGGACCAGGCGTTTTTTATGTCGGAATGACGTGCGGATCATACCTTTCTGCCGTGTGGCGGGCATTTTTTCGAGCAGAGCCGGGACAACCGTGAGGGATACGGCCAGGGCGATGCAGAGATTGACGGTCATGACGCCGATGAAACTGCCGAGTTGCCCGCGTCGTGCTTCGGCAGAGAAGGACAATACGAGCAGTGCCAGCACGGTGGTCAGCAGGGCGCCGGTGACGGCCCCGGCGATCCGCAGATCCCGGTGGTAGGTGCGATGGTCTGCGACGACGATGGTGGTGTCGATGGCCATGCCCAGCGAGATGGAGATGGCGGACAGTGCTCTCAGGTCGAGCGTGAGGTGCGCCGGGTGATAACAGAGAACAGAAATCAGCAGCGTGGCGACGAGTGAAACGAAGATGACGGACAGGTAGCGGAAACTGCGGCTGATCAGCAGGACGAATCCCAGCAGGCAGAGCAATGAGAGAACAGACCGCCGGACGATCTGCCGGATTTCCCTGCGCAGGGCTTCGGTACTGTCATGTGTAATGCGCAACGCCATGCCGGTTGGCAGGTTCCGCCGGATATCATCGAGACATTGCCGGGCTTTTCTCCCGACCCGCAATGTGTTGACTTGCCCGGATACGCAGAGTTCGATGCTGATGGCCGGCAGCCCGTTGATCCGCATGTAACTGGTTTGTGTTGCAGGTTGCCGTGTCACTTCCGCAACCTCTCCGATGCGGCAGATATGCCCATTTATATTGCTGACAATCAGATCCTTTAAATCGATGCTCCCGGATGATGCCTTGAGCCGGACCATCACGAGGGTGTCGTTTCGTATCAGGCTCCCCGCCATGTCGTCACGGAAAGCCTGGCTGACAGCCCGGCAGAGGTCTTCGGGCGACAAGCCTGTACGGGCAAGCCGGTCCGGATGGAAGGATATGGTCCAGGCAGCGTCCTCTGCCTCCGGTATCCGAATGTTACCGATGCCTTCGATGCGGGCCAACGGCGGGATGAAATGGCGTCGCGCATAGCGGACGAGTTCGTTCTCTGAACTGTCGGCGTATAATGCGCAGGATAGGATGCTTGTCTCCCGCCGGCCGGTGAAGGTGCTGTTGAAGACCGGGTAGGAAACCCCGCCAGGCAGGCGTCCATAGATGTCTCTGATCCTTGTGGCCGCCTCGAAACGGGCCATGTCCATCCGGGTGCCCTGCTTAAACCGTACAGTGATTTCGCCGCTGCCTTCACGGGATACGGAGCGGATGCCAGTGACGCCGCGCAGGGTGTTCAGTGACCCTTCGATGACAGAAGTGACCTCTGTTTCGACCGTATGTGCCGATGCGTCAGCATAGCGGAAAGAGACCTGCAGTGAGGCAGCCTCGCGCTCCTGTCCGGGTCGGATATGCAGCAGAGGCAGCGTAACGGCTCCGAGCAGCGAAAGCACGGCGGCGGTCAGAAGAATGGAAAACGGAGAAAGATGACGTCCGGCCGGATTCATGTCTGCTTGTTCTGATAGATGGCGTAATAGATTGTCGGAACATAGAACAGGCTGACCAGTGTGCCGACCGCCATGCCGCCGGTCAGCGCAAGCGAGAACGGAAACTGCAGTTCACTTCCCATGCCGCTGCGGAACAGGAAAGGAATCATGGCGAGTCCGGTGGTGAGCGAGGTCATCAGGATGGCATCGAGCCGCCGTTCGCCGGCTGTGAACACGGCCCGTTTCAATTCCATGCCGGTCTGCCGCAGCCGGTTGATGGTGTCAATCTTGAGAATGGAATCGTTGATGACGATGCCGCACATGACGATCAGTCCGGTCATGGACATGACATTCAGCGTTTGTCCGCACAGATGGAGCAGGCCTGCGGTGAAAAAGAGATCGACGGCCAGCTCGGAAAGGATGATCAAGGGCTGGACAAGTGATTCTTCCTGGGCTGCCAGGATGAAATACAGCAGCAGTATGGAGATGCAGAGAATCATCCCCAGTTCACGGACGGTTCTTCGGTCAGAAAACCAGGTGCCGCCGAAATCTGCGCTGAAACGTCCGTTATCCGTCACGGTGTGACGGATGCTTTCCATCGTTTCCGGAATATCCTTCCGGTCGGGACTCATGGGAAGACTCCAGTATGGACCGTCCGCGTCGGCGGTGATGCGCCGCGGAACTGCACGGCGTGTTTCCCGGACCAGTGCTGCAAGCGGCACGTCGGCTTGTCCGGTGGCGATGTGCTGCTGGCGGAGCATGGCCAGACTTCCGGGACGATCCGTGCCGAGCACGACGGGCACGGATTGGTTGCCCTGTGTCAGCCGGGTCACTTCTCCGGTCTGCATCTGCCGTTGCAGAAATGCCAGCAGCGAACTGTGGGAAATCCCGTAAAGCGACATCCTGTCCCGGCGCGGCAGCAATTCGATGTATTCTTCCCATGCCGGGGGCTTGACAGACAGATTGGGCAATGCCCGTGTTATCTCCCCGAGAATCTGATCCAGATCCTGAGGCCGTACGGGTTGTGCGTCTGTATTGCGGAGCCGGGTGACCAAAGCAGCTTCCCGGTCGGCAAACAGCAGGTCGAAGACGTTGCCGGCAGGTCTGACAGTACAATCGGCTTGCCGATAGTGTTCAGAAATCCATTCTGTTGCCTTTCTTGCCACGCCGGATGTCTCAGATGCGTCAGATGCCTGGATATAGACCGTGGCTTCACTCTCTGCCTGTGCCCGGGTGTGCGACAGCAGGAACTGCTGCACTCCGGCCAGGATGGTGCTTTGGCGTACACTCCCGGACAGGGCGCGGACCGATGCCTCGCAGCGGCGGCTGTTTTCCCCGGCGGTGATACGTTCGTTCCATGCGATGTCCAGCAACAGGTCGTCGTGGTGCATGGCAGGCATCTTCTGCCGGTCCATATTCAGAAACAGCAGGATGCCGCCGATGACGGAGCACGCCAGTAGTCCCCATATCGCCATCCGGCGCCTGAAACACCATTTCAACACAGCGTGATAGCAGCCGTACAGGCATCCTCCATATCCGTGGATCCCATGCGTTTGATGCCGGATGTGCCGGGGCGTTTTCCCCCGGTAGATGAGATGGTACAAGACCGGAAGTACGATGATGGAAACCGCCAGCGATACACAAAGGATGACGGTGACGGCCATGGCCTGGTCATAGAACAGGGCGCCGGCCAGATTACTCAGGAAAACCGGCGGTATGAAGATGGCACAGGTGGTCAGGACGGCGCTGAGCATGGGATTGAAAACTTCGCGTGCGCTGTCGATGCCTGCCTGTCCGGCTGTGGCACCAGACAGCGAACAGCGTGTCATATTGTCTACGATGACAATGGCGCTGTCGACCAGCATGCCGATGCCCAGAATCAGGCCAGAGATGGATACGATGTTGATACCGATGTGCATGGCGTAAAAGGCCGGGAACGAAAGCACGAGCGATACCGGGATGGTCAGCGAGACCAGCAGAGGGCGCCAGACATCCCGCATGAAGACGAAGATGACGGCACAGGCCAGCAGCGTTCCCCATATCAGGTTCCGTATCATGTCGTGCAGCGAGGCTTCCAGCAGGGCAGTCTGGTCGCGCGTAACGGTGAATACCAGTTCTGGATAATCCTTTGAGAGGGCATTCAACAGGTTTTCTGTCTGCCGCTTCAAAGCCGCCATCCGCGCTTCGTGCCGCTTGATGACAGCCAGTGTGACGGCGCGTGTCCCGTCTGAGACCACCATGCCTGCCGTGCGCTGTGGCTGTTCCCTCACTTCGGCCAGGTCTCCCAGCCGATAGATACGTCCGCCATGGTTGATGCAGAGTTCTTCGATATCTCGGCGGCCGAGCAGCGATGTCTGGAAACGCATGCTGTATTGCAGTTCGCCTTCCAGGATGTGAAATGTCCCCGGCTCTGAGACAGCCTCCGTGACGGCGTCCGCCAGAAGCGACCACGGCATCCGGAGTGCTTCCATCTTTTCCCGGAACGGAGCAATGCAGAGCTCTGGCATGGTCAGTCCGCTGCAGTCCACCATGGCGACCTCTGGCAACTGCTCGATACGCCGGCAGACGACCTGATGTACAAAGTCGCTCATTTCCATGAACTCAGTATCAGATGGCTTGGAGTAGTCAGTTCCCAGTCTTTTTTTTCGCTGTGTTACATTGATATAAAAGGCAGGAATGTCGGTGACGTCGGCCTTTACGACCCGGGGACGTTCCGTGCCTGGTGGCAGATTATGCATGGCCCGGTCGACGTTCTCGTTGATTTCGATGAACAACAGGTCGGCGTCGGTGCCGTATCCGGCAGTGAGCCTGAGGCGGCCGCTGCCGTCCCTGACATCCGCCTGGATGTCTTCGATGGCTCCGACCTGAATCAATTGCAGCCGGAGTGGTTCGACCAACGTCTCGTATAGCTGTTGCGCGGGCATGTCCGGGACGGTGACCTGCACTGTGATCTGCGGCAGGCCGATGTCCGGCAACAGGGACACCGGCAGGTGCCGGATGGCCGCGATGCCGAGCGACAGACAGGCCAGCAGGACGGTCAGTACGCCGATGGGCCTGTGAATGAGCGATGCAAGCATAGTCTATGGCTGTAGGGGAAGAGGACGCAAGGGAACGTCATCTCCCATGTTTGACTGACCTGAGACAACGACCGTATCTCCCTCCTGCAGCCATGAAGCCCTGCCGGCTGCCGGTGCGATGACGTGTTCTGTACTGTTGCTCATCAGAATATCGACATAGGTCCAGACACTCCGTTTCCCGACGCATTTGAAAATGACATCCAGACCGTCCCGTACCGTCACGGCACTGCGAGGTACGACCAGTTGGTTATCAATCTGTTGTGACAGAATAATGCGGACATTCATGCCGTCCAGGAGTTTCCCGTTGTTGCGGACCCGCGCCGTGACAGTAATCTGGCCGTTGCTGTCGATGACCGGATTGACAGAGATGATGTGTCCTTCCATTTTCGCGGCAGGTTCGTTGAAGGGGGCAACGGTGACCTTCCCGTTCAATGTCGCGAATGCAAGTTCCGTTTCCGTCAGATTGAAGACGACGTCGATATGGCTGTCATCGATGAGGGTGCAACACGGCCCCTGGACCGCTTCGTAAGGCGTGCATGCCAGATCGGCAATCCTGCCGTTGAAAGGGGCGCGGAGAGTGCACCGCTGCAGATTCAGTGCGGCTTGCTGCAGATTCAGTTCTGCTTCGGAAAAACCGGTGCTGATATACAGGACTTTCAAGGTTTCCCGTGGTACCCGGAGGGTGTCTTCCAACCGGTATCCGTAATCGAGGAGCCGGTTGGTCAGTTGGATTTCCGCCCGCCGGAAGCCGAGCAATGCCGAACGGTAGGTGGTTGCGGCATCAGTCTGAACCAGTGTCGCGATGACTTCATCCTGTCCGACGCGGCTGCCGTTTCGGACAAATACGTTTTCAACGATGCCGGAGGTCCTGAATGTCAGGATGCTTTTCCGATAGGCTGCGGCCCGGCCATTGCATATCAGTTCACTGTTGAACGTGCGTCGCTGCAGTGTCTGTACGGCGACCGGCACCCGGTCGTCGGGACGGACGGCTTGACGGGGCGTGTCTTCTGCCGGACCGGGTACTGACGGAGGGTGGCATGCCGTTATACAGAAAAGGACACAGCACGCCCATAGGCACTTTGGTGACATGGTGCATTTCAGTTGGTAGGAAAAGAGCCGCCGCATCAGCGGCGGCGTACGGGTCTCTTATTCCGGACTGTTGATGACGGCCTCGCGGATCTTGTCTTCGATTTCCTGGGATAATTCCGGATTGTCGGCCAGCAGTTGTTTCACACTGTCTCTGCCTTGGCCGAGTTTCGTGTCGCCATAGCTGAACCACGAGCCGCTCTTTTTGATGATGTCGTATTCCGTGGCCAGATCGATGATTTCACCGGTCTTGGAAATGCCCTCTCCGTAGATGATGTCGAATTCCGCACGTCTGAACGGTGGCGCCAGCTTGTTTTTCACAATCTTGACTTTGACGCGGTTGCCGCTGACCTCCTCGCCGTCTTTGATCGCCGTGGTTTTGCGGATGTCGATGCGCACCGAAGCGTAGAATTTGAGCGCGTTGCCGCCGGTGGTGGTTTCCGGGTTGCCGAACATGATACCGATCTTCTCTCGCAGCTGGTTGATGAAGATGCAGCAAGTGTTTGTCTTGCTGATGTTGGCCGTCAGCTTGCGCAGTGCCTGGGACATGAGACGGGCCTGCAGTCCCATTTTCGAGTCGCCCATGTCGCCTTCGATTTCCGCTTTCGGCGTCAGGGCTGCCACAGAGTCGATGACGATGATGTCAATCGCTCCGGAGCGGACCAGCGAATCTACGATTTCGAGCGCCTGTTCACCGTTGTCCGGCTGTGATACGTACAGTTGGTCCATGTCCACGCCCAGTTTCTCGGCATAGGTGCGGTCGAAGGCGTGTTCCGCGTCAATGAAGGCCGCGATGCCGCCGCTTTTCTGTGCTTCGGCAATGGCGTGGATGGCCAGGGTGGTTTTTCCGGAGGATTCAGGACCGTATATTTCGACGATGCGTCCTTTGGGCAGGCCGCCGATACCCAGCGCCAGATCGAGACCGATCGATCCGGTGGGGATGACCGCCACGTCACGGTCGACGTTCTTGTCGCTCATTTTCATGATGGCACCTTTGCCGAAATCCTTGTCGATCTTGGCAAGTGTCAGTTGCAGTGCCTTGAGTTTCTCTGCATTGACTTCTTTCCGCGCGGGATTCTGTGTCGCGGTGTTTTGCGGGGACATGTTTTCTTCGCTCATGTTGAATCAGAATTTAAGGTTAGTTGACAGATAATTAATTTTAGAGCTACAAATGTAGTACTAAATCTGGAATTATACGCAAACTAACTTGCATAAAAGTACAAATTTTTGTGGCGGATACCGTTTCTTATGCGGATTTTTTTTCGAGCCGGATGACTTTGGAAGGGCATGCCATGTCCTGCAGGATAGGCTGGAGCCGCTTTTCATCAGTGTCAGTGATGAACACCTGTCCGAAATGGTCCTGCGATACGATACGCATGATGCGTCCCACACGCTGCGCATCGAATTTGTCAAAGATGTCGTCCAGCAGCAGGATGGGCCGGATGGTGCCGTGCGAGCGGATAAAGTCGTAATCAGCCAGCCTGAGTGCGGTGAGATAGGTTTTCTGCTGTCCCTGCGAACCAGCCCGCCGGATGGGGTATTCATCCATTTCGAGCAGCAGGTCGTCGCGGTGGATGCCGGTTGACGTGTGTTCCAGGATGCGGTCTTTTTCGATACTCTGTTTCAGCAGGTCATACAGGGAGGCCTGTTGCAGCTGGCTCCGGTAGGTGAGGGTCACGGATTCGTGGTTGTCCGAAATGGTCTGGTAATAATGCTGGAAAACCGGAATCAGCGCCTCACAGAAGGCTTGCCTTGCCGCAAAGATTTCCTGTCCGTGCCGGGACAGTTGCATGTCCAGCGCATCGAGCACGCCCGGATCGGCGGGCATTCTGCTTTCCGCAGCCTGTTTCAGCAGGGAATTGCGCTGCATCAGTGTCCGGTTGTACTGCAGGAGATGTGCCAGATAGGCGGTGTCGTACTGGGAGATCACTTCGTTCATGAAACGGCGGCGCTCCTCACCGCCGTCGGTGATGAGCCCGTTGTCCATGGGAGAAACCATGACCACGGGGAAAAGCCCGATGTGGTCGGCCAGCCGCTCATATTCTTTTTTGTTCCGCTTGAATATTTTTTTCTGCCGCATCTTGACGCCGCATGACAGTGTTTCGGGTTTCCCGTCCCGGAGATACTCCCCTTGGATGACGAAACCATCGCTTTCGTAGCGGATGTTCTGGGTATCAATGGTGTTGATGCAGCTCTTGCAAAGCGATAAGTAATGTATCGCATCGAGAACATTGGTCTTGCCGACACCGTTGTCACCGATGAGACAATTGATGCCGGGACAGAATTCGAATTCCGCCTCGACATAGTTCTTGAAATTGAAGAGGGTCAGTTTCTGCAGGAACATGCGCGCTGTTATGGAACAGTCAAAAGTAATAAAAAGGCCGGATTCGGCAACCTCGGCACCGGGCAAAAAAAAAGCCCGCACGCGGCGGGCTTTCAGGACAGCGCACCTGCGTGCGCCGGGATATTATTTCTGCGCTTCGGGACGCAGCTGGCGCACAACTGCGCCGGCGCGCCACATCTCGCTGTCGCGCATTTCCTTCAACTCCGCTTCCAGTTTTGCACGGTAGTCCGGCTTGCTGTTCGAATCGATGGAGATCTGCGCTTCATTGCCCTTGGCAACTTCGTCATAGAGTTTCTCGAACACCGGCTTGGTGGCGTCGCGGAATCTCTTCCACCAGTCCAGCGCACCGCGCTGGGCGGTCGTGGAGCAGTTGGCGTACATCCAGTCCATGCCGTTCTCGGCCACCAGCGGCATCAGCGACTGCGTCAGTTCCTCGATGGTTTCGTTGAAGGCTTCAGACGGCGTGTGGCCGTGTTCGCGCAACGTGTCGTACTGAGCGGCGAAAATGCCCTGGATGGCTCCCATCAGCGTACCGCGTTCACCCGTCAGGTCGGAATAGACCTCACGCTTGAAATCGGTCTGGAACAGATAACCGGAGCCGACGCCGATACCGAGGGCGATGACGCGGTCCATGGCCCGTCCGGTCGCATCCTGGAAAACAGCATAGCTGGAGTTCAGGCCGCGGCCCTGCAGGAACATTCTGCGCAGGGAGGTACCCGAACCCTTGGGGGCGATCATGATGACATCCACATCGGCCGGCGGGATGATGCCGGTCCGCTCCTTGTAGGTGATGCCGAAACCATGGGAGAAATACAATGCCTTGCCGGGCGTGAGGTGTTTCTTGATGGTCGGCCACACCGCAATCTGGCCCGCATCGGACAGCAGATACTGGATGATGGTGCCTTTCTCTGCGGCTTCTTCAATCTCGAACAGATCTTTGCCGGGAATCCAGCCGTCAGCGACTGCCTTGTCCCAAGTCTTGCCTTTGCGCTGACCTACAATCACATTGAAGCCATTGTCTCTCAGATTGAGGGACTGTCCGGGGCCTTGTACGCCGTATCCGATGATGGCGATGGTCTCGTCTTTCAATACTTCACGGGCTTTGCTGAGCGGAAATTCCTCGCGGGTAACCACGTCTTCGACAACTCCGCCAAAATTGATCTTTGCCATTTCTTTGAGTTTTTAATGGATTATGTAATAAGATTTTCTGTCTGTTGAAATCTCCTTCCGAAGGTAATTTGCCTGCAAAGGTACAGTTTTTTCATGCACCGGCGCCGTACACCGTAATTTTATGTCAGATGGCGCCGGCGGCTGATTCTGTCCACGTGCGACAGATGTTCCTGCAGCGCTTCCGTCTTTTCGCGGTGAATCGAGATGCGCCCAGACCTGGTGAATTGAATGACGCCGAATGCGTCCAGTGCCTTGAACAGTTCGGCCGTTTCGTCCTGGTGTCCCGTCTTCTCGATGACAGCGAAGTCATGGGTCACTTCGAGGATACGTGCACCGAAACGCCGGATGATATGTTCCACCTCCGAGCTGTCGAGCAGCGCCTGGGTCGGTACTTTGTACAATGCGATTTCTTGATAGACAAGTTCTTCGTTTACATGATAGTATGCCTTCAGGACCTCAACCAGTTTTTCAATCTGCAACGTCACTTTTTCGATCTGTTCGCGCGTGGTGTTGACCACGATGGTGAACTTGTGGATGCCGCGGATGGCGGAGGCCGAAACCGTCAGGCTCTCGATGTTGAGCCGACGCCGCGTGAAGATGATGGTGATGCGGTTGAGCAGTCCGATGCTGTTTTCGGAAAAGGCCGTAATCGTAAATTCTTGATTCATGGCTGATACGGTTTATTCGTAAAGAATCTGGTCGATGGATGCGCCGGCCGGGATCATGGGGAAGACCATGCCTTCTTTCTCCACGTCCACTTCCAGGAAAAAAGCTTCTTGGCTGTTGCACAGCTCCTGCATGGCTCCGGGCAGGTCTTCCCTTTCCGTCACGCGCCGGCATGCGATGCCGTAGGCCTGCGCAATCCGGATGAAATCCGGGTTTTCGAGTTCGGTGCAGGAATAGCGCTTGCCGTAGAACAGCTCCTGCCACTGGCGCACCATGCCAAGAAACGAGTTGTTGAGCAGGATGATCTTGACCGGGATGCGGTTCTGGAGAATGGTGCCGAACTCCTGGATGGTCATCTGGATGCCGCCGTCCCCCACGAACAGCACGACTTCACGGTCGGGGCATCCGACTTTCGCACCGATGGCCGCCGGCAGCCCGAATCCCATCGTGCCCAGGCCACCCGACGTGATGAACGACCGCGGATGGTTCATCCGGGCGTAGCGTGCCGCTATCATCTGATGCTGTCCGACATCGGTCACCACGATGGCCTCGCCGCGATCGACGTCGCCGAAGGCTTTCACCACCTCACCCATGGTGATGCGGGAACCCGCCTCAGGCTGCATTTGTTTCCGGACCACTTTGTCGTATTCGAAATCCTGCCATGTCTTGAAACTTTCAATCCATTCCCGATGACTGCGTGCTTCCAGTTTCTCCGTCAGCATGGGCAGTGTGCGTTTCATGTTGCCGAGCACGGGGATGTCGGCCGCAATGCTGCGGTTGATTTCCGATGGGTCCACCTCGAGGTGGATGACTTTCGCCTGGGGGGCGTAGGCCGCCGCCGCGCCGATGATGCGCGAGGAGAAACGCATACCGACGGCGATGAGCACATCACATTCGTTGGTTTTCTTGTTGAGTGCCATCTGCCCGTGCATGCCGAGCATGCCCATGTACAGCGGATGTCCGGTCGGCAGGGACGACAGACCCATCAGCGTGCATCCGGCCGGCAGGTTGCCTTTCTCGATGAATTCCCGGAGTTCCGGTTCCGCATGGGAAAGCTGGACACCCTGGCCGACCAGGACCAGGGGTTTTTCCGCATGGTTGATCAGGTCGGCTGCCTCCGCGATGCTGGCCTTGCTGATATGCGGCGTCGGGATGTAGCTGCGGATGAAATTGCATTTTTTGTACAGGTAGCTGCACATCTCCTTCTGGGCGTTTGCGGTAAAGTCGATGAGCACGGGACCCGGCCGGCCGGTATGGGCGATATACAGGGCCTTGGAAATGGCTGGTGCGATATCTTTAGCTTTGGTCACCTGGAAGTTCCATTTGGTAACCGGCATGGAAATACCGATGATGTCCGTTTCCTGGAAACCATCCGATCCCAGCACCTGTTCGGCCACCTGTCCGGTGATGCAGACGATGGGCGTGGAATCCAGCAGGGCATCGGCCAGTCCGGTTACCAGGTTGGTGGCGCCGGGGCCGGATGTAGCCAGGACGATGCCGGTTTTTCCGGTTGCCCGCGCATAACCCTGTGCTGCGTGGACGGCGCCCTGCTCGTGCCGGGTCAGGATGTGGTGCAGCCTGTCGGTGTAATGGTAAAGGGCGTCGTATATGGAAATGACGTTGCCGCCGGGATAACCGAATATGGTGTCGATGCCTTCGTCCAGCAGCACTCTGATGAACGCTTCGGCGCCGGAGATGGTTTCCGGGGCCGGTATGGACGGTTCTGTGGTGTGTGTCATGGTAGAAAACAGTTTAAATAAGGCGGATGCCGCCTTTGTCGGCGGATGCCACCATGGATGCGTATGCCCGGAGCGATTTCGGCACGTAGCGGTTCCGGTTCCGGGGTGTATAGGCTGCTTGGCCGCGTGCCTCTTCTTCCGCGCGTCTTGCCTTCAGTTCTTCATCGCTGATGCAGAGTCGGATACTGCGGTTGGGGATGTCGATCTCTATGCGGTCGCCGTCGCGGACCAGGGCGATGGCTCCGCCGGATGCCGCCTCGGGTGAAACGTGGCCGATGGACAGTCCGGAGGTGCCGCCGGAGAACCGCCCGTCGGTGACCAGTGCGCAGACTTTACCGAGATGACGGGATTTGATGTATGATGTCGGATACAGCATTTCCTGCATGCCGGGGCCGCCCTTGGGACCTTCGTAATTGATGAAGACGACGTCACCGGCTTTGACCTTGCCGTTCAGAATGCCTTCACAGGCTTCGTCCTGCGATTCGAACACGCAGGCCGGGCCGCTGAATCTGAAGATGCTTTCGTCCACGCCGGCCGTCTTGACAATGCAGCCATCCTCGGCGATGTTGCCGAAGAGCACGGCCAGACCGCCTTCGGTCGTATAGGCATGCTGCAGATCCCGGATGCATCCGGCCGTCCGGTCGGTGTCCAGCGTGTCATAGCGGGCGTCCTGGTCGCCCAGCCGGACCGTCCGACGGCCGCCGGGGGCGCAACGGGCGTGCGCAAAGGCGTCTTCGACCGCAGAGGGACGCGTGATGTCGTACCGGTCGATGGCTTCCTGCAGGGTCAGGCCGTCCACCCGCCGCACGGAGGTGTCGAGCAGGCCGCCTTTTTCCAGTTCGCCCAGAATGGACATGATGCCGCCGGCGCGACAGACGTCCTCGACATGGTAGGCCGAGGAGGGCGCTACTTTGCAGAGCACCGGGATGCGGCGCGACAGCCGGTCGATGTCCTGCATGGTAAAGTCCACGCCGGCTTCCTGGGCGACGGCCAGCAGGTGCAGTACCGTGTTGGTGCTGCCGCCCATGGCGATGTCGAGGGTCATGGCATTCATGAAAGCCGCCTTCGATGCAATGGACCGCGGCAGTACGCTTTCGTCCCCACGGTCGTAATAGGCGTAGGCCATTTCGACAATCCGGCGGGCGGCCTGCTTGAACAGGTCGCGCCGCATGGCGTGGGTGGCGAGGATTGTGCCGTTGCCCACCAGGGCCATGCCGATGGCTTCGGTCAGACAGTTCATGGAGTTCGCTGTGAACATGCCGGAACAGCATCCGCAGGTGGGACAGGCTTTCTGTTCCACTTCTTCCAGCAGGGAATCCGGGACGGTCTGGTCGGCCCCCATCACCATGACATCGATCAGGTCGTATTTTTTCCGGTCGATGACGCCGGCTTCCATCGGACCGCCCGATACGAAAATGGCGGGGATGTTCAGCCGCATGGCTGCCATCAGCATGCCGGGCGTGATTTTGTCGCAGTTGCTGATGCAGACGATGGCGTCCACGGTGTGTGCGTTGCACATGTATTCCACACTGTCGGCGATGATGTCACGCGACGGCAGTGAATACAGCATGCCGTCGTGTCCCATTGCGATACCGTCGTCAATGGCGATGGTGTCGAATTCGGCGGCAAAGCAGCCCTGCGCGGCGATTTCCTCCTTGAGAAGCCGACCGGCCTCTGCCAGATGGACGTGTCCCGGTACGAACTCGGTGAATGAATTGACAATGCCGATAATCGGCTTGCCAAACTGGTTTTCCTGCATGCCGTTGGCTCTCCAGAGCGCGCGTGCGCCGGCCATCCGGCGTCCCTGTGTACTGATGGTACTGCGAAACTGATGTTGCATCGTGTTACGGTTCTATTCAACAAAAAAAGCCTTTCTCCCCCGGAGCAAGGCTTTTTTATAGCTACATACTTTCTCCGGCCGGCATCAGCTGTTGACGACAGAGACGACTACGACGACGTTGAGCGTATGATAATTCATTCTTTTCGGAATTTGCGCGCAAAGATACACAGAGTTTTCTGTCTTTGCAAATGTTTTTCAGGTCTATTGCAGCGCCTTGTTCAACATATAGTACACTTCGTTCATGCGCAGTTCCTTCTTGAACCCGCTGAGGGTGGTGTCCTTGTTGATGTGCAGGAATTCGATGCCGGCAATCTCGGCATAGTCCTCCCAGTACTCGGCCGTCAGGTCGTACGAGAAGCACGAGTGGTGCGTTCCGCCCGCCATGATCCATGCGCCCGCTCCGGTTTCGAAGTCCGGCATCGGAATCCAGAGCGCCGAAGCCACATGCAGTTTCGGCAGCGGTTTGCTTTCGATGCATTCCACATCGTTGGCGATGAGACGGAAGCGGTTGCCAAGGTCGATGATGGTGGCGGTGCAGCCCGGCCCCTTCTTCGAGGTGAAGACGAGACGTGCGGTGTCGCTCTTGCGGATGCCGATGCCCAGGAAGTTGATCTCCAGTTTCGGCTTGGCGTCGGCGATGAGCGGACAGATTTCCAGCATGTGGGCCTGCAGGATGGCGCTTCTCTTACCGTCGAAATTCAGCGTATAGTCTTCCAGGAACGAGCATCCGCCGTTCATGCCTTTATTCATCACCCACACGGTGCGGAACAGGGCGGCCGATTTCCAGTCTCCTTCTGCACCGAAACCGTATCCTTCCTGCATGAGCCGTTGCGAAGCCAGGCCCGGGATTTGGTCGAAACCGCGGCCGGTCTGCTCCACGTTGACGTCGCCCAAGTCGTCGAAATTCGTTGTGAAACCCTTGGCTCCTTTGGCTTTGAGAACGGCGCGGAGGGTGAGTTCCGCCTTGGCGCTGTTCCATATTTTCCGGTAGCCGGATGTGCTGCGGTCTTCCAGCGCCGCATCATGGTCATAGAGACGGAAATATTCCGCGACCAGCGCATCCACGTCCTTGTCTGCCACGGCGTCGAAGTAAGGCATGACATCGCTGAACGGCATGTAGTCCACATGGTAGCCCAGCCGTTGCTCAGCCTCGACCTTGTCTCCGTCGGTGACGGCCACGTTGTTCATCTGGTCGCCGAAACGCAGAATCAGCATGTCCTGCGCATCGGCCCAGGCCACGCAGACCCGCATCCAGACGGCGATTTTGTCCTGGGTGGCGGGATCCTGCCAGTACCCGACCACGACTTTGCGGCGGACGCGCATCCGGGCACAGATGTGGCCGAACTCACGGTCGCCGTGCGCGCTCTGGTTCAGGTTCATGAAGTCCATGTCCATCGTATCCCACGGAATTTCCCGGTTGAACTGGGTGTGGAGGTGCAGCAGTGGTTTCTGGAAATCTTTCAGTCCGTGAATCCACATCTTGGCGGGAGAGAACGTGTGCATCCACGTGATGACGCCCACGCACTTCGGATCGGCATTCGCTTTGCGGAATGCGTCCGACACTTCGGCGGCCGAGTTGACGGTGCCTTTATACACCACTTTGACCGGCAGACGGCCGGATTCGTTCAGGCCTTGCACCATCTTGTTGGAATGGCCGTCCACGGCCACCACGGCATCCCCGCCGTACAGCAGTTGGGCTCCTGTCAGGAACCATACTTCGAAGTCGTTGTAATCTATCATGGTATTGTAAATGGAAAAATGTACGTCCTACAAAGATAGAGAAAAACATGGACAATGTATGCATCTTATTGAAAATCCTGTCGGTTGTTTTTTTCTTTGCCGGCGGAAGCAGAACGGCGGGATTTTTGTATCTTTGCCAAGTTTTCAACTTTAAAACTGGTAATTATGGCGTATAAAATTAGTGACGATTGTGCCGCTTGCGGGACATGTATGAGCGAATGCCCGGTCGGGGCCATCTCTGAAGGCGATATCTTCAAGATTGATCCCGATATGTGTACGGAATGCGGAACCTGTGCGGATGCGTGTCCGATGGAAGCCATTCATCTTGACGAATAGCATAGGACCACAGTATAAAAGGAGAGGACGGCCCCTGTCAGGAGCCGTCCTCTCTTTTTGTCCGGGGAGTCAGTCGCGTTTCTGCCGGAAAAACGCCTTCATCAGGCCGGCCGCTTCGTCCGCGAGTACGCCGGAAGCCACTTCTGTGGCCGGATGCAGCAGCCCTTCGAATTGCGAATAGCCCCGTTTGGGGTCGCCGGTGCCGTAAACCAGCCGGTGCAGATGCGCCCAGTACATGGCGGAAGCGCACATGGGACAGGGCTCCACGGTCACATACAGGGTGCATTCGTCCAGATATTTGCCACCCAGATAGCCGGCGGCCGCCGTGATAGCCTGCATCTCGGCATGGGCGGTGACGTCGTTCAACCTTTCAGTGAGGTTGTGAGCACGGGCGATGATGCGTCCCTGGCAGACCACGACGCATCCCACAGGCACCTCGCCGGCTTCCCCGGCGGCCTGCGCTTCCTGCAGGGCCTGGCGCATCAGGACTTCATCGCTGTCGTGCGCCGCCATTACGAAAGCTTGTCGATAAGCAGCCGGATTTCGATGGCCGGTGCCACGTGTTCGTACAAGATATTGTAGATGGCCTCGGCAATCGGCATGTCCACACCGTGTTGTTTGTTCATCTCATGGATGCAGGAGGCCGCATAATAGCCTTCGGCGATCATGTTCATTTCGAGTTTGGCCGACAGGACCGTGTAACCCTTGCCGATCATGAGGCCGAATGTGCGGTTGCGGCTGAACTGGGAATAGCCGGTCACGAGCAGGTCGCCCAGATAGACCGACTGGTTCAGGTCGCGCTGTTTCGGATACACAGCCGTGAGAAAACGCTCCATTTCGCTGAAGGCGTTGGCGATGAGTACGGCCTGGAAGTTGTCACCGTTGTCGCCGAGCCCCTGCGATATGCCGGCCGCGATGGCGTAGATGTTTTTCAGGACACCGCCGAGCTCGATGCCCTGGATGTCGTCCGAAAAGATGGTCTTGAGGTAACGGCATTCGAAGATGCCGGAAATCTGTTCGGCGTCTTCACGCCGCTGCGTGGCGATGGTCAGGAAGGACATGCAGCCGCGGGCGATTTCCTCGGCGTGGCAGGGACCGGAGATGACTCCCAGCTGCCGGTACGGCACCCCGAACGCCTGATGGAAAAGGTCGGTCACGGTGACAAGGTCCTCCGGGACGATGCCTTTGACGGCGGAGAGGATGAATTTGCCGGAGAACTCCTCGGGCGTCATGCCGTCCAGCGCCGCCTTGACGAAGGCCGACGGGATGGCTATGACCAGAAGGTCGGAAGCAGCCACGGCCTCGTGGATGTCGCTGTAAAAGGAGATTTTCTCCGTCTGCAGCGATACGGACTTCAGGTAGTGCATGTTGGTGCCGTTCTCCTTGATATAGGCGATGACGTCGCGATTGCGCACGAACCAGTTGAAGTGGGCCTGCGTGTTCTGCAGCAGCTTTACGATGGCGGTGGCCCAGCTGCCGCTGCCGATGACACCGATCCGGGTCTGCGGCGTGATCATGCTTCTGTATTCGTCCATTGTCTGATATCGTCTGGCGTGGGATTCTGCAGCCCCAGCCGGTTTTTCTTATTGTATCCGCAAAGGTCGTTGAAGAGTTTGCCGACGCTGGCCGCCTTGAGGCTTTCCGGCGTGAGGCCCATCTTCAGCATGACCTGTGCCCAGGCTTCGGGCACGCCGAGGACCGTAAAGGCTTCGGCCGTGAGTTTCGGGGCCTGCTGCTCCGGTTTCATCTGCGGGAAAAGCAACACATCCTGGATGGAGGGCTGTCCGGTGACAAACATGACCAGCCGGTCGATGCCGATGCCCATGCCGGAGGTCGGCGGCATGCCGTATTCCAGTGCCCGGATGAAGTCGTAGTCGATGAACATGGCTTCGTCGTCGCCTTTCTCGCTGAGGGCAAGCTGTTGCTTGAACCGCTCCAGCTGGTCGATGGGGTCGTTCAGTTCGGAGTAGGCATTGCAGAGTTCCTTGCCGTTGACGAACAGTTCGAATCGTTCGGTCAGGGCCGGGTTGTCACGGTGTTTCTTGGTCAGCGGAGACATTTCGATGGGGTAGTCGGTGACGAAGGTCGGCTGAATCAGCTTGCCTTCGCATTTTTCTCCGAAGATGGCGTCAATCAGTTTGCCTTTGCCCATGGTCGGATCCTGTGCGATGTCCAGTTGCCGGCAGACTGCCCGCAAGGCATCCTCGTCCATGCCGGAGATGTCGATGCCGGTTTCCTCCCGGATGGCGTCCAGCATGCGCACCCGGCGGAAGGGCCGCTTGAAATCGACGGTCCGGTCGCCGATGCGGATGGCGGTGGTGCCGTGCACTGTCCGGACGATATGTTCCAGCATTTCCTCCGTGAAGTCCATCATCCACAGATAATCCTTGTAGGCCACGTAGATTTCCATGCACGTGAATTCCGGATTGTGCGTGCGGTCCATGCCTTCGTTGCGGAAATTCCGCGAGAATTCGTACACGCCCTCGAATCCGCCCACGATGAGACGTTTCAGGTACAGTTCATCGGCGATGCGCAGGTACAGGGGAATGTCGAGCACGTTGTGGTGCGTGATGAACGGCCGGGCGGCGGCACCTCCCGGAATCGGCTGGAGCACGGGCGTCTCGACTTCGCAATAGCCTCTTTCGTTGAAGAAGTTGCGCATGGTGTTGATGATGAGGGTGCGCTGCCGGAAGGTCTCACGGACCTGCGGGT
This sequence comes from Bacteroidales bacterium, assembly GCA_017523725.1. Taxonomy (GTDB): domain Bacteria; phylum Bacteroidota; class Bacteroidia; order Bacteroidales; family UBA4181; genus JAFWVY01. Next base: position 46,321 of record JAFWVY010000032.1, read on the forward strand.
TGACGATCAGGTCGACGTAACGTTGGCGGTAACGCATCTCGGGATCGGTGAACGCGTCGAACACCTTGCCGTCTTTTTCCTTGACGATGGGAAGCACCCGCAGCGATTTGCTCAGAACGGTCAGTTTCCGGACGTGGACGGACGTTTCGCCCATCTGTGTCACGAAGACGAATCCTTCGACACCGATGATGTCGCCGATGTCCAGCAGTTTCTTGAACACCACGTTGTACATGGTCTTGTCTTCGCCCGGGCAGAGGTCGTCCCGCCGGAAATAGAGCTGGATACGGCCTTTCTCATCCTGCAGTTCTGCGAAGGAAGCGCTGCCCATGATGCGCCGGGACATCAGGCGGCCGGCGATGACCACTTGCTGATAATTGTTCTTTTCGGGGCTGTATTGGGAGAGAATCTCCGCCGTGGATGCGTTGACCGGGAATTCGGCGGCGGGGTAAGGTTCGATGCCTGCCTGCCGCAGTGCTTCCATGGATTGACGGCGGATGATTTCTTGTTCGCTGAGTTCGTGTGACATGATACTTTCCATTTTGCCGCAAAAATACGCCTTTCTCCCCAATCGGCGGCATTTTTTCCTATTTTTGTTGCCTGAAGAAAAGACAGATATCGCATTCAAACTTAAAACCAGTCTTCCGATGAAAAAAATCCGGACCGCATTTCTGGCCATCGTGCTGCTGGCCGCTGCAGCATGCAATTCCGGGCGGCCGTCGGCCGAAGCCGAGGCTGTCCGCAGTGTCATCTCGGTATCATTCCGGCAAATGGACGACACAACGTTTTTTTTCGTCCGCCTTTATATGCGGTCACCTTTCGACGATATGCGGGAAGTGTTTCCGGTGATGTCCGGCCAGTCAGACTTCACGACCTCCTGCATGTTGTATTTCGACCAGCAGGTCTTGTTGTCCGTGGATGACGGGCAGACATTTTCCGTCGTGCTGCATCCGGGCGATTCGGTCCGGATGACGCTGGATGCCGCGGCATTGCGCAGGGGAGAGACCGACAGGGCCGCGACGTTTTCCGGCGACCGGGCGGAAGAAAACGCGCAGATCAATGCCTGGACGAGCTACGTTTATCCGCAGATCTATCAGACCTGGAACTATAACTTGTCATACAAGGATTTTATGGCGGCATTCGGCCAGAAACTCGATGGGCTGCGTGACGAACTGGACCGCTATGCCCGTGAGAACGGCATGTCGCCGCAGGTCAGGGCATGGGCCGCGCGCGACCTGGCGTTCTGCCTGTCCAACACGCTGGCAGGCACACCGCGTGGTTCGAACGATGTCCTGCAGGCGGACAAACTGTTCCAAATGACGGACGATGCCAATTTCTCTTCCCTGATGTTCACGTCGCATCTGGACAGCTATATTGCGGCCACCATGGCCGAGGCCCGGAAGGAACTCGGCATTTCTGCACCACCCGATTTGATAGTGCAGGCCATGGTGAAGAAGTTTGCAGCACTGCCGGCCGGCTGGGTGCGCGATGCCGTCTTCTATCTGTTCATATCGGGCATCATCGACGGCGGCAACCGCGATGCGCTGTACGAAACCGTGCCGGACATCGAACGGCATATCAGCCATGCAACGGTCCGGAATCTCCTGCCGGAAGTCTATCGGCGCTTTTTGTACCGGACTTCATCCGATGTGGAGATGGCCAGGGTCGTCCGCCAGACGTCGGAAGGCCCTGTGGAGATAACTCCTGACACGTTGTTTTTCAGTTACCTGAGCCGTCAGCATCCAGGCCGGGTGATTTATCTGGATGTATGGACGGCCTGGTGCGAGGCCTGTGGCTTTGAGCGGGAAAGTGCCGGCGTGTTGCGTGAGGCCCTGGGCGCCGATACGGCCCGGGTGGCATTCGTCGATTGCTGCGTTGCTTCGTCATACGACGAATGGCTGGCGGCACTGGATACCCCGACGGCCGGCCGGACCCAGTATTATCTGGATCAGGAGGCGGCCAATGCATTGCTTGCAAAATACCCGGTCGAGACGTATCCCGTTTATTTCCTGATAGACGGGCAGGGCTGTCTGGTGTCGGACCAGGCTCCGATACCGTCGCATCTGGACGATGCTCTCGAGGCCATCCGCGACCTCTTCTGAGACGCGTCTGTTATTCCCTGAAATCCTTTTCCCGCTGCAAGGAGTCGATGGAATTCAGTTCCTTGTCCTGCAGTTTGTAGGTAACCTTGATCCAAGCGATGTCCTTGAGGAAGTCGATGCGTCCGATTTCGATGGATACGATGTCCAGACCGGTACGCTTTGCGAGGTCGGCCAGCAATTCCTCCCGTTTCTCGGGCACAATCAGTTCGATGCGGTCGTAGATGACAAGTTTGGCCGAGGTGCGCGGCAGAACCCGTTCAAACTCGAGGACGGCGATGACGGCCAGGATGGCCAGGTTGGCGGCTGCAATCTGGACCATCGGCATTTCCGCACCGATGCCGTTGATGATGGACAGTGCGATGATGATGAACAGATAGGTCATTTCCCGGATGGGTACAGATTCTGTCCGGTACCGGATCATGCCGAAGATGGCAAACAGGCCGAGCGTGAATCCTATCTGCAGGCTCAGGTTGTTCATGACGAACAAGAGCAGGAACATGGCCGAGGAGAAGAGGATGAACGTAAAGTAATAGTCTCTGTGCCGGCTCTTCCGGTAGTAGAAGAAGTGGACGATAATCCAGCATACCAGAAGGTTGAACAGGAATCTGCGGAGCAGGTCCATGGCTGATGACAGGGCCATGCCCGCGCTGCTGCGGACTTTGTATCCGCCTTCGCCGTCCTGCTGTACGACGTAGCCGTTGGCGGCTGCAATGTCCGGGTCGAAGGCCGGGAACGCATCGCTTGTCATCTGTTCCTGCGGGTCGGACATGATGACCTGATAGTCTTGAGCCCGCAGGGCGCTGCAGCTTAACAGCATGAAAAACAAAAGGAATGGCATGATATGTTTCATGGCTTCACGGGATTTGGAAGTGTAAGTTTATCGATGTAACGTATTTTTTCTTTGAACCGGCCCTGTCGGACCTGGGGATCGGTGAGGATGGTTCCAATGCAGTATTTGCTGATTCTGAAGGCTTTGATGCGGTGATTCAGCAAAATCCCTTTCATTTCCGAAGCGATGCGGCCGTCCTGCTTGAGTTCAATGACGACCAGCCCGGGTTTGGCGGCGGTACGCCCGGTCCTGCGGTTGGAGAACGCCAGGTCGAAATCAATGGTCAGCCGTTCGGTCTTGGCTGCGTTGACCAGTGTGATGCGCTGGAATTCGGTGGTGCATGCCGGTGTGATGTCTTCGATGGCATAGGCGGAGTGCTTTGCGATGTAAGGCCCTGCCTCCGGACACCGGCGGATATCCTCGAAGCAGTCCTGCGGAATTTCCATGCGTTTCTTGCTGGTGCGTCCCTTGTTGTTCTTCCGCTTGATCTCCAGAAAAGTGAGTCCCGAAACCAGGTAAGTCCGGACTCTGATTTTCTGCCGCACCTTGTGTCCGTTCCGGTGCAGGGTGTACATTTCGAGCCGTGGCGTGTCGTAGTACAGTGACCGGTAGCCGAGAATCCGCTGCCCGTCGATTTCGCACACGCGATACCCGCGGCCGGCGGCATCCCGCAGTACGTCCGTCAGCCGTCCGGCCGTGGTGATGAACTTGGTATCGATGCGGTTCATGAGACGGATGGCGTTCATCTCTTCGAGCTGGATGGACGCCATCGGCCGCAGCGCGTCCAGGATGGCACCGGCGGATCCCATCTAGTCGGAATAACTGTATTCGAAAGTCTTGACTGTCTGCAATGTGCCGTTTGGCAGATAGTTGTATTGCCGCTTCTTGGTCAAGTCTTCGTTGTATTCGTACTTGCGGACGAGGCTCACCTTGTTTTTGTCGTCGTACCGGGTATTGACGGAAATCTTGCCGTTAGCGTCGTATTCGTAGGTTTCGCGCCAGACCTGGCCGTACTGGTTGTACTCGATCTCTTCGATCTTTTCGCCTTTGTCGTTGTAGGTCGTCACGTGGTCCAGCCACCGGACGTTGCTTTTGGCATCGGTGTTCCACTCTCTGATGACGAGATTCTTCCGGGCCTGCCGTTTGGCCATGGTGGCGGCGTCGAGCTGGGCTGCGGCAGGAATGCAGCAGAGCATGGCTGCGATGCAGATGGATAGGATTCGCTTCATGGTTATATTAGTGTATGCCGATATGACTCAGCCAGCCGGGAAAAGTTTATCCATGCCTGCGGAATCAGACGGCAAAAGTGTACCTTCGCCGGCACCGCATGCCTTGCGGGGGCGCGCTGCCATGCATCCCTAGATGGAAAGGATGTTCAGCACGTCGATCAGTTCCTTGTCGATGGGCTTGTCAATCTTGATGGCCTTTGAGAAAGGCACATAGACAATCTGGTCGTTGCGCACGCCGATCATGACGTTCCGCTGTCCCTCCTTGAGCGCCTCGATGGCTGCCACACCCAGCCGGCTGGCAAGGATGCGGTCGAAGGCTGTCGGCATGCCGCCGCGCTGCAGGTGCCCCAGAATGGTGACACGCACGTCGAATTCCGGATATTCCTTCCGGACGCGTTCGGCGTAGTGCATGGCGCCGCCGTCCTTTTCGGACACGATGACGATGCTGCTGTTCTTGCTCTTGCGGATGCCGCGGCCGATGAACTGTGCCAGCTGGTCGATGTCGGTCGTGTCTTCCGGGATGATGGCGGCTTCGGCTCCGGCGGCGATGGCGCTGTTCTGGGCCAGGAAACCGGCGTCGCGTCCCATGACTTCGATGAAGAAGATGCGGTTGTGGGAAGTGGCTGTGTCGCGGATTTTATCCACGCAGTCCATGATGGTGTTCAACGCCGTGTCGTAGCCGATGGTGTTGTCGGTTCCGTACAGGTCATTGTCGATGGTGCCCGGAAGTCCGATGCACGGTACGTCGTATTCGGCGGCGAACTCCTGCGCCCCGGCCAGCGAACCGTTGCCGCCGATGATTACCAGTGCATCGATCTGGTGCATCTGCATGGTGTCGTAGGCTTTCCTGCGGCCTTCAGGCGTCATGAATTCTTTGCTGCGCGCGGTCTTGAGAATGGTGCCGCCGCGCTGGATGGTGTTGCTGACGCTTTCGGTCGTGAAATCCTTGATATCGTTGTTGATCAGACCTTCGTATCCTTTGTAGATGGCCTTGACTTTCCAGTTGTTGAAAATGGCTGCGCGGGTGACGGCCCGGATGGCGGCATTCATGCCCGGCGCGTCTCCTCCGGAGGTCATTACGCCGATGGTTTGTATTCGTTTCATCATAATATGCTGTCTTTTGGTTGTTCGGATGACGGACGCTTTTCCGTTGCGAAAGCGCGGATGCGGTCGGCAATGTCGTTCATGAGCCAGTGCGGCGTGGATGTGGCACCGCAGACACCGACGCGGTCGGCATGCAGGAACCAGTCCGGCTGCAGATCCTCCGTCCGGGATGCAAAATGGGCGGACGGATTGTTCTGCCGGCAGACATCGAACAGGATTTTGCCGTTGGAACTTTTCTCGCCGCCGACGAACACGACCGTGTCGTGCGATGCAGCAAACGCTGCAATCTGGGTGACCCGGTTGGCTACCTGCCGGCAGGTGGTGTCGTGCACCAGGAACGGAATATCCGGCGGAACGCCGGCTTTTTCACGGGCCTCCTGGATGGCCTGCCGGATGCGGTGCAGGCCGGCCGTGGACTGGGTGGTCTGTGCAAAGAGCTGGATGGGACGGCTGACATCAATCTTGCCGATGTCTTCCGGCTTTTCAACGACGACGGCGGTGTCACCGGTCTGTCCGACAAGCCCGTTCACTTCGGCGTGGCCGGGTTTGCCGTAGATGACAATCTGCCCGTTTATGGGGCAGTAGTCCAGATAGGCCTGGCGCACCTTACGCTGCAGGTGCAGCACGACCGGGCATGTGGCATCGAGCAGCGTGTTGCGGTTGCGCTCTGCGCATCGGTAGGTTTCAGGAGGTTCTCCATGTGCCCGGATGAGTATGGTGCTGTCGCACAGCGACTGGAAAGTCTGCCGGTCGATGACACGCAACCCGTTTCGGCTCAGTCGGCTGACCTCCTCTCCATTGTGCACGATGTCACCCAGGCTGTACAATGTACCATAGCGGCGCAGCGCCTCTTCCGCCATGCCGATGGCGCGGACCACTCCGTAACAGAATCCGGAACCGCTGTCGATATCGACGGTCATGCTTGCAGTTTCTGTAGAATACCCTCGAACCAGACCATTTGGTCTTCGGGTGTCATGTGACTGTTGTCCAGGACGATGGCATCTTCTGCCTGTCTCAGGGGACTGTTTTTGCGCGTTTTGTCCAGCCGGTCGCGTTTGAGAATATTGGCTTTGACTTCTTCGAAAGTCGTTTCGATGTGCTTCTGCTGCAGCTCTTTCAGCCTACGCATGGCGCGGACGTCGTTGTCTGCCGTCATGAAGATCTTGATGTCTGCGTCCGGGAAAATAACGGTGCCGATATCGCGCCCGTCCATGACGACGCCGCGGTCCGCACCCATCCTGCGTTGCAGGTCGGTCATGCGGGTCCTGACAGGCTTCAGCGCGCTGACCTCGCTGACGAGATCAGCCACCTTGCCGCTGCGGATGCGGTCTTCCACGGCCTTGCCGTTCAGCCTGATTTCGGGTTGTCCGCCCTCTCCGTCGTGTGCGAAGTCAATCTGCAGGTCCGGCAGCGCGGCGTAGAGCCGCCGTCTGTTCAGCGTCCCGTTGCCGTACATGCCTTGCTCCAGGGCAAAGAGTGTCACGGCGCGGTACATGGCGCCCGTGTCGATGTAAACATAGCCCATGCGGCGGGCTATGGCCTTTGCGAATGTGCTTTTTCCGCACGAGGAATAACCGTCGACGGCAATGATGAGCCTGTGCATGAAAATGCTTTTTAGAAACCCTGCAAATGTAACCTTTTTTTCTCTGAAAAGCGGTAAGTTTGCCATTCAGAAAAGGATTCCCCGATGTTGTTCGCAGACATCATATTACCGGTCTATCTCGTGCGCAATCTGACTTACAGCGTGCCGGAGGAGATGGAGGACACCGTGTCCGAGGGCATGCTGGTCTCCGTGCCGCTCGGCCCGCGGAAAGTCTATACGGGTGTCGTAAAATGTCTGCACCATGAGAAGCCGGAGCATTCTCCCAGGGCACTGCTCGGCCCGGCCGACAGTGGCCAGAAGATAGACCGCCGGCAGTTGGCGTTCTGGGAGTGGATGTCTTCGTATTATCTGTGCACGGAGGGGGAAATCTTCAAGGCGGCCATGCCGGCACTGCTCAAACCGGCCCGGATGGAACCCGGAGGTGAACCAGCGGAGCCTGTCAAAAAAAAACGTCGGCGTAAAACCATCCCGGAACCGACGGAACTTCTGCCGCTGGACCGGGTGGTGCTGCCGGCGCTCTCGGCGGCGCAGCAACAGGCCGAATCGGAAATCCGGACCGGCTGGGCTTCGAAACAGGTTGTCCTGCTGCACGGGGTGACATCGTCCGGCAAGACAGAAATATATTTCCGGTTCATCCGGGAAACACTGGAACAGGGGAGGCAGGTGCTCTATCTGTTGCCGGAAATCGCCCTCACGGCCCAGATGATCGACCGTCTGAAGAAGGTGTTCGGCAACCGGGTCGCCGTGTATCATTCCCGCCATACCGACCGGCAGCGGGCGGATGTCTGGCGGAGTCTGTCCGATGCGTCGGAGAACGGTCCTGACATCATCCTCGGGGTCCGGTCGTCCGTTTTTCTGCCTTTCAAGCGCCTGGGCCTCGTCATCGTGGACGAGGAGCACGAGAATTCTTATAAGCAGACCGATCCGCCGCCGCGCTATCATGCCCGTGATGCGGCCATCGTGCTGGCGTCGCTGCATGACGCCCGGGTGCTGCTCGGGTCTGCAACCCCTTCTTTCGAATCGTATTACAACGCCCGGAAGGGCAAATATGCCCTGGTGCGCCTGACCGAGCGTTACGGCGGGGCGCAACTCCCGGTCTGTACGGTGGCCGATATGCGCGGATGTCGTGGTCTGTTCCATCCGGTGCTTGCCGCAAAGATGCGCGATGCGCTCTCGCGCGGGCGGCAGGTCATGCTTTTCCAGAACCTCCGGGGCTTTGCGCCGTACATGCAGTGCGACGTGTGCGGCGGCATCGTGCGTTGCGGCAACTGCGATGTCAGCCTCACCTACCATCGGGCTCTGCATGCGCTGGTCTGTCATTATTGCGGTGCGGTGGTGCCTGAGACGCAGATATGTCCTGCTTGCCGTGCGCCGGCGCTGCGTTCGGTGGGATACGGCACCGAACGCATCGAGGCCGAGGTGCTTCGTTTGTTTCCTGAGGCGCATACGGCCCGTCTGGATCTGGATGCCACACGCCGCAAAGGTGATTATGAACGGGTCCTTTCGGATTTTTCATCCCGGGAGACCGATGTGCTGATAGGTACGCAAATGATAGCTAAAGGATTGGATTCTAGTCATGTACATCTTATTGGCGTATTGCAGGCCGACCGTTTGCTGAACATCCCGGATTTCAGAGCCTATGAACGTGGATTCCAGCTGATGGAGCAGGTGAGCGGCCGGGCTGGCCGGCGTGACGAGGCAGGGGAAGTCGTCATCCAGACATCCGACGTGTACCATCCGCTGCTTCAGTTTGTGTCATCCCACGATTACGAAGGGGTGTTCCGGATGCAGATGCAGGAACGTTACCAGTTCGTTTATCCGCCGTTCTGCCGGATGATCCGTTTTACGCTGAGACACCGTAACGAGACATTGACGGCGCAGGCCGCTGCGGTTTTCGCGGAGCAGTTGCGCAGTATGGCATCATGTCCGGTGCTCGGGCCGCAGGCTGCCGCCGTACCGCGGGTCCGTCAGAACTGTCTGCAGCAACTGGTGCTGAAAATACCCAGAGATATGCCGTTGCCGGATGTAAAACGCGGCATCGTCGAGCGGATGCGTGCGTTGAACGCGATGCCGGCATACCGTCAGGTCGTGATTCTGGCGGATGTCGATCCGCAGTAGCCGGACATGTCTTTTTCTTTTTTTCTGAAAAAAAACTGAATGATGTGGGAAAACGTGTCTGCAGGGATTCTGTCGGCCGCAAAAAAAATATAACTTTGCTCCCCCAAGAGGAAAGTCTTGAAATAAAAAAATCAACTCATTATGTCGGAAAAGAAACTTTTTGCCGAATTTCCTCCAGTCTCTACGGCGCAGTGGGAAGAAGTCATCACGCGCGACTTGAAAGGGGCTGACTATGAAAAACGGCTTGTATGGCGTACCAGCGAGGGATTCAATGTCCGTCCGTACTACCGCAGCGCGGATCTGGAAAATCTGCAGTACTTGCATGTGATGCCCGGCGACTTCCCCTTTGTCCGCGGTGGCAAGGTGCAGCGCAATGCGTGGGAGATCTGCCAGGAATTCGATGTGGAATGCGAGAGCGAAACCAATGCCAAGGCGGTGGAAGCCGTCGAAGGCGGTGTGACGGCGCTGGCATTCAATTTCAGCAAGAAAGGCCAAAAGCGCGAGATCAAGATGCAAGGCCTGCTCAAGGACATCGATCTCGCTCAGGTCGCCGTCACGTTGGACGGAGGCGTCAACGATCCGGACATGTTGCGGTCGCTTCTGGCCGTAGCGGACGAAAAGAAAGTCCGGGAAGTCCGGGCGGCGGTCCGTTTCGACCCGCTGGGCAGCCTGGCCTGCCGTGGTCATTATTACGGACAGTCTGAGTTCCCGCTTGACACGCTTAAGCAGTTGCTGTCAGATTCCGCCGATTGTCCCCGGGTCCGGGTTATCGGCGTGGATGCCGCCCAGTTCCAGGATGCAGGAGCCACGCTGGTGCAGGAAATGGGTATTGCTCTTTCGATGGGGGCCGAATATCTGACCCGCCTGACCGATGCCGGATGCGATGCAGCCCGGACGGCCGGCAAGATGGTATTCCGCTTTGCCGTCGGTCCCGTCTATTTTATGGAAATCGCCAAAATCCGTGCTGCACGCATGCTTTGGGCCCATCTCGTCCGGGCGTATGCGCCGGATGCGGACGTGTGCATGTACATACATGCCCGGACCGCTTCGCTGAACGCAACAGTGTACGATCCGTACGTCAACCTGCTGCGTTCGGCCACGGAATCGATGTCGGCCGTCATCGGCGGTGCCGACATGCTGTCGGTCCTGCCGTTCGACCAGGCCTACAAGCAGCCCGATGATTTCTCCCTGCGTCTGGCCCGCAACCAGCAGGTCATCCTGAAAGAGGAATCGAATTTCGACAAGGTGGTGGATCCTTCGGCGGGTTCGTATTATATTGAGTCGTTGACTGCTTCGATGGCCGATGAGGCCTGGAAGATCTTCCTTCAGATTCAGGACGCCGGCGGATTTGTCGCTGCCATGCAGGGGGCATGATCCAGAACATGGTGGCCGAGTCGGCGAAGAAGCGCCTGGCGGCGATGGCTTCCCGCAAGGAAGTGTTGCTGGGTACCAACCAATATGCCAATCCCATCGAATTTGCCAAGGACAAGTTCGCCGCCATGCCGGAGCATACCTGCTGCGGCTGTGCCGAACCCATCGTCACGCCCGTCCGTCCCATCCGTCTGGCGGCTGCCTACGAGGCGCTCCGCCGGCAGACCGAGGAAAGTGCGCATGCCCGTCCGAAGGTGTTCATGCTTACCATCGGCGACCTGAAGATGCGGAAGGCGCGTGCCGGTTTCGCGACCAATTTCTTTGCCGTGGCCGGTTACGAAGTCATAGACAACAACGGATTCGAATCGATTGCCGCCGGTATGGAGGCCGCGGAGAAGGCGAAAGCCGACATCGTGGTCCTCTGCAGCAGCGATGATGAATACCCGCTTTATGCTGCCGAGGCGGTGGCTGCTGCGAAAGGCCGTTTCCTCCTGGTGCTGGCCGGTTATCCCAAAGCTTTGCTGGAGCAGTTGCAGCAAGCCGGAATAGACCACTTCATCTATGCAGGCCAGAATGTGCTTGAAGCGTTACAGAGTTATCAAAAAGAATTAGGTATCTGAGCCATGAACCCGAATTTTAAAGCCATCAATTATAAAGGAAACGCCGCAGTCAAGGACGCAGCGGCGTGGAACAGCCAGCACGATATCCGGAAAGACTGGATTACGGCCGAGCAGATCGGCGTGAAACCGGTTTATACCTCCGCCGACCTGGAAGGTATGGAGCACCTGCAGTATGCCGCCGGTGTGGCCCCTTTCCTGCGCGGACCGTATTCCACCATGTATGTGATGCGTCCGTGGACCATCCGCCAGTATGCGGGATTCTCCACCGCTGAAGAATCGAATGCCTTCTACCGCAGGAACCTCGCGGCCGGCCAGAAGGGCCTCTCGGTGGCCTTCGACCTGGCTACGCACCGCGGCTACGATGCCGATCATGTGCGGGTGGTGGGTGACGTCGGCAAGGCCGGCGTGTCCATCTGCTCGGTGGAGGACATGAAGATCCTGTTCGACCAGATCCCGCTCAGCCAGATGTCGGTTTCCATGACGATGAACGGCGCCGTACTGCCGATCATGGCCTTCTACATTACGGCGGCCCTTGAACAGGGTGCGCGTCTTGAAGAACTGGCCGGCACGATCCAGAACGACATCCTGAAGGAGTTCATGGTGCGCAATACCTATATCTATCCGCCGGAAATGAGCATGCGGATCATCGGCGACATTTTCGCGTTCACTTCGCGGAACATGCCCAAGTTCAATTCCATCTCCATTTCGGGTTATCACATGCAGGAAGCCGGTGCGACGGCCGACATCGAGATGGCCTATACGCTGGCCGACGGTCTGGAATATCTGCGCACGGGCATCAAGGCGGGGCTGACCATCGACCAGTTCGCGCCGCGGCTCTCGTTCTTCTGGGCCATCGGCATGAACCATTTCATGGAAATCGCCAAGATGCGTGCCGCCCGGATGCTGTGGGCCAAGATTGTCAAGCAGTTCGACCCGCAACTCGAAAAATCCATGGCACTCCGTACCCACTGCCAGACCTCCGGCTGGAGCCTGACGGCGCAGGATCCGTACAACAACGTGACCCGTACGGCCATCGAGGCCATGGCTGCTGCGCTGGGACATACGCAGTCGCTGCACACCAACGCCCTCGACGAGGCCATTGCGCTGCCGACGGATTTCTCGGCGCGTATCGCGCGTAATACGCAGATTTACATACAGGAAGAGACGAAGGTCTGCAAGACGGTCGATCCGTGGGCCGGTTCCTACTACATCGAATCGCTGACCAACGATCTGGCGCACCGGGCTTGGGAACACATCCAGGAGGTCGAGTCGCTGGGCGGCATGGCCAAGGCCATAGAGAGCGGCGTGCCCAAGATGCGTATCGAGGAGGCGGCAGCCCGGAAACAGGGCCGCATCGACTCCGGCCGGGATGTCATCGTCGGTATCAACAAATACACGTTGGCCAAGGAGGATCCCATCGACATCCTCGAGGTTGACAACACGGCGGTACGTAACCAGCAAATTGAACGCTTGCGTAAACTGAAAGCTTCGCGCAGCGAGGATGCGGTGAAGGAAGCGCTCGCCCGGATTACCGAAGCTGCGCGGACCGGCAACGGCAACCTGCTTGAGCTTTCCGTCAAGGCGGCCCAGTGCCGTGCCACGCTCGGTGAGATTTCCTACGCCATCGAAGAGGTTTCTGGAAGATACAAAGCTATGATACGTACGATTTCAGGCGTTTACGCCGCTGAGAGCCAGGAAGACGAAGACTTTGTCGTCGGTCGGAAACTGGCTGCGGAATTTGCCGCCAAGACGGGTCGGCAGCCCCGCATCATGATTGCCAAGATGGGGCAGGACGGGCACGACCGCGGCGCCAAAGTCGTGGCCACCGGCTATGCCGACGAAGGATTCGACGTCGATATGGGACCGTTGTTCCAGACGCCGGAGGAGGCTGCCAAGCAGGCCGTCGAAAACGACGTGCACATCTTGGGTGTCTCGTCGCTGGCGGCGGGTCACAAGACACTGATCCCGCAGGTCATCGCCGAGTTGAAGAAACTCGGTCGCGAGGATATCATGGTGGTGGCCGGCGGTGTCATTCCGGTACAGGACTACCAGTTCCTCTATGATGCCGGTGTCGTAGCCATTTTCGGCCCCGGTTCGTCGGTGGCCAAGTCCGGTCGCCGGATGCTGGAGATTCTGCTGCAGACGCTCTGACAGCGTCTGCCTGCGTCAGGGCCGGTTCCCCGCCGGGAAAGAAGGCCCCGTTTATGACAAGAACCCCGGAAGTAAATCTTCCGGGGTTCTTGCATTTCGGAGCGATGCTTCGTCCTTGGTTACTGGTACAGGAATTTGTAGAACCAGGTTTCTTTCAGCGTCAGGCCCAGGGTAATCTTGTGGAACCGCTCCTGCATCTGCTTGTAGCCGGTTCTGCCGAAAATGCCGTAGGAATAGACGATATCCACGATGGAACTGCTGATGGGCAGCCCCGCACCAATGCTGAGCACGGCCTGCATGGCGTTTTTGTTGTTGAAACTGAGGTAGGCGTTCCCAATCGACAGACCCGCCTGATATTCGATTCTGTCAAAATAGCTTTTGGGATTCTGTGCGCCAGGGATGAGGCTGACACCCATGTTGATGCGGTGTGTATCCTCGAAACGGGCACCACCGAAGGCTTTCAGGTCGGACCATTTCCGGAACGTGTAGTCAAACGACAGTTGAAGGTTGTTCCGCCGGGCATAGGATGCGCCGACACCGATGAATGAGGGCAGGTACAGGGTTTGGTTGCGCAGCTGTTCCTCGAACAGGTCGGAGGAATACGATGAAATCTCCACATTCCGGTTCATGGTCATCTTGCCGCGGTAGCCGTACACCAGTCCTGCGACACCGATGGCCCGGCGGTTGAACATCCGGGTGTACTGAAGTCCGAAATCCCAGTAGAACTTGTGCGTCTGCAGGCTTTTCTCGATGGTCCAGGTCCGCTGCTGCTCCGCGTTGGTGATGGTTCCGAATATGAAGGAGGTGTTGACACCGACCGACAGCTCCGGGGTCAGTTTGAACGCGTTGCCCCACAGGATGCGCGTCAGGCCGCCGCTGCCGGAATATTGCACCAGATTCGTCGAGGTCAGTCCTTCGATGTCCTGTTCCGCCTGCAGGTTGTATCCTACACTGCTGAACGGCATGATACCCAGGCTGGCCGCCCAGCGGGATGTCACCCGGAAACCGAACGCCATTTTGAAAATGTTGGCGCTCCGCATTCTTTCTGACTCGTCGCCGGCTTTGAAGAGGGAGGATTTTCCGGCCACGCTGACATCCATGACGAAGGAGAGCGTGTCGAACGCAGTGTATGAGGCCGGATTGGCGTGGTTGAGCAGTCCGGGAGAACGCATGCCGATGGCCGATCCGCCCTTGCCGGCCAGCCGGCCGGATGTCAGATCGTTGATTTCCCCCAGTCCGTACATGGAATACGGCGATGACGTGCCGAGCTGTGCCGACAGGTCGGCTGCCAGGCACCACACGCAGACAAACAAGGCGAACAGATGTTTATTCATGCGGGTCATACACCATGTATTGAATGTTCAACTGGGCCTGATTCTGCACGTCCGGATATTTGTGGTCTCCAAGTACGATGCGGTAGAGGGAGGTGTCCGGAAGCACCAGCTGCAGGTGCCGTTTATAGACGCCGATGGCTCCCAGTTCCTCCGCGATGAAGGAACTGATGCCGATGGCATAGTGGGTGTTGCGTTCGTACTGGTCTTTGACCAGGGTGCCGGTGACCGTCTCGCCTTCGGCAATGACGGGGTTCTCTTCGTCGGAAATATACAGCGTGATTCTGGACGGCAGCGGCGTTTCATCGCTGGCAGCCTCGCGGGCGGGATAGAGCCGCAGCTCTGCGTTGACGATGGCACTGAGCTTTCCGGTTTTCTCGATATCGTTCAGATAGGGGAATTCGATTTTTGAATACATGCCCGACAATCCTTGGACAAAGGCCTTGTGTCCCGTGGTGTATGAAAACAGGTCGGTTTCGCTGTCCACCAGGCCCTCCGTCGGCGTGCCGGTCCGGTCGAACTGATACTGGTTGAACTGGTAGCCCGGATGGATGGGGAAGGTGATGGTGTAGTCGGTCCGGTACTCCATGATTGTGTGGTAGTACAGCTGCATGAAGAACATGGTATCCACGGCATGGTATCCCAGGACGGCGTGGTCGTTTTCGTCGGGTACCAGGGCGAATCCCTTGAAATAACGCCTGAATTTCTCCGTCGTGGTCATCTCGTCCGCGCTGTTGCGGATTTTTTCGAGCAGGTCTTCGCCCATGGCGTCCGGCAGCCTGATTTCAACCGGCTTTGTCCGGCGCGGATGAGGGCGGAAGGTATAGGAAACGACAGGCGTCTCTTCGTAAGGGATGGACGAGGTGTTGTAACAGTATCCGTAGATATCCTCGTTGTCCTCGATGAGTTCCTTCAGCTGATGGATGTGGATGGTCATGTCCTGCAGCGTGTCGCCGTAGAATCTTCTGGCCGGCTGCAGGGACAGGATCAGGGAGTCGAAGATGACCGGATAGGTGACACCGGTGCTGATCGGGCTTGACGAGGCAAAGGTGGTCAGGTTGAAACAAGTGTATCCGACGGCCGATGTCGTGCCGAGATAAGGATCGTCGTACGTGCCGCAGTAGACAATGCCGGTATTGGTCGTGACCAGCGAATCCACGATCTGGGTTGTCAGGTGGACGGTGCAGGTGTCAGTATAGACCATTTTGCCGGACGGCGACACCATGAAGTTGCCGACGGTCATGTCGGACGAGCAGGCCCCCAAGGCGAACACCCATCCAAGCAACAGCAGGATCCATGCCGGTCGGGAAGTGTATGTTTGTCTGTGCATGCGGGCTCTTTGAAGATTAACCGCAAAAATACGGTTTTTTTGCGAAACGGCCGTACCGTGCCGCAGAAAAGCCCCTCTTTAAGTTTATTTAATGTTTTTTGCGAAAAAAACAGAGGGATGCGCCGCCGTCTGTCAGCGGGATTGAAAAAAACTCGTATCTTTGTCCGATATTACGTAAAATATAAGCAATGAAAGGGATGAAAGCGCGTAAATATTTGAAGGTCCTGCCGGTGGCGATGCTGGTACTGGCACTCGGAGCCTGCGACAACGACAATGACGATCTGGTCGGCAACTGGAAGAGCCGTTCCGATTTCGACGGGTACGCCCGGAATTCGGCTGCTTCGTTTGTGCTGGACGGAAAAGGCTATGTCTGCGGAGGTTACAAATCCACCAAACCCTATCGGCTCGGCGACCTGTGGGAATATAACCCGACCACCAACAGCTGGGAACAGCGGGCCGACTGCCCGGGTGTGTTGCGCAACTCGGCCGTGGGCTTTGCCGCAGGCGGCAAAGGCTATTACGGCACGGGTTACAATGAGAACGACGAATACCTTAAGGACTTCTGGGAATATGACCCGGCAACCAATACCTGGAAGCAGCTGGAGGCTGAATTTCCGGGTTCCGCGCGTCATTCCGCCCTGGCCTTCAGCCTGAAAGGCAAGGGTTACGTGGGTACGGGATATGACGACAACTATCTGAAGGACTTTTATTGCTACGATCCGGCGACAGCCTCCTGGTCGCAGGTGACGGGCTACGGCGGAAGCAAACGCTATGGCGGCTGCGTGTTCACCATCGGCAATACGGCCTACATTGTCTGCGGCAGCAACAGCCAGGGTTACACGCGTGACCTCTGGGCCTTCGATGCAGACAAGAACACCTGGACCGAGAAACGCAAAATCGCCGATGTCAGCGATGAGAACTATGACAACGACTACAATATCGTGCGCAGTTTCGGCGTCGCTTTCACTGTGGGAGACCATGGCTATGTGACGACCGGGACGAGCGGAACGCTCCGGACGGATACGTGGGAATACGACCCTGTGACGGATCTTTGGGAGGAGAAGACCAGTTTCGAAGGACTGGCCCGTGAGCAGGCTGTTTCGTTCTCCATCAACGGCCGAGGTTTTGTCACGACCGGCAAGAGTTCCTCCAACCGCTTTGACGATCTGTGGGAGTTCCTGCCGAACGACGAGTACGACGAATATGATTAGCAGCAGGACCATCCGTTGGGTCGGCGCGGCCGTATTGCTCATCGGACTTACGGTGTCGGGCTTCATGTACGCGGACATCTGGTCGTCGCGTTCATACGTCAAGCCTTTTGCCACGGGTGACGGGTGGGGGTACTGTGTCTATTACCATAACGAATTGCTCATCCGCCAGTCTGTGGTGCCGGCTGTACAGGGCGTGATGGAATTTCCATCCAGGAAGAAGGCGCGCCGGACGGGACTTTTGGTGCTGCAGCGCTTCCAGAAGGGGCTGGACCCCACGGTCACGCAAGAGGACCTGTTGCGCCTGCGGGTGATAAAACCTGAACATACGGGCATAAAAAAAGGATGACTCAGCGTCATCCTTTTTTTATTGTTTCAACCGTATCAGATTAACGTCTTAATCAGCGTTTCCCTGTTCCCGGGGATCAGGTCCATGACTGGAATCTCAGGCAGCGCGTAGGCTCCCGGCCGCTGGCGCAGGGTCGCGCGGGCGCACGACACCAGGATCTGGGCCGTCAATGCGGGGTTGTTGATTTTCATGCGGAATTCCACCAGCTGGTTGTGCGTCCGTCCCGAAACGCCCTTCCGTTCCATCAGGACGCCGTGTCCCATGTCAATGAGCGCATCGACATCGTCCACCTGCGTCACGACGGTATCGTCATGCACGAAATAGGCATCCGTCTTGATGGCCTGGGCAACCGAGGCGAAATCCGCACCCGGCTCCAGTTCCACGTACACCATGCGGCGGTGGACTCCCGTGCCGGCTGGAATGGTGATGGACAAGGCGTTCTTCACGCCTTCCTTCGACTTGACTGCCACCGTGTGTCCCATGCTCATACCGGGGCCGAAATTAGTGTAGGTCAAGCCTTTGGGAATCATGGCCGTGAAAAGCGTCCGGATTACGGAATCCGTACCGGGATCCCATCCCGCAGAAATGATCGAGACCGTGCCGTGCTGTTTGTTCGCGGCGTCCAGGTCGCGGCGGAACGCCCACAGCGTGTCGCCGTGGATGTCATAGCTGTCAACCGTGTTGATACCTGCCGCGCTGTATTGCATGGCGGTTTCCGGCACTTTCCGCGAAGGGGTGCAAAGGATGGCCACATCCACCTTGCCGAGTTCGGCGACGTCCGACACCACTTTGACATTCCTCAGTGCATCGGGCGTCTGGTCCATGGAACCGGCGCGGCGCACGACGCCGGCCAGTTCCATGTCCTTCGCTTCCTGTACGGCTTCAACGGCATATCGGCCGATGTTGCCGTATCCTATGACTGCGACTCTGATCATGGCCTAAACGTAACCCTGGGCCAGCATGGCGTTGGCCACTTTGACGAAGCCGCCGATATTGGCACCTTTCACGTAGTTGATGAATCCGTCCTCCTGCTTGCCGTATTTGACGCAGGTCTGGTGGATGTTGATCATGATGCTGTGCAACCGCTGGTCCACTTCTTCCTTGGTCCACGGCAGACGCATGGAGTTCTGGGTCATTTCCAGGCCGGAGGTGGCGACACCGCCGGCGTTGGACGCCTTGCCCGGCGAGTAGAGAATCTTGGCCGCCACGAATTTGTTGATGGCCTCGATGGTCGAAGGCATGTTGGCTCCTTCGCAGACGCAGAAGCAACCGTTGTCCAGCAGAGCCTGGGCGTCGTTGCCGTCCAGCTCGTTCTGGGTTGCGCACGGCATGGCGACATCGCACTTGATGTTCCACGGCCGTTTGCCTTCCAGATACTGGCAGCCGAAGTGCTCAGCATATTCTTTGATACGGCCTCTTCTTTCGTTCTTCAGTTCGAATACGAATGCCAGTTTCTCGGGGCTGATGCCATCCGGATCGTAGATGGTGCCGTTCGAGTCGGACATGGTCACCACCTTGGCACCCAGCTGGTTGCATTTTTCAACGCAGTACTGGGCCACATTGCCGGAACCGGAGACGGTCACTGTCTTGCCGGCCAGCGAGTCACCGCGGGTCTTCAGCATTTCGGAGCAGAAATAAGCGACACCGTAGCCGGTTGCTTCCGGACGGATCAGGCTGCCGCCCCATTCGATGCCCTTGCCGGTGAGCACGCCGGTGAATTCGTTTCTAAGCCGTTTGTACTGACCGAACAGGAATCCGATTTCGCGGGCGCCTACGCCGATGTCGCCGGCCGGGACGTCCGTGTCGGGACCGATGTGACGCTGCAGTTCGGTCATGAAACTCTGGCAGAAACGCATCACTTCATTGTCGGATTTACCTTTCGGATCGAAATCCGAACCGCCCTTTGCACCGCCCATCGGCAGCGTGGTAAGGCTGTTCTTCAATGTCTGCTCGAAGGCAAGGAATTTCAACACGCCGAGGGTGACGGTCGGGTGGAACCGCAGACCTCCCTTGTAGGGGCCGATGACGCTGTTCATCTGGATGCGGAAACCACGGTTGATTTCGAGTTCGCCCTTGTCGTTGATCCACGGGACTCTGAAAATGATGACGCGTTCGGGTTCAGCCAGACGTTCCAGAATCTTGGCATGTTTGTATTTCGGATTTTCCTCGATATAGGGGATGATCGATTCGGCCACCTCCTGGACGGCCTGGTGAAATACTTCCTCACCCGGGTTCTTGGCTTTCAGTTTAGCCATGAATTGTTCAACTCTAGGATCCATTGTGTGATATTTTAAAAGGTTAAATATGAATTTTCCGGATGCAAATTTTGACATTTTCGCCCATATAGCCAAATATAAATTAAAAATTAGTAGGAAAATTGATTTTTTGCTTACAATATTCTTTAAATCTCGAAAAACAGGCTAATAATCGTAAAATTTTTATTCGAAAACAAATAAAAAAATTACAATGTGACAGACCGGAAGCGGTCCAGATTATTCTTGGTCTGCCGGTGCGATGAATACATCGGCCGGCCCGGAGATTTTGCGGTAAAGCTGTCTGGGGGAGATGGTGAAAGGACTTCGCATGAAGGTTGGCGTATTGTACGATGCCAGGCGGGTGACGTGTTCCATCTGCCGGCGTTGCGGCAGCAGAAATGGTTTGCGGACTTTTCCTCCGGTGTCAAAATAGGCGATGTAAGGTCTGGCATACTGCCCGTCGTCGCGGCAGCTGGATACGACAATCCACCGGCCGTCCGACGACCACGATGCAAAGCCGTCTGCGTAATTGCCGTTGACGGGATCCAGCGGTGCGATGTCCCGGGTTTCCAGGTCCAGCAGGTAGATGTCGCTGATGTGCTGCAGTCCGGGGAAACTTCCGTAGCGGGCCATGCTGACCAGCATGTAGCGCCCGTCCGGCGAGAGATTCGGGAAGGCGGCACTGACGTTGCCCCGCGTGAACCGGAAAACGGTGTCCACCGCACCGAACCGGCCTTGTCCGGCATCGTAGGAGATGGCGTGGAGGTCGTAGCGGATTTCATTGTAGGCCATGTTAAGCTGTGCGTTGATACTCACCGAGTCGTTCCATTCAGGACATGCCGCGCTGCAATAAAACAGTTTGGCGCCGTCAGGCGACCATACGGGCTGGGTTTCGAAACGGTCTTCCGTGCGGAGGATATACGACAGCTTCTGCCGTTGCATATCATAGAGCACCAGGTCGGAAGCGAAGTCGATGATGTCGGTACGTTCATGGAGCGTGGAGTGGAGCACCTGCATGTTGTGGTTGACCGAGAAGGCAATCAGCGGCAGCGTGGGATGGTAGGCGGCGAACATCAGTGTGCCGCCCAGGGAATCGGCCATTACCTCGATTTTTCGGATATCGTCATGATTTACAAGCATCAGGCCGGCATCCTCGTCCCGGACCTGGAACAGCCATTCCGCCCCATTGTGCTGCCGGACGGCATGACCGCCGACGGCCTGTGTCCTGCCGTTGTCGGACGCAATGGCGTTGCTGTAAACCAGCCGCTCGTCGAACGTCTCCAGGTTGCGCTGGAACAGGCCTGTGGCGCCGTAGCTGGTATAACCTGCCTCGATGAGCCGGTACGAGAGCCACGGGTCGACGGCTTCGGCGGCGATGTGGTTGCATACGGGCCGGAACTGTGTCCAGTGTCCGTCGTGGTGCGTGTAGATGTCGATATACAGGTCTTTGCCTTTGTTCTGTTCAAGCAGCTTCCGCCAGGCTTTTGCCGGAATGTCGATGTTCTTGTGCCGGCCGCGCAGCACCATCTGCCGGCCCTGTTCCGAACGGATCACCGCACGGATCCGGTCGGCCGGTTCCATGACCCGGAAATCAAGTGGGGCGATGTTGTACGGGATGGTGACGTCGATGTAGTCCGGGGTGATGCGCACTT
The DNA here is from genome assembly GCA_017523725.1 of Bacteroidales bacterium. Classification (GTDB taxonomy): domain Bacteria; phylum Bacteroidota; class Bacteroidia; order Bacteroidales; family UBA4181; genus JAFWVY01. Next base: position 67,570 of record JAFWVY010000032.1, read on the forward strand.
CCCCGGCGTTCTGCACGGTCTGGTCTGGCACTTTCGGCGTACATGCGCTGAGAAAGCCGAGCGTCAAGAAAATCAAGAGGAGGTTGATGCGTGCCATGGCGTGTCAGTATAGGATGGTCCCGGTACCGGTTTCGGGAAAATTGTAGTCGGCCGCTTCGCTGAAAACCATATAATAAGGTATCGTGCGTCCGAACTGCGCCTTCAGGTCGTGTTTCGCATCCTCCCAGTTCTCCGTGGCGTTAAGTTGCCGTTGGAACTCGCGCACGTTGCTCAGCACGACGGCAGGGATATCGTATTTCTCGAGATAGGACGGATCGACCGACAGCCCGGCAAAGGCGACGGCTTCCTGGAAATAGACGGGCATGTTTTGCGCCAGGGAGCCAGGCAGCTGGCCAAGCTTGGCGCAGAATGTGTCGATGCGCTTGTAATACAACGCTGTGACGAGTGCGCGTTCGTACATTTCGGCATCTTCCCCGATGTACGAGAAAAGATGGGTGATACCGTTGAAGTCTTCGATGGTGTCTTCTGACGGCATGCGGTCGATGATGTCCCGGTAGAAGGGCACATCGTATAATGTGTGGATGTCATTCAAATAGTGCGTGGTCTTCAGCGCCCAGATCTTGTGGAATGTCGTTTGATTCAGGATCTTGAGATATTTGGTGGCCAAATCCAGTTCGCGGTTGACGAGTGCGGCCATGGTCATGGCCTTCAGCGTTGCCGGCCGGAATCCGTATTGTGCGGCGTATTCCGCATTCCACCGGAAAGCGCTGTTGGGTACGGCGGCGCAGAGCTCGAAATCGGCGAAGTACAGCATGCGCTCGGGAACCTCTTTCCGGCATTTGACCGGAAGATAGTCAAAGTTGAAATCAAAAAAGTTGTCCCCCAGACTGTAAGTGGAGCTGTAGGCCAGTGCCATGGCCCGATAGGCGGATATGGTCCGGGTCGGGTGTTTCACCTGGTCTGCCGTTTCCACCATCATGTCCCATGCCTGCTGTTCGAACAGGCGCTGCAGTCGCAGTTCTGTCCGGAAGTTGGCGTCGCGGTATGAGGCGAAGGCTGTGACCGCGCATCCGACTGCCGTGATCAGCAGTGGACGCCAGCCCGTGGCAGGGACGGCGGCGGGTTTCAGTGCAGCACCGGTTGACCGTCGTGCGGTCAGCCATATCGTGGCCAGCACGGCCAGGAGGGTGATTCCGAACGGTTCGATGAAACCGGCGTCCGGCAACGGCCGGAACAGCATCGCATGGCCGCCGGCAAAGAACAGACGGTATCCTGCCGTGATACACCCGGCCAGCGATACCGCCATCAGCAGGGTGGGGAAAACTGCCGGGCTTCTCTGTCCGGTACGCCACGTTTCAAGCGCCATGCCGCACAGGACAATCCATGCGAAACTGCCGCTCACGGCATATACTGCTACCGGCAGCAGCAGCGCGGTGGCTGCCCGCAGGACGGGTTTCCCGGCGGTTCTGCGGTACAGGGCGAGCGCTCCGACGACCAGCAGCATGCCAATCTCCGCCACGAACGGGAAAGACGGTTCCCAGTGCAGGTACAGATAATAGCCCGTCGTCGTCTGGGCGAGCAGCAGAAGCATTGATGGGAGGAAATGCAGCAGCGATTTGTATCCCTGCAGCCGGGCCATGTGTGCCACTGCCAGTTCGAGCAGCGAGAGCAGGGCGGCAGCCATCAGCGCGCCCACCAGCGGGAAATAGAAAAACTGGGTGAGATACCGTCCGGCATAGACCAGCAGGCCGCCCTGCTGTTGTGTCAGGTTGGCCAGAAAAAGCCTGTCGTGCCCGATGAACAGGTTGAACTGTTGTATTTTGTAAAGAAATTCGCTGTTATACAGACCGAGGAACAGCCATGCGAAAAGAAAGAACACCAGCCGCCGGCCACCGGCGCCCTGCATAAAGTGCTGCAGCGCGTTTTGTCCGGCAGACGGATTGTTTCTGGAATCGTTCATGGTCTGGAATAAAGTTGCGGATGCAAAGATAACGGACATTTACCACAACTGCAAGCAGACTACCGGGTCAGCCGGACGCTCTTCAGCAGCCGCTCCGCATCCGCCGCCGCTTCCCTGCCGGGCGCATAGATGACAATAAACTGCCACAACATGGGACCTTCCGCGGCCATCAGCGACCGGGCGGCCCGTTCCTGCCGGCCTTCTTTCCACCGGCACTGCTGAATGACGGCCGGCCGCGCCATGACCGTCGTGTCGCGTTGCGTGAACGTGAACCCGGTGACACTCTCTGCATGCGCCATGCCCTGCGCCGCGCCTTCGGCGGCATGGGCGAGTGAGCAGACAATGCCGGGTTTGTAGGCCATGACATTCGTGACAACCTGGAAACGGCCATCCGGCGTCTGGCCGGTGCGGTAGTCGCAGGCCATCAGGTTCTGTTTCACCTCCTGCGGCTGCCTTGCCTCGGCGTAGGGGTCCTGGTGGAGTGCGACGGGCGTGCACATTGTGAAGTATGCGCATGTCACCGTATCCCAGGCGGTGGCCATTTCCCGCGCAGCCGGTCTGCAACTCCCCAGATGGAGGACGCTGAGAACCAGAATGATGCTTGGGAGAAAGAGGCGCTGCGGCAGGCGGTACAGAAAGAATGCTCTGTTCATGGCGGCATGTTTTATCAGACATGCAAAGGTAATGTTTCCCCGTCAAATAAAGACATGACTGACAAGATGGCGCAGCGCCGCGGCGGTGCACTGCAGTTCCGCCGGCGCCGGAATGTGCCAAAATGTCGCATTGTCGCCATGGCATAATCATTGTCGGTGAGCGGCGCATGCGTTTCGGACGCAGGCAAAAAAAAACAGAGAACAATTAAAAATCATACATCATGGGAAAGATCATAGGAATTGATTTGGGAACCACGAATTCTTGCGTGGCTGTCATGGAAGGCAACGAACCGGTTGTGATTCCGAACAGCGAAGGCAAGCGCACGACGCCTTCGATCATCGCTTTTGTCGAAAACGGAGAGAGAAAGGTGGGCGACCCTGCCAAGCGGCAGGCCATCACGAACCCCAAGAAGACCATTTACTCCATCAAGCGTTTCATGGGCGAGACCTATGAACAGGTCGGGAAGGAAGTGTCGCGTGTCACCTACGAAGTGGTACGCGGTGACAACAACACCCCGCGGGTCGTCATCGACGGCCGGAAGTATTCCCCGCAGGAACTGTCGGCCATGGTGCTTCAGAAAATGAAGAAGACCGCCGAAGACTATCTGGGACAGGAAGTGACGGAGGCTGTCATTACGGTGCCTGCCTACTTTACCGATTCCCAGCGTCAAGCGACCAAGGAAGCCGGTGAGATCGCCGGCCTCAAAGTCCGCCGAATCATCAACGAACCGACGGCTGCGGCCCTGGCTTACGGACTTGACAAGAAAAACAAAGACATGAAGATTGCCGTCTTCGACCTTGGCGGCGGCACGTTCGATATTTCCATCCTGGAGTTGGGCGACGGCGTGTTCGAAGTCAAGTCGACCAACGGCGACACCCATCTGGGCGGCGACGATTTCGACCAGGTCATCATCAACTGGCTGGCTGAGGAATTCCAGAAGGACGAAGGCATTGACCTGCGCCAGGATCCGATGGCGCTGCAGCGGCTGAAAGAAGCAGCCGAAAAGGCCAAGGTGGAACTTTCGAGTTCCACGTCCACCGAAATCAACCTGCCGTACATCATGCCGGTGAACGGTGTGCCGAAACACCTGGTGAAGACCCTGACGCGTTCGCAGTTCGAGAAACTGGCTGACAGCCTGATCCAATCGACGCTCGAACCGTGCCGCAAGGCGCTGGCGGATGCCCATCTGTCTACGTCGGATGTCGACGAAGTCATCCTGGTCGGCGGTTCCACCCGTATCCCCGCCATCCAGGCCATTGTCGAGAAATTCTTCGGCAAGACGCCTTCGAAAGGTGTCAATCCCGATGAGGTGGTGGCCGTCGGTGCTGCCATCCAGAGAGGCGTGCTGGCCGGCGATGTCAAGGACGTCCTGCTGTTGGATGTGACGCCGTTGTCGCTGGGTATCGAGACTCTGGGCGGTGTCATGACGAAACTGATTGATGCCAACACCACCATCCCGACGCGCAAGACCGAGGTGTTCTCTACGGCGGCTGACAACCAGCCATCGGTGGAAATCCATGTGTTGCAGGGCGAACGTCCGATGGCATCCGGCAACAAGACCATCGGCCGCTTCCATCTGGACGGTATCCCGGCTGCGCCGCGTGGCGTGCCGCAGATTGAGGTGACGTTCGATATCGATGCGAACGGTATCTTGAATGTGTCCGCCAAGGACAAGGGAACCGGCAAGCAGCAGAGCATCCGAATCGAAGCTTCTTCCGGCTTGAGCGAAGACGAAATCAAGCGGATGAAGGCCGAAGCCGAGGCCAACGCCGAGGCCGACCGTCAGTCCCGCGAACGGGTGGACAAGCTGAACCAGGCCGACAGCATGATTTTCCAGACGGAAAAGCAACTGAAGGAACTGGGCGACAAGATCCCGGCCGACAAGAAAGCACCTATCGAGAGTGCACTCGCGAAGTTGAAAGAGGCCCACAAGTCGCAGGACATCGCGGCCATCGATGCGGCCATGGAAGCCATGAACCAGGCCTTCCACGCCGCGTCCGAAGAGATGTACAAAAATGCCGGCGCGCAGGGCGGTCCGTCGGCCGGTGCACAGCAGCCCGGCAGCGGCAGCGCTTCTTCCGGCAGCCAGGATGCAGAGGATGTGGACTTCGAGGAAGTGAAGTAAGACGGGCGCACTGCCTTTTCCTGAACAAAAATCAAGTGGGTGTAACGTATGGCGTTGCACCCATTTTTTTTGTATATCCATGCCGCCTGAAGATGTGCTTTATGGCCTGTCCTTGCGGAATAATTCGTATCTTCGCCATTATTAAAGACAGTTTCCATATGAAACACATTGCCAGAACCATTGCACTGCTGTGCTGCCTGATACTGGGGGCGTCCTGTGCCGACAATGCAGAATCTCCCATGGAACGGGAAATCCGGGCCATGGTGAAAAAAATGACCCTGGAAGAGAAGGCCGGACAACTGGTCCAGCTGAGCATCAATACCATCACCGATAACCGGCGGCATGCGCTGGACACATCGGCCATGCGCGAAGTCTTCGGCACCTACCGCGTGGGCTCCATCCTGAATGTGCCGTTCGACGCGGCTTCCGACCGGGCGACGACCGCGGCGCTCATGGCAGAGGTCCAGCAGTGGTCTCTGCGGCTGACCGGTATTCCGACGCTGTACGGCATGGACATGATCCACGGCGCATCGTATATCAGCGACGCCACTTTCTTCCCGCAGGAAGTGAATCTTGCTGCGACGTTCAACCCGGAACATGCGGCCATGATGGGGCAGGTGACGGCCTATGAGACACGCGCGGCCCTGGTGCCTTGGACGTTTTCTCCCGTCATGGACCTGACGCGCGAAGCCGCCTGGCCGCGCAACTGGGAGAGCTACGGCGAGGATCCTTATCTCCAGTCGGTGATGGCCGTCGCCGAGATGCGGGCCATGCAGGGCGAAGACCGCGACCATGTGGACGACCGGCACATCGCGGCCTGCATCAAGCACTATATGGCCTATGGCGCACCGCGTTCCGGCAAGGACCGGACGCCGGCCTATGTCTCCATGGCCGATTTGCGCGAAAAATATTTTGCGCCGTTCAAGGCCTGCATCGAGGCCGGGGCGCTCAGCCTGATGGTCAATTCGGCCTCGGTGAACGGCGTTCCCGTACATGCCAGCAAAACCCTGCTGACTGGCTGGCTGAAGGAGGAATTGAACTGGGACGGCATGATTGTGACCGACTGGGCAGATGTCAACAACCTTTACGAGCGTGAGCATGTCGCCGCCGACCGGAAAGATGCGGTCTGCATCGGCATCAATGCCGGCATAGACATGATTATGGAGCCTTACGATGCGAAGACGGCGGTTCTTATCAAGGAACTGGCCGAAGAAGGCCGTATTCCGATGTCCCGGCTTGACGATGCAGTGATACGCGTGCTGCGGCTGAAATACAGACTGGGTCTGTTCGACACGCCCGTCTGGAATGTCGACGGCTACGACCGGTTCGGCTGCGAGGAATTCCGGCAGGCCTCATACCGGGCGGCTGTCGAGTCGGAGGTGCTGCTCAAGAACGAGCACGCCCTGTTGCCGCTGGCGTCCGGAACCAGAATCCTGCTGACGGGACCCAACGCCAACTCCATGCGGTCGCTGAACGGCGGCTGGAGCTATACGTGGCAGGGCAGCGGCCGGCCGGAATACAGTGCCCCGTACCATACCATATATCAGGCATTGCAGGCTGAGTTTGGAACCGACCGGGTGACTTTCGTGCCCGGGGTGGTTTACGACGAGGGCGGACAGCGATGGCAGCAGGAGGTGCAGGTGGACATCGCTCCGGTGGTGGCTGCTGCGGCTTCGGCCGATGTCATCGTGGCGTGCATCGGCGAAAACTCCTATTGTGAAACCCCTGGAAATATCAATGATTTGACGCTGAGTGCCAATCAGCGGGAACTGGTCCGGCAGCTCGCGGCGACCGGCAAGCCGGTTGTGCTGGTGCTCAACGAAGGACGGGCGCGCATCATCAGCGATATCGAGCCATTGGCCGATGCGATCGTGGATATCATGCTGCCGGGTAATTACGGTGCAGATGCCCTGGCTGCGCTGCTGTCCGGACGGGAGAATTTCAGCGGCCGCCTGCCGTTCACCTATCCCCGGTATGTCAATTCCATCCACACTTACGATTTCAAGGTGTCGGAGATGTCGGCCACGATGGGCGGCGAATACAATTACGATGCGGTGATGGATGTGCAATGGCCGTTTGGTACGGGCTTGAGTTACACCACTTTCGCTTACAGTGACCTGCAGGTTGACAAGGAGGTCTTTTCTGCGGAGGACACGCTTCGTTTCTCGGTGCAGGTGACCAACACCGGGACGAAGGCCGGTGCGGAAGCCGTACTGCTCTTCAGCAGCGATGAGGTGGCATCGGTTATTCCCGATGTCAAACGCCTCCGGGCATTCCGCAAGGTCACGCTGCAGCCGGGTGCATCGGAAGAGGTTGTGCTTACCGTTCCGGCCCGCAGTCTGGCGTTTGTCGGCGAGGACGGCGCCTGGCACCTGGAGGAGGGCGATTTCAGCATCGGTGTCGGCAGCCTCCGGCGGCGCATCCGTTGCAACCGTACTTCAACTTGGTAATAAACAGATTAAAATCAGCAAGATATCATGAAAAAGCATTGCTCCTATCTGACGCTTCTGTTGCTGGCCGGCCTGCTTGCCATGTGTTCGTCCAAACCGGCACAGTCGTCTTCGTGGGTGGGTACCTGGGGTACCGCGCCCCAACTGGTGGAACCGCATAACCGGCCGCCCGAACCGGGACTGACCGGCCATACGCTCCGGCAGATATTCAAAGTCTCTATCGGCGGTGAAACGGTTCGCATGACTTTTTCCAACGAGTACAGCGAAGAACCGGTGACACTGGAAGCTGTTTCCATCGCCTTGTCCACCGGCGGATTCCGGACCGATGCGGCTTCGGCGTGTCAGCTTACGTTCGGTGGTCAGACCGAAGTTACGATGGCGCCTGGCGCTACGGCGGTGTCAGATCCGGTGGGATTCCGGCTGCCTCCGCAGGCGGAGGTGGCGGTCACCATCCGGTTCGGACAGACCTCGCCGATGACCGTGACCGGCCATCCGGGTTCACGGACCACTTCGTACCTGTTGACGGATTCCCCGTCATCCGATGAAGATTTCGCCGATGCTGTCACAACCGACCACTGGTATGTCCTGCGCGGCATGGACGTGCTGACAGCCGCACCGGCGGCTTCGGTGGCTATTCTGGGCAATTCCATCACCGACGGCCGCGGATCCGACACGAACCGTCAGAACCGCTGGCCCGACCAGTTGGCGGCGCATCTGCTCTCGCACGAGGAGACCAGCCATGTCGGCGTGCTGAACATGGGGATCGGCGGCAACTGCGTACTGCGCGAGCGTGGTGGTCTGGGACCGTCCGGCGAGGCCCGTTTCGCATCGGACATTTTGGCACAGGCGGGAGTCAAGTGGTTGATTATCTGCGAGGGCGTGAATGACCTCTGTACTTCGCCCGACGCCAGGCAAACGGCAGAGCGTCTGAAGGAAGTGTTCCGCGACATGGCCGGCCGCGCCCATGCACAGGGTTTGAAAGTCTATGCGGCCACGGTGATGCCGTTCAAGAACCATTATTATTTCACGCTGGACCACGAGGCCGGCCGGCAGATTCTGAACGAATGGATCCGGCAGGCCGACTGCTTTGATGCGGTGATTGATTTCGACGCACTGGTACGCGATCCATCCGACCCGGAGGTGATGCAGGCGGCCTATCAGTCGGACTACCTGCATCTGAATCCTGCGGGCTATGCTTTGATGGGGACGTCCATCGACTACCGTCTTTTCGTGCAATAAAACAAACCAGGAGCGCCCCCGGAGGGGAGAACGGAGTCTCACCGGACGTGGCATTCAGACATCTCAGTCTGACATGTAAACAAAAAAGAGACTGCCCGCCGGGCAGTCTCTTTTTTTGTATGCAGAACCGGCTTTTACCAGTTCAGGATTTTCTTGAAGTCGTAAGTCTCCGGGTCGGCGACATATTTCTTCGCGGCCTCGTAGTCTTCCGGCGTGATGTAATGCAGGATGTCGTTGACAACAGCCTGCACGCGGTTACCTTCCGGATTGACCAGCCGCGGCGGAATCTTGCCCGTCACAGGATCCTGCAGGTCTTTCAGGTACAGCGGAGAAACCTCGCCGACCGGATCGACCGACACCATGCAACCCGTCTTGCCTTCCGAGAACAACTTGTATACGCCGAGTCCCAGCAGGGAGCAGTAAACCAGGTCGTAGGCCGTCGGCGTCTGGCAACGCACCTCGTAGCCGATTTCAACCGGACGCGATTTTACCTTGATGCCGAGCGTTTTCAGTTTCTTTTCGAGCAATTCGTTGAATATGTGCGCTTTTGAAACTTTTCCCAATTCCGGATGCCCATGCTCGTCATACGAGAAGTGGATGCCCGACTTCTTGATTTCCTCATCGCTCAAGGCATGGAAAACGCCTTCCGAAATCATGGCCACGCCGTAGTTGACGCCCATGATCTTGCGTTTGATGATGGAGGAAACCACCATGTTGACAATCTTGTCGACCGTGATTTCGGTTTTGTTGAACATCTCGGGAATGATGATCATGGGATAATGGCAGGCTGTGCCGATACCGAAGGCCAGATGGCCGGCGGAACGTCCCATGGCCGCCACCACGAACCAGTTCTCGCTGGTACGTGCATCTTCATAGACCGTCGTGGCAATGACCGTTCCCTGCGCCTGGGCGGACTGGAACCCGAACGTCGGGGAGCCGGCCGGCAGCGGCAGGTCGTTGTCGATGGTCTTCGGTACATGGATATTGGCGATGGGATACTGCTTTTCTGTCAGGAACTTGGCGATGCGGTTGGCCGTCGAGGCCGTGTCGTCGCCGCCGACGGTCACCAGCAGTTTGACGTTGTTGTCCACAAAGAACTTCAGGTTGAAATTTTCCTGGAAATCCTTGTCCGTCGGTTTGAACCGGCTCATCTTGAGGAACGAACCGCCCCTGTTGAAGATATCGTCGGCCAGCATGAAGTCGATGTCCGTTGTCCGGGGATTCTTGTTGAACAGTCCGGTATAGCCCTGGTGCAGGCCGATGACGCGGAATCCGTTTTTGAGGAAGGTCTTGGAGATGCTTCCGACCACAGTGTTCATTCCGGGCGCAGGGCCGCCACCCGTCAGAATGGCAATAGCTTGTTTCATTTTCGATGATGGTTTTTGTTTTGCGCTGCAAAGATAGAAAAACGATTCAGACATCGCCCCGGTTTGCCGGTGAAATTGCCATGTCCCGATGGTTTTCCAGAGGGGCGCCGTGTGGCCCCGCATGCGTAGCCGTCCGCCGGCGGCGGAAAAATGTCCCATGCAGAAAAAAACGGCCTGGAATTTTGTAAATTGCGTTTGGATTGCTATCTTGCACATCTATCCGTTCCATGTTCCTGGAGATGCCATTTCGGGAGCCTGGCGGTGTATTTATTGTAAATAATTGCCTCGTTTGGCATGTAAATTGCTACGCGCGGCGCAAAAAATCGACTGAGAAAAAGTATCTGTTTGCGTCTTTACGCAGTGTTTTTTCAGAAAGACGCGGGGCGTATGGAAAAAAGACAGACCGAACAAATTAATTATTATGAGCTATTTGAATTTTGACAAAACCCGCCTGGCGAACCTGGAGTATTCCCTGACCCGGGAAGTGTTGAGAACCAACCGCGGCGGTTCCTTCTGCTCGACGACCATCATCGGATGCAATACCCGGAAATACCACGGGCTGCTTATTTGCCCGATTCCGAAATTCGACAATCACCGTTATGTGTTCCTTTCTTCGCTGGACGCGTCCGTCATCCAGCATGACGCAGAGTTCAACCTGGGCATCCACCAGTACGACGGCGATGTCTATTTCCCGAAGGGACACAAATATGTGGTAGATTTCGAAGCCGATTCCCTGGTCAAGACCACCTACCGTGTCGGCGGTGTCATCCTGACCAAGGAAAGCCTGATGTCGGACCACGAAGAGCAGATCATGATCCGGTACACCCTGGTGCAGGCTCAGTCGGATACGAAACTGCGTTTCAAGCCTTTCCTGGCTTTCAGGAGCATGCATACGTTGAGCAAGGCCAACATGGTGGCCGACACACAGGTCCGGCCGGTGGCCAACGGCGTGGTTTCGACCATGTACGATTCGCTGCCGTCCCTGTACATGCAGATGTCGAAGAAATGCGATTTCGTGCAGGTGCCCGACTGGTATTACAACATCAAGTACGCTAAAGAAGAGGAGCGGGGCTATGAATGCTGCGAGGACCTGTTCGTGCCGGGCTATTTCGAAGTGGACATCAAGAAAGGGGAGAGCATCATCTTCTCTGCCAGCCTGAAAGAAGAGAAGCCGGCCTACTTCAAGCGGAAATTCACCATCGCCCAGGAACGCCGGTTGCCGCGCGAATCCTTCTACCACTGCCTGACCAACGCCGCCAACCAGTTCGTGTTGTTCGACAGCAACCGGCAGATGAAGATTGTGGCCGGCTATCCTTGGTACGGCACACGGGGACGGGATACTTTCATCGCACTTCCGGGTCTCACACTTGCCACCGGCGATGTGGAAACCTGCCAGGCCGTGCTCGACACGGTGGTTTCGCACATGACCGACGGTATTTTCCCGAAGGTCGGATCGCGCGAGAAAGTGTACGATACGGCCGATACGCCGCTGTGGTTCATCTACGCCGTGCAGGAATATGCGCGCTTTGTGCAGGATGACAAGGCTGTCTGGAAAAAGTACGGGCCGTATGTCAAGCAGGTGCTCGAGAGTTACCGCGGCGGCCAGCTGCCCAATCATATCCGCATGGACGACAACGGTTTGATATATGCGGCCGAAGACGGCAAGGCGCTGACTTGGATGGATGCCGTCGTCGACGGTGTGCCGGTAACCCAGCGTGCAGGCTATCCGGTGGAACTGAGTGCGCTCTGGTACAATGCCGTCTGCTTTGCGCTGGAAATGGCCCGCAAGAACGGCGACCGCAAGTTCGTGTCGGCCTGGCGTGCGCTGCCCGAAACCATAAAAGCTTCTTTCCTGGCGCACTTCTATGACGAGAACCGGGACGGCCTGGCCGATGTGGCCGGTGCCGATTGGCAGGACTGGTCGGTCCGGCCGAACCAGATTATCGCCACGGCGCTTGAATATTCTCCGCTGTCGCCAGAGATGATGAAGAACGTGCTGGACGTCGCCGACCGCGAACTGCTCACGCCGCGCGGCCTGCGCTCGCTTTCGCCGAACGACCCGCGCTACAACGCACTCTGCGAAGGCGACCAGATCGCCCGCGAGCACGTGCACTATCAAGGTGCCGTATGGCCGTGGCTGATTGGTTTCTTCGCCACGGGCTGGCTCCGGATCCACAAGCGTTCGGGCATCGCCAAGATCAAACGGCTGGTGCTTGGCTTCGAAGAAGAGATGACGCAGCATGGCATCAGCACCATTTCCGAAGTGTACAACGGCGACCCGCCCTATGTCGGCAAAGGCGCCATCTCCCAGGCCTGGAGTGTGGCGGCGCTGCTGACCGCCATCCGCCAGGTGGCGCAGTACGAGAATCCGGAAGACGTTTTTTAATTTGCAAACCGTGGTAATTTAAACTGATAGAAAATGAGAGTTTTAATGTTTGGCTGGGAGTTCCCGCCCCATATATCAGGCGGTCTTGGAACGGCTTGTTACGGTCTGACCAAAGGACTTGCATCCTTCCCCGACATCGATGTGCTGTTCGTCATCCCGAAAATGTTCGGCGATGAGGACCAGAGCAGCATGCGCCTGATCGGTGCCAACAATACGACGGTGAAAATCCGCGACAGACGGGTGGTGGGATTCCTGAAGGAACTCCATCAGATCGAGGTCGGCGTGGACCTGCTGCCTTATGTCGGTGTGGAGGCTTATGAAATGCTGAAATCTGAGATCCAGCCCGGAGAGAACAGCTATATTACGACCGACGCGACAGGAAAACTCTCGTTCACGGGCGGTTACGGCAGCAACCTGATGCAGCAGATCTCGAATTATGCCATCGTGGCCGCGACGATTGCTTCCGAAAATGACTTCGACGTCATCCACGCCCACGACTGGCTGTGCTATCCGGCCGGCATCGCTGCAAAATACATATCCGGCAAGCCGCTGGTCATCCACGTGCACGCCACCGATTTCGACCGGAGCGGCGGCAGCGTCAACCCGGTGGTGTTCGATATCGAGAAAAAAGGTATGGAAGCTGCCGACAAGATTATCACGGTCAGCAACCTGACGCGCAAGATTGTCATTGAAAAATACGGCATCAACCCGGACAAGGTTGTGACGGTCTATAATGCGGTTGAGCCGATGCAGCATCCCAATGTTCTGAATGTCAAGAGAAACTATCCGGAAAAAACGGTCACGTTCCTGGGACGTATCACCATGCAGAAAGGGCCTGAGTATTTCATTGAGGCCGCCAGCCTGGTGCTGAAGAAGATGGACAATGTCCGGTTTGTCATGGCCGGTAGCGGTGACATGATGAACAAGATGGTCCGCCGGGCGGCCCGTCTGGGCATCACCGACCGGTTCCACTTTACGGGGTTCCTGCGGGGCGACGACGTGTACAGGATGTTCGCACTCAGCGATGTGTACGTCATGCCGTCGGTCTCCGAACCCTTCGGTATCTCGCCGCTCGAAGCCATGCAGTCCAACGTGCCGGTCATCATCTCGCACCAGTCCGGTGTGGCCGAAATCCTGCAGCATGCCATCAAGATTGATTTCTGGGACACCTATGCCATGGCGGACGCCATCTACGGTATCCTGAACTATCCGGCGCTCTATCATACTTTCCGCCAGAAAGGCAAAGGGGAGGTCGACAACCTCAAGTGGGACGATGCCGCAGCCCACGTACGCGACGTTTATTACAGCGCTTGCGGCCGTTAAGCAGACAAAAACTATTAAATATAAGAAAATGAGGAAGATTTGTTTAAATTTCCAGATTCATCAGCCTTTCCGTCTGAAAAGGTACAGATTCTTCAATATCGGCGAAGACCATTATTACTACGATGACTACGCCAATGAATCGTACGTCCGCAAGATGGCCGACCTGTCCTATCTGCCGGCCAACAAGATCCTGCTCGACCTGATCAAGGCGAACAAGAACCGGTTCAAAGTTTCGTTCTCCATTTCCGGGACTGCGCTGGACCAGTTCGAACTCTATACGCCCGAAGTTCTCGAGAGTTTCAAGAAGCTGGCCGATACCGGATGCGTCGAGTTCCTGGGCGGTACGGACGCACAGTCGCTGGCTGCGTTGGCCAACCGGAAAGAATTCGAAAATCAGGTGACACAGCACCGTGAGAAAATCAAGAAATTCTTCGGACGCGAGGTAGGTGACGTCTTCTGCAACACCAGCATGCTGTACAGCAACGACATTGCCGGTTACGTCGAAGAGATGGGATTTCACGGCGTCCTGACGGAAGGCGCGCGGCACATCCTGGGATGGAAGAGTCCGAACTATGTATACTGCTCGGCCACCAATCCGCGGGTCAAGCTGCTGCTCCGCAACTACAAGCTGAGCGACGACATCCGGTTCAATTTCTCCAGCACGTCGTGGAGCGAATATCCGCTGACGGTCGAGAAATTCCTGTATTGGATGAATGCCTGTGACGAAAAGGAAGATCTGTTCAATATCAGTTTGGATTACACCACGTTCGGAGACAAGCAGCCGGCATCTTCGGGGATATTCGATTTCCTGCGCTATCTGCCGGTGTACGCCTTGAAGCAGGGGTTCTCGTTTGTCAATCCGTCCGAAATGGTTTCGGCAGCCCCCATCGCGCCCGTCAGCGTCCGTTTCCCGATTTCGTGGATGGACGAGGAACGCGATACGTCCGCCTGGCTCGGCAACGAACTGCAGCAGGAAGCCTTCCATCAACTGTACGACCTGGCCGAGCGCGTTGCCCTGACCGACAGCAAGCGCATCAAGGCCGACTGGAAATACCTGCAGGCCTGCGACCATCTCCGTTTCATGAGTACCAAGCATTATGCAACCGGCCGCCGTACACCGTACAACCCGTACGACTCCCCGTACGATGCCTTCATTAATTATATGAATGTCCTTTCCGACTTCACCACCCGGCTTCAGAAAATCGAAAAGAAAGAGGAGCAGAGCATCTCGGTCGGAGAACTGGAGAAGGCGTTGCAGGAGAAAGACCGTCAGTACGCGAAGATCAAGCTGGAACTGGACAAGCTGAGAGTGTCCGTCGCCAAGGCGCGGAAAGCCTTCGCCGCCATCGAGGAAATCGAGGAACCGGTCGCGAAGAAAAAAACGTCGCGCGCCAAAAAGGCGGACAAGTAGGCAGAACGGCAGAGGGGTGCAAAAAAAAATCAAAAAACATTGCAATTAGGTAAAATGTTTCTACTTTTGCACCCCGATTTACACACGAAATATCAGGACTTGTTATGTACGCAATAGTAGAGATTTTAGGCCAGCAGTTCAAGGTTGAAGAAGGCAAATCGATATTTGTCCATCGCCTTCCGAACGAACCGGGCGACTCGGTGACTTTCGACAAAGTTTATCTTATCGAGAACGGTGATAACATCCAGGTGGGCAAGCCGGTTATCGAAGGTTCTTCCGTGACGGCCAAGGTGGAAGAGCACGTGAGAGGGCAGAAAGTGCTGGTCTTCAAGAAGAAAAGAAGAAAAAGCTATCAGAAGATGACAGGTCACCGTCAGGATTTCACCAAGATTTCCATCGAGCGTATCGTGGCGGCTTAACAAGTTGAAGAAATAACAATCAGAGCATTATGGCACATAAAAAAGGTGTGGGTAGTTCCCGCAATGGAAGAGAATCCCAAAGCAAACGTTTAGGCGTCAAGTTGTTTGGCGGGCAGGCCTGCAAGGCTGGTAATATTCTGGTGCGTCAGCGCGGTACGGTGCACAATCCCGGCCTCAATGTCGGCATGGGTAAGGACCATACGCTGTATGCCCTTGTGGACGGCACGGTTGCGTTCAGAAAGAAAGCCGACGACAAATCGTATGTGTCGGTGGTTCCTGCCGCTGAGGAATAACATTTTTCCCGCGCGGTGCCGAACCGTCCGGGATGATATCGAACCATACAAAGGGTGTTCTGCGTTGTGCCGAAACACCCTTTTTAATTAATAGCTCATGCTAACACTCAAACAGATCGAAGAACAGCGAGACTTTGTCGTGAGCCGCCTGGCGGTAAAGCACGTCAAGAACGCCGAAGAAACCGTCGACCGGATTATCGAACTCAACCGGTTGCGCCGGCAGATGCAGGCGCAGAACGACGCCGTGCTCTGCGAACTCAACCAGACATCGAAGTCCATCGGGATGCTCCTCAAGAACGGCAAGACCGACGAGGCCGACGAAGCGAAGAAGCATACGGGAGAACTCAAGGCTGCCACGGCCGAACTGGACCGCAAGATGGCCGAAACCGCGCAGCAGATACAGGATCTGCTGGTGACACTGCCCAATCTGCCGCACATCTCCGTGCCCGAAGGTTACGGTGCCGAAGACAATGTCGTGGTGCGCATGGGCGGAAAGATGCCGGAACTCCCTGAAGGGGCGCTGCCTCACTGGGAACTGGCCCGCAAATACGATATCATCGACTTCGAGCTGGGCGTCAAGCTGACAGGAGCCGGATTCCCGGTTTACAAGAACCAGGGTGCCAGACTGCAGCGCGCGCTCATCAATTTCTTCCTGGACCGTGCCACCGCGGCCGGCTACCACGAAATCGAGCCGCCGGTCATGGTCAACGAGCAGTCCGGTTTTGCCACGGGGCAGCTGCCCGATAAAGAAGGGCAGATGTACCATGCCGAAGTGGACAATTACTATCTTGTCCCCACGGCAGAGGTACCGGTGACGAACATCTACCGCGACGTGATTCTTTCGGCCGAGGATTTCCCGGTCAAGATGACGGCCTATACACCGTGTTTCCGGCGTGAAGCCGGCTCGTACGGCAAGGACGTGCGCGGTCTGAACCGTCTGCATCAGTTCGACAAGGTCGAGATCGTCCGGCTGGAGCACCCGTCCAATTCCTACCAGGCGCTCGATGAGATGATCCAACATGTGGAGTCACTGGTGACCGACCTGGAGTTGCCGTACCGGATCCTGCGGCTGTGCGGCGGCGACATGAGTTTCACTTCCGCCTTGACCTTCGACTTCGAAGTTTATTCTGCAGCACAGGGTAAATGGCTGGAAGTCAGCTCGGTGTCTAACTTTGAAACCTTCCAGGCCAACCGTATGAAACTGCGTTTCAAAGAGGTCGGCGATAAGAAGACGCAACTGGCCCATACGCTCAACGGCAGTGCCCTGGCCTTGCCGCGCATCGTAGCAGCCCTGCTCGAGAACAACCAGACGCCCGAAGGCATCCGGATTCCTGCAGTCCTGCAACCCTACACGGGGTTCGACATCATCCGTTAGGCAGGCGTCGGACACGCAGCGTATCCGGACATTGTTCATACAGTGTCCGGATATTTTTTTTATGTACGGGATGCACGAAATCCGGCATGATTTCCTCGAGCCCCGCCAGGACGAAGCGGCGCTCTGCGATGCGCGGATGCGGAATCTGGAGGCCCGGCACGTTCACGACGGCGTCATCGTAGAATAGGATGTCGATGTCCACGGTACGCGAGGCGTAGGCTCCGTCTGTTTTCCGCATCCGGCCCAGTTGCCGTTCGATAGCCTGTGTGACGCGAAGCACCTCTTCGGGCGACAGGCCGGTCTCTGCGACCACCGCCCGGTTCAGGAACGCCGGTGCCCGGAACCCCCAGGCTTCGGTCTCGTAGACGGACGATGTTTGTACAATCGTTCCGATCCGCTCCGCCAGACATTGTACGGCGCGGTCGAGGAAACGGCGTCTCGGCCGGATATTGCCGCCGAGACAGAATACGGCTGTATGCATAGTCATGATGAACCGGTCGGTGTCGCCATAATTATATATATGTATAACCGGACCGGTGGACAAAAGTAACACTTCCATTCCGTTTTTTCAAGAAGGCCCGTCTGTACGGGCTTCCGCCGGTTTTTTTATACCTCGCGTCTCTTTTGGTAAAATTTTGCATTATATTTGCTAACTCTTTCAACGGAAACAACGATTATTATTCAACGGATATGAAAAACTTTAAATTCTTCGCTGCTACTGCAGCTTTGCTGGCATGTTTCGCCGGCGCCTACGGTCAGACTCTGGAGGAAGTCATCGCGTCGTACAAGAAAGCGGCCGACCTGAACAAGAGTAATCCCGCCGAAGCGGCCAAGGCTTTCGAGGCGACCATCAACATGGCTTCCAAAGTCGGCTCCACGGCCGATGAGCAGCGCAAGCAGGCCCAGGACGCCTATGCCACGGCTTGCCTGAATATCGCCAAGAAGAGCATCCAGGCCAAGAAATACACACAGGCCTACACGGAACTTGCCTCCGCATCCGAAGCGGCATCCAAGTATAATGTAGCCGATGTGAAGACCAGCATCGCCTCGCTGCTGCCGAACGTTGAACTTTACGCCGGCGTGGAATGCTATCAGGGCAAGAAATACGATGAGGCCATCACCTATTTCGACAAAGTCGTCGAGCGGAACAAGATGCCGGCCCAGGCTTTGTACTACAAGGGACTGACCCTCGAAAAGAAAGGAGACGATGCGGGGATGATTGCTGCGATCCAGCAGGCCAAGACCAAAGCGCAGTCCAGCTCATCCGAATCCAAATGGGTGGCCAACTGCGACAAGAAACTCTGCTCTTACTATATGAGCAAGGGGGTCACGGCCAAGCAGGGTGGCAAACTGAGCAATGCGCTGCAGATGTTCCAGTCGGCGCTTCAGTATGACGCCAGCAATTCTGATCTGTATCTCCAGCTTGCGTCTGTGTACAACGCCTCCGAAAAATGGGGCGACGCCCTCAACATGGCGAACAAGGGGATGGCACTGGTCGAGGCAGAGGACGGCAAGTACGGTTTCTACTACGAGACCGGCCTTGCGTTGGCTGGACAGGGCAAAGCGGCCGAAGCCTGCGCTTCGTTCAAAAAAGTGAAGTCGGGCAACTATCTCGAATCTGCCAAATACCAGATCGAGCAGGTCCTGAAGTGCGAATAGCATAAGCGACTGCGCAAAAAACAGTTATGGACGTTTTTCGTCCATAACTGTTTTTTTTGCGGCCATATCGTTCCCGGTCGGACGCACTGAAAATGTTAAAAAAAAAAGTACACGAAAAAAAAAAAGATATTGTTGCGCTTTTTTAACATTTTTTTTATATTTGTCTGATTTTATATGTGAGAAAACAAAGGAAGGGCAAAGTTTGTCAACTTCCATAAAATCAGTAATATGCAATCGTTGCAAGTAGCACGTTGAGCTGCTTACAATTGTTGTTTATAGTTGGTATATGAGAAAATGGTTTATTAACAGATAGCGTATGAAGCAATTTTACACACTTGGCTACGTATCCTGCCGTGCTGCACTCCTTTCGGGGAGCGTGTGCCCGGCAACCGGGCACAGATGCTCACATTCCATTGAAATTCATTTATATTATTAACCCTTATCAATAACACTTATGAGCAGATTATCAAAAATTCTTATGTTATTGTTGTCGGTTCTGTTGCTGGCGCAATGTGAACAAAACAATTGGGGCGATTACTATGACCGTCCGTCGTGGTTAGGCCCGCCGCTGCTTCAGACCTTGGAAAATGCCGGGAATTTCACGCAGTATGTTTCCTGCGCGCAGAGGACGGGTTACGCTCTTGACAGATCCGGTTCGTACACGCTCTTCGCTCCCAACGACGAGGCGTTCGCGCAGTATCTGCAGAGTAAAGGGTTGTCCAGTGCCGACGAGCTCTCGGATGAAGAGGCTTCCAAACTGGTTGCGTATTCTCTGGTCATCAATCCTTTCTCGCTCGACCAGCTGACCACCTTCCAGGATGCAACCTACGGCGAGGAACGTGTTGCCTACAAGCGTACCACCATGATGTATGAGGGTATGAAATACGGCGAAATGTTCTTCCACAATGACAACGGGACGGAATATGTAAACGACAGCACGCGCGCTTACTATAACCAGAACAAGTATCACACCAATGCTACGCCGTCGCTTGCTAACGGATTTGATATCGATGACAAGGGTTACAAATACATTCCGTACTTCCTTGAGCGACTGAGAGATTTCACCGAAGAAGATTATGCTTTGTTCTTCGGCGAGGGCCGTTACATCGGTCGCAACGTCGTGGATGCGCAGATGGTCACGGTGGAACCGGTGCAGGCTGAGAACGGTCTGGTCTACGAGTTGGACCGTGTCATCGAGCCGCTCCCCACGTTGGACGGAATACTGGCTGAGGATCAGGAACTGACCGACCCCAAGGGTTACGGCAAGTTCAGAAAACTCATCGAGACCTATTCGTCTGCCGTATCTCCCACGACGCTGGTCGAGTTCATCGACGAACCGGAGCTGACTTCGTCTGTGCAGAATGCCCATCCGGGCCTGAAGGTCTATGTCAAGTTGTACTCCGGCTCGTTGGCTTTCCCGCTCAATGCGGAAGTCTATACCACGACTTACGGTGCCAAGGCCGGACAGCGTTACGGCTACACGCTGCTGGCTCCGAACAACGCAGCATTCGACGAATTCAACGAATACCTCATGGCGCGTGGTGGCTATACGCTGGACAGCACGACGCTGAAGCGGGTCTACGGCAATTTTACGCTCAATGTCGACCTTGGTCCGCTTAAAGTGGCGTTCATCAATGCGCACATGACCACCAATTCATTCTGGCCGCAGCAGTTTGCTGGCAACCAGAACCACTTGGGCGACTTTGTCGGTGGTTCCGAAAGTGCCGGCATAGATTTGTCGAAGGTGGTTGATTTCCGGATGGCCTCGAACGGTGTGCTGTACGGTCAGAATACCTATATACGCAGTTCCAATTTCGAGTCGGTCTATTCTGAACTTTTCCTGAATCCGAAGTATGCCATGCACAAGGAGGCCATGACATCCTACGGAACTGATATCCGCGATGATGCCCTGAACTCTCTGCTGAGAGACAAGTCTGCGTCCGAATATCTGTCGCTGTTCCTGATTCCGAACGAACTCCTTGTCCGGGATGGTTTCACATGGACGCAGGCCGATGGTTTCTCCAACGGCAACATGACGGCGTCGAATGCCCGTACGCGTATCACCCGCCTGGTCACCACCCATGCCATCAAGCGTAATGCATATGAGGCGCTGGTGGGCGATCCGGCCACGACTTTCGCCGGTCTTAAACCTACCGAGGAAGGAGCCACTTACGACATGTGGAGCGGTTATGCCGTGGCGCAGTCCTACTCGGGCGATCTGATCCGTTACAAGAACGGCCAGCTGCAGGGTATCGGCAACCTCGACGACCACACGTTCGTCGACCTTGAGGTTGCCTACGATCCGCGCGTATCGAGTTCCGACGGGGCTTCCACCAATGCTTTCAACGGTGTGGCCTATGAGGTGCAGAATTACATGATTGAATACTCTCCGCGTAATTCCGTCAATGATGAGAATGGCAATTACGTTGCTTCGCTGGACGTTTCCGGACGTGCTTGGCTGGACCACAGCCGTGTTTCCATCTTCCCGCGTCTGCAGACGGATGTCGAACCCGACTTCGAAGCGATGGATAACCCCGATTCAGTTTGGTTCAATCCTGACGTCAACTACATGATGCAGTGGCTGAATTATGCGAATGTCAACAGCTACAACCGTGTGTTCATGAACAACAACGACCGTGTCATCACCGTGTTGCTTCCGAAGGATGACGCCATCCGCGAAGCGGTTGACATGGGTTATCTCGAATTGCCGGTTGATGAGGGCTACGATACCGACCTGATTCCGTTGTGGCTGGATACCATCAACTGGAGAACAGTGGACTATGGCGGTATTTTCGAAAGTGATAGAGACTCAGCTTTCTGGATCAGACAGATTCAATATTTCGTGTCGCAGCATGTGTTGATCGGCTACGAATTCTACGAGGACAATACAACACCTGTTGTTTCCAACTATATTGCCACTCCGCTTGAGTATCGTACCAGTTCCAGCTTGGAAGTGCGCGGTGCCAGACCGGCGGTCCGTGTCCGCAAGAATGCAGATAATGATTTGTATTACACCACGTTCTATGATGAAGTGGAGACGATGGGCGCTCAGCCTGTGACGATCCGTCATGAGGCCAGTGTCGTGGCAGACAAGAGCCGTGGCAGAAACTCCTATAACATGATGGGATCGAAGATGGTGCTGCATGTTATCAAGAGTACGCCCGGCAGCAATTCTCCGGGATTCCTCGTCTATGACAAACCGGCGAACTAACATTAGCAGAATTAGTGAAAACCTATATAAGAACATGATATGAAAAATATGCTTAGAAATATTATATGTCTGTTGGGCGCCGTATTATTGTCGGGTCTGCTCCCGGTGGGGGCACAGACCACAGGCATCCTTATTCGTGGTAGTGTCACGGATAAGGCTACGGGCGAGGAACTTATCGGTGTCAACGTAATCGAGTACGACAATGACGACCGTATTTTGAACAACGTAGTGACCGATATGAACGGTAACTATGCGATCCGTATCACGCCCGGCAGTAAGTTGGCTTTCACCTATGCCGGTTATACCAAGCAGGAGAAAGAGAATATCACGGCTGCTGCGACCTTGAACATTGCGTTGGAAGAACAGGCAATGCAGGCCGGAGACGTCGAAGTGACGGCCGCGCGTCTTTTCAGCGACGGTATGATGCAGATTGACGAAAGAGACCTGACCACGGCTGTGGCATCCATCAGTGCCGAAGAACTCGAAGACGTCCAGGCGGCGTCCATCGATGACGCCCTCCAGGGCCGTCTGGCCGGTGTGGATATCGTGGCGACTTCCGGTGACCCCGGTCAGGGTATGTCCATCCGTATCCGTGGTACAACGTCCATCAACGGTGACAACCAGCCTCTGATCGTGGTCGACGGTCTTATTTTCGAAACCACTATCGACAAGGACTTCGACTTTGCGACGGCTGATGAGAACCAGTATGGTGCCTTGATCAACATCAACCCTGACGATATCAAGGAAATCACGGTTCTGAAGGATGCGGCTTCCACGGCCGTCTGGGGCCCGAGAGCTGAAAACGGTGTCTTGAGCATTACGACCAAGCGTGGTGTCCGCGGTAAACCTTACATTACTTATTCTGCCAAGGTGACGGCTTCCAATCAGCCCGACCCGCTGCCGATGCTGAACGGTGACCAGTATTCCACCCTCGTGATGGATATGTTGAACAACACGCAGGCCGGTTTCGACTCCAAGCAGTATAAGGAGTTCAACTACGACCCGGAAGATCCGTATAATTATTACAACTTCAGCCAGAACACCGAATGGATCGACTATGTGACCCAGCAGGCCTGGACGCTTGACCAGAACCTGTCCCTTTCCGGTGGTGGTGACAAGGCACAGTACCGTGCATCTGTCGGTTACATGACCCAGGACGGTACGACCATCGGCACATGGCTGGGCCGTCTGACCACGCGTCTGAACCTGGACTACACGGTCAACAACAAGATGAAGTTCTCTGCTGACTTCAACTATACGCACGGTGACAACGACCGTAACTACACGAACCCGCGTAATGCGGCATACGAGAAACTGCCGAACATGTCTGTGTACGAATGGCAGGAAGCCGAAGGTACGGGCGAATGGAAAATGTCTGACCAGTATTTCACGCCGACCGAAATCAGCGGTAGCGTTCAGTGGAGTGAAAAGCAAACCAGCGGTGGCAAGTTCAACCCTGCTGCCATGGCTGTTTTTGGACGTGACAACTATGTGAGCGACCAGGCCCAGACGACGTTCCGTCTGCAGTATCAGCTCCGTCCGTGGTTGCGTTACGAAGGAACCATGAGCTTCAATGTGAGCGTCGGAAAGACCAAGACCTTCCTGCCGCAGGAAGCCATCGGTATCACGTTTGCCAACTGGGTCAACTCGGCCAGTGACTCCAACTCTGAGTCCTTCGGTATGACGACGTACAACCGCTTGAGCGGTCAGCACAACTTCAGCCGGGATCATCAGTTCATTTTCGCTGTCCAGTACAACACGAGCGATTCCAGGTCGAAATCCTCTGCATTGCAGACCACGAACCTGGCTACCTCGCAGTTGCGTGACGCCGCCATTCCTTCGCGTGTCAAGGAAAGCTCTCTGGGCGGTTCTTCTTCGGAAGGCCACTCCCGCAGCACGAACCTGGCCATCCAGGCACAGTATAACATGTTCGACCGTTACAACGTGAAACTCACCCTGACTGAGAGCGGTTCTTCCGGCAACTCCAGGGCTCTGCGTTTCAAATGGACGCCTTCTGTTTCCATGCGTTGGCGTATTTCGGGTGAGCCCCTCATCAACGACCTGGCCAACCGTCTGCAGATTGATGACTTCAGTTTGCGTGCCAGCTGGGGTATCGTTTACAGCAACCCGAGCGTGTCTCAGTACAACAACTACAAGACATTCGGTTACAATTACCTGGGTTACACCGGTATTTATCCTTCCAACATGAAGTACGAGGCTTGCGACTGGCAGGCTACGTATCAGACGAACGTCGGTCTCAGCCTCAACATGCTGAAGGGCCGGATTTCTTCTTCGTTCGACTATTATTACAAACGTACCGACAAGATGTTGGTCAGTGCTGATGTTTCTTCCACCTCCGGTTACAATTCCGTGCAGATCAACGCCGGAAAGATGGACAACATGGGTTGGGAGTTCAGTGTCAACGGTGCTCTGATCAACCGTCGTGACCTCAAACTCCGTCTGTCGGCGAACATCTCCCAGACGCAGAACATCATGCGTTACATCTCTCCGTACTACGACACCACCCAGGGTGTGATGTCTAACAACGGTGAGTACCGTATCAAGATCCAGGAAGACAACCCGCTGGGTTCCTTCTATGGTTACAAATACCAGGGTGTGTATCTCAACGACTCGCAGCTGGCTGCACATGACGCCAACGGCAACGTCATCTACGCTCCCGACGGTCTCGGTGGATGGAAGGAACTGGGTATGCAGTTCTATGCTACCGATGCTGCGAAGGGTTATCAGTTCCAGACGGGTGATGCCAAATACGAAGACATCAACCACGATGGTAACATCGACCTGCACGACGTAGTCTATCTGGGTGACGCCAACCCGAAATTCAATGGTGGTTTCGGCCCGACGCTTACCTACAAGCAGTTCTCTGTGAACCTCTTCTTCAACTTCCGTTACGGTATTGATGTCATCAACCAGATTAGAATGACGCTTGAGAAAATGTGCGACTTGACCAACCAGACGACCTCTGTACTGAGACGTTTCCGTTATCCGTACAGCGATCCGAGCACGGCTCCTGACGACCTGCTTCCGCGTGCTGTTTGGGGCAGTTCTGCTGCTTACAACTGGCTGGGTTCCGACCGCTTCGTCGAAGATGGCACCTTCCTGCGTCTGAAATATGTGACCCTGCGTTACAATCTGCCGAGAAACTTCCTGGATAAGTTCAAACTGAAATCCGGCAATATGTCGTTCACCATGAACAGCATCTATGTCTGGACGAACTACACCGGTCAGGATCCTGAAATCGGTTACAGCGGAACGCCGTATCAGATTGCCAAGGACAGCGCCCGTACGCCGCGTACGAAAGACTTCACGTTTAACCTGAGCTTGAGCTTCTAACGTGAATGAACTTGTTTAACCATTAAAACAGAACGAGATATGTATAAAAAGAGACTTATTAGCGTACTGGCGGCACTGACTATGCTGGTTTCTTCCTGCGGCCTTGACTGGATGCAGATACAACCGACCGATGGTCTGATCGCAGAGCGGTACTGGACGAGCAAGGAAGACGTCATGCTGGCCGTGATGGGCTGCTACCAGGCAGTCATCGGTATGGGCACGTCGCCGAGCGGTACGGATCCCCTCGAGCTTTTCTTTGCATGGGGTGAACTCCGTGCGGATATGGTTCAGATGGGCGATACCGAAGATGAGTATATCAAGAATCTGACTTATGGCAAGATGGAAGTGACCAACACTTTCTGCAACTGGGCGAATGTATATAAAGTCATTAATTTCTGCAACGAGGTGCTGGACCGCGCCCCGGGTGTCCAGACGGTCGACCCGTCCTTCACGGACAGGGAACTGCACGAACTTGAGGCAGAGGCCCGCGGAATCCGTGCGTTGATGTACTTCTACCTCACCCGCACATTCGGTGATGTTCCGGTCAGAACGGCGCCGTCGCAGACGGATAACCAGGAATTCAACATTCCGGCTTATTCTGAGGAATTCGTACTGAACTTCATTCTTGATGAAATGCTCTGGGTGAAGGAACATGCGGTTGAAAGTTTTGACGATAACGCCTACGATCACGGCCGCATCACCAAGAATGTGGCGCGCGCCATCCTGGCCGATGTCTACCTTTGGCGTCAGGAACCGGACGAATGCATCAAGGAAGTGGACGAGCTCATCCGTTCCGGTCAGTATGCCCTTTTCGACCTTGACCGCGAATTGGTCAACGATGCGACGGATCCTTCCGAGATGCGTTACCGTGTCAGTGGAGGAGCCCAGTGGTTCCAAGACATGTATGTCAACAATTTCTCCAAGGAGATGATTTTCGAGTTGAAGATTTCGGACGACCGTCAGCATCCTTTCGCATACAAGAGCGCCAAGCTGGGTATGCAGAAGGGACGTTCCATCGTCGCCTCCGATGCGGTTGCTGTTGACAATGCATTCTTCGGTGTGGAAACCGACGAGTCCTATGGAGACCAGACGGCCCGTGACAACATGGGTGATGTGCGTGGTGCCTATTGCTCGTTCAACCCTTCGGAAGACAATGTCATCTGGAAATATATCGGCGCGAGCAAAACTGCCACGCGTCAGAGCACCCAGGGTGGTTCTTTCTACGTATATCGTTATGCTGATATGCTGCTGCTGAAGGCGGAAGCTCTGGCGACCAAGGAATCTCCCTCGCAGGAGGAACTGCAGGAAGCTCTGGATATCATCAACGACATCCGCGCACGCCGCAACGCATATTGCACTACTTACCGTGAGGTTCGTTCCAATGGGCAGATCAGCCCCGGTGCGCTTGAGTCGTACGTCCTTGAAGAACGTTCCCGTGAGTTGGCCTACGAAGGCAAACGTTTCTATGATCTGTTCCGGTATGCC
Source organism: Bacteroidales bacterium (assembly GCA_017523725.1). GTDB lineage: Bacteria > Bacteroidota > Bacteroidia > Bacteroidales > UBA4181 > JAFWVY01. The sequence continues at coordinate 94,281 of JAFWVY010000032.1, forward strand.
CGCCGCAGCGAGGGTAACCGCAGCGAGGTCGCCGGTATCCTTTCTGGTGTGGCGAGTGTGGACTACGCACAGGAAATCGCCACGTTATATCAGAATCTGGGCGCTTATTACTGGCCCATCTTCCAGACTGAGATTGAATCCAATCCTGCTTTGGTTCAGAATCCTTATTACAACAAATAAACATCAAATGCCGTTATGAAAAACAATTTATTAAATCTTAGCCTTATGAGGTTCTTCGCCGGTGCCTGCGCACTGTTGTCGGTCGGTCTTTTGTCCGGCTGCTTCGAGGAACCGAACGAGATGGCCATCCTGGATGATACCGAGGTGGTGGTTCCGCTGCTGACGGAACGCATCGAAGCCCGGGAAGACCTGAGCTACTTTGCCGCTGTGCTGAAAGGCGCGCGCATGGATGCCGAGATTGTGGACGAAAAAACTGACATCGCGACGCCGGTAACAGTTAATTTCTGGAATACTTTCTCAGGGTATGGTACCTATACGCTGTTCGCTCCGAACAACAAGGCGGTGAAGGAATGGCTTTCCGCCGAATTCCCGCAGATCGACCCGTCTTCGCCTGCGTCGATACAGAGCGGTATCGAAGCGCTGGAGGACGAGGACATGCTGAAGGTAACCAATACCATCCAGTATCATATCTGCGGTGATTCTATCCCGTCGAAACTCTTCGTCATAGGCAAGTTCCCGTATCCGACACTGCTTGGCTCGTTCCTGCTGCTCAGCAAGGAAAATGCCATGCTCGACGGCGATGCCGAACCCCGTGCCTACACGGTGTTCAACAAGACGGCCCACATGGTGGGTACGGACATCAACGCGGGTAACGGTTACCTGCATATCCTGGACCAGGTGCTCGAGCCCGAGACCCGTACCATCGCCCAGATCGTCTCCGACCTGGATGACAATTATTCCATTTTCAAATCGATTTTCTCGGACCGTTCGGTCACCGACATGGACTCTGTGCTGAACGTGGCCTATACGACATCGACCACAGCGTCCGGCCGCAAGGTCAAGAACAAAGTGAAATACACGCTGTTCGTACATAACGATGCGGCCTTCGAGAAATTCTTCCGGGCGGCCGGCATCGTGAACTACACGAACGGTATCGAGGCTATGAAGACGTACCTGGACTCCCACCGTCAGGAAGGCGACGAGCGTGACAACGACCAGTTGCTGAACGTGTGGGCGCAGTACCATGTGCTTTTCGGCGAGTATTACGTCAACGACCTCATCAAGCTCTGCGGCGGCCGCGGCACCATGACGACCACGATGGCCGACAACGAGACGCTGGGTCTGAAGTATCTGAGCAGCATCATCCGTCTGAACCGCGATGACGAGCGTCAGGATGACGGCAGTTTCGACACGGGCGGCCGTCTGTTGCCGAACATCAGTGACATGGGAGCTACGAATGGTGTTATCCATTTCGTTGACAAGGTCTATTCCATGAAGGTGACCAAATCGAAGGCCCTGTTCTGGGATGTGGC
>JAFWVY010000033.1 GCA_017523725.1 Bacteroidales bacterium
AACAACGGAGTCATCACGCCTCTGATCAAGGAACAGGGAGCCTATCTGCCGGAAGAATTCACCATCGAGGATGATTTCTATTATTGGGACGGCAAGGAAGATGTGGGCTTGAATGACTTGAAACTCTGTCTGGCCGATAATACGGACCGTTCCGAATGGAGCGGTTATTATGGCGAAGGCTGCGCTTTTTGCTTGGTCCATGGCGTGTGCGCTACGTGGGACCATCATGCCAATTATAATAATGACTCGGGCAGCAAGGATACCCGGGAAGTGAGTTTTGAATACAAATTCAAGCAGGGCTGGCACCATGTGGCGCTTTCGTTCAACAAACGCGCGCTGAAGGTTTATTTTGACGGTAACCGGGTAATCAATCTGCCGAAGGTCAAGCAGCCGACGTGGATGTCTTTCCAGGTACCTTTCGATCATACGAACCTGACTTTTATCCGCAATGTCGTGATTGCAAAGGGCGCTGTTGCGCTGTATGACCGGAACGAACAGTCCATGACAGCCGTCGAAAAAGCCATTGTCGAGACGGGTAAGTTCGTGACCAACAACATTTTGTTCGAGACCGGCAAGGCCACGCTGAAGCCGGAATCGATGGAGGAGATCCAGAAGGTCGCCGACTATATGAAGAAGAACCCGAGCGCCCGCTTCGAGGTGCAGGGGCATACCGACAACCAGGGTTCCGACGCCATCAACGACCCTCTCTCGCAGCAGCGCGCAGAGGCCGTGATCAAGGCGCTTGAAAGCCAGGGTGTCGATCCGTTCAACCTCCGCGCCGTCGGCAAGGGAGCTCACGAACCCGTGGCTGACAACAGCACCGAAGCCGGCCGTGCGCAGAACCGCCGGGTGGAGTTTATCAAGCGCTGAGAACAGAGATGAATGCTCGCATTCAATCTACGCCGAAGCGCGATGATAAACGGACGAAATCAGTTTATCAAGAAGTGAGTGCAGAGCCAAGCTTGCTTGGACATTGGCGTATCATTACAACATTTTAACCCTATAAAAAACACCATTATGGCAACATGTCCCAAATGTAACGCCGAAGTTGCGGACGACATGAAATTCTGTCCGTCCTGCGGCGCTCCCATCCAGGCCGATGCTCAGCCGGCCGAAAAAGAATCGTTCTCCGAAAAAGTGGCTGACGCCGCCGGAGAAGTCAAGGCATCGGCCGCTGCCCTGGCGGGCGACATCAAGGCCAAGGTGGCCGAAGCGAAAGCGGCCGCCGAAAACCAGGATAAAGACTTCGACAGCGAAGACATCGAAAAGAACAAGATTTTCGCCATCCTGTCTTACATCGGCGTACTCGTATTGGTCCCGTTGCTGGCGGCGAAAGATTCGAAATTCGCCAGATACCACGCCAATCAGGGGTTGATTCTCTTTATATGCTCCATCGCGTGCTATATCCTGAGGTATCTCCCGGTCATCAAGCATTTCGTCTGGATTCTCAACGTGGCCATCCTCATCCTGGCCATCATGGGCATCGTCTATGCCGCCAAAGGTGAGGCGAAAGAACTTCCCATCGTCGGAAAATTCCGCATCATCCAGTAGTAAAAGATTCCGGCTTGGGCCGTTGCAAGAAAGGGGGAACCACTTTGGCTCCCCCTTTCTTTTGCCCCGACAGCGTCCCTGCCGCTAGCCGCAGGGATTCTTTTCAGGCGGGAAATCACATGTTACAGCCGCCCTGCATAAAGGCCGACCGTCGTTCCCGTAAAGCCGCCGGCAGCTATCGTGGACAACGGGCGGGCAGGCGTCTCCTGGAACAATGTCCAGGACTTGCCGTCCACTGCGTACCAGAAAGCAAATTTCTGGCCGTCCGACACAATCTTCAGGTCGATGAACTTGAACTTCCCGGTGAAGACCGGTTCGCTGTCGGAAGGCCCTGCTCCGATATTCTGCAGCGCGACGTACGGCTTGCCGTCCTGCGCCCCGACGTAGAACCAAAGGTAATGCTGCTCGTCCTTGAAAAGCGTCATGCCGGCCTGCCGGCCCGCATCCGGACGGAAATACATCCGCGTGGAAGCCTCGAAACCATGGTGCTGGATACGTCTGAGAACGGCTGCCGGAACCCCGCGCTGCGACAGTAAGGCATCGGCACATGTCAGTTTCAGGAACCCGGGATATTCGGAAAGCGAATAGTTGTCCGTGGCCGGACCGCGCAGGGTAAGCCATGTCATATCCAGCGCCGAAGAGTCGAACTCGTCCGTCACGGAGAAATTGCCCGACAGCATTTTCTCGCCGCGCGGGACACCGGGATGACGCACCGTCATCGGCACTGGCTGTCCTTTAGGAAGAATGACCGGGAAGCCGTCTTCTGTCCACTCGACAGGAAGCATGAACGTCTCACGGCCGAGGTTTTCGTAGTCACCGTTGATGGGCCGGCAACCCAGGAATACCGCCCACCAGGCACCCGACGGGTCCTGTACCATGTCGGCATGGCCTGTGCAAGTCACCGGATCTTTGCGGTCCGGCGCAAGGTCGTACTGCGCCAGGATGGGGTTGCCGCTCCACGGGACGAATCCGCCGAGCGGATTGTCACTCCTGAAAATGACTTCCGAATGTTTTTCCGTCGGGCCCGTGCCACCCTCGGCCGCCATCAGATAATACATGCCGTTGATCTTGTACAGGTGCGGTCCTTCTATCCAGCGCGGATTCTCCTCCGGACGTGAGCCTCTGTCAATCAGAATACGTTCCTCCCCGACGACCATGTCGGTCGCCACGTCGAATTCGTGAATCCGGATGGTGCGGTGCCCGTCATATTCCGGCTTGTAGCCCGGAGCATCATCATTGTTTACGATGTATGCCTTGCCGTCGTCATCAAAGAAAAACGAAGGGTCGATACCGCTCACCTGCGTCAGCGCGATGGGTTCGGACCATTCGCCCCACGGATCCTGCGTCTTGACAAAGAAATTGCCGGTCGCGATGTTCGTGGTAATCATGTAATACGTCTTGTTGGCCGGATTATACTTGATGTCCGGGGCATAAATGCCGCCGCTGACCTGCTGGCCTGTGAAGCGGGCTGTCTGGCCGGGCGTCGTGAGCACATGGCCGATCTGTTCCCAGTTGACGAGATCCCGGCTGTGGAAAATGGGTACTCCGGGATAATAGACAAAGGTGGACGTCACCAGGAAATAATCGCCTTCGCCGTTGCTGCAGATGCTGGGGTCGGAATACCAGCCGGGCAGCATCGGGTTGTACACCACGTCTTCAGCCGTCAACGGATTTTCTGCATAAAATTTATCCTGCCCGATATAGGTGAAGTGGTCGAACAATGCGGCATCTTCGGGCGGTGTAACCGTAGCGCAGGCTGCCAGCCATGCTGCCACCGCAAAAACAAGAATCTGATGAATTGCTTTCATTTGAGGTCTGCAGGTTAAAGAGGGAAAAACGGCCGGAGAACGGCTTGAAAAAAAACGGGGGAGCCCGGAAAGCCTCCCCCGTGGATATCGCTTTTATTTCGTCACACTGAAGATGCCGCCGCTACGGCCCGTCCGCTCGTCGGGACGGTAATACTGCACCGCGCTGTCGTTCAGTTTCGGCGTGAAGTTACGGTTGAGACGAAGCATCTCGGAGCCGGCCAGCAGCACGGGGCCATAGCCGTGGGCCGCCATCGGGCTGACCAGACGGTAATAATAGAACGCCGGATCGAAAGCCATGCCCGTGCCGACACAGGTGCCTTCCACCTGGCCCTGCTCGTTCACCTTGGTCGTGATGGCGTTCCATCCCAGCTGGGCAGCAGGCCCGAAGGCGATGTGCTCAAGCCAGCCCTTGTTGATGCCTCTGGCGATGCAATACGTGAAAATGGCCGTGCAGGAAGTCTCCAGGTACGAGTCGCTGCGGTCCAGCAGCTGATGCCAGAAGCCTTCGCTCGACTGGTAGGAGACGATGCCCTTGATATGCTTGCGGAACTGCTCCAGGACGAACGGATAGCCGGGATGATCTTCCGGCAACACGTCCAGCACCTCGGCCATGGTCAGGATGGCCCAGCCGTTGGCACGTCCCCAGTGGAACACGGGATGAATCGGTGAGCTTTCAATCCAGCCGTGCATGTACAGGCCCTTCTCCGGCACGAACATGCGCTCGGTGAACTGTCGGATCTGCTTGACCGCCTCGTCAAAGTATTTCCGGTCGCCGGTCAGCTTGCCCATCTGGGCGACAGCCGGGATGCCCATGAACATGTCGTCCAGCCACAACGAGTTGGTCTGGGGCCGGTTGCGGCTGAAGGTGCCGTCGGCCAGACGCAGTTCCTTGTTCATGATATAGTCGATGAAGACCTCAATCTGCGGACGCAGCGCCTGTTCGTTCGCCGGATCGAGCCGGGCGGTCTTGATCATGGCCGCGCAAATCGAACCGCAATCGTCGAGGGCTCCCTGCGAGATGAACGTCCTTACGCCGTTGTTGACCTTGCCCGACTGCCGGGAATAGTTGGCCAGCGCGTTCAGCAGTTTGTAACGCTTGACGGTGTAGTCGGTGTATTTCGCGATACCGGTCACATCTCCCAGGTTCAGCATGCCGGCATAGGTGACACCCCATTCGTAGCTCGTCAGCCGGAAGGCGCCGGCCTTCAGGACGGTATTGTCGTCAATCTTGCTGTAATCGGTGATTTCTTCTTCGGAATTGCGTGCGGTGATGACAGCGGGGCTGTTGGCATCCAGATACGTATAGATGCGGTCGAGAACAGCCAGGATGGCGGAATCCGACGAGACGCCATAAGGCACCTTGTAATCGGAAGCCAAGGCGTGCAACGCCGTGTTGGAATCGTTGATCCGGGCACCGGCCCCGGCTTCGGCAGGGGCGGCAGCACCGCTTTCGGGCTGTGTGCAGGCCGCCGGCACAAGGCACAGGACGACCGCGACAGACAGCAGGAACTGTTTTGTGGTTTTCATGTCAAGAACTTTAATGTGTTTTTGGATGGTCTTGTTTTCTCAAAAGAGCCGTAAATATAGGCATTTCCGGAGAAAAAACAAAGTGCCCCCTCAGGCACCCCACGACGAACGGTCCAGGCTGCGGTACTGGATGGCCTCGGCGATGTGCGGCGCACGCACCGCATCTGCTCCCTCGAGGTCGGCGATGGTCCGTGCGACTTTCAGGATGCGGTTGTAGGCCCGGGCCGACAGGTTCAGCCGGGACATGGCACGATCGAGCAACTGTCTCCCCTGTACGTCGGGACTGCCGTAGCGCTGCAGGAGCCGCGGTGTCAACTGTGCGTTGCAGTGCAGTGAAGGATGCTGGCGGAAACGGTCTTCCTGGCGTTTCCGGGCCGCCACCACGCGGGAGCGGATGGCAGCACTCGACTCTGCCGGCTTACCTGCCAGAAGCTTGTTGAACGCCACCGGTGCCACTTCGATGTGCAGGTCGATGCGGTCCATCAAGGGGCCGGATATGCGGTGCAGGTAGCGCTGAACTGTGCCGGGCGCACAGACGCAGGGCCGTTCCGGATGATTGTAATACCCGCACGGACAGGGATTCATCGAGGCCACGAGCATGAACCCTGCCGGATACGTTACCGTGTAGCGCGTCCGCGAGACCGTTATTTCGCGGTCCTCGAGGGGTTGCCGCATGGCTTCGAGTACGCTCCGGCTGAACTCCGGGAGCTCGTCCAGAAACAGCACCCCGTTGTGCGCCAGCGAAATCTCTCCGGGTTGCGGATGCACGCCGCCACCGACCCGCGCCACATGGCTGACCGTATGGTGCGGCGCCCGGAACGGACGCGTCGCGACCAGCGCCTGCCCTTCGGCGAACTTACCGGCAACGGAGTGTATCTCTGTGGTTTCCAGTGCTTCTTCCAGCGTCAGCGGCGGCAATATGGTCGGCAGGCGCTGTGCCAGCATCGTCTTGCCGGAACCCGGCGAACCTATCAGAATGATGTTGTGTCCGCCGGCAGCCGCCACCTCCAGCGCCCGCTTTACCATTTCCTGACCCTGTACTTCGCTGAAGTCCGAATCCCAGACTTCGCGGCGGGCCGTAAAATAGGAAGCAGGGTCTATCTGCAGCGGAGAAAAAGCGACGGTCCCTGTCACCAGTGCGATGACCTCCTGCAGCGAGGTGAGGCCGTAAACCTCCAATCCCTGCACGATGGCGGCCTCCGGGGAGTTCTGCGCCGGAACGACGATCCGGCGGAATCCTTCCCGCCGGGCCTGCAGCGCAATGGGCAGCAGCCCGTGGACGGGTCGCAGGCGTCCGTCAAGCGCAAGTTCGCCCAGCAGCATCCAGGGCTCATCGTCCTGCAAGGCAATCTGTCCGGACGCAGCCAGGATGCCGATGGCCAGCGCCAGATCGAAGGATGAGCCTTCTTTCCGGATGTCGGCCGGGGCCATGTTGATGACGATTTTCCGTCCAGGCAGACGGTATCCGGCGGTCTGCAGGGCCGCGTCAATGCGCTGCTGGCTCTCTTTGACCGCACTGTCCGGAAGTCCCACCAGGAAAAATTGTATCCCCTGGGTAACAGAGACTTCAATGGTGACCGTAGTGGCATGAATGCCATACACGGCACTCCCGTAAGTTTTAACGAGTGTCATTTTCTTATGGTTTAGTTGGTAATAGTCAAAAAAACATATCCGTCCGCCGCTTAACCTGCCGGCGGACAGACAGGGGGACCTAAAGGTCCTTGGTACGCTCCACGCAGGTGCGGATGCGGCGGAGCGATTCCTCCTTGCCAAGCAGCGCCATCAGCGTCTGCAGGTCGGGGCCCTTGGTGTCGCCTACGATGGCAATACGCAGGGGAATCATAATCGGACCGAAGCCGATGCCGTGCGCCTCGCAGAATTGCTGCATGGCGTCATGGATGGCCTCTCCCGTGAAATCCTGAATTGCTTCGAGCTGCGGGATGCTGTCCCTGACAAGCGCGGTCGTGTCTTCTTTCCAGCGTTTCTTCATAGCCGCCTCCGCATAGGACTCCGGCGCCACGAAGAAATAGGAAGTCTGGTCCCAGAGTTCCTTCACGAAATTGACCCGTTCCTTCATCAACCGGCAGACCGCGACTACGAATTCCTCAGACGCCGAAACGCCGTGCTGCGCGAGAACCGGCATGAAACGGCGCGCGATTTCCGCATCATCGGTCATCATCAAATACTGATGGTTGAACCACTTGGCTTTCTCCAGGTCGAACTTGGCGCCGGACTTGCTGATGCGCTGGATCGAGAACTTCTCGATAAGCGTATCCATCGACATGATTTCCTCGTCGCCGCCCGGGTTCCAGCCCAGCAGGGCCAGCATGTTGACCACAGCAGCCGGGAAATAGCCGCTCTCGCGGTAGCCAGACGACACTTCGCCGCTCTTCGGGTCGGTCCACTGCAACGGGAACACCGGGAATCCCAGCCGGTCGCCGTCACGCTTGCTCAGTTTGCCGTTGCCGTCCGGTTTCAGCAGCAGCGGCAGATGGGCAAACTGCGGCATGGTATCTTCCCAGCCGAACGCCCGGTACAGCATCACGTGCAGGGGAGCCGACGGCAGCCACTCTTCGCCGCGGATGACATGCGTTATCCGCATGAGATGATCGTCCACGATGTTGGCCAGATGGTAGGTCGGCATGCCATCCGACTTGAACAGCACTTTGTCGTCCAGCGTGTCGGAGGAGACCTTCACGTCGCCCCGGATCAGGTCGTGGATCTGGATGTCGGTGTGCGGCGGGAACTTGAAGCGGATGACATACGGCGCCCCCGAGGCCAGCAGCTGCGCCGTTTCCTCTTCGGACAGCGTCAGGGAGTTCCGGAGCTGCATCCGGGTCCGCGCATCGTACTGGAAATTCTTCTTTTCCGCTTCGGCGGCCTTCCGGCGGCTGTCGAGTTCCTCTGCCGTGTCGAACGCATAGTACGCCCAGCCGCTCTCCACGAGTTGCAGGGCATACGGCTTGTACATCGCCTTGCGGTCCGACTGGCGGTACGGACCATATTCTCCGCCGATGCCGACGCCTTCGTCGAAACGGATGCCCAGCCAATCCAGCGCTTCGATGATATACTGTTCCGCTCCCGGCACAAACCGGGTCTGGTCGGTGTCTTCGATGCGCAGCAGCATGTGGCCGCCGTGCTGCCGGGCAAAAAGATAGTTGTACAGGGCCGTGCGCACGCCGCCGATATGCAGCGGGCCCGTCGGGCTCGGCGCGAACCGCACCCTGACCGTCTGTGCTGTGTTGTTGTCGCTCATGTCTCTTTTTCGGTTTAAACAGGTGGCCTACGGACGGGTCTGTCCATTCCCGGCCACAAGCCACTTGTAGGAAGTAAGTTCGCAAAGTCCCATCGGCCCGCGCGCATGCAGTTTCTGCGTGCTGATACCGATCTCGGATCCCAGCCCGAACTGGGCGCCGTCGGTGAACGACGTGGCAGCGTTGCTGTACACCACCGCTGCGTCCACGCGGTCGTAATAAGTCTGGATGCGATCGGCGTTTTCCGACACAATGGATTCGCTGTGCTTCGTGCCGTAACGATAGGTGTGTTCCACCGCTTCGTCGATGCTGTCCACCGTCCGGATTGCCATCTTGTAGTCCAGGAATTCGCGGCCGTAGCAACTTTCGTCGGCCGGGAAAAGCAGGTCGTCCGGATAGACGCCGCGAAGTGCGGCTTCAGAACGGGCGTCGGCATACAACACCACATGCCGTGCCGGCAGGTCCTGCAGCAGATACGGCAGGTCCTGCAGCCGGGAAGCGTGCACCAGCAGGCACTCAAGGGCATTGCAGACGCTGACGCGCCGCGTCTTGGAGTTCGTGATGACAGCCCGCCCCTTGTCGCGGTCGCCGAACTCGTCGAAGTACACATGCACCACGCCGGCGCCGGTCTCGATAACCGGAATCTTCGCGTTCTCGCAGACATAGTTTATCAGCGACTGACTGCCGCGCGGAATGAGCAGATCCACAAATCCGCGGGCCGTGAGCAATTCTGCCGTGGCACTCCGGTCGGACGGCAGCAGGGCGACGATGTCGCGGTCGAAGCCTTCCTCCTCGAGCACCCGGTGGATGACCGACATGATGGCCGTATTGGAATCCGAGGCATCGCTGCCGCCTTTCAGGATACACGCGTTACCCGACTTGACGCAGAGCGAAAAGACATCCAGCGTCACATTGGGACGCGCCTCGTAAATCATGCCGATGACCCCCATCGGGACCGATATTTTCTTTATTTTCAGGCCATTCGGACGAATCGTCTCGCTCAGAATCCGTCCCAGGGGAGAAGGCAGCGCGGCCACATCGCGCATATCGGAGGCGATGCCTGCGATGCGCTCGGCTGACAGCTGCAGCCGGTCGTATTTCGGATTGGAAGGATCCATCCGGGCCAGATCCCTGGCGTTTGCAGCCAGCAGAAAATCTGTCTCGGCCACCACACGGTCGGCCAGATGCCGCAGCATGTCGTCGATTTTCCCGGCGGGAATGGCGGCCAGCGTCCGGCTCGCCTTGCGTACGGCGGCAAAGACCGCCTGATTACTCTGTGTTGTCATTTTTTCTTACTTGAAATGAACCAGCAGCGACCATTGGTTGACGGCCCCTGCCAAATGATATCTTGCCGAGGCGTAGGCGAAGGTCAGCGACCGGATGTTCAGCCCCGCTCCCCATGAAAATCCGACGGTGGATTTTTTGCCGTCCACGGCCAGTTCATCCCGGCGGAGCGGATTATATCCGGCCCGCAGCCAGAATCCTTCGAAGGGGAAGAACTCAAGGCCGCACACCACGTGACGCCAGGCCTCCTCGCCCGCCTGTTTCCAGCCTGACTTGGATTCCTTCTCCATCAGACCAGTGTCCTCATTGTAGAACTCCCGGTCCTCGCGGAGGTGCATGTCCTCCAGATGCTGCAGCACCACCGAGACCCGCACCGGCGCATGCCGGAACTGACGGACTGCACCGATCTGCACGTCTGTCGGCATGGTCTCGTAACGACCCGCATAGGTCTTGATCTGCGTGCCCAGGTTCCGCACCACGGCGGCGAAACTCCACCCTGCATCCTGTGTGCGGTACATGACTCCCAGGTCTGCCACAACGCCGAACGAATGGTAATCGTCCATCTGCGACCATACCGGCTTGAGGTTCATACCGGCCTGCAAGGCGACGCCGTTTACCTGGAAGGTACGGCCGTAAGAGAGCTGCAACGCATATTCAGCCGCCGAAAAAGTGCCCGTGATGACGCCGTTTTCATCGGCCTCCGTAAAAGACCCGTAGTCCACGTACTGCACGCCCCCGGCAAAAGTCCCGAGCCGGTCCGCATGCCATCCGAGGGTGGCATAGCCGTACCGGATGCCGGCAAGATAGTCCACGTAACTCAGCGCCGCCGTGCGGTGCATCGCCGCATTGAGCGCGGCAGGGTTATAGGCCACAAGCGTCACGTCGCCGTCGGACAGCGCATTCAGCGCCCCGCCCATGGCAGCCACCCGCGACGTCGGAACCAGGTCAAGAAACGCATACGCATGTCTGCCGCCCGTCTGTGCACGCAGAACCGTGCACAATCCCAGACAGAGCAACAGGCAGCGGATGCGGGTGAAATTCATTCTAGATATGGATACACTCGTCGTACGCGGCTTCGGCGGATTCCATGATGGCCTCCGACATCGTCGGATGCGGATGGATGGACTTCATCAGTTCGTGACCCGTCACTTCCATGTTGCGTGCGACGACCAGGCCGGCCAGCATTTCTGTTACGTTGGCTCCGACCATGTGCGCTCCGAGCAGTTCACCGTATTCGGCATCGAAAATAAGCTTGATGTAGCCGTCTTTGGCACCTGCGGCGCTGGCCTTGCCGGACGCCGTGTACGGGAACTTGCCGATTTTGAGCTCGTAGCCCGCCTCGCGCGCTTTTTTCTCCGTCATGCCGACCGACGCCACTTCGGGCGTTGTATAGGTACAACCGGGGATGTTGTTGTAGTTGAGCGGCTCCGGATTCAGGCCCGCAATGTGTTCCACGCACGCAATACCTTCGGCAGATGCCACGTGGGCCAGCGCCGGTGTGGCGATGATGTCGCCGATGGCGTAGATGCCGGGCACCGAGGTCTGGTATTTGCCGTCCACCTTGACGCGGCCGCGCTCTACTTCGATTCCCAGTTCCTCCAGACCCAGGTTCTCGGTATTGGGCACGATGCCGACAGCCGAGAAGACCACTTCGGCTTCGTAGAATTCCTCGCCCTTCGGTGTCTTGACACGCGCTTTGCAGAGTTCGCCAGAGAGATCCACCGATTCGACCGAAGAATTGGTCAGCACGGTCATACCGGCCTTTTTGTACACTTTCTCCATGTATTTCGAGGTTTCCTCGTCCTCGATGGGCAGAATGTTCGGCATGAATTCCACGATCGTCACCTGGGTTCCCATGGTCTGGTAGAAGAACGCCAATTCGCTTCCGATGGCACCGGAACCGACCACGATCATGCTCTTCGGCTGTTTTTCGAGTGTCAGAGCCTGCCGATAGCCGATGATCCGCTTGCCGTCCTGCGGCAGCGACGGGAGCTCACGCGAACGGGCACCGGTGGCCAGGATAATGTGGGGCGCGGAAATTTTGCTCTTTGTGCCGTCCGCAGCGGTCACTTCGACCTGCTGGTTGCCGGCCAGTCGGCCAGTGCCCCAGATGACATTGATTTTGTTCTTTTTGAACAGGAACTGAATGCCCTTGCTCATGCCGGCCGCCACGTTGCGGCTCCTGGCGATGACCTTCTGAAAATCGGCCGCGGGCTGGTCAACGACAATGCCGTAATCGGCCGCATGGCGGGCATAGTCGTAAACCTGTGCGCTTTTCAACAGCGACTTGGTCGGGATGCAGCCCCAGTTCAGGCAGATTCCGCCCAGATTCTCGCGTTCCACCACCGCGACTTTCATCCCCAGCTGGGATGCCCGGATAGCGGCGACATAACCGCCCGGTCCACTTCCGATTACAATAACGTCAAAATCCATGATAATAATATAATTTACTGGTTATCAATACTCTATTCCATAACTCGGAGGCCTGTTCCACAACTGGCCCGCCGATTTTTTCGAAAACTCAAAATTCCCAAAAATATCCCAATAATCCAACAATTAATCCGACGATCACGCTGACGGCTTTCATCCACAGAAATCCCTTTTTCGACTCTGCCAGCAGCGGCAGTCCGGCATGTCCTTCCTGCACCACCGAGTTTGCCAGCAAGACGCTCAGCGGAATAGTTCCGCCAGCGAAGAGCGTGATGAAAACCAGATGCGGCCCCGACTGGGGGATCAGGCCTATCAGGATGGCAAGGAACAGGATCGGCAGCGGATGTGCACGGACCCAGCTGTCGAGACCGATGGCGTGGTCGAGCAGGCCCACCACCAGCACTACGCCCAGCGTCCAGAGGAAAATCCGGACGAAATGTTCCTTGAGTATATGGTTCCACAGGTGTTCTTCCAGGAAATGATCCGACACACGGAGCACGATATAAAACGTAACCAGACAGAGCACGGCAAACAGCAGGTTCAATCCCGCCTCATCGGCCAGCAGCTGCCGCAGCGTTCCGCCGCCGGTAACCTCCGCCACCGCGTTCCACAGCAGCAGGCCCGCAAACAGCGCGATGCCGGCCAGCAGCACACCCCGGCGCCACGTCGGATGAAGCAGATGGCCGCGGAGACTGCCTTCCATGGCCTCCGGGTGCTGGTCGGCCGCATGCAGCGACCAGTGATCCTCAGAAAACGGGGTCGGAAAACGTTTGACGGTGATCTGCAGCAAAAGGCCCGTAATCAGTGCAATACCAGCCAGCAACAGCGTCAGCAGCAGTGCACTGCGCGGCGCCACGGCCCACAGTACGAAGGCCTCGTCGCCGAACGTAGCAATCATACAGGCAGTCATGGCTGCGAAACTCAACATACCGTGCGTAAACAGCGACACCACGGCAAACCCGCCCAGACACCCCGGCAGAAGGCCGAGCAGCACCGCAACGACCAATTGTCCGGACACAGACCGTCTCAGCAGATTTTTCCAACGGCCCTGGGTATAGACATTGAGGCACTCGATGAAAAGCATCATAATCACCACAAAACCTGTGACCATGACGGCATCTTCGATGATTCCGGCTATCATGAGAACAGCGTTTTAAGGATGTCGGCCGACTGCAGTTCCCCCATCCCTTCGACATGCACGGTGTAATAAGTCAGGATGATGTCAAGCAGTTCGTTCCGGCGTTCCCGGTTCAGTTCGACGGTTTCCAGCGCATCGAACGGCAGATGCAGAAGTTTATTCAGCAGGGCATTGTCCTCCGTCAGCCGGCTGGCCGGCAGCTGCACACCCTGCATGTCAAGCAGGAAGTTTTCCGGCGGCGAGAAACCGAGGAAACGGGCCAGGCGCAGGAGAAAGACGAGATGGAAATTGGCAGTGCCGTGGCGGTTGAGGTCCAGCAACTGGATGGTTTGCGAGAGGAACGCAAACAAGGCGGGATGAGCCTCTTCCTCACGGAGGGTCCGGTAAAGCACTTCCGACAGAAACAGGGCGATTCCGCTTTTCACCGGATCGTACGGGATGTTCAGAAATGGCACCGAGAGCGACATGTCGCTGATGTACTGAAGCTGGCGTCGTGCACTGTAACGCAACGAAATATCAAGCAAATACAATGGTCTGAACAGCGAGGCCTTCATGGGAGACTTCTTGCCGAAAGCTCCTTTCACCATCACCGACTGACGTCCCATGGCCGACGTGTACAGCGTCGCGATGACGCTGTGTTCGCCGTACTTCAGGTGGCTCAGGACAATGACTTCGGTCTTTATCATGCTTCCGGCATTTTTTTACGCAGCGTTTCCGCAATGCTTTCCGCATCACAGCCGCATTCGCGGAGAAGTTCCTCGCGGGTACCCTGTCTGACAAAATAGTCGGGTACGCCCAGCCGCTCCACATGCACCCGGGCGTCACAGCGGGCCGCATATTCCACGACCGCCGTACCGAGTCCGCCTGTAGCCACGCCGTCGTCCACGGTAACCAGCAGCGGATAGCGGGCGAAAATATCATTCAACAGGCTCTCGTCCAATGGTTTAAGAAACCGCATGTCGTACACGCCGATTTCTCCTTCCGGAAACATGGCGGCCGCCAGGAGTGCTTCGCTGCAAAGCGGTCCCATCGACAGTATCGCCGCTGACCGGCCTTCTCGCAGCATCCGGCCGCGCCCGACTTCCAGTTCGGTGAATGGTCCGTCCCATCCTCCAGCTGCCGCCTTCTGGCGGGGATACCGTATCAGAAACGGCCCGGAGGCCCGGGAAGCGGTATATATGAGATCGCGCAGATCCTGTTCCGTGGCAGGCGATGCGATGACAAGATTCGGCACACAGCGCAGCGCGGCCATGTCGAACACGCCCTGATGCGTAGCACCGTCGCGGCCGACCAGGCCGGCCCGGTCCACCATGAACACGACATGCAGATTCTGCAGCGCCACGTCATGGATAATCTGGTCGAAGGCGCGCTGCAGGAACGTGGAATACAGACAGCAGAATGGCAGCATGCCCTTCACAGCCAGTCCGGCCGAGAAGGTCACGGCATGTTCCTCGGCAATACCCACGTCAAACGTGCGTTCCGGAAACTTCTGCTGCATGCAGTACAGCCCGCTTCCGAGCGCCATGGCCGGCGTGACCGCCGCAATCCGCTTGTCACGGGCCGCCAGTTCAACCAGCGTCTGGCCGAACACATCGCTGAAAGACAGTTCCTTTTCCTTCTTCAGAAAAGTGCCGCTGGGTTTGTCGAACGCCCCCGGCGCATGCCATTTCACCTGATCCTGCTCTGCATAGAGATATCCCTTGCCCTTGACGGTGCGGACATGCAGCAGTTTGGGACCCTGAATCCGGTACAGGTTGCCGAGCACTTTGACAAGTTGCTGGACATCGTGCCCGTCCACCGGCCCGAAATATCTGAAATTGAAAGCTTCGAACAGGTTGTTCTGACGCAGCAGCGCAGTCTTCATACTCCGCTGGAAACGTTGGATCATCCGCCGGATAAAGTTGTTGCCCAGAAAGTTCCAGGCGCTTTCCTTGAAACGGTTGTAGGCGGCTGACGTGGTGATGTGCAACAGATACTCGCTGACAGCGCCGACGGCCGGATCGATGGCCATCCGGTTGTCATTCAGAATCACCAGCATATTGGCCCGGGCCGCCCCGGCATTGTTCAACGCCTCGAACGCCATGCCGCCGCACAGCGACGCATCGCCGATGACAGCCACGACATGGCAATTCTTGTCGCCAGACAGCTCCGCCGCCGTCGCCATACCGAGCGCAGCCGAAATCGAAGTGGAAGCATGTCCGGTGCCGAATGCATCGTATTCACTTTCCTCTATGCAAGGAAAACCGCTGATTCCATTGTATTTACGGTTCGTATCAAACCTTTCTCTCCGACCTGTCAGAATCTTGTGGCTATAGGCCTGATGGCCGACATCGAATATGATTTTGTCTTCGGGTGCGTTGAAGACACGGTGCAGTGCCACCGTCAGTTCTACCACGCCGAGGTTGGCCCCTAAATGCCCGGGATTCGTCGTGGCGGCATCGATAATATACTGCCGCAATTCGTCACAGAGCTGCGGCAATTGATCCGTCGGCAGTTTCTTTATATCATCCGGTTGATTGACCTGACTGAGTATTTCGTAGTTTTTTTCTGCAGACATTTTCCGTTCTTAACGCACCCGCAAAAATAATGCTTTTACGGAATTTTCTGTATATTCGCATTTTAAACCTCTATTTAAACCGCATGTTTTCAGGAATCGTCGAAGAAACCGCCATTGTGAAAGCCCTGCGTCAAGACCAGGACAATCTGCACATTACACTTACCTGTTCCTTTGTCGGAGAATTGCAGACCGACCAGAGCATCGCCCACAACGGCGTCTGCCTCACCGTGGTGGCCATCGAAGGCGACACCTATACCGTGACCGCCATCCGGGAGACGCTCCTGAAATCCAACCTGGGCCGTCTGAAAGTGGGCGACCGTGTCAACGTAGAACGCAGCATGATGCTCAACGACCGGCTGGACGGCCACATCGTCCAGGGACATGTGGACCAGACCGCAGTCTGCACCAACGTAGAACAAGCCGACGGCAGTTGGTACTATACGTTTTCCTACACGCCGCAGAATGGCAACATGACGGTGGAAAAAGGATCTGTATGCGTTAACGGCGTCAGTCTGACGGTGGTCAATTCGCAGGACGCGTCATTCCAGGTGGCCATCATTCCCTACACGCACGAAGTCACTAATTTCAAGGACATTGTGAAAGGAACAGTTGTCAACCTTGAATTCGATGTCATCGGCAAATATGTGACCAGGATTCTGCAGGCTATGCAACTTGGCCGCAACTAGAACAACTCTGTTTCGCGGGGTTTCATCTCAATCCCCAGATTCTTGTACGCCAACATGGTGGCCTCCCGCCCCCGAGGTGTGCGGCGGATATATCCCTCTTGGATAAGGAACGGTTCATACACCTCCTCGATGGTTCCGGCATCTTCACCGACCGCTGTGGCGATGGTGGTGATACCGACCGGACCTCCGTCGAACTTGTCAATGATGGTCCGCAAAATCTTGTTATCCATCATGTCCAGTCCGTGCTTGTCGATATTCAGCGCATCCAATGCATAACGCGTGATGGCCAGGTCTATGACACCGCTTCCCTTCACCTGCGCAAAATCCCTTACCCTGCGTAGCAGGGCATTCGCGATTCGCGGGGTCCCACGGCTGCGCATGGCAATTTCGGTGGCTGCTTCCGGTCTGATTTCCACCTTGAGAATACGCCCGGCACGATTGACAATATCTGTCAGAATGTTCGCATCGTAATATTCCAACAGGCAATTAATGCCGAAGCGTGCCCGGAGCGGGCTCGTCAGCAAACCGCTCCGCGTAGTGGCACCGACAAGTGTAAAATGGTTCAACGACAATTGAATAGCTCTTGCACTCGGACCTTTGTCAATCATAATGTCGATGGTGAAATCCTCCATGGCGGAATAGAGATATTCCTCGACAACCGGCGAAAGCCTGTGAATTTCGTCAATAAACAATACATCGTTGTTTTCGAGGTTGGTCAGAATGCCGGCCAGATCGCCCGGCTTGTCCAGAACCGGTCCCGATGTGATTTTAAGTCCGACCCCTAATTCATTGGCAATAATGTGCGCCAAGGTAGTCTTTCCAAGACCGGGAGGCCCGTGCAGCAAAACATGGTCGAGCGATTCGCCGCGCATTCGCGCCGCCTTGACAAAAACCTTCAGATTCTCAACAATTTTCTTTTGACCGTTGAATTCCGAAAATCCGTCCGGCCGCAACGATTTCATGAATTCTTTTTCATCGGCCGAAGCTTTGTTGTTTCTGAAATCGAAATTATCTGACATAAAAGCAAATCACTTGATGTATTGTCTTGCAAAGATGGAAAATTTTAAAGGAAAAAAGAAGACGATCCGGCACACTGGTTTTCTATTCACATTTCATATTCATCAAATTTTTTTTAGAAAAAGAAAAGAGAAGAATATGATAGTCTGTTGGTGATGTTGAAAAAAAAAGAGTTGAAAAGTATATTAAACAACCTATGAGAGTTATTCACATTTTTTTCACAGTAAAAATATATTTAAGTAAATGATTTTAAATAAAATATGAAATGATATAAAAACATGTTCAAAATCTTTCTGACAGTGGATTGTGCAAATTCCGACCGCCTGTCGCATGTGGAATTTTTGTAAAGATTATCGGATAATTTTTAAAAAGTTTCGATTGGAAAAACGAAAGAAAATTATATCTGTACTTTCTCTCCAATATGCCGCTAAAAAATTTTACATTTGTTTTCAGAAAAAAATGAACAGCGTCTTAACAATAGTATGTCGAAAATGAAGATAGGTATAGCCAACGATCACGCCGGCTTCGCATTGAAGCATAGTATTGTTGAATTTCTTGAAAAACAGGGATATGAGATCCTCGATTTCGGTACCAATTCGGCGGTGCCGGTAGATTATCCCGATTATGGACATCCGCTGGCGGAAGCAGTGGAAAAGAAAAAAGTGGATCTGGGTATTGCTATCTGCGGTACCGGAAACGGTATCAATATGGTTACCAACAAGCATCAGGGTGTACGGTCGGCCATTTGCTGGAACCGCAAAATTGCCGTGCTGGTACGGCAGCACAATGATGCGAACATCTGCGCTTTGCCCGGCCGCTTTATATCGGAAAGAACGGCGGTATCGATTGTCCGTGCTTTTCTTACCACTTCGTTCGAAGGTGGCCGCCATGTGCCTCGCATAGCAAAGATTCCGGTCCGCAAGAGCAAATAGCATCGATGCCCGGACTGTATGTCCATATTCCTTTTTGCCTGCAGGCCTGTTATTACTGCGATTTTCACTACAAGGCGCGGACAGACCGGAAGCCTGATATGTTGAAAGCCATTCAGCGTGAGGCATCATTGCGCTGTGGAGAATGGTCGGCAACGGAAACAGGCGCGACTTGGTATTTTGGCGGAGGAACGCCTACGGTGCTGAGCGCAGAGGAGTGGGCTGTGTTGAAAGAATCGTTGTCACCACTTTATCCTTGTCATGGCGAGTGGACGGTCGAAGCCAATCCGGAAGACCTGACACCGGATTATTTGTCCATGTTAAAGCAACTGGGTGTCAACCGGCTCAGCATAGGCATCCAGTCGTTCGATGACGGGATGCTCCGGTGGATGCACCGGCGGCATACGGCGGAACGGGCCGTTGAATCGGTACGGCAGGCGCAGGCAGCTGGTTTTGAAAATCTTAGCATTGACTTGATATATGGAATTCCCGGAATGACGGTTGCTGACTGGCGTTGTCAGCTGGAACAGGCGGCGGCCCTCCATGTACCGCACTTGTCGGCCTATCACCTGACGCTGGAACCCCGGACGGTTTTCGGTGTCCGTCTGCGGCAGGGGAAAATGGCGCCGATTCAGGAAGAAGAAAGTGAACGTCAGTATACGTTACTGACTTCTTTTCTTGCCGACAACGGGTATGAACATTACGAGATTTCAAACTTTGCGCAGCCGGGTTACCGGGCAGTACACAACAGCGGCTATTGGACGGGTGTACCCTATGTCGGTCTGGGACCGTCGGCACATTCGTACGACGGAAACTCTCGCCGCTGGAATATTGCGTCGAACGACCGCTATATCCAGGGTGTGCAGACAGGCGATGAAACGTGGTTCCAGACAGAAACTCTGTCAGACACGGAAAAATATGACGAATATGTCATGACGCGGCTCAGAACGTCCGACGGCATGGATCTGCAGACCATGGCCGGTCTTTCCGGGGAACAACGCACGGCAGAATGCCTTCGGGACATGGAAAAATACCTCCGGTCCGGCCAGATACAACCGCTGGGCGGGACGCGGTATCGCATCGCCGAACATGCCTGGCTGACTGCCGACAGCATCATCGCCGACCTGTTTGCCAGTTAGAAACAGTTAAATACTTTTTAGAAAGCTGTCGAGAATTGCTGCAGGAAACGGACGTCGTTTTCGAAATATGTCCGGATATCCTTGATTTTGTATTTCATGAGCGCCATACGCTCCACGCCGATACCGAACGCGAATCCGGTGTATTTCTTGGAGTCGATGCCGTTGGCTTCGAGAACGGCCGGATCGACCATGCCGCAGCCGAGCACTTCCAGCCAGCCGGTATATTTGCAGAGGTTGCAACCTTTGCCGCCGCACGAGCACGACACATCCATTTCGGCCGACGGTTCCGTGAACGGAAAGTAGGAGGGCCGGAGGCGGATGTCCGTCTTTTCGCCGAACATTTCGCGTGCAAAGGCCAGCAGCGTCTGCTTGAGGTCGGTAAACGACACGTCTTCGGCGATGTACAGCCCTTCGACCTGATGGAAAATGCAGTGGGAACGGGCCGAGATGGCCTCGTTGCGGAACACACGGCCCGGCATGATCATCCGGATGGGCGGCTTCATCCGCTCCATGACCCGCACTTGCACCGACGAAGTATGCGTCCGGAGCAGGATGTCGGGACACTTCTGGATGAAGAATGTATCCTGCATGTCCCTGGCCGGATGTTCCGGCGGAAAGTTCAATGCGGAGAAAACATGCCAGTCATCTTCGATTTCGGGACCTTCGGCGACAGAGAAACCCAGTTTCGCGAAGATGTCGCAGATTTCGTTCATGGCAATCGAAATGGGATGCCGCGATCCGAGCGGGAACGACTCGCCGGGCAGTGTCAGGTCGCTGTCAGACGATGATGCCGCCGCATGTTGTTCAGCCACTTCCTTGTACTTCTCGAAGGTCTCGTTGAGCAAAACCTTGAGTTCGTTCAGTTTCTGGCCAATTTCCCGTTTCTGGTCCTTCGAAACAGTCTTGAACGCCTCGAACAGGTCGTTCATCTGTCCCTTCTTGCTCAGATATTTCAGGCGGAATGCCTCCAGATCAGCGGCCGTTTCGATCTTGAAAGCCGCAATATCCTGTTTGATTTGTTGAATCCTGTCTAACATTTCGATAGCTTGGAAAGCATGTTTTGAACGGCAAAGGTAGTTAAATTAAGCCGATTGCCGCTTCAGTGCCGTATAAATCTTTTTGTAATGGGGTACATCGACGTGCAGCGCCCCGGCCTCGTGGACAATGTAACCTACCAGAGCCTCGAGTTCGGTCTTGTGATGCGCCGCGAAATCACGCTGCATGGATGAGGTGGTGTCGGGCGGAAACAGTGCCATACGGTCGCGGGTGGCCTGCCGTGCATTTCCCTCGAAAACGAGTCCTTTGGCTTCGGCCACAGAGTAAAACTCATCGATGAGTGCCATATAGACGGCATGGTCTCCGGTATCCGAAATAATGTCGCCGAAGTTTTTCTGCGTATACGAAGAGATGGCTGCAATCGAAGAAACGAAGGCGAACTTATCCCATACGCGAAGTTGTATATCGTTGTAACTATGCGCATTGATTCCCGCTTCGGCAAAAATCCCGTCGAGAGGTTCCGCTACATCCGTGCGGCCATCGTCAGGGCCGTACATATACGTGTAACCCAGCGTATGTTCATAGATGCGACCGGGACCTTCGGGTTTGGCATAGATGTATACGCAACCCCACCAGACCTGTGTTCCGGGCAGCATCTTCCGCAAGGTTTCGACAGCATAGACCCCGTTCTGGAACGGAATGACGACGGTGTTGCCGCCGATGAGCGGAGCATAGTCCAGCACCGCCTGTTCCACATCGTACGATTTGGTTGCCAGCAGCAGATAGTCTACTTCGCCGATGTCCTGCGCCCGGTCGGTGGCCAGTTTCGGAAAACAGGCAAACCCTGCGTCTTCGGTCCGTACAATCAGTCCGCGGGTGCGCACCTGCCGCAGCGTTTCGCCGCGGGCGATGAAATAGACGTCCACATCGGGGCGTTTCTCATAATACCGGGCCAGCAGGCCGCCCAGGAACCCCCCGACGGCACCGATGCCCACCACTGCTATCTTGACAGCCATTCTTTAAGAAATGAACCGCAAAGATAGGTTTTTACACTGAAAACCTTATTCCTCGTCGAAATCCCAGATGCGCGGATGTCCGTCGTAACGGGCTGCCGGAAGGGCGTACGCTTCGAAGGCCTCCACAATCGGCTTGGCCACCCGGGAGCGGTCGTCGAAGAAACCTCTGCCCCGTTGCATCGGTTCCCACCAGAACACGCCGCGTCCCATATGGTCCGGCGCGTTCATCACCACCTCGTTGACGGCCTGGAACCAGGCTTTCTGCCCTTCCGGCGTTTCGGGGAAGGCCGACTTGAGCCCTTTGCGCTCGAACGTACTGCTCGGCGTGGAGTAATATCCCGTCTCGATGACCATGATCGGTTTCTGGAACTTCTTGATGGTGTAGTACAGGTTGTCGCGCAGGTCCAGCAGATTGCCGTGCGACCACGGATAGAACGAGAATCCGATCATGTCGTAGTCTACTTTGTATATCGCCATCTGGGTGCAGTAGATGTCCGTCATCTCCAGGTCGCCGCCGAAATCGACGTGCAGCATGATCTGCACTTTGCCTTCCGTATCTGCGGCGCGCACGGCCTTCGAACCGGCGTTGATGTATTCACAGAGTTCTTTCCAGTTGCTTTGGTCTTTCTTTTCCTCGCCGTAGAAGACCCGGCCGTCAGGCCACAGCATGCCGTTGCCGATTTCATTGCCGATCTGGATGATTTCGGGCAGCACTCCGTTTTCCTTGAGGGATGAGACCACGTGATAGACGAAGTCGTACACACCCTGTACCCGCTCGCTGTGCGAAAGGTCTTTCCAGGAGGAAGGCATGGGCTGCGTCATCGGATTGGCCCAGCCGTCCGACATCATGAAGTCCAATGCAAAGTGATAACCGTATTCCTTGAGTTTCTGCGCGCCTGACAGCACGTATTCGAGGTTTTGTCCGAGCGATGAAGGTTCATTGCAGATCATCAGGCGGCCCCAGTTGTAGCCGTGGTCACGGAAAATCTGCCAGATGGGCTTGGCCGTACTGTCGATGTCGTAGTACGTGGCGCCGCGGCGCTCACTGTTCTGGACGAACGAAAGGTCGAGCCCGAAGGCATAAGTGCTTTCGAACGGCAGCTGTTTCGGGAATTCGATTTGTGGTTGCGGTTGTTTGCAGGCGCAGACGCAGAGTGCGAGGACTGCCAGATAAAAAAGTTTTCTCATGGTGTATAAAAATTATTCTGCAATAACAAAAATTCCGTGCAATGCGGGCAGCGACAGGCTGAACGACGTGGTGCCGGTGCCTCGGTTCTCTCCGATGGTCGCCTCGGCCGGCCGGCGTTCGCCCGTATGCGGATCCCAGTATTCGAGATTCTTTTTGGCATCCCGGACGGCGACCGTCGTCTCCAGCGGCTGGTCCGTGGAGTTGGCGAAATAATAGATATCCTTGCCGCCGCGGACTTTATGGGTGTAAGTGATGCCACCTTCGTAGTCGTGGTCCATCTTGACATAGTAGTCGGCCGGAATCTGCAGGTCCACATCCCGGGTCGGCAGCACCTGCCGCAGTACTTCCTCGAGCGCCGACGTGTAGGCGTGCGGCAGGAAATAGCCGGTGCCACCCTGGTCGTTGCGCTTCGAGAAGATGTTCATGAACCGGTACGTGGCATGCCGGACGGTGCAGGTGAGCGGCTTGATGTCGGAGATGCCGAACACTTCGTACACCATGTCCCTGACCTCCTGGTCACGGCCTGCCTCCGCAGAATAGACCGGCAGTTTGGACGTGGCGATGACCGTGCCCCCCGCGCGGTAGAATTCCAGCACCTTGCGGGCGGCGTCGGCCGAGAATGTGTCGCCGCCGGGCAGGATGAGAACCTTGTACTGTTCCCAGTTCACCTTGTTGTTCATCCGGAGTTCCTTGCCCTCGACGGTGCACTGCTCCACCAGCACTTCGGGATGCAGGTACGTGTAGTCCACATGCAGGCCGCGGAACAGACTCTCACCCAAGTCCATATAATCGATTTCGGCCGGCACGATGCCGCCCATGTAGGCAAAGTAATGCCCGTTGACATTGGGGCTGGGGAAGGTGTAGGCCGCCTGAAGGGCCGCGATGGGATACACCACTGCGATATCCGACACATGCCGTCCGCCGCGCAGCATGTATCCGCCGCGGCCGAGGAAATAATCCACGCTGTCGAACTTGTTCTCGAACTCGATCTGGATGTTGACGCCCATGGCGAACTGGTCCAGCGAGACACGCATGTAGTTCTTCGGATTGAGCGCGTTGTACTGCGCCCGGCTGTAGGCCGCGAACGTTTCGGTGAACATCTCCGGCTTGTCGTAGTTGTAGGCCGAAGAAGACACGATTTTGTAACCCACGTTGGAACGGCCGGGATAATAGATGTCGTCGGTGGCCGGGATGCCCTGGTACTTGAAGGCCTTCATCAGGTCGCCGTTCGGTCCTACCGGGTTGCGGGTCTCCTCCTGGTCCAGGTGGCCGCCGCTCTTGATGCCGTGCGCCTCGCACCATGCGCCGATCTGTCCGATGTAGTTTTCCGAAAAAAGTTCCGCACGGTACTTGTGCAGCGCGTTGCGGGCCGAAGCCGTTTCCGGGCCGATGTTGTACCAGAGTGCCGGATAGAGCGTCATGGGATTGTAGCCGTAGCGCTCCTCGAACCCCTTGTTGAAGCCTGCGGTCCACATGCGGCCGTCGTTGAGCATCATGGTCGGCTCGTCGAAGAACGACCGGCGGATGACCGTGCCGAAATATTCCTTCAGATGCTGGTAATACGGCTCGAAATTAAGTTCAATGTACTTGGCTACGGCATCCTTGTCCAAGTAGTCCACGAAACCGCCCTTGTTCGACCGGGGCTTGAACGACTTGTCCAGATAGAATACCATCACCTTCCAGCTGCCCCTTCCCGTCTTGTATGTCAAGCTGTTATTCTTCATCTGCGCGCTGATGTCTATGCGCTCGAAAGAACCGAGGTTCATCGCAACGGCCCCGATGTAGATACCGTCTTCCGGCATCTGGAGCGTCACGGTCTCTCCGCCCGAAGCGTCTGTCTCGAGCATCTCGATGGTCTTGGAGCAGTCATCAGGATACTTGCTGTAGAAAAGACCTTCGACGATGCCGCTCGGATACGTCCACTCATCGTAAAGGGTGGAACATTCGAAGCCCAGCCGGAGGCCTTCCTCGATGGCTGCGCGGTAGAGTTTGAAATAGCCTTCGCTGAGATAGGCGACACCCTGGTCGCTCGCCCGGCGTCCGGAGAATTTCAGGTAATCCTCGGAGAGCCCCTCGGTGCTGCCGCCGTCGGCAATCAGGACGAACGTCCCCCATTTGTCGGCTTCGAAGTCGCGCCGGACCGCCGCCTTGATCTGCTCTTCCGTCGCCCGGCTTAGGTTGAGGCCGATGAACCGTACCCCTCGGAATTCCCGGTTGGGATTCTGGAATTGTTCATATTCGACTTTGGTCATGTCGATGCCTTTGATGACGTAGGGCTGCGCCGATGCGCCGGCCCAGCAGCAGGCCGCTGTCAGCAGAAGACCGAAGCATTTTTGAATCGTGTGCATGGTGAAATGAATTTCGGATGACAATAATAGCAAAATCCGACGGTATAGCCAAATCCGAGCGGTTTTCCCACCGAGAAATCGGGGGAAATGTTTGGACGGAAAGAAAATATCCGTACTTTTGCACGCCTGAAGTTTCAGGTC
This sequence comes from Bacteroidales bacterium, assembly GCA_017523725.1. GTDB lineage: Bacteria > Bacteroidota > Bacteroidia > Bacteroidales > UBA4181 > JAFWVY01. Next base: position 25,011 of record JAFWVY010000033.1, read on the forward strand.
AGGCCCAGATGGCGGAATCGGTAGACGCGCTGGTCTCAAACACCAGTAGGTTCACCCCTGTGTCGGTTCGACCCCGACTCTGGGTACAAAAAAATCCCTCTCAAAAGGAGGGATTTTTTGTTTTCTCTAAAGTTTATTTGCGCTAAGCTACTCAGGTGCATTTTTCAGTTGTTCCAATGCGCGGCAAAGCTGGTCAGGGCAGGAAGTGGCTTTGCTGCCGCACCGGATACCGTCGAGTTTGCCGATGACATCGTCCACTTTCTGGCCGGTCACCAGGCGGCAGATGCCTTGCAGATTGCCGTGACAGCCGCCGTAAAAGAAGACCTGCTGTATCAGATCGTTCTCATCGACCGTCACATCGATAAACTGTGAGCAGGTACCCTGGGTTTTGTATTGCAAGTGTTTCATAAGGCTTGTTTATATCTTTTTGCTTCGTTCGCCTGAAATGTTTCTGGCCGGCATGTCGAAACAGTGTCATCCCTTTCAGAACCTGTACCGGACGCCGCCCAGGATAGTGCCCTGCTCGCCGAAGCCCAGTTCTGCGAATCCACGGACGGCAGATCCGCCGATTTCCACCCCGATCAAGGAAATCTGGAAGTTGAAATGCACGGCGGAGTCGCTGTCATCTTCCTCGTCTTCACTGTAGCGGTCGGACTTCTCATGGCGCAGTGTGGCGCCGGCGCCGACTTTGGAATACAGCCCGACCTTGGGCCGGTTGAGCCATCCGAATTTCGCGGCCGGCATCAGGGATACATACGTGTTCTTCATCTCGCCCGTCTTTTCTCCGTGCTGGAGCACATCTTTCGTAGACTGGCCGTACACGGCGATGGCGCCGGCCGAAACCACGTTGGTGAAATGGTGGAAGTATTCCACCGAAACCGGTCCGAAGAATTCTTCGTTTTCGTATTCCGCACCGAAAATGGCGGTGAGTGCATCCTCGAAGACGTCTCCCCAGTTGGAGGTGGACAGCACGCCGATGCTGAATGCCACTTCGTTTTTTGTTTCAGGCGCATTCTGTGCCCCGGCCTGGGTCGTCACGGCAAGGAGAACTGCCGCCATCAGCAAGATTTTTTTCATTGTTTATAAAGTTTTTTGCTGCCGGCCATCAGCCGGTGACGTTGATTTCAATGGTACAATGATACAAAAAAATGCAATGCGGTCACATGGCACCCAGTGATGCCGCCGGATGCCGAATCGGCGAAGTCGTGCGCAGGATAACGCATGAATGACATTCCGCCGGGTAGATTTCATCATTTTTAGGGATTGCGGGCGTATGGCACGACATATATTTTCGTAGCGCTAAAAAAAGAAATTCATCGCATTGAAAATCATGAACCATCAGATATCCAAATTGGTTTCCTGCGTGCTTGTGTGTCTTGTGGCACTGACCGCCCGGGCGCAGGTAAACGCGGGCGACAGTGTCATGACCCATGTCAAGGGCAACCGTCTGAGTCTCGGGGGCTACGGCGAAGTGGCCATGACCCGCAATTTTTTCAGCGACAATCAATACAAATACCGCAATCCGGCAAAATACAAGGACGATCCGTCCAACGGCCAGTTCGACATCCCGCATGTGGTTATCTACATAGGTTATGCGTTCGACAAAGGCTGGAGCATGGGTTCCGAAATAGAGTTTGAGCATGGTGGTACGGGGACGGCTGTCGAAATCGAAGCCGACGAAGGCGGCGAATACGAGACCGAAGTCGAGAAAGGCGGCGAAGTGGCCCTGGAGCAGTTCTGGATCAACAAACGATTCTCGAAAGCCGTCAATCTCAAAATCGGGCATATTGTGGTGCCGGTAGGTCTGACCAATGCCCATCATGAACCGCTGAATTTCTTTACGGTATATCGTCCCGAAGGTGAGAACACCATCCTGCCGTGCACCTGGCACGATACCGGTATCAGCTTCTGGGGACGCGCCGGTGACTTCAAGTACGAGGTGCAGTTCCTGGCGGGACTCGATGCCTTCAGGTTCAGCCGCGACAAATGGGCGCATAATGCGGCTGGGACGGCCTACGAGTTCAAGCCGGCCAACAAGTACGGCTTTGCCGCCCGCGTGGACAACTATTCACTGCCCGGCCTGCGCATGGCGCTCAGCGGCTATTTCGGACGGGGCATGCACAACACTTTCCCCAACGAACGGGAAGGTTCGGGAAAGACCTACGACAAGACCAGGGGCGATGTCCTCATCGGGGCATTCGACTTTACGTTCAATCGTTTCAACTGGATCGTCCGCGGTAATTTCGACTACGGTACGCTGTCGGATGCGGCCGTCATCAGCAAACTGAGAATCAATACGCCGGGCGCCTCTCCTTACAACCACACCTACGCCGGCAAGGCGGCCGAAGCCTACGGTCTGGAGGCGGGTTATGATATTTTCTCGCAAATCGACAGGATGCGTGGCGACGGACAGAAACTTTACGTCTTCGGGCGTTACGAATATTACAACTCCTATATCAAGGAGAAGAGCGAACCCTCTTATGAATTCACGAAGAAAAACCGGATGGCGGTGGGCGTGAATTATTATCCGGTGCCGGAAATCGCCATAAAGGCGGAGTATTCCAAGCGATTCCTCCGGACGGGATACAACGACGAGCCGTCGCTGTCCATCGGCATCGTGTACGAGGGTTTTTTTATGTAGAAACACATGAAAACAAATAAAACATTAAACCAGACAATGAAAAAAATCAAGTTTCTTTCGATGATCGCGCTTTTCGGCGCGATGACGCTGTTCGGTTTTGCTTCGTGCAACGATGACGACAACGACGATGTACTGCAGGAACAGGATGCGGCCATGGAGGCGCTCACGAAGCAGTATGTCAACAATGTGGTGTACAACACGTACACTGCGCTGGCCGGCGAGGCTCAGACGCTCTATCAGCAAATCAACACGCTGAAAGCCAAACTGAAAGCCGGAACTGCAGTGGCGCAGAGTGAAATCGACGCCATCTGCGTGACGTACAAATTGGCCCGCAAGCACTGGGAAGAGAGTGAGGCGTTCCTGTTCGGACCGGCAGCGGACTTTGAAATCGATCCGCACATCGACACGTGGCCGCTGGATGTGGCGACGCTGGCCAAAGACCTTTCGGATGATGCCAAGATTGCAGAGCTCGACAAGGAGGACGGTATCGACTATGCCCGTGAGAACCTGACGGCGGAGAACCTCGGTTTCCACGGCATTGAGTTCATCTTCTTCCGCAACGGAGCCAACCGCAATGTGGCGATTTTCAACAATGACGCCGTGGAGGATTATGCCTACAAGGGCACCCAGTATTTTGCCGGGATGACGGTTACGGGCAAGGAGGAGGTTATTTTTGCATCGGCTGTGGCCGGCGACCTGCGCGACAAATGCTATCAGCTGCTGGTTTCTTGGAAAGGCTCCGGTGCATCCACTGCAGCGCAGTCCCGGATTGCAGAGCTTTTTGCGAAAGATGCGGAGGAATGGCAGCACACGGTGAAAGCCAACGGCCTCAGTTTCGGTGCGAACATGCTGGCTGCGACGACGCAGGTCAGCACCTACGCTTCCTGGCGGAAGGTGATGGAAGAGATTTTCGACGGATGCATCGACATCTGCGGTGAGGTGGGCGACCAGAAAATGGGCCAGGCCTACAGGGCCGCCACCAGCACGGTACCGACTTACCACGAAGGCGAGGACGGCGGGCAGGAACAGGACGACCCGAACTACATTGAGTCTCCCTACAGCCACAATTCTTTTACCGATTTCTATGGCAACATCCAGAGTATCAAGAATTCCCTCTATGGTGACCGTGACCTTTCCACGCCGTCTGCCACCTCGCTCATGGCCTATCTGCAGCAGTACAACAAAGGCATGGCCGATGAGTTGGAGAATGAAATGAAGGATGCGCTGAATGCTTTGACCGCCTGTCTGAACAGTGGCGTTGCCTTTGTGGATGCGCCCGGTGCGGCGCTCGTCGGCAAAGCCATCGAAGAAGTGGGTGAGTTGGCCGACAAACTGGCCGAAGCCAAGCGCTGGGTGCTGATGAACTAAGCATCCCGGGGAGCGTCCGATGACGGGCGCTTTGCAATAACGGAAAATCATGGAAGTTGTGCCGCAGCAACCGGCACAACTTCGTGTGTTAAACAAATAAACGAAAAGAAATGAAAACCTACGGAAAAATCTTTTTGCTGACGGTACTTCTTGGCGGGTTCCTGGCGGCCTGTTCGGACGATGACAAAGGCTCGGACATCATTAGTACGACAGGAGAGGACGATTACAAGTATATCGGCCAGGAATGTGGTATATTTGCACCTGAAGAATGGTATCCGGGCGGAGAACTCGGTACGACGGAGAATGTCGGATCGACATGCTACGAAGACGAGACGCCGGCCATCACCAATGCAGACCTCACCGCCGCCTTCAAATTCGGAGAAATGCTTTTCGAACACGACTTCACGCAGACGAGCACGTCCGCTTTCGGCGGACTCGGACCGGCCTATGTGCGGACCTCCTGCATCCACTGCCATCCGGGCTACGGCCACGGCAAGCGGATGGAGTCGTACAAGGCCGACACCCGGGGCAACGGCTATCTGCTTGTGTTCTATCATCCGGTTGACGGTGCCGACAGCGATGACGGCCCCTATATCTCGGAGGTGACGGGCATGCCGCAGACCAAGGCCGTGGCGCCGTTCCTGCCGCCGGTGAACGAAGACCAGCTGAACCTGGAGTGGCGGACGCTGACCGAGGCTGAGATGCAGGCCTCGAGCGGGCTGTCGCTGACTTTCCCCGACGGGGAAAAGTATTCCCTGATTTATCCCGAACTGACGTTCAAGGGCGAGTTGGCTGAGGCGTTCAACACCGACCCGGTTCCCGAGAATGTAGCCTGCCGGCTGGAGTCCACCATCGGCTTGTATGGGACGGGTCTGCTGGACGCCATCCCGCAGGATTCGCTCAAGGCGGAATACGTCCGTCAGGCGGCGGCTGCAAGGGCGCGCGGGGTGGAAGTCTCGACCGTACTGAATCCCAATTTCTGGGATGCGACAACCGACGACTGGGCTCCCGGCGCATGGTACACGCTGGCCGACGGGCAGAAGCGGATCAAACGGTTCACCTATGCCATGACGCGTGCCTCGCTGCAGGACGGCGCAGGGGCCAACGCCATGTGGAACATCCCCAACGTGAGTCGCAGCGACCGGCCGAAGCTCTACACCACTTCGGCGTGGGCCAATGCCATGTCGAAGAATGCCGATGTCATCGCAGCCATCAAAGCCGATCCTGCCTCGCCCTATTACGGCGACGGCACGGACGAGGGCATCGCGGCGGCTGTCCGGACGCTGCTCGACCCGGCGACCGACCAGTTTGACAACCCGTACCACAACTTCTCTCCGGAGATGAGCGATGTCAACTTCTGGCAGTTCATGGTATGGCACCGCGGTCTTGCAGTCCCGAGGGCGCGCGACCTGAACGACGCCACCGTCCAGCGGGGCAAGAAGTTGTTCCTGGAGATGGGCTGTGCCTCATGTCATCGGCCCAGATGGGAGACGGGTCCGGACAACTACTGGGCACCGGCCTCCATCAAAGTTAACAACCTGCCGCTGCCGACCTATGCCAACCAGACCATTTATCCTTACACCGATATGCTGCAGCACCGGCTGTATATGAAAAATGGCATTCACGGGTCATGGTGCCGCACCACGCCGCTCTGGGGCCGCGGTTTGTCAATGGCTAACACAGGAGCCGAGGACCGGCTGCACGACTGCCGGGCACGGAACGAAATCGAAGCCATCATGTGGCACGCCTACAGCAAGAATTCCGATTCCTACTGGAGTGCGGTCAAGTTTTACAATCTGGGCAAGTCCGACAGGGATGCAGTCGTTAAATTCTTGAAATCCATATAATAAGTTGAAAAAAATACTCACCTTTTTCTATGTCGTGACAGTGGTCGTAATGGCTGCTGCCACGATCATGGAGAAATTCCGGGGGACGGGTTTTGTGGCCGACTATGTCTATGGCGCATGGTGGTTCTCGCTGCTGTGGGCTGTGCTGTGTGCTGTCGGCATCGTGTATTTCCTGAAAAGAAAGGTGAGAAGATGGAGCGTAGTGGCGCTTCATCTGTCGTTTGTCATTATCCTGCTCGGGGCGTTGCTCACGCATGTCTCGGCACGGTCGGGCCTTGTCCATTTGCGCACGGGCGAAGAGGCGAAGTCCTATTTTACGGAGGACATGGAGACGCATCCGCTGCCTTTTACCGTCCGGCTGGACAGTTTCGCCATACGTTATCACGAAGGGACGATGGCCCCGGCCGATTACCAGTCGTCCATCATCGTTACGGACGACGGACGGCAGTGGCAGGCCGCCATCTCCATGAACCGCATTTTCTCGCACCGTCAGATACGGCTCTATCAGAGTTCGTACGATGAAGACGGCCAAGGCTCCATCCTGGCCTTGAACAGCGATCCGTGGGGCATCCCGGTGACCTATGCCGGCTATGCCTTGCTTTTTGTCTCACTGCTGTGGATGCTGGTCGATCCCGAATGGGCCTACCGCCGGCTGCTGCGCAGCATCAAAACAGACAATCCGGTATGAAAGGCGCAGTGATAATGCTTCGGAACATGTCCGCCAGGGCAGGCATGGGGCTGTGGGGGATGTGCCTGGCCTTGACTCTTGCGTTTGGCGCCGTGTTGCCGGTGGCGGCTGCCCCGGCGTTGCCCCGCGAAACGGCGGAACGGTTCGGGCGGCTCAATATGTCGTACAACGAACGCATCTGTCCGGTGCAGACCTATGCCATGGACTTTACCAGAAAACTTTACGGGAAGTCCCGCTACGACGGCTATACAGCAGAGCAGGTGCTGACGGGGTTCCTTCTGTGGCCGGACGACTGGAGCCAGGAACCCCTCATCCGGGTGAAGGGCGCTGCGCTGAAAGAAACGTTGCACCTTCCGGATTACTGTGCAGTGTCCGATTTCTTCGACCCATCGGCCGGATATGTCCTGGGGCCCTATCTGAGTGCCTACTACCGCGGCCGGCGCGATGCCGTCGGCAAGGATGTGCTCAAGACAGATGACCGCCTGATGCTGGTCATGGATCTGCGGCAGGGCACGCCGCTCAGGCTTTTCCCGGTCACCGCCGCCTCGCAGACAACCTGGAACCCGCCCGCCGTGCAGGTGAACGGGAGTTCTGTCCCGGCGGAGGACCGGCAGTTCGCAGCCGGTTTCCTGACATCGCTCAAGGCGGCGGCGCAGGCCGGCGATTTCGCCGAAGCCGACCGTCTCATCGGACGTATGCAGGCCTACCAGGACCGACATGCGGGCCGTTCCGTGCCGTCGGAGTCCCGCCTGAAGGCAGAGTACCTTTACAATCGATTCCCGGTTGCGACATGGATGTTCATGTTCAATCTCACCCTCGGTTTCGTGTTATTCCTGCTTTCTGTCGGCCGCATGATGGCTGGGGTACGGCGACATGGACGGATGGTCTATGCCGTTGCGGCGACCTTGCTGCTGGCTTCGTTCATCATACTGACGGTCCATCTGGCGTTGCGCTGGAGGGTGACGGGCCATGTACCGATGTCCAACGGCTATGAAACAATGTTGCTCATGGCATGGATTGTCATGCTGACAGCCCTTCTGACGGCCCGCCGTTTCCCCATCGTAATCGATTTCGGATTCCTGCTTTCGGGATTCTTCCTGCTGGTGAGCCATATCAACCTCATGGATCCGCAGATAGGCCACTTGATGCCGGTGCTGGATTCGCCGCTGCTGTCGCTGCATGTTTCGGTCATCATGATGTCTTTTGCGCTGCTTGCCATGACGTTTGCCTGCGGTCTGGCCGGCTTGGCGGTCGGTTTGATGCCGCGCCGCAGCAAAGAAGCGGCGGCCCGTCAGGAGCAGCTGACGTCGCTCCAGCAGCTGAGCCGGCTGTTTCTGTATCCGGCCCTTGCCGCGCTCGGTATCGGCATTTTCGTGGGTGCCATCTGGGCCAATATTTCGTGGGGCACGTATTGGTCCTGGGACCCGAAGGAGACATGGGCGCTCATCACGTTCATGGTCTATGCCGTGGCCGTCCACGGCGAATCGTTCCCGGCGCTCCGGCGTCCCCTGGGTTATCACCTCTATATGACGCTGGCCTTCCTTACCATTCTGATGACCTATTTCGGCGTCAACTACCTTCTGGGCGGTATGCATTCTTACGCGTAGGTACGGGGTCTGTCGCTTTCTTCATGTTTTTTGCGATATTTGTATCCCGGCAAACCGGCAAACATGCGCGTAGGTCATGCTTTTTCCCGGCCGCGCCGTCCCATTCGAAGAACCTGTAACAAAATATACAATGAAAAAGATCTTTCTGTTGCTGACACTTTTTGCCGGCTGTCTCACGGGCCGGGCCCAGGAAGCGCCCGAGTCGCCCGATTGGTTCGATGTCTCATGGGTGCATCATGTTGCGACCGGAGGATCCGATGAATCCAAAGGTTTGCTGCAGTTTATGATGTTTCCCGCCGGGACGGTGGAGGCCAACGAGGCCCTTTTCTCCGAATTTAAAACATTGATGGAAGAGATCATGCAGGTGAAAATTAACCAGACACTTCCGGCAAATCTGCAGGAGATGGAGGACAACATCAGGCAGGCCCGGGAGCAGCTGAAGGACCATCCGGAACTCCTGGCTCAGATAGACGAGGCGTTCAAACAGTTTGAGGGACAGAAACAGGATGCCCTGAAGGAGTACACCGACGACAGGAAATCATATTCCATCGATCCCGCCGCCCTGCTGCGCAGACTCCAGGCGCTGGCCGTGAACCACAAGGCTTATACGGGATGGTGGGAGGCCGGCAAGGGCCTTTACAGTGTTATCGAGGCGCCGCGTTATGCAAATCTCAACGAAGACCCCATGTATTCCGCCACCAAGATTACGATGGCCGACGGGGATCGCTATAAGTGGGGGCTCATTGACGAAAACGGCCGCCAGATTCTGCCTTTCCAGTACAGCAGTTGTAACGTCCATGCGCTTTTCAGCAACGGTTTCCCCGAAGATGATGTGATGTTTCTCTATAAGCAGGATCCCGACGGCAGTGTCCACGCCGGCGCCATCGATTACAGCGGCCGTGTGCGCATTCCGTTCATCTACGATGATAACCGCGACGAAGTTTACCACCACCAGGAGGCCGTTCCCTTCGAAAAAAACGGCAAGGTGGGCTGGGTGAGCAGACGTACGGGCGAAGTCATGGAACCGTTCGAATACGAGACCTGCAAGGCCATCGCTTACGGCTGGCTCGTCAGCAAAGGCGGCAAGTACGGGTTCGTGAGCAGGAATTCGGGCAAGCTGGTTGTCCCGGTCAAATACAAAGGGCTGTGGGATGAGGGCCCCGAAATGCTCCGCTTCGACGGCAAGGTCGATATCTACGACGAGAACGGCCGTCTACAGGGCGAGAAGGCGGTGGAGGAGTAACTGATCCGCCATATCATGGGAACAGGCACCTCCCGGCAGTGACACCACAACCAAGGGAGGTCACGCGTTTGACGGTGTGTTCGTGCATAATCGGGTATAAGGAACAAAGCAGCGGCTTCTCAGCCTTCCCTATGGGCGAAGATATTGGCCAGAATCGTACCGCTGATGCTGTGCCAGGCGCAGGAGATGGCGCAGGGCACTACAGCCATGGGGTTGGCGGCCACGAAGAAGGTCATGGCAAGGTTGGTCCCCAGGCCTGCGTTCTGCATGCCAACTTCGATCGAGAGGGTACGCTTCTTGGCGGTACTGAACTTGAAGAACCGTCCCACGGTGTAGCCCAGCACATATCCTATGCTGTTATGGAAGAAAACCGTACAGAAAGTGAGCAGGAACAGCACGATGCCGTTCTCGACCAGCGGGTCGTGAACGGTGGAGACGACTCCGCCGACGATACAGGCGAGACATATGACCGACAGTCCCGGCATCCATGCTTGAACCTTGCGGAAGACGGCTTTGTGGCCCAGCCACAGGTTGAGCAGGAATCCGACGGAGATCGGGATAATGGTCACGATGAGGATCTGGCGGAACATTCCGATGGCGTCCACGTTGACACGCTCGCCGGCCAGCAGGAGCACCAGCAACGGCGTCAGCACTGGCGCGAGAAGAGTCGATGTGCAGGTCATTCCCACGGAATAGGCCACGTCGGCCTTGCAGAGGAATGACATGATGTTGCTGGACACACCGCCCGGACAGCAGCCGACGAGGATGAGGCCTATGGCTATTGCGGTATTGTATGGAGCGAAAGCGGGAATCAGGCCAAAAAGCCACGAGAGAGAGAACGCCACCAGCGGCATGATGGTGAATTGGGCCACCGCTCCGATGAGGATGTCTAGCGGCCGCTGCGCCAGTAGCTTGAAATCCTGTGGCGTGAGGGTGAGCCCCATCGTCAGCATGATGATTCCGAGGATGATGGTCTGCGAGTCTCCCTTGACCCACGTGAAAATTTGTGGGAAGAAGAACGTGACCACGGCGGTCAGGATGATGAAGATGCTTGCCTTGCCGCTTAAAAAATCGCTGATCTTTCTGAGCATATGGATGTTGACAGTTCAGGCCACAAAAATAGCAATTTGCCGGCAAACCGCCACTGTCCGCAGTGTCCGCACTCTCCTGCCATAGTTTTGATGTCACAAGACGAAGACATCTCTGATGAAAAAAAAAAGAGGATGACTTTTTAGTCACCCTCTACGTGTGTATGGTGCTCCGTGGCCCTATTTTAGGCCGAGGAGGTTGGAGGGCGGCGGTTTTGAATACGCTGCGGATTGTGGGCTAAAAAGGAGATATCTGAAAGGTTTTAGCCCGTTATACAAGGAGGTCCCCGGATAGTTCATCCCTCGTACCTGCCTAAAAGCAATCAAAGTATAGGGGAGGATAGCAAAAAAAATTCCGCATAAATTTCGCGAGTTTTACGCGTAAATTTATGCGGAAGTGTCTTAATCGACGGATTTTTAGTCTATTCCGTGGAGCATAGGGGAGTCGAACCCCTGACCTATAGATTGCGAACCTATCGCTCTACCAACTGAGCTAATACCCCGTTAAAACGGCGCGAAGATAATGATTTTTCTTGCGCGCAAGGCCTTTCGGGCGAAATTTCGTGTGAGAATTCGTCCGAAAAGTGGATAACCCGGCCCCGGCCCTTGAACAATTGCTGAATCAGTACTAGAAACAGTAATCAGCTCAATATAACGCCGCCGCCGCTTTCCCGATGGGAGTGCGGCGGTTCTGAGGTGCACTATCCCGGGCGACTTATAACATTTTTTTGATGTATTTCGCCCGGTATAGTGCCTTTCGGGCGATTTTTCGTGTGAGAATTCGCCCGAAAAGTTGAATTACAGATTGTTCGGCACGATATAGAATTTCCGGTCTTTCTTGAAATCGACCATGATCTGGTCGAGCACCAGTCCCGGATCGACGGGGTAGATGCGAAGGATATGCTTGCCGGGCGCAAGGACATGCTGGGTGGTGCCTATGGCCTGGTTGCGCAGGACATTGGCTTTCCACCGGTCGTCCCGGTCGTAGGTCCGGATGGAGGCCGTCTGCAGTGCGTCGCCGTCGATCTGCACCGCGTAGCGCAGGTCGCTCTTGCCGTCGGCCGGATGCGTGGGCAGGAAATACACCCGCAGGTCGGCCACGCCGGAACTGGTGGAGTAGAAGGTATATTCCAGGTACGGATTCTGGGTCGGATCGTTTTTCAGCGTGTACTGCAGCGGGAAGATGGTCATGGCACGTCCGCTGTATCCCAGACCCGGGAGTTCCCGCCAGCGGAGCGGATTCGTGTTGCGTTGCAGGTTGTCCCAGACCGGGATCACCACGGCCTGGTCTCTTTCGAAGGCATCCTGCTGGATGGGAGGCCTGATGCCTTCAACGGCGATGCGGTAAGTCTGGTTCCCGGCTTTTACTTCCACCAGACCGCCTTCCATTGCCTCTGTCATCTTGCGTTCGTCCAGCGAGAAGCGATAGACCCTTTCGTCAGGATGTTCTTCGTTGGTTTCGTCGGGCAGCAGTTTCAGCCATTCCGGCTTGGTGATCCACGAAACAGACGGCGCATCATAGATTCTGACGAATTTGTCGGCGCGGTCGAGAATCATGAAGGAGGTCGTGCCGATTTTATTCCGGGAGGAATACGGGACGGAGGGGGCGCTTTCGCCTTCGAACCAGAGCTTGGGCGTGTCTGTCGCCTCGAACGATGAAGGCAGGGGGGCAGGGGCGAATACGGGCAGGTTGCGCGGCGCCATCGACATCATGTTGTTCCACTTGCCGCCGGCCGTGGCCTTGTTGTAACGTTCGGTCAGAGAGACAATTTCCTGGTAGGCTTGCGTGCTCTTTTCTGCGTATTTCTCTGCGGCTTTGATCTGGTGTGTCTGGAGCAGGCGGGCCATCTGGGCGTTCAGGTGCTTGGCGTTCATCAGCGCGGCACCACGTACCGGATATTCCACCAGTTCGAAATAGGCGTCCTGCAACCTGGCCGGCACTTTGGAGGCAAGGGCCTGCACGGTGGAGTCGAGCTTCCGGTAGGCCTCGAGACGAGTGGCAATCTCATCTCCCATTTCAAACGGATTGAATTCGCTGTCACGGACTTGTGTTGTCGGCTCGGTCTGGCTCCATCCCATGAATTCCGGCCGCCGGATAAAGGCGAGTTCGTAGTATTTGTTCATCGCATCGGTCAGTTGTCCGCCCGGGTTGTCGCCGAAAGTACGTTTCATCCACGCCTCCAGATGTCCTTTGGTGGCGCCCGGCTGAATCGACTTGATGTTCCATGCCATGTCCATGCACATCTCTGTGAGGTATTCCGCCGGCTTGATGTCGCCTACGTTGAGAATCCACATCTGGCGGGCACCGTATTCGTACGCCCGCTGCAGTTCGAACCACAGGACCGCCGGTTGCGTGGAGGCAATCCACAGGTAGTCGTGCGGCCGGCCCCAGTACGAGACGTGGTAGTACACGCCGGCACCGCCGCTGCGTTTCTGTTCCTCGGCATTGCTGAGTCGGCGGATGTATCCGTAGTTGTCATCGCACCATATAAGCGTCACGTCGTCCGGAACTTCCAATCCGGCATCGTACACTTCGAGTACTTCTTTGTAGGGAATGAAAATCTGATGGACGCGGGTGATGTCGCTGTCGATGTGCCGTGTCAGAATGTCGCGCTGGTCTGCGATGACCTGCCGCAGACCGTTGAGATATTCGGTCACGTTCGAGGCGCCTTCCATTCGGCCGTCGTGGATGCCGCGCATGCCGATGGTGTAGATGTTTTCGTTATGTCCGGCCTCGACGATGCGGTCTTCCCAGTATTTCAGCACCCGGTCTTTGTTCGTGAAATAATTGTACGCGCCATAGGCTTCGCGATCCCATTCGCCGGTATTGGTACGCAGCATCGGTTCGCAGTGCGAGTTGCTTATCATGATGGCGAAAGTGTCGGCCACCTGCAGATTGCCGGGTACCGTGAAAAATGGCTTAGAACATTCGTGCATGGCCGGCCAGATGGTGTTGGCCCTCAGCCGAAGCAGCAGCTCGAATATCCGGGCGTAGGTGCGAGGTCCCATGTCGCCGACTTCGGGTTCGTATGTTTTACCGGCCCAGGGGTGCATGCCCCAGTCTTCGTCGTTGATGAAGATGCCCCTGTATTTGACGGACGGCGACGGCATGTCGGTGTTCGGGTCGGCGAGTGTCAGCGTCGTTTTTTTCTCCGGATGGACGTCGGCCCACCAGGTCCACGGCGACACCCCGATCATGCGCGAAATCTCCAGAAGACCATACGCCGTGCCGCGCCGGTCGCTGCCTACGACCAACAACACTTTCTCGCCGTTGAGCCGGGCGGTCTGGATGCGGAAGGCTTCCCACTTCCCTTCCAGATCGCTGAAGTCTTCTTTCATTATTTTATTGACGGTGTTGAAGAGACTTTTCTTGCCGCCAATCCCGAGCGTTGCGACGATGATTTTCGGCCCTGTTTTTTTCTTGTTGTAAGAGGTGCCGGTTTGCAAATCTTTGCCGGTAATCTCCAGAATGTCCTTCCGCAGCATTTCTGCGGCCTTATGTACAACCAGTTCTTCGTGCGGGTCGATGAGCAGAGTTGCCGCCTGGCTTGCCGACACAAGCGTGAACGAACGGTCTACGGGTGTGAGCTGGGTCAGGTTGAGACGCTGGGCCGTGAGAAGGGTTCCGCAGCAGACGAGTGCTAGAAATACGAGGACGTGAAATTTCTTCATATTGATTTACAATGTATTGTATTTTATTTCGCCGTATGAGGGAGATATCCCGGATAACAGATGAGTAAAGGTAAATTATTTTTAAAAATGAAGCCAAATATTATGTTAAATAAGATAGATTTTAACGGAATGTTCCACGTGGAACAATTACCGGCCGAACAGAACGAGCAGGATGTTGATGTCGGATGGCGAGACGCCGGGAATGCGCGAAGCCTGTCCGATGGTCTGCGGATGAATCTTCGTAAGTTTTTGCCGTGCCTCGGTGGAAAGAGCCTGAATGGAGGCAAAGTCAAAATCATCGGCAATGCGGATGTGTTCGAGGCGTTTCAGTTTTTCGACGTTGCGCTGCTCTCGCTCGATGTAGCCGGCGTATTTGATGCGGATTTCTACACTCTCAAGGATCTCTCTCCTGCGCTCTCCTGCTTCAAGGCTTCTTTGCTGCAGCTCCGGAACGGCATCGCATAGCTGGCGGATGGAAATCTGGGGACGGAGGAGGATGTCTTTGAGCCGTACGGGATGCGGGATGGGGGCGGTTCCGGCGCTCTCCAGAAAAGGATTAATGTCATCGGGCTGGATGCTGTAAGATTCGAAGAAAACGGTCAGGGATGCTACGAGGTCCTGCTTGTGGCACAGGTGTTCCAGGCGGGCATCCGTGGCCAGTCCGATGTCGTGGCCGAGCGGCGTAAGGCGTATGTCGGCATCGTCCTGACGCAACAGCAGCCGGTACTCGGCACGGGAGGTGAACATGCGGTAGGGCTCGTCAACGCCTTTTGTAACCAGATCGTCAATCAGAATGCCGATGTAGGCTTGGTCGCGCGACAGAACGACCGGCTCCTGATGGCGGATCCGCCGTACGGCGTTGATGCCGGCCATCAGCCCTTGGGCTGCGGCTTCTTCATAGCCGGTGGTCCCGTTGATCTGCCCGGCAAAAAACAGCCCCTCCACCCGTTTGGTTTCGAGTGAATGACGCAACTGTGTCGGCGGACAATAGTCGTACTCGATGGCGTAGCCCGGCCGCAGAATGCGGACGTGTTCCAGGCCTTCGATGCGGTGGATGGCCTCCCACTGGATATTCCACGGCAAAGACGACGAGAATCCGTTGATGTAGTATTCCATGGTGTCGGTGCCTCCTGGTTCCAGGAACAGATGATGGCTGTCTTTGTCGGCAAACGTGACGATCTTGTCTTCGATGCTGGGGCAGTACCGTGGTCCGATGCTATGGATGGTGCCGTTGTACATGGGCGAATCGACCAGTCCGCGTTCCAGGATTTTGTGGACCTCTGGGTTGGTAAATGTGACGTAACACGGCCGTTGACGCAGTTTCGGCCGGTCCATGGGCATAAATGAGAATTGCCCCTCCCCTTCGTCGCCGTCCTGGCGCTGCAGCCGGTCGAAGTCGATGGTGCGACCGTCCAACCGGGCCGGTGTGCCGGTCTTCATGCGGCCGGTCTCGAATCCGAGCCGGACAAGCGACTCCGTCAATCCGATGGCCGCCGGTTCGGCAATGCGGTCGCCGACCGTCTGGCAGCGGCCCACGTGCATGAGGCCGTTGAGGAAAGTTCCTGTGGTGAGAATAACGGCTTCGGCTTTGAATGTAACGCCCAGCCGGGTGCGGACCCCTGTCACCTGCCCTGCTTCTGCGGTCACTTCTGTTACGATGTCCTGCCAGAAAAACAGATTCGGGATGCTTTCCAGCTCCTCGCGCCACGCCGTCGAAAATTTCCGGCGGTCGCACTGGGCACGCGGGCTCCACATGGCCGGACCTTTCGAACGGTTGAGCATGCGGAACTGAATGGAGGTGCGGTCGGTTATAATGGCGGAAGTTCCGCCCATGGCATCGATCTCGCGCAGGATCTGCCCTTTGGCGATGCCGCCCATGGCCGGATTGCACGACATCTGCCCCATCTTTTCCATGTCAATGGTGATGAGCAGCGTCCGCGCGCCCAAACGGGCGGCTGCGGCGGCGGCTTCGCATCCGGCATGGCCGGCGCCGACCACAATCACCTCGAATGTCCGTCCGGTCATTTCTGTGATGGATTTGTGTCCTCCTCTTCGAACTGTGTCGCCCAGAGCTCGAGCGCGGCATTTTCCTGGGCGCGCATCATGCGCTGCTCGGCTTCGGTCTTGTCGTTGAATCCGGCCAGATGCAGCACGCCGTGTATCATGACGCGCAGCAACTCCATTCGAAACGTTTCCCCATAGGTCTGCGCATTGTCCCGTACCGTGTCGATGCTGATGAAGATGTCGCCCGACAGCGTATTTTCTTCGGTGTAATCGAAGGTGATGATATCCGTGCAGTAATCGTGTTGCAGGAATTCGCGGTTTATTTTCAGAATATGGTCGTCGTCAGTGAAAATGTACTGTATTTCACCGGGCATTTTGCCGTGTCGGCGGATGACGTCTGCAATCCAGGCGGTGCGTTTCCGACGTTCTTTCAGTGCGAAGCGCGCAGCTTCTATGGCATAGCGTATCATGGCAGATTTATTTGGATCGTAACCATTGTGCGGGATTGAGTTTGGTCTGCCCTTCCCAGATTTCGAGATGCAGTGTGCCCGTCTGACTCTGCGGGTCGGTATAGATAGTACCGATGGGCTGTCCTGTGGCAACGTGGTCGCCTTTCTTGACGGGGACATCCACCAGATTCTGGTACAGCGAAATGTAATTGCCGTGTTGGATGACCACCGCCATGTTCGAACCGGGAACCAGTGCCAGATAAAGCACCTCGCCCTCGAATATCGCCTGAGCCGATGTCCGTGCGGGCGCTGTGATGTCGATGCCCGAATTCTGCAGCGAAATGTCTTTGTAGATGGGATGCGCGTACGTGCCGAAGCGTCCGGTGATAACGCCCTGTGCGCACGGCCAGGGCAGTTTGCCTTTGTTTTCCTTGAACGTGGCGGACAGTTTCTCCACCACTTGCTGGGTTGCGGCGGATTCTGGCTTTGTCTGGGCCTCAGCCTTGCGACGGGCCGCTTCCTTCGCAATCAAATCCTGGATGGTTTTTTCGAGTTTTTCGGCCTCCTTCTTCTGTGCAGCCAAATCCTTTTTGAGTTGACTCTCCCTGACGTTCAGCTGTTTAGCCATCTTATCCTGCTGTTGCCGCTCGGCATTCAGTTTGCTTTGCTCCTGCTGCTCCTCCTGCAACAGCGCCGTCTTCTCCGCCCGCTGAGACTGAAGTTGTGCCAGCGAGGCATCGAGCGCCTGCTGCTCGGCGGCGAGTACTTCGACCTGCTTTTTACGGTAGTCGGAGATCTCTTTGAAATATTTGGTTCTCAGATAGGCTTCATTGAGACTTGACGAACCTAGAATCAACATTAAATCAGTGTATTGGCTTCGCAGGCGATAGGCTTGCCGAACCAGTGCGGCGTATTTCTTCCGGATGGCCTCGATATTCTTCCGCGCAAACGCAATGTCCGCATTGGTTTCTGCGATGCGTCGGTCGGCCTCGGCTATATCAGACCGGATGGACGAAATCAGGTTGTTCCGTTGTTGAATCTTTGTGTTTAAAAGGCTTATAGCCTGTAGAGAAGATGATTTCTTCTGAATTGTTTGTTGAAGCAGTTTCTCGGTTTCATCAATTTCCTTCTGCGTCTGTGCCCGTTGTTTCTCCAGACTTTCGCGCGTCTGTCCGTATGCACTGGCAAACGTCAGGCAGAGGACGAAACAGCAGAAACAATATGGCAACGGATTTTTCATTCGAAGGTCAGGCGCACCCTTTTGTAATTGGCGGGCACGGCAAAATTAATCTCTTTTTGCGTGCCGAAGGCGAAATTGTTGCATCGGATGCCGATCTCGCGATGCTGTTCCGGCTGTGTGATGCGGATTTGCGCCGGGACTTCGCATCCATCGACGACATGAAAATTAGAGAAGTCGGCCTGGACGACCGTCCGGCCGCGCTGGTCGGTAATGAGCATCTGCTCCATGCAGTTCGTGCCGGAACGTCTGCTTACGGTAAGCTGATATTGCATCGGCGAGGTGTAACGCACCAGATCTGTCGTGGAGACCACCGGCTTGAGGCCTGTTTCCACGATGGCGTCGGGGCAGAAATTACCCGAGAACAGCGTGAACAGAATCTTCGGGGAAGCCTTGATGCCGAAACTCTGCTCCAGGTCGGCCAGCGAACCCTGCATGCAGGTGCGTTCCAGCCTGTTCAGCAGGAAGAACGAATCGCGGGTCACCAGGCCGCGGGCCGCCTCGATGAACAGCACACTGGCCTGAAAATAACAGGCCTCCTCCTTGTCCAGGAACAGCTGGTAGCTGGCAGCCAGCGATTTCTTGCTGTCGGAATAGTTCAGGTTCCCGCCTGAAACCGACAACGTCCGCTGCGGGTAGCAGGCCTCTCCGGAAGGCAGGACGGCCGTGCCGGGTATCGCGTTTTTGCGCGAGCAGCCGACGAGGACGAACGCGAGGCAGATGACCACCCAGAAGACAGGTTTGATGCTGTTCATATTATTGAGGCACAAATTATTATAATTTTCCTGTATGTCCAAATCCCCCTTCGCCGCGTTCTGTTTCGTCCAGCGTGTCGCACAGGTCCCATTCCACGGTTTCGTGCCGGGCCACCACCATCTGGCAGATGCGCTCTCCGTCCTGCACCGTGAAATCCTCCTGCGAGTGGTTGATCAGGATGATGCCGATCTCGCCGCGGTAGTCGGCATCGATGGTGCCGGGCGTATTGACGATGCTGATGCCCTTTTTGAGAGCCAGGCCGCTGCGCGGACGGATCTGTGCCTCGAAGCCGGCCGGCAGCGAGATGTATAGGCCGGTCGGGATGAGCCGGCGTTCGCCCGGACGGAGCGTTACGGGCGCGTCAAGGTTGGCCCGGAGGTCCATGCCGGCCGAAAGCGGCGTACTGTATGCCGGCGCATCGTGATGCGACTTGTTGACGAGTTTTACTTTCATGCGTTGTACGAGATAAAGTTGTGATACTCCTTTTTGTAGGCAACGAAACAGAAGATGCCTATCAAAATCGTGTTTTTCAGCAAATTGAGTGCAAGATTCGGCAGCATCGTCAGCCGGGCTGCGGCGAACAGCACCGCCGCCAGCACCGCGAATTTGCCGATGGTTTTCCAGTCGTACGGTACCGGGTAGTGTTTCTGTCCCGCCCGCCAGGTCAGGAAGACCATGACGGAGTAGCAAAACAGATGGATGCAGGCCGATCCGGTGTAGCCGATCACCGGGATGAGCAGCAGGTTGCCCGTGATGCTGATGATGGCGCCTATGCTGGCGATGATGAGCGCGAAGTGCGTTTTATTGTTCAGTTTGAACCAGATGGAAATGGTATAGTAGATGCCGAGCATCATGTTGGCCGCCGCCATGACCGGGACGATGTGCAGCCCTTCCCAGTAGCGCGGCTCGATGAAATACTTGAAAATGTCGATATATAGCGTAATGCCCAGAAAAATGAGCAACGCAAAGAGAATGAAGTATTTGGTTGTGTCCGCGATGGTCTGCCGGGAGTTCGCCTTGCGTGCGTCGTTGAAGAAGAACGGCTCAGCGGCGTAGCGGAACATCTGGATGAACAGTGTCATGAGCACCGCGATCTTGATGTTGGCGCCATAGACGCCGAGTTCCGCCATCGCTTCATGCTCCGGCAGCGGGAGCAGATGCTTGAGCATGGTCCGGTCGATGGCTTCGTTCACATTGCCGGCCAGCCCTGCCAGCAGCAGCGGCAGCGCATAGACGATCATCCGTTTCCAGACCTCCCAGCGGAACCTGATTTCCACCCCGATAATGTATGGCATCAGCAACAGCAGGCTGACCACCGAGGCGATGAGGTTGGCGATGAATACATAGCCGACTCCGACGTCCGGCGACCAGAACGACTGGATGAAAGCCGTGTGGGCGTATTTCGGGCAGAACCAGAAGAAGAAGAACGTAAAGAAGATGTTTGTCAGGACATTGACAATCTTGATGCCGGCAAACTGCAAGGGCTTGTTCTGCTGGCGCAGCCGCGCGAACGGCACGGCACAGACGGCGTCCAGCGCCAGAATCCAGGCAAACCATCGGATGTATTCGGGGTGTGCGGTATAGCCCAGCGCCTGCGTGATAGGCCCGGTGAGGAGGTAGATGCCGGCGACGAAAAGCGTCGATGTCGTGAGCAGGCTGACGAAAGCCGACCCGTATGCATACGGTTTGTCCTCGCTGTTCTGCGTAAAACGGAAGAAACCGGTCTCCATGCCGTAGGTCAGCAGAATCACCATGAAAGTCATGTAGGTGTACAGTTCGGTGATGATGCCGTACTCGGCTTTTTCGAACAAATGGGTGTGATACGGAACCAGCAGGTAGTTCAGGAAGCGGGGAACCACGCTGCCCAATCCGTAGATGACGGTCTGTCCTGCCAGTTTCTTGAGCGGATTCAAAGCGAAGCAAAATTTCAACGACAAATCTACACAAAAAAAAGAAGATAAGCCGTACATTTGTGGAACGGGCCACCGGTATGCGAATGCCCGTCACCGCCGATTCCCGGCAGATATTACTGATTTTTACATGAACCACCCGGAAAATAACTCGGAAAAACTTTTCCTTATCGATTCCTATGCGCTGATATACAGAGCGTATTATGCCATGTTCCGGCATCCGATGTTCAGCGACAGCGGCTTTAACACCTCCACCGTGTTCGGCTTTGTCAATGCCCTGGAAGATGTGTTGAACAAAGAGCATCCGACGCACATAGCCGCAGTGTTCGACCCGCCAGGACCGACCTTCCGGCACAAAGCCTACGCCGCGTACAAGGCCAACCGGCCGGCCACGCCAGAGGAAATCCGGGAGTCGGTGCCCGTCATTCAGGAAATCCTCGCGGCCTACCGCATTCCTGTACTGCAGGTGGAGGGCTACGAGGCGGACGACGTGGTGGGCACCCTTGCACGGCAGGCATCGGCCGAAGGAATCACGGTGTACATGATGACCCCCGACAAGGATTACGTGCAGCTCGTCGGCGACCGGGTGCTGCTCTACAAGCCCCGGCACGGCGGGTCGGACATCGAAGTGCTGGATGCGGCGGCGGCCTGTGCCGGCTATGGCATCTCTTCGCCCCGGCAGATGATCGACCTGCTGGCCCTGATGGGCGATGCGTCCGATAATGTGCCCGGCGCCAAGGGCATCGGACAGAAAGGCGCCGTCAATCTGCTGAAGACCTACGGCTCGGTCGAATCGCTGCTGGCGCATGTGGACGAACTCAAGGGGAGCATTAAAGAAAAGGTTATAGAAAGTCACGATAATATTCTACTTTCTAAGGAATTAGTTACGATTAAGACGGATGTTCCGATTCAGTTCTCCGCAGATTGCTGCCGGCTCCGTACACCGGACTACGACCGGCTCGTGCCGCTGTTCCGGAAATACAGCTTCCGCTCCTTCCTGACACGTCTCAACGAACGTCGGCTGGCGGAATCGCCCGATGCGCCGCCCGTGCAGGCCGTCCCCGGGCAGCCGCGCCGTCCCCGTGCATGCCATACCGTCGATACGGAAGCCGATTGCCGGCAACTGGCGAAGCGGCTCGCAGGCAGCCGGGACGTGTGCTTCCAGGTTGTCCAGTCCTCGTCGGACGTCTTCACCGCCGACATCACCGGTCTGGTGCTGACCGACACAGGCGACGAAGTCTGGTACGTACCGGTGCCGGCCGGGCGGGATGCCTCCGCACGATGGCTCGCGCCTTTCAAATCTTTGTTCGAAAGCAGGGACATCCGCAAGACAGGCTATGACCTGAAGCCCGGCATCAAGGCCCTGGCCCTGCGCGGCATCCGGGCGGGCGGACCGTTGTTCGATGTGCTCATCGCGCACTATCTGCTGCAGCCGGAGCGGCGGCACGACCTGTTCCTGCTTGCCTCGGAATACCTGCACTACGAGCCTGCGAAAAACGATTACAATCTGGATCGCCGGACCCTCGATACGCTGTTTTCGGACGCCGATACCGCGGCGCCGGTAGACTGCCTGGCAGAGCAGACGGCCGTGGCGGCCGCACTTTGCCCGTTGCTCGAAACGGCGCTGCAGCAGGTGGACATGACCCGGCTGGCGGAGGAAGTCGAAATGCCGCTGATCGCCGTGCTGGCCGACATGGAATTGGAAGGGGTGTCGTTCTCGAAAGAAAACATGGTCGATTTCGCCGCATCGCTGCAGAAAGAAGCCGCTGAACTCGAGCGTCAAGTCTTCGACTGGGCCGGCACGGAGTTCAACCTGTCGTCGCCCAAGCAGCTGGGAGAGATCCTGGCGGACCGGCTGCAGCTGTCCGACCGGATCAAGAAGACCAAGACCCGGCAGATGTCCACCAGCGAGGAAGTCCTGCTGACACTGGCCGACAAGCATCCGGTGGTGAACACCATCCTGGCCTACCGCTCGGTGAAAAAACTGCTCTCGACCTATGTCGAAGCCCTGCCGCAGATGATATCCCCCGTCACCGGCCGTATCCATACGACCTTCAACCAGGCCGTCACCGCCACCGGGCGCCTGAGTTCCGCCGATCCGAACCTGCAGAACATCCCGGTGCGCGAAGCCCGGGGGAGGGAAATGCGCAAAGCCTTCGTGCCTTCGCATACCGACTCTGTCCTGCTGGCTGCCGACTATTCGCAGATAGAATTACGGCTCATGGCGGCCATCAGCGGCGACGAATCGATGCTGCATGCCTTTGCCCACGACGTGGACATTCATGCCATGACGGCCTCGAAAATATACAATACGCCCCTCCCCGAGGTCACGCGCGAAATGCGCAGCAAGGCCAAGACTGCCAATTTCGGCATCATCTACGGCATTTCGGCCTTCGGGCTGGCGCAGCGCATGCACATCCCGCGGTCTGAGGCGACCACATTCATCGCCGACTATTTCCGCGTATTTCCCGGCGTGCACCGGTACATGCAGGACGCTGTGGCCGAAGCAGCGCGTCAGGGATTTGTCACGACGCTGATGGGACGCCGGCGCTATCTGCCGGACATCAACTCGCGCAACGCCAACGTGCGGGGCATGGCCGAACGGAACGCCATCAACGCCCCCATCCAGGGCACGGCCGCCGACATCATCAAGAAGGCCATGGTGACCATCCACCGGGAACTTCTGGCGCGCGGCCTCCGTTCCCGCATGATCCTGCAGGTGCACGACGAACTGGTGTTCGATGTGTTCCTTTCCGAGAAAGACGAAGTGACGGCGCTCGTGAAGGACGCCATGGAAAACGCCATGCCGCTGCAGGTGCCGCTCACGGTATCGGCCGGGACGGGAACCAACTGGCTGGAAGCCCATGCCTGACATGGAATGCGTTGAGTGCGCATTCACATTATGGTTTGAAAAAAATAGCTACCTTTGCGCGCGCTCAGCGGACGTGTCGTAATTGGTAGCCGAGCCAGACTTAGGATCTGGTGCCGCAAGGCGTGAGGGTTCGAGTCCCTCCGTCCGTACGAACATAAACACAGAGGATATGAACATAACAAAAGAAACCGTCGGCAGCCAGCATGCTGTCTTGAAAGTGCAGTTGACGCCCGAAGATTATGCTTCGCAAGTGGAGCAGGGCCTGAAAGGATACAAGAAATCAGCCCGCCTGCCGGGCTTCCGTCCGGGACATGTGCCCGACGGCATCATCCGGAAAATGTACGGCAAGTATGTACTGATGGACGAAGTCGGCAAGGTGACGTCCGAAGCGATAACGAAATATATTTCCGACGAGAAACTGCAGCTGCTGGGCGACCCGCTGCCGGTCGAAAACGAGGAACCCGTCGACTGGAAATACGACGGCGACTATGCGTTCTCCTTCGAAATCGGCATTGCGCCCCAGCCCGACATACAACTGTCGAAGGACGACAAGATCAAGGCTTACGAAATCCAGCCCGACCAGGAGATGGAGGATGCCTATATCCGCAACTACGCCCGCCGTTTCGGCCAGTTCGTCTCGCGCGACACGGTCTCCGAAGGCGACGAGATGCTCAAGGGCAAGATGGTCGAACTGAACGAAGACAAGACCCCGAAAGAAGGCGGCGTCGTCAAGGAAGAGGCCTCGATATACCTGGAATTCCTGAAGGACGAAGAGACCAGGAAACAGTTCATCGGCCGCAAAGCCGGTGACGAAGTCATCATAGAACTGCAGAAGGCCTTCCCGAACGAAGTCGAAATCTCCTCGATGCTGGGCATCGACAAGGCTGCCGTGAAAGACCTGCAGCCGCAGTTCTCGTTCACGCTGGCCACCGTGGCCCGTTTTGAGAACGCAGCGCTCGACACGGAGTTGTTCGACAAAGTGTACGGCGAAGGGCAGGTGAAGACCGAGGACGAGTTCCGCGGCCGCATCCGCGAGGAAATCGCGCAGCATCTCGCCGAGGATGCCGAATACAAATTCCGGGTGGATGTCCGCAGCGCGCTGCTGGACAAGTTCCCGATGGAACTGCCGGAAGAATTCCTCAAGAAATGGATGCGGAAGCAGGCCAAGGACGAGAAGGAACAGACGGCCGCCGACAGCGATTACGAAGGATTCTCCCGCGACCTCAAATGGCAGATTATTGTCAACGAAATTATCCGTGCCCAGAAAATCGAGATAGGTGAAAACGACGTCGTGGCGTTTGCCCGCGACATCGCCCGCCGCCAGTTCGCCCAGTACGGCATGCTGAACGTGCCCGATGAGAACATCGAAGGTTATGCCCGGACCATGCTCCAGAACGAGCAGGAAGCCCGCCGTATTTTCGAGCAGCTGTGCGAACAGCGTGCGCTGCAGTATGTCCGCGAGACGGTGACGCTGGATACCGCGAAAGTCTCGATGGACGAGTACCGCAGCATGCTGGCCGCCGAACAGCCGCAAAGCAAATAAAACCAAAGCCATGAAACAGGACGAATTTCTGAAATATGCCGTCAGGCACCAGGGTATCGGCAGCATGACCATGCACCGCTACATGTCGGCCGTGGCCGGCTATGTCTCGCCCACCATCATCGAGGAACGCCCGCTCAACGTAGCTTCGATGGACGTCTTTTCCCGCTTGATGATGGACCGCATCATCTTCCTCGGCGCACCCATCGACGACGAAGTGGCCAACATCATCCAGGCCCAGTTGCTGTTCCTCGATTCGGCCGATCCCGACCGCGACATCCAGATTTACCTCAATACGCCCGGAGGTTCTGTCAGTGCCGGTCTGGGCATCTACGACACCATGCAGTGGATCCACGCCGATGTGGCGACCATCTGCACGGGCATGGCCGCTTCGATGGGGTCGGTGCTGCTCTGCGCCGGCGCCCCCGGCAAGCGCTCCTGCCTGCGCCACTCCCGGGTGATGATCCATCAGCCGATGGGCGGTGTCGAAGGACAGGCCTCCGACATGGAAATCACGGTGCGCGAAATCCTGAAACTGAAGAAAGAACTTTACACCATCATCTCCGAACACAGCGGGAAACCGTATGCCCAGGTGGAGAAAGATGCCGACCGCGACTATTGGATGACCGCGGAAGAGGCAAAGGCCTATGGCATGATAGATGAGGTGTTGTACCATCCGAAAACCAAGAAATAATCCATGGCCGAAAGGGAGGACCGATGTGTGTTCTGTGGCCGCGGGCGCCGCGAGGTGCGGCTGCTTATCGGCGGCAACGGAAACTTTATCTGCGACGAATGTGTGGGCCAGGCATACCGGATTATGCAGGACGCGATGCCGCAGATGCCGGAAGAAGAAGAAGGGGAGCCATTGGTCGGCATCGATGCCGAACATCTTCCGAAACCCACTGAAATAAAGCATTTTCTCGATGACTATGTCATCGGTCAGGACACCGCCAAGAAATATCTGGCCGTGTCGGTGTACAACCATTACAAGCGCATCCTGCAGCCGGAGTCGGACGACAATGTCGAGATAGAGAAATCGAACATCATCCTCGTCGGTCCGACGGGTACCGGCAAGACGCTGCTCGCCAAGACCATCGCCCGCTGCCTTTCGGTGCCGTTCGCCATTGTCGATGCCACCGTCCTCACCGAAGCCGGTTATGTGGGCGAGGACGTCGAGAGCATCCTGACGCGGCTGCTGCAGGTGGCGAACTATCAGGTTCCGCTGGCCGAGAAAGGCATCGTGTTCATCGACGAGATCGACAAGATTGCGCGCAAGGGCGACAACCCCTCGATTACCCGCGACGTGTCGGGCGAAGGCGTCCAGCAGGCCCTGCTCAAACTGCTCGAAGGCACGGTGGTCAACGTACCGCCGCAGGGAGGCCGGAAGCATCCGGAACAGAAGATGATCCAGGTGAACACCGAGAACATCCTGTTCATCGCAGGCGGCGCATTCGACGGCATCGAAAAGAAGATCGCGGCCCGGCTCAACGCCCAGGTGGTCGGCTACAAGAACGTGCGGGCCGCCGAACGCATCGACCGTGACAACCTCCTGCAGTATATCGCGCCGCAGGACCTGAAGTCGTACGGCCTGATTCCGGAAATCGTAGGCCATATGCCGGTGCTGAGCTATCTGGATCCGCTCGACAGGAATACGCTGCTGAGCATCCTGACCGAGCCGAAAAACGCATTGACCAAGCAGTATAAGAAACTCTTCGCCATGGATGGCGTACAGTTGGAATTCGCGCCTGAAGCGCTGGAATATATGGTCGATCAGGCCATTGCGTTCAAGATGGGAGCCCGTGGCCTGCGTTCACTCTGCGAAGCCGTGCTGACCGACGCCATGTACGACCTTCCTTCCTCCTCCAGAAAACGGCTGCGTATTACGCGCCGCTATGCGGGGGAGAAAATCAGCCAGATGAAAGGCATCGCGCACCAGTAGGCGCGCCTCCGGTCACCTTTTTTTCGCAATGAGACAGCGGTCCAGGGCCTGCCGTATGGCCGCCTTGTCGAGGTGTTGTCCGATGAACACCAGTTTCTGCATGCGGTCGCCGTAGAACGGGTCCCAGTCGCGGGCCAGCGTTGCATCGTTCCGCAAAGCCTCTTTCAATTCCTTTTCGGGCATGGTGGCGAACCACTGTCCGACGTTTCGCAGCGAAATCTGCCGGCCAGCCTGCTCAAACAGATAGCAGACATCCTCTTCGTCAGAGAAATAGCAGATGCCTTTGGCACGGATGACGCCTGCGGGCCAGTGCCGGGCGACAAACTGGTCGAAATCGTTGATATTCATCGGGTCCCGGGCGTAATAGACGTAGGTGCCGATGCCGTATTCCTCCGCTTCGCCCTCACCGTGGTGATGATGGTGGTGGTGGCCGTGCCCATGTCCATGCTCTTCGTGGGCCTCATCGTCATCATCGTCGTCATCGCCGTCGTGGCCATGCTCGTGCCCGTGCCCGTGCTCATGCTCGTCATCACCGTGCCCGAGTTCGTGTTCATGCTCATGTTCATGCTCATGCTCATGGTCGTCATCCTCATCTTTCACTTCGCCTTCCACGGCGCTGATCCATGCGGCCGAGGACGCCACCGAATTGTAGTCGAACAACCCTGTGTTGAGCAGCAGGTCCAGGTCGATGTCGCCGTAGTCGCAGGTCAGGATGCGGGCCGAGGGCTGGAGCGTCCGGACAATCTCCCGGACCCTGCCCAGTTCTTCGGGCGTTACCTCCGAAGCCTTGTTCAGCAGCACCATGTTGCAGAATTCAATCTGCTGGATGACCAGATTCTCGATGTCATCCTCACCGAGATCCATTTGGAACAGCCGGTTGCCGCAGGCGAATTCGTCGCGCATGCGCAGCACGTCCACCACGGTCGTGATGCAGTCGAGATGCACCGCCCCGGCGGCCGGCGCCGTCGGTTTCATGGCCGGGATAGAGCAGATGGTGCGGGCGATGGGCTCCGGCTCGCAGATGCCGCTGGCCTCGATGACGATATAGTCGAACAGCTGCAACTTGACGATGTCGTTCAGCTGTTCCACCAGGTCCATCTTCAGTGTGCAACAGATGCAGCCGTTCTGCAATGCCACCAGGCTGTCGTCGCGCCGGTTCACTACGCCGCCCGTCTCAATGAGCGACGCATCGATGTTCACCTCGCCGAGATCGTTGACGATGACGGCGAATTTCAGGCCTTTGCGGTTCGAAAGAATCTTGTTGACAAGTGTTGTCTTGCCGCTGCCCAGATATCCCGTCAGCAGCAGTACAGGTATGTTTTTCATGGCGTATCAGTTAATGTTCCATTTCTTTTTCCACGCCTCGTAGAGCGGGAACAGCCGTTCGGGCGACGAAGTGTACCAGGAATAGCCGTTGCGGCGTTCGTGCCCGATGTCTTTCATGTCGTATTTGACGATGCCGTCCCGGTCGCAGACAAAGGGGCGGTTGGTATCCAGTTCGTAGAAACGGCCCCAGATGTCGCTGCCGGTTCCGGGGGTGCGGTCGGCCAGCCGGCGGTCGGAGACACCGTCTTCGTTGATGAACGTTTCCACGCGCTTGTCGGTGATGCGCGTCTTGTCGAACCATGCCATGGCGGCATTTACGGCCTCGCGGATCCGGGCGTCCGGATCGGGCTGCTCCATCAGCAGCCGGACGATGCCGACCGATTCGGCACCGCTCAGCGACGGCAGCTCGTACGAACGGGCCTGTGCCGGCAGCAGGGTGTTTTCGTCATGCTGGGCGCACCACACTGTCTTGACCCCGTTCTGGACAAACTGGGTGGCCAGGATGCACTGGATACCCCGGTCGAAAGCATCGGCCAGACGGGCCTTGAGAGCGTCTGTCACCAGTCCGTCGAACAGGTTCGGGTCGGCGTCGCTGCCGCCCTCCTGCATCGCCTTGATGAAATACAGCACGTTCACCATGGCGTCGTCGTTGTAGGTGATGTGGGTGTAATAGCCATAATCCCGCGAGAACTGCCGGAATCCCCCGTTGGGATACTGCAGGCTCAGCACAAAATCCACCCCTTTGAGGAAAGCCTTGCGACATACCTCGGTCAGGTCGCCGTACGTAAACGGCGCAGACGCTTTCGCAGCCGCCCGCAGTACCCCGTCGTTGGCCGTGGTCGTCACGTCGTCGGCCGCCGCATTGGCGGGCAGGCGCACCGCCGCGTCGGCCGGCTGTTTCCGGGCCGCCTGAAAGAGGTTTGCCAGGAATATCAGTTCGGAATAGGTGGCGTTGTTATCGATGGTCGATTCCGTGACAGCCGATGCCGACAGGATGGCCTCGCCGCGTTCCTGCTCGCTCATCGGCACATAATAACGGTTGTAGTTCTTGGGCCAGCCGCCGTTGGATTTCTGCAGCAACAGCACGTTTTCGGCCACCACCATGGCATCGGGCGTCAGATACCAGGCCGCGTCGTTGCGGTTCAGGTAGCCTCCCAGCTGCACCGGCCATGCGGACACTGCCGTCAGCAACAGCCCCAGGAACGTCATTAAAAAATGCTTTTTCATATCAATCTGTTTGGATGGACACCGCCTTCCGGCCTGCGACCAAAGTGCAAAAATACAAAAAAGTCGGCGCCGCGGTCCGGTGGGGCGGGGGAGTTCCTAAAGGGCAGGGATCTTTTTATGTCTTGTATTACAGGATGTTGTCGTTTGTACGACGGGTTGAGTATCTTCGGCAAGAAGAGATCCGGAGAGTTCTTTATATTCGAGAACAGGCACTTTGCCCATCGCGAGAGATAGTTTGACCAATTTACTTATCTTATGGTCAAAATTTCCATTAAGTAATTGAGAAACATATCCTTTGCTGCAACCGAGATTCCTTGCGAACTGAGCTTTGTTCATGTGGGTCTTCTCCATAAAAGAACAAAGTTCTCTATAGAGATCGGTCTGAATCTTTGCTATCCAGTATCCTTCACTTTTCAGAAGTTCTGATCGTTTCATAATGCTTCGTCTTTTCTGTTTCCTGTCTTAAAAACTGCTCCTTCATGGAGCGGAAGGTCCTGTAATCCTTCTTCTGTTTGTTTTTATATCCGCCCAGAATGATAATTTTTCCGCCATATTTCGAGATGCCATACACTCGCAAATCTCCTTCCTTGAATTCATACTCCTTGACTTTCTCTTTCTTAGGAGTTATGTCCCTGAACTTGGTGTAGGGCAGAGTCCTGTTATTAGCTACTTCGTTCATATAAAAGTAGATTTTTTCAAGGCATCTTCTGTATTTGGCTTCCAGATGTTTTTCGAATATATCGAAGGGAGCGACGCCATCGACAAAAAGTTTTTCGAACGATTGCGTTCCTTTGACTGCTTCAATATTTCCGAGAGCAAACGTAGACATAAAAAAGTTAATTTCAAACTAAACCGAAAAATATTTATGCTCAAATTTAATACGACAAAATTAATAAAATAAATATGTATGCATAACATGATGTTTTACTATCTTTGATAACTTTTTACTAATATTGTGCGTTCTTCCGGCAAGGAAACCGTGAACACCTCGGGAATACATACATGGATGGCGAAAGCCGTGCGTCGTGCGCTGGGCCTGCTTCTCGCGTGGAGCATGGCGCTTGCCGTGCAGCCGGTCGCGTCCGCTCAGACGTCTGTTTCCGCTGGCCGGACGCTCTCCGAAGCCGAGCGCACCGTCCTGTCCGACCAGATCAAAGAGGTGATGGTAAAGCAGGAGTTCTATGTGCACACCACCCCGCAGGAGAAAGCCTTCCTGCACCTCGACAAACCCTATTACACCAAAGGCGACACCATCTGGTACAGAGCTTATACCTTGCTGGCCAACAGCATGGTGCCCGACACACTCAACGGCACGCTCTACGTCGACCTCGTGCAGCAGGACGGCAAAGTGCTCACCTCGTCGCCGCTCTACCTCGATCGCGGCATGGCCTCCGGCCATATCGCCTTCCGCGATTCGCTGGTGCCCGGTTACTATATGATACGGGCTTACACCTCCTGGATGCGCAATTTCTCCGACGAGCCCCTGTATTCGGCCCTTGTGCCCATCTATGGCGAGACCGGCGAGGACAAGCAGACGCGCTGGATATATTCCCGTTCTGTCAAGTCGGGCGAAGGGAATGAAGATACCTTGCAGCTGCACCTGATGCTCACCGACAACAACTTCAACCCCTGGAGTTTCCAGCCGTTCAAGTTCGATTTCCGCAGCCGTTTCATCCGCGCCTTGCAGGACGAAATGACCACCGCGGCCGACGGTACGGCCGACATTTCGGTGGAGATCCCCCGCGATGTGCGGCGCGATGTGGCGGCCTTGCGGCTGCTTGTCAGGAACGATGAAGGACGCAACGAAAAGACCGACTTCTCCATTTCGCTCATCCGCAACGACAGCCTGCAGATTCAGTTCCTTCCGGAGGGCGGACATCTCGTGGACGGTGTATGCAGCCGACTGGCGTATAAGGCGTTGGATATGGGCGGCATGGGCCTCAAAGTAGCCGGCAGCGTCTATGCGTCCGACCGCGACACCGCCCTGGTACGGTTCGAGAGTTCCGACCTCGGCATGGGAGCTTTCTACATCACGCCGCAGCCGGGAGTCAGCTACCGGGCCGAAGTGCACGCGGTCCGCAACGGCGCGACGGCCTCTCCGGTATTCGATTTCGCGCTGCCCGACCCTCTGCCTCGGGGCTATGTCATGGAAGTATCTTCAGTTACACGCGGCGATATCCAGGTCTTTGTCAAGCGCAAGGGCATCGCCGACGAAGAGATGCTGGGCCTTGCCGTGCGTTCGGGCGGCCGCATCACGGCGGGCAAGGTGCTGCTCATGCGGCAGGATTCGGTGATGTTCACCCTGCCCCGGGCGCAGTTCGATTCGGGTGTGTCGCAGATTACGCTGTTCGACGCTGCCGGCATGCCATGCTGCGAGCGGATGCTCTTCATCAACAAATACCAGCCGCTGCGGATTACGGCCAAGTTCGACAAAGCCGAGTACCGTCCGCGTGAGAAAGTGACGCTCGACATACAGGTCGAAGATGCCGACGGCCAACCGGCCGAAGCCTCGCTGTCGGTATCGGTGACCGATGCGGGCCTGGTGCCCGACACCTCCCGGATAGGTGCGACCCTCCTGACGCACATGCTGCTGACCTCCGACCTGCGGGGCAAGGTGGAACGTCCGGGCGAATATTTCGCCGATACCACCCTGGCCAGGAAGAAAGCGCTCGACCTGCTCATGCTGACGCAGGGCTGGCGGCGCTATGACCTCGCCCGGGCGCTCGAAGACCGGCCCGACTATCCGTGGCGGTTTGAGTTCGCCCTGCGCATCCCCGGGTCATCCGCAACATCACGACGGGACGTCCCATGGCAGACCTGCGCGTCATCCGCGCCACCGGCACGCTGGCTAAGAACGCCCTCAAGGAGAACCGCTGGCTGCACGAGGTGAAGGGATGGGAGTATAAACTGGCCACGCAGAAAAACCTGACCGAAGTGACCGGCGCCACCGAATATCACGACGGCTGGAAACTGCGCGAAATCGATGAAACCTCGACCGACGAGAATGGGGAGTTCTTGTTTTACAGCGCCCTGCAAGGCGAGTTCATGACCATGTTCTCAACGCAGAAAATCGTCGGCCGCAAAAAACGCGAGACCGTCGTCGACCGCCGGGTAGATATGCTGGCCACCTACGACACCCTGCCCGGCGTACCGTTTATGCGTCATCTCGACCTGCATCCCGACGACATGAAATCCTTCCTGGCGCAGCAGCGTGCGCAGCTTGCCCTGCATGCCTCCGTCGCCTCGGAAGAACAGGATTTGAAGATCCTGCGCGACAGCATCACCACCTATCTGCTGCCGGCCGTCGAAGTCACCGCGCCGCGCGAGGCGGCCGAGAACTTCGCCCGCAGCCTGTCACGCTACCAGTTTGACGCCCAGATGGTCACCATGATGATGGCCAACACCGACAATTCCGTCATGATTCCGAGCATCGGCGAGATGCTCTACTATCTCTATCCCAACAAGGTGACCTATTCAGAGGAGGAAGGCTACAAATGGGAGGGAAGGACCATCCTGACGTTCGACCTCACCCCTCAGAACATCCTGCCCAATAACCACGACTACGCCTCCATTGACATGATCTACGTGGCCGAAGACCCGGCGGCCCGGCAGAAAACCTACGATGAACTCAAGCAGTACACCGAATATTGGGAATCGCTGTTCGACCTGAACCAGACCACTGGCGAAGGCGTTTTCAACACCGTGCTGGTGTTCTACACGCGCAAGCAGACCGTCTATCCGCAGCCCGGCATCCGACGCGTCTGGTGGAAAGGCTACCTCCAGCCGGCCGAGTTCTATTCACCCGACTATGCCCATTACGACCGCAACAACATCTACGACGTGGCCGAAACCGAATATGATGCGCGGAGCACCATCTACTGGAATCCGTCCGTCATCACCGACCAGACGGGCCATGCACAGGTTACATTCTACAAATCAGACCGGTACAGCCCCATGCAACTCAACATCCAGGGCATGACCGCCGCAGGGGAACTGGGGGCGCTGAAGCAGTAATTACATGTTGTCGACCTCGGTGTCCATCTGGTTGATGCGGCGCCGGAGGTTCGATTTGAGCGATGAAACCGCTTCGTCGAAGGTCTTGTTGATATCCCCGTTGATGTTGTTCGTCGTCGGCCACATGGCCCAGTCGCGTTCCACCGAAGCCTTTACTTCGGCAGCCACATCGTCGACATAATCGACCACGCCTCTGAATGCGGACCTGATTACCGGCCACCTCTCCTTGACGCGTGCCTTGAATGTGGCGTTCTTCAGCATGTGAGGATACCAGATGGCATAATGGTAGATAGGCGTCGAAGTCCAGTCGGCGCGGAAGGTGCCGTAGTCGAAGTCCCAGAGCGGCCCCATCATCAGTTTGCCGCCCCGGTCCTTGTGCATATAGCTGCTCTTGGGATGGAAAGGCTCGTAATTGCCTACGACCTCCTGCACCAGCATCCAGTCGATGAAACTGTCCATATCCACATCGTTGAGCCAGGAGGCATTGTTGTTCACAATCCGGCTTTGGACGCTGTTCATGAAATTCTTGATCCACGTCAGCTGGTCGGCAACCATGACATCTTCGTCCGGGCTCTTGATCATCACGGGAAGCCGGAACTGGCCGTTGCTGTGAAGCCCCGAATTGTACGGATATACGTCTGCGAAATAATTGGTATAGAACTTATTAACCTCGTCCATCTCGGTACTGCATTCGATGAGGTAGCCTCCGGTGATGGCCGGTTCGGTGATGTCTTCGGCAGTCATCTCCGTAATGTTCACCCGGTTCTTCGCCACCTTGATATGTTCCACCAAGTAGTAATTACCCATGTGGGTGCCGTTGAGCACCAGTTCGACGAATTTGCCTTTCGGCGTCCAGTCGAGTCCCGTTGCGCGCCTGCCGAGTTCCAGTGCAATCTCGTTGCGGATGCGCGTCCTGTCCACGAAGTTGGCCAGCAGATTCCACCGCTTGTCCTTCGGCATGCCGAGAAGTCCGGCCTTGGTATCCAGCTTGATGGCGTAGGGTTTCTTGTCGAAATTCCACGTTGTATTGCCACGTCCCTTGATGCCGCCCGTGCCGAGGTCTTCGGCCGTGCCGTCGGCGTACTTCAGGTAGAAATGAGACTCCGTAATCCAGGTTTCCTTGTCCGTTATCGCCACGTTGCCGGGCGTATAGACATAGAGTACCGGGAGTGTTCCGGTCACCGTCGGAAGCTCAGGGATAACGGGTGTCAGGGGATCTTCGGGATTGCCGGGATTATTGGGGTCGCCTGAGCCACCCGTGCTTTCCAGCTGGAACGCTTCCATGGGTTGGATGACGTTGCGGACTATCGCAACAGATTTGTCCGTGGATTTGACGGTGGTTTTGCCATCGATATCTGTTACGGTTACGGTGAATCCCTTGGAGAAATCCATCGGCGGAATGGCGAGATAGAAGGACGTGGCGGCAGAAGCCTCCGTGCCAATCGGCACATTGCCACAGACAAGCGTAATAGATTCCCCGCCGTCGGACGGCAGCGTGATAACAGGATCCTCCCCGTAGGAGGCCGTGATCGTGGCCGTGCCCGTCAGGGACTCGGCGTTGTTTCCTGCAAAGACAATGCGCTGAACGGCTTTACTGCCATAGACCCGCAGTTCGAGGAATCCCATGACATGCTTGAATGGCAGCGCATGGTCGGTCAGCGAAGAAGTCACCGCCGTCATGACCCCCGCCCCTATGCCGAAAGACCCTTCGGCATAGGTCTGCATGGCGGGTACAATGTAGGTTAAAGTTCCGTCGGACGGCATCCCTGTGCTTGCTGCATAGGGATATACTGCGTAAAAACGGTTGGGGCGGAATGCCAGTCCGGTGCTCGCTATGCCTGCACTGGCAAAATCTCCGCCCGTGTCTCCCGTGTTGCCCAGGAAAATGTATTTTTCGTTGTTCCCTGCTCCGAACAGTGAGATGCTGTCACCTCCTGTCCAATACATCGAGACGCTTTCTCCCGTTCGCTCGATGTAGGTTTTGGTCGCGTATTCCGTCTTCTCGACCGAAGCCTTGAAGACAATCTCACTTGCCGGATCTGCCGGCATGTCTGACATATCCTTCGAACACCCCGCCAGGACAGCCAGCATCGGAAACACGAAAAACAATTTTCTCATAGGCCAGTCAGATTAATTTGTAAAATTGAGTTTCTGTAATAGAGCCATGTACTCTCTACCAGGAGAGCACATGGCTTACCGTCGGGACTCCCGAAAAGGAGGCACTGGCGGCTGACGACTGGGACGGCGTGGCCTCCCTGTCCCGAATCGGACGGATGGAGTAGGCGGCAGCCTTCATCTGTTCGTGGGTGGCCCGTATGAGACCATTTTGCTCTGCCGTGCTGATGGCAATATACAGGAACACTGCTTTCCGGTCATTGTCACCGGAGGTGGATGTTCTCGGGTCACAGACGCTGGTCCAATAGTAACCCAACGACGTCACATCGTAGATGCCCGTCTGTCCGTCACCGCCGCGCGCTCCGCAGAACGGGAAGAAGATTTTCCCATCGCCGTTCCTGGTGTTGAAACGGTAACCCTTTTCAGCGGTCAGAAGCGTACCGTTTACCTGGTTGCTTGCGTAATAGTTCCATCCGGTTGCGCTTGAAAGAGCGAATCCGGTGTAGGAATATCCAGCCGTTACAGCGAACCCTCTCGGACACGGGTCATAGACCGATTTAATCTTGGTGGCATAGTTGTCCCGGACATTATTGTCGTTCGGAATGAAAGCCGCATCCCACAGGTTGCCGTAACTGGCCCGGGCATTGTTTCCGGTATAGTCCCAACTGGTCGCATTGTAGTAATGCTTCCACGGATTCTGGATAGAATGTCCGATGATGGAGCCGCTGGGCGGATTGCCGAAGGCCGTATGTGTCGCATCGCTGACAAAGTTGTTCACGTTGTATGCGGTGGAGTACATTGTCTTGTTGTTGTCATTGCCATTTGCACCGATGAACGGATCCTTGCGGCCCCACTGGTAGAACGGGTTGGAACCGACGTTTTCCATGACCTCGATGCTCTCGCCGATCTGACGGACGCGGAATATCTGGGCAAACCCGGACTCATCCTGTGTCACCTTGACGTAAAGATCCCAGCTGTCCCATTTGTCAGAGCTGGCGCCGTTCGCATCGGTCCAGCCCAGATTGTAGTTCATCATCTGGTACGAGTGGCCGTTCCAGTCGGTGACCGGCTGGGGTGTCAGATCCTTCTCCGTCACCCAGAGATGCCAGCTCCAGAGGATGGTCCCGCTGGCGTTGCGCACGGCAAGGACGGCGTTACCGGGCCGTATATGCTCTTCCGGGATGTAGAATTGGACATAATCTCCCGAAATGGAGATGTTGCTGTCTTCGAGCAAATAGGGCGCATCCTGCCAGAGAACGACCGCATCAGAGACCGTCGCTCCGTTGTTCTTGAGCCAGGGGTCCGTGATATATTGGTCGTTATGCTGGAGGAACCGGCGTAGATAATAGGCAATATTATTGCCGGTCGTTTCGTCCGCAGTACCGTGTTGGGGCCAGAATGACTGATAGTTTGTTGCACCGTTCTTGATGGCATTGCCGTAAACGAGCGGGAACTTGTAGTATCCCGGCGCCGTGATGACATAGCAGTTGGCCGTTTCCTGTGCCTCCTCGGCACTTGTTGCCACGCTGGCGGGCGGGTAGAACGGGTGCTTGGAGAGGTCGAAGTAATTCGTCGAGGAACCGATTGCAGTACGGCTCCGCAGGGTGGCCACGGCGGATTCTTCGACACCTCCTGAGGATACCTGGTGCTCAGATTCGGTATGGGCGCGGGCCACGGAGGCCGTGATGGTGTTGCTGTTGCCGTCCTGGGCGGAAATGGCCAGCCCGAACTTGTCGCCCGTGGTTTCTGCGAGGGAGTTTTTCCATGTGGTGCCGTTGGCGGAATACTGGATGGTCCATGCCACCGGAACCGGGGTTGAACTGGTGTTGCTCGTCTTGTAGCTGTTGACGGTTACGGAACCGAAATCCGGCGCCGCAAGGTGCCCGTAGGTGACGAGGTTCGAGAGGCTTTCCAAAGTGTACTCCCACACCGTCATGGTGGCGGTGACATTGTAGGTGTACATGTTGGATGCGGCCACTGTCTTGCCTGCGAGGCTGGCAGTGACATCCACCGTGTTTATGCCGTCGCTCAGGGTCAGCGTGGCGGTTGCTCCTGTGCCGAAAGTCTGCGGCGGAATGAAGAACACCTTGCCGCCGTTTTCCTTGAGGACCGCGGTACGGTTGCTTCCGCCGACCGTCGCGGTGCCGAAATCAGACGCGGACAGCGTCTGGACATAAGTGCCGGTGGTCGAACCCAGCGTCCAGGCGAAGGTGGGAGCTGCGCCCGTGGTGGACGGCGGTGTAACCGTACATGAGCCGCCCGCATTGACGCCGGAAAGGGTCACTTTCGTCACCGTATAGCCGGAAGTCAGGTTGGAGATGTCGAACCGGATGGCAGCGAGCGCATGGCCGAACGTGAAGTTCACCATACCCGGCGTACCGGCGGCTTCGGTGTCGTTATAGCTGGCATTGGCATAGGCCGCCACAATGTCCTGCTGCCGCGTGGCATCGGCGTTGTCGGTCTGGTGCTCCGGCAGCGTGTAATTAAAGCTCATGGTGCCATAGCCGCTCGCTACGGTAACGGCTTGCGTGTAAGGAGCCCGCGCCCAGAAGGCGATGGAAGTTCCGTTCACCCAGTTGTAGGGCGTCGTACCGGTCTGGTAGAGCGTCCATGCACTGCCGGATTTGTTCACCTGGCCGTTGTCGATGTAGTGTGTCGGCTTTCCTGTGATCGCCGTTGTCAGGTAGCCGTCCAGACCGAATTGGGCG
This sequence comes from Bacteroidales bacterium, assembly GCA_017523725.1. Classification (GTDB taxonomy): domain Bacteria; phylum Bacteroidota; class Bacteroidia; order Bacteroidales; family UBA4181; genus JAFWVY01. Next base: position 63,262 of record JAFWVY010000033.1, read on the forward strand.
ATATTGGCGGTCGTGAGGGTCGAGCCCTTGGTGGCCAGTTCCTCCGGGAAGCCGGTCATCTGCGAGACATGCTCATAGAGCGTCAGCGCCTCACTGCCGTCCTCGCCGAGGAACACCAGCGAATCACCCTGTTCGCCGGCGATGCCGGCACGGGTGGCAGGATCTTCTGCATTGACCGATATCAGGATTTCTTTTTCGGGAGCAGCCGATTCGTCATCGTTGCAACCGGGAAGACTGCAGGCTGCGACCAGTACCGTCGCGCAGAATAGATACGTTTTCTTTTTCATGTTTTTTTTTATTAATGATTGAACCGGTCAGCGTCAGATGCTGACCGATTGCAACCGAAGCCATTATATGATAGGATACCGCATTCGTTTTACGGAGATATGTCGTTTTTATTCGGAGAATTCCAGATCTATGCTCGTTTCCGTCCAAGGCGTCACGATGACGTTGCCGGCCACGATCCAGGTGGCGTGCTCCGGCACGAGGATGCCTTGTACAAAATGTTTCTGACGTGCGCCGAATTCAATCGGTACGTTGGCGCTGGTGCTCAGCTTGGTGTAGCGCGTACCGCCCGTGGTGGTCGTGATACCGAAGGTCAGGTCGGTCGCTGCGAACGGCGGCAGCAGGAAGGTGAACGTCACCGTCTTGCCATAGTTGACCACCAGCGGCTCGGACAGGGAGCCCAAGGGTATGCCGACCGTCGCGCCGCCGTTGGTCGGGACGGGGAAAGAAGGAACTGTACCCGACCATGCTGTGGCAAGATTGGCCGAGGTAGTTCCGTGCAGTTTCGCTCCAGATGCAGAAGTCTGCAGGGACACGTCCGTGATTTTCATGTCGGCGTGATTGCTGTAGTTGTTCGTGATAGTGAACTCTATGGCCGTCACCATCGGGAGGAATTCAAGAAACACCTCGTTGCCGGAGGTGCCCGGTTCGGTGACGTCCAAGGTCTTGGCAACCATATAGAGGTAACGCGTGTCGGGAGCTGCTACATAGCCTGCTGACGCGGAGCCTGTGATGCCGGTCGGCGTCTGTATCCCGGGGAAGGCGAGGGTAACCGTAGATTCGTTCATGCCGAATCCGGATGCGATACCGGTCGTCGCGGGGGAAGGATAGACAGCGAAGAAGTCGTGCGGTGTCCCTTCGGTATCGTTCCACTGCAGGGGCTCGGCGGTAACGTCGGCCATCGCAATCTTGCCCCGGCTGTTGCCGTTGGACGCGGTTGAGTAGCTCGTTACCTTATAGTCCTGATAATGCGTTTCGGCCGGTTCTGACGATTCGGGACAGTAGATGCGGATTAAGTCGTTGACAGTCCAGTCGATACGCTCAAATCTGGATTCTCCTTGATTCGAAATAGCTCCGCTGTAACTGGTTCTTGTCCCCTCCGTACCAGACAACACGCTGAAGCGGATGCCGTTGCCGGTATACTCGTCATCTTTCTGGCAACCGACCAGTCCGAGAACCGCGATTGCAATCAAAACAAAAAACTTTCTGTTCATATTCATTTATTTATTTGCGTACTTATCTGTTTCTCAAGTGCAACACGCACATCAATACATAGATAAAACGCGTATTGTACAGCCCGCAAAGATAAATAGTTTCATATACGATTGTCAAAAAAATTTCTTTTTTTTCGAAAAAAAAGTGCAAGACAGTTCCGCCGCCTCCTTGTCGTAATACATAAAATGCTGATTCATTTACATTTGGCACTTGTTGGTATCATCCCGGCCAGATTCGGGAGAGAGTTTTTCTCCGAACGTTTCCAAACATTTACCGTCGCCAAAGGGAATCTGGGAGACAGGAACCGTCTACTTCCGGAACGGAGAATCGACCCGGATTGTCGTATATATAAATATGTATCGTTTTCCCCTGTAGAGACTCTTGGCCTTGGTCTGGCAGCAGCCCATCGGGGACAAATCAGGGACGGTTTTTCTCTTTTGCGTAGCAATTGCGTAGCGAGGTGGAAATATTCGCATATTTGTAACATGGATAAAAATATTGGATATGGGGGTATTCTTTTCTATCCGGACACGCAAGTCCAGAGGTCTGGCTGCGCTTCAAGTCCGGGTGCAAATGACTAGTCCGAAAGTCAATATCATTCAGACCACGCCAATAAGAGTGGATATCGAAACCTACCAACTTGACCGAAACTCTCTGAAATGGGGCCGGTTCATCAAGTCGCCGGAAGGGAAAGATCTTCTGCAGAAGGAGCATGCCATCGAAAACGGCATTAATTACGTATTGCAGAAGGGCGGCGGCATAAGTCCGGAGCAGGTGCGGAAAGTCGTAGACGATGTCTGCTTTGCGGAGCTGCGCCGTAAGGAAAACGAAGCACAGGCACGGATGCATGCGGCGAAAGAAAAAGAGCAAAGAGTATCCTTCTTGAAATACAGACATATGTATCTTCAGCAGATTCAGAGTGGCGGGCGTGCCACCTATACGGGAAGGAATTTTGCGCCGTCAACGGTGGTCTCGGTCGGCATGGTATTCAATCGGCTGGCAGAATTCGAGAAACACCGGCAGCATATCTACGATTTCGATGAAATCGACATGAATTTCTACCGCGATTTCATAGCGTTCCTGAAACAGAACTCGTACAATCTCAATACTATCGGAAAGACCATCAAGATACTCAAGACCGTGCTGCGCTGTGCCAAGGAAGACGGCTGCCACGCCAACTGCAACTATCTGGCACAGTCGTTCAAGGCCCCGAAATCCGATTGCGATGCCATTTATCTCACCCGCGAAGAGCTAGACCGCATCAATTCGCTCGACCTGTCGAAGGAGTCGCCGGGGAGACAACTGGCGCGCGATCTTTTCATGATTGGTGTCTGGACGGCGCAGCGGGTCTCCGACTATAATCGCCTCACACGGGATTCCATCCGGACGGAGACCATCAGGAGCTGGGACGAGAACGGCAAGCTGTCGGAACGGCAGGTGATGACCATCCATGTGGTGCAGCAGAAGACAGGCAAAAAAGTGGTGATTCCGTGCAACAAAGAACTCCGTGCGCTGCTCGGGAAGTATCCGGAACGCCTGCCGCACCTCTCGGAGCAGAAACTGAACCAGTACCTCAAGGATTTGGGAAAGATGGCCGGACTCACCGAGGAGGTGGAGATCCGTTCGACGAAGGGCGGGGTTCTGACCACGGAGCGTCTGCCGAAATACCGGCTCATCCATTCGCATACAGCCCGGCGGACCGGTGCCACGCTCATGTACCTGTCGGGCATGAATGTTTACGACATCTGTAAAATCACAGGCCACTCGAACATCAAGACACTTGAGCGCTACATCAAGGCCGACGAGCTTGAAACCGTAAAACGGATTACCGAGACATACGACTATTTTAAGTAGGCGGAATACCGGCGGATTGTCGTAAAAACTAAGGGTTCAACAGATAAAGTACGATGCCGCAAATCTTATTTGCGTAGCATTTACGTAGCAATTTTATAGACATGTTAAACTAAATAACTGACAATCCGAGTACATTTTTTGTCCGGAGGGCACAAAAACCAGCTATGGCGACGTGACCGGAACGGGCACTGCAAAGAAACAGCGTATCGACTGGACGATCGGTGATCAGATCCGGATTCTCTGCCCTGAGGTGTCCGCACCGTCCACACTTTACCAGGATTATCAGGTAACGAGTGTCGCAACTGCGGCCAACGGCAACAGCCAGGGAAAGATTGCATTGGTCAACGCTAACGATGAACCGCTGCAGTGGAACGCCACGGCCAACACGCCGCACAACTTTTACGCGGTGTATCCGTCGCCGGCAAACCGAGTCGAGGGATACGAAGTGTATATAGGCGACGGCAACATAGCCAGGACCGCCATCGTCTTCCCCGAAGAGGAAACCCTGATCGACAACGTCACCGAGACGCCGGCCAGCAGCGGCAACTATATTGTGACACCCGATACGAAGTACCTTTACATGATGGCCCAGACGCTCGGCCTTACCGAAGAAGCGGCCGGCACGCGGCAAGAAGTGTTCCTCACGTTCCTTCCGGTATCGACGGCCATCGAGTTCACCATCACCAACAATTTCAGCAGCGGAGGGTCTATGAATGTCCAGGAAGTTTTCCTGAATTCGTCCGCCCCGCTGTGGGGAGTCACCAAGGCGGATTTCGGCTGGACAGGAAGCAAGCCCGTGTTCTCTACTCCAGTATCGTCGGAAACGCTTTCCAACGCGGATGACATTAAAAAGACTGGTATTGTCCTGGGTTCCGATACCAAACCTCTGACATTAGCATACGGAAAGACACTGACCTTTACCTTTTTCCTGCCGGCGAATGCTGACATCACGAACCTGACCTTCGGTATTACAGGTACTAAAGTCAACGCGGACAACACCCCCGGTGAAGGTTTCACGCGCTCTACGGCGATAAGCAAGAGCGACGGTACGCCGATTGCCTTCGGAGCTTTCCAGAAGCACTTCGTCAAAGGTATTCTCGTCCCCGAAGGAGCCACCTGGATCGTGGCCGGCGACGTCAGCGTGACGCCCTGGAACGAAACGAGCGTGGACTTGAATTTCGACGAATAGGATTTTCAGCGTAATACATGCGGAATCGTATTTTAATTGCATAGCATTCCTTATTCTCATAGGGATTATAGGTCTCATTTTTTCTGGACAGATTTTTAAATTGTGATTTAGATATAAGTCGCGGTATCATCCGCATTTCCGGTTTCTCCGAAAATAACAAAACACATGAAAAAGAAAACGATTCTATTCTGCACAGCGGCCATGTTTGCCGCTTGCAGTTTTTCAGGATGCAACGATGACGAATCCATTGCTCCCGAAAATGCAATCGGCGTATCGGTTTCTGCCGAGGACCTGGCCACCAAGGGCTCGGCTGTCACGACCGCCAGCCTCGCGCAGTTCGACGTGGACGGTTTTCTGCTGAAGGAAATCGCAGGCAAGGAGACGCACTACATCAACAACGGTGTGGTAACCAAAACCACCAACGGTTGGTCGCCGATTTACAAAACCGGTACGACAGACGCCTATGCCTGGGCAAGTCCGGCCATCGCCTTCTGGGCACATTCACCGTACCCGGAGGGGACCGTGCCGAGTACGAGTGTGACGTATGCGACCGACTACGGCACCATGAGTTTTGGTTACACGCTGCCGGCCCACACGTCCGACAATGCCGATGCTGAACTGCAGCAGGACATCGTAGTGGCCTACACCAAAGCCAGCTACGCCGACACCGAGGCAGCAGGCTATGTTCCCGGCGTCGGCAAGGTGAACTTCACGTTCGGCCATGCGCTTGCGGGCATCCGGCTCGACGTGACCAACCTGGCCGCAGGTTGGACCGTGGAGAAGGTGACACTCTCCGGCATCTACTCGGGCGGATCCTGCACCGTCACGCCTGTCGCGAGCGGGGCGCCGACCTTTGCGTGGACGCTTGCTGCAGGTACTGCCACCTTTGTCCAGACACTGGCTCCGGCCGACTTCGAAGAAGTGACAGTCGGCGAGGGTGAGGATGCTGTTACTTCGACTCTTCTCAAGGAAAGTACCGGCAAGGTGTTCTTTATTCCGCCGCAGACCTTCCCCGAGGGGGCGAAGATGATTCTGACCTTGAACGATGGTGAGAATTCGTTCGATGTCACCGCCAGCCTCGCAGGCCTGACGGCCGTGGCGTCCAAGATGAACACTTACGCGGTTACCAAGGGTTTCCTGACCGTAACTCTTACGGGAGAAGTCAGAAACTGGGACACAACAGAAGTTCCTTACACCACCTCCGACGAGCTCCCCCAGGCGACCCAGTTCGCCGTTTCCGGGGAAGGTGTTAAAAACGTATATGAACTGCACAATACAGATGCGGGCAAACCTTTCCGCCAGACCTGGGTGCTCGGGACCAATACCGCCACGGTGTCGTTCCGGATTTTCTCCCCTGCGGGAGGTACCTATGAGATCGTACCTCAGGGTGCCACCGAAAAGTTCACCGTCAGCGGTACCCTTACGGGCTCCATCAGCGCACGCAACAGCAACGACGGTATCACCAAGGCCGTCTTCACCATCACGCCCAACGGCGCTGCGGCTGGCGACCAGATCTGGTTCAAGACCTATGTCACAGACACCAAAGGAACAGAAGACACGTCCGATGACGTCACTTACAGTCTGGATTCAGAGACGCAGCTGTACGACATCCGCGGATACCACTACTTCCAGATCAACGATCCTCTTCAGTAGTAATTCTCAATCAGTCAAAAGAATATGAAAAGATTTATATATAGCATCATGGCGTTGGCGGTAATCGTATGGACCGTCACATCTTGCAATGTCACGGAAGAGGAACCGGCAACGCCGGCAGGTCAGCTGACCATCAACCTCGACAGCGGATTCCTCCAGACGCGTACGGCGGATGTGTCGTTCGAAGGCGTTATTGACCATTTTGACTTTTTCTTCTTTACAGATGCCGAAGGAACTACGCCTGTGGCAGGGATGCACGGCCGGGTAACGGGCAGTACGACGACCCTTGATGCCACTAAAAGCGGGGATTATTACGCCCTCCGTCACATCACATCCTATGTGTACATCCTGGCTAATTATCCCGGCGAACTGAGCCATACCGCAGACTGGACCCTTGCGCAGCTGCTGGCCCTGGAACTCGACCATCCTCTTGCCAAGAGAGTGACGGTGGTGAATCCGGAAACCGAGCTGCCAGAGGAGACCGATGAAATCGAGTTCTGCGATTATCTGGTGATGGACTCTTACGATGCTGCCAATAATACCTATACCACGGAAATCGCTCCGCAGACGTTCAACGAGACGCGCACGGTGACCATCGGCCTCAGCCGCATCGCCGCCAAGCTCACGATGGAAATCACGGTCCCGGAGAGTGTCACCAGTGCGGGAGGTGAGGTCTGGACCCCGGTGGTGAAAGACATCCAGGCGTATTTCGTGAACGCCCTTAACAACAAGCCTACGGTGAGCGGTACTCCCGTAAAGCGCAGCGGTCTCACCAGTGAGACGGGCTATGAATACATGACCTATCCCACCTCGTATCCGCTTACGCGGAAGGAAGGGACAGACATAGTCTTCGATACGGATCCGGTCTATACCTATCCCCAGGAATGGACGATGGGAGAGAACGGCGAGGCCTACTTCAAGATTGCGATGCCCTGGAACGGCAGTGTCCACGGTACGTCCAACTTCTATTACAAAGTAACGGCACCGAAGCCGGTGGATGGAAAGATCACCCTCAACCGCAACAGCTGGTACAAGATCAGCGTGACCCTTTCGGTTCTCGAATCCGAAGAAGAATACATAGAGGTACAGTACGATTTTACCGTGGCTCCCTGGGCCGGCGGCATCGATGGCGGCAGCCCCCTGAGCTCGGCTCAGTTCTTCAATGTGCCCGTAAAGAGTTATACCCTCTATAGTCAGGACAGCATCATGGTTCCGTTCTCTTCGAGTTCGGCGGTAAGTGCGTACTTCACGGAGATCAGCTACAAGCACTACAGTGAAGGTGAGAGTGCAACCTACACGTTCAACTATACTGAGAGTGACAATAAGACTTCCTTTACCCTTCCTACAACGTACGAAGGAGCAACGATTTCTCCTGCTATCGCTCAGGACAAGAATGCATACACCCTGACGGTAGAAGGTAAGAACGTCAAGTTCAAACACCCGTTGGCCAATATTTATACGGTACGTAATGTCACGTTTGTCATCAAGAATGAGGAGGGTTTAACAGCGACTATTACGATAGCGCAGCATCCGGCCATTGAGGTTAAAAACCGCTTAGGCGGAACCGTTTTTGTCAACGGCCATTTTGCCAGGGCACTGCCGACTGTACATGTGAATGGTGTTTCGAGCCAGGGTGTAGAAAACCAATTGATGGGTGCCCCTATAGTACTTCGCTATATCCCCGGACAAGGGGAGACCAGATATCACAGTGATGATAAAGATTTTCCTGTGGAGTCAACTTCGTTTACTAATACAAATGCATATTGGTACTATCCGGCAAATTATGGCTCTACCGAGTCAACCACGCCTGTAATTATCAGAGATCCTGATTATGGACGCTACGGGTTTGTCGAGGCCGATGTCGATCGTGGCAGAGAACTGTATATGACAGAAGTAATTGTGTCTGCTTTTAATTCAGGCAACAATAAGTATGTCATCAAAGAGAACGGCGTGATGAAGGACTCTACGTATTTCAGGCTTGGAGACCCGCGCGTTAAAGCAGGTTCTTCGCGGTTTTCGGAGTTTACGATTGTCCCGTCAAAACGAAATAATAGGACGGGTGGAGGCTATCTGTACCAGGCTTCGACTCTGAGAGATTCCAACGGAACTCCACTTGCCGAACAAGTAGATGCCGTATATAAGGCATGGGAACAACCCGAAAAGATAATGATCTCCTCCACAAATAAGTTGGATGCCAATTTTATCGCACCCCACTTCATTGTATCCTCCTTCTTTAATGCACAGCCAGGCTCTCTTACGCATGCAAATTGTATAAAGCGTGCAGCTACTTATCAGGAAGCTGGTTTCCCTGCCGGCCGCTGGCGTCTGCCTACCGAGGCTGAAATCATGTTCATGGTTCAGCAGCAGCAGCGGGGTGTGATTCCGATTATCTGGGCCGCGGGTTCCACTTATTGGTGTGCCGATGGACGGTATGTGACTGTGGGTAATTCTGGTGATGTCGTGAGTTTCACCACGACCACTGCCAGTGACACACGCGTCAACCGTTTCGTCTATGACCTCTGGTACTGGGGTGATGAACCGATGTCCGACACAGAAACCTACTGGCCCAACATGCACCTTGTGGCACCTAATGCAAACGCTGGTAATTAACGAGTCAATCCAAGAAAATGAAAGCAATAAAATATTTAGCAATAATTGTACTCGCCGCAGGTCTTTTCGCCTGCCAGAAAGAAACAGACGAACCCGTGCCGGTTGCCGGTGACAAGGTCGAGGTGACCTTTGACGTGCAGTTCCCGGAAGCTATTCCGGTGGAAACCAAAGCGACAATGGGAGAGAATCCGCTGGGCACCGAGGATTTCAATCTTTATCTGTGCATTTACGGTGCTGGAGACGGTTATGTGCAGAACTGGATTCCGGCGACAGTGACAAACAAGACAGTGGTAGACGGTTACCTCACGGGCGGAAAGTATAAGGCGTTGCTGCCGCTTTCGGACGAGCCGCGTACCATCCACTTCATTGCCAATCCGCCGGAGGCACTGATCGCCACACCGCCCACCTCGCTCTATATGGACGAGGTGATGCACCTGATGGTAGATACCGGTAACGAATGCTCGTACTGGCAGGAAGTGACCCTTCCGCATATCAAGATGGCGAATGGCGTGGTAGATCCTACCAGCGTGTCTAAGATTTCTTCGGGCATTCGCCTGGTGCGCAATTATGCCAAGATTATTGTGGATTCCACGCCGCGCCCCGCAGGTCCTGCAGCTGATTGGGAACATCATGACAACTTCACTATATTGCAGTGGACGCTGATCAACGTGCCCGACCGTGGGTACGTGGCGCCTTATACTGGAAATTCGCAGAACCGGTTCCCGGATGGTTATGTAAATATCAGTAATTATTCCACTGCGGGGGCTCTTTATGCCCAGCTGACTGGGACAGAAACAAATAACGACAATTATCCCGGCAACATTCCGGATGGTGCTGTTATCATCGAGACCTATCCCGGCAATCCTGACGATGTCCCGCAGGCTTACGTCGCTGGCGGAGCGGCCAGGTACATGTACGAGCGTCCGCTTCCGACTGTCGAACAGCGGCAGACGGCGATTCTTGCGCAGATTCAGTTTAATCCCCCTCACGAGCTGACCCATCCTCAGCCTGGAGAACACGGTGATCAGGAACGTATTTATTGGTACAAGATTGAGCTCCTCGGCGGGAGTGGGCAGTACATTCCTTTCCTGCGCAATATTGCTTACACCATACGGTTGAAGGGCATTACCGAGAGAGGATATGCCACGGCGCAGGAGGCCTATAAGGGCCGTTATTTCGGGAACATCTCCTCCTCGCTCGAAACGGCCGGGCTCAATGATTTGTCGAACGGTAAAGCGGAAATATATGTCGAGGTGATGGACTACACCTTCCTGACAGGAGGAGGAGATCCTTTTTATCTCGACAACGGCTCCGATCCTCGGACTCCGGCGAAGTTCTGGTTCTCCCCCGATATAGATGCTCCTCAACCGCACTATTTTCCTAACAGTGGACCAGGACGCACTATCACGGTCACCCTGCAGCCTGTGGCCGGATATGCTCCAGCTGTCAGCGAGGTGACGGCAGATGAAGACGGTCAGATACAGGTGACCCTGAATGATACGGGCGATGCAATCAAGCGAAGCATCATCCGCGTAGCCGGCAAAAAAGGCCCTGCCAACAGTCCCGAACCGGAACTGTACCGCGACATCACCATCACCCTGATGGAGACGCAGGATTTTGCCCATGGCACTACCGCTACCGCGATAGAGACCAGCCCGGATGAGATGGATGCTGTTAACGAACCCGTCGGGATAACGCTCCGCCTGCCGGAAGGTCTTGGCGCATCGGTGTTCCCCGTCCAGCTCCGCATCGAGGCTGAGAACAATACGCTCTCTGCCACAAGTCCGGACCTGCCGGTCCAGACCGGAGCTTCGGTATTCGACCCGACCCGCAATACCTTCTACTTTATTTACACCATTTCGTACGATATGTACCGCCATCTTGATCAGGCCACATGGACGTACAACTATTCCTACGAATTCCCGATCACCCTGTATACCAACAGCCGCACCAACAATGCCACGCTGATTGACATCAGGGACCTTGGGGGAAAATTCAATCCGATGAAACTCGGGCTGGGTGTTGAGGTTCCTTCTGAAACTGAAACAGACCCCGAGCCCTAAAGAATGAAAGTGTTGCATTATCGATAATAAAGGAAAATATGGGACGGACGCCGCAGGGCGTTCTTCCCTTTTCTTGTTAAAATGAGAATGATGAAAAATAAAACGAATCTATTCTGCATGGCGGCGTTGCTCGCTGCCTGCAGTTTCTGCGGGTGCAACGATGACGAATCCATTGCTCCCGAGAATCAAATCGGGGTTTCGGTCACTGCCGAGGACCTGGCCACCAAGGGCTCGGCCATCACAACGACCAGCCTTGCGCAGTTCGGCGTGGACGGATTTTTGACGACGGCCGTCGCCGGCAAGGAGACCCACTACATCAACAACGGCGTGGTGAACAAATCCGACACTGACTGGACGCCGATTTACCAGGCCGGGTCGACGACGGCCTATGCCTGGGCCAGTTCGCCCATCGCTTTCTGGGCGCGGGCGCCGTACGCGCAGGCCGTGACCTTTGCTGAAGATTTCAGTACCATGAGTTTTAATTACACGCTGCCGGCACACACGTCCGACAATGCCGACGCCACGCTGCAGCAGGATATCGTGGCGGCCTACACCAAGGTCAGCTATGCCGACACCGAGGCGAGCACCTATACCGCCGGCAAAGGCAAGGTGAACTTTACGTTCGGCCATGCGCTTGCAGGCATCCGCTTCGACATCACCGATCTGGAAGAAGGCTGGACGCTGACGAAGGTGACGCTTTCCGGCATCTACGCAGGCGGCTCTTGTACCGTCACGCCCGCTACGAGTGGGGCACCCACTTTCGCCTGGACGCTCGGTACGGCCACCGGGACCTATGTCCAGACGGTCACGTCGTCCGATTTCGAAGAAGTGACAGTCGGCGAGGGCGTGGAAGCTGTGACTTCGACTCTTCTCAAGGAGAGCACCGGCAAGGTGTTCTTCATCCCGCCGCAGACCTTCCCCACGGGCGCGACAGTGACGCTGACGCTAAAAAAAGGCACGCGCACGGTCGACGTCTCGGCCAGCATCGCGGGCCAGGAAGTCGTGATGGCCAATATGTACACCTTCCAGGTTGCTGTCGCCGACAGGTTCGAGAGCATCACCCTGAACGGCGTGGCGCTGGCCTGGACTGCCAAAGATGTGGCGGTGGCAACCAACAATACCCCTCAGGCGTCTCAGTTCGTGGTTACGGGAGAAGAAAACCATGGCATCCAGAACGTCTATGAAATACACCATACAGAAGAGGGCAAACCTTACCGTCAGACCTGGATTTTACACAATGGAAATCATCCGGCCACTATAACCTTCAAGGTGTTCTCCCCGGTAGATGGAACATACGAGATTGTGCCATACGTTAAGAAAGCAAATGGCACAATCACAACAGACATTGCCGGATTCCAAGTGGACGGAACCCTCAGCGGCCCCATCGGAGGCACTGGCCACACGCACGAAGCAACCAAGGTTGAGTTTACCGTCAGACACAACAATGCTCCAAATGGAGATCAGCTCTTCTTCAAGACTTATGTGACAGACGCCGACGGCGTGCGTCACAGCCTGGACTCCGAAACCCAGCTTTATGACATGCGTGGTTATCACTACTTCAGGATTGACGATCCTCTGCAATAATTCTAATCAAGGCAAACAGTTATGAAAAGATATTTCACCATATTGACGATAGCAATCACCGCCGCCTGGGGTCTGGCATCCTGCAATGATGATGCGATGACAGAGCCGGAGACCGGCAGCGACAGCATCATTCTGTCGCTTACCAGCGGTGATATGGCCACAAAGGCAGACGATGATACACCGGTCAGTTTCGAGAATGCGATAGACCATTTCGATTTTTTCTTCTTTGATGATGCAGCGGGGACAATTCCCACCGCAGGCATGCATGGCCGTGCAAGCGGTTCCAGCAAAGTGCTGGCAACCGGCGTCGGCGAGACGTTCGAGGCCCTCAGGGAAGGCACACATTATGTCTATATCCTGGCTAACTATCCGAGTGACATCGACCATTCCCACGATTGGGAACTCGAAGATATCCTTGCACTTCCAATCAACAGCCCTATCGCCGAGGAGAAAATAATGGCGGAGAACCCCGAGACCCACAAGATGGAGGAGACGGGAGCGGTAAGGTTCTGCAGCAATCTGGTCATGGACTCCTACGCCGTTTCGGGCGGAACGGCCACCTATACCACGGAACTGACCCCCGCCAAGATACGCGAACAGCGTGAGGTGACCATCCGTCTGAGCCGTGTGGCCGTCAAACTCAACCTTGCGCTCAATATCGAGTCTAGCGTTGCGGGCACCATCGGCGACACCTGGATCCCGATTCTCAAGGACCTTCAGGCATACTACGTCAATGCGCTTAACAACAAGTCAACCGTAAGCGGAGCCCCTGTCAACCGTGCGGAAATCCCGGCTGCCAATGCTGGCGATTATGAGTATTTCACTTACCCTACGGCTTACGCCGTTGACAGCGTTTCGGCCACCGAGAGCGTGTTCAAATATGCAGCTGCCCCTGTCTATACCTATCCTCAGGAGTGGACCTCAGGAGACGAAGGCGAGCCGTATTTCAAGGTTTTCATGCCTTGGTACAGCAACAAGAGGGGAACGTCCAACTTCTATTACAAGATTGCCGTTCCCAAGCCGGCAAGCGGCACCACGTGGACCCTGGAACGCAACACCTGCTACAACGTAACGGTTGACCTTGCCGTGGTGGATGCCGGTAACGACTATATTGAGGTGGACGGTAGCTTCACCATCCAGGACTGGGGCACCGGCGGAGCTCCCGGCGGAAGCGGACTCGCCGCAGCCAAGTTCTTCGATGTTCCGGTCAGGGAGTACACCTTGTACAGTAAAGAGAGCTTAGCCATCCCTTATTCTTCGAGTTCTGCAGTTACTGCTTATTTCACAGAGATTGACTATTGGTACTACGGCTCCACCAACGGGACACACTATCATTTCCGTTTCGACCCGGCCGATGCGGTCTCTACAGTAACTCTGCCTACGGACAAGGACTCCGACAATCAGACGCTGAACGTTACGAATTATGCCGGTACTTCGGTGAATGCCGCAAAGGATTTGAATCAATACAGTCTTTCGGCTAACGGAAAGACCGTCACTTTTACTCATAACTTGAACGACGTTTTCTCCGTACGCACCATCAAACTGGTTATCAAGAACCAGGAAGGCAGGACGGCGGAAGTAACCCTTGTCCAGCATCCGGCCATAGAGGTAAAGGCGCATAATTCCAAGAATATGTTTCTGGATGGTTGGTATTATTTGGGAACAAAAGATGTCTGTGACGCCGATGGCAACCTGACCGGTTATAAATTCACGTCGTCCGGGAACTCGTATATGCCTAATACAGATTATTGGCGTACTCGTACTGCATGGACGCCCACCTCAGGTAATTCCGGTAATGGAACTCTTTATGCAGGTGGAAGCACGAGCGTAAGAGCGGATCACTTTTTCCTGACGGAGGTTTCTGTGTCTGCGTTCTCCGAGACGAACAACAAGTATAAAGTACGTGCGGGAAGCAACACTGGTGACATCACGGAAAAGGCCTATCGTCTGGGAGATCCCCGTGTTCGGGCCGGTGTGCATTACAACTCTACCACGTCCGACGGCACTACGCCTAGATTTGTTCTCAAACCTTATCTTTACAGCGATAAAGCAAGGCGCCAGGACAATGGAGACGGTACCTATACGCAATTGACCGATGCCTCTGCTGATGTCACAAAGGCCTGGGAAGAACCGCTCAAGATTTTGATTGCATCCCAAAAGGCTGCCGACCAGAATGTAATCGCGCCCCGCCTGCTTGTCTCCTCGCATATGAACATCACCGGCGGTGTTCCTTGGAACAATAATGACGGTACCGGAGTTGTACAGCGTTGCGCCATGTATCAGGAAGCCGGCTATCCGGCCGGTCGCTGGCGCCTGCCTACCGAAGCCGAGTTCGCCTTCATGATGAAACTCCAGGCGGATGGTACGCTGCCGGGATTGTTTGCGGCAGATTGTTACTATCGAGTGTCGGATGGACGTAGAATTCATGTTGGTACGGGTAACAATGTGGTTCCTTATGTCGCGAATGAAGATTCTTCCCAAAATACTTACATCCGCATGGTCTATGACCTCTGGTATTGGGGCGACGATCCCACGGAAGGCGTCGAAAAGATCCGCACGCCGGAAATGATGACCGACTGGGAAAAGGCGATCGATCTTGCAACGGGTCTGCCCAACTGGAAAGCCCACTGGGCCGACTACTATCACGCCAATATGCACGAACGCTAATCAGAAAAGGAGAAAAACAATGAAAGTAGCAAAATATATAGCAGCGATTGTCCTGTTGGCCGGCCTTGTTTCCTGCCAGAAAGAATACGAGGCGGAGGTTCAGACCGCCCAGGATGCTCATCCCGGAATGGTAGAGGTTCCGTTCACCGTCCATTTTCCCGAACCGTTGCCGCTTGGCACCAAATCGGTTATGGGAGAGGGCCCTGCCGAGACGGGCTTCAGCCTTGGATTCTGTCTCTATGGTGCCGGCGACGGTTTTGTCCAGAACTGGCAGACGGCAGAATCGGTTACACCGGCCACCAATTCTCAAGGATTAATTACGGGAGGCACCTTTAAAGTGTGGCTTCCTCTCACCGACGAGAAACGCATCGTCCATGTCATTGCCGATATCCCTGCCGATGCAAATCCTGGCAACCCGAATGCCGCAAACCCTATCACCAACACCTACATCGACAAAACGATGGAGTTGCTCGTGACCGGCAACAAGGAGGGTGCCTATTGGCAGGAAATTGTGCTTGAGAACGGCATCAGGCAGCATCTGAACGGTTCAACCTATAAGCCCGACAATGATGTAGTGGAAGCGCTCAGCGACATTCACCTGGTGCGCATTTTCGCCAAAATAACGGTAACCAGCGAGAATCCGTCTTCGGAGAACTACGACGGATTCCAGGTAAAGCGCTGGGCTCTCATCAATGTCCCTACCATGGGTTATGTGGCGCCTTATACCGGCGATGCTTCTAACCGTTTCCCCAAGGGTTATACCAACATCAAGGCCTATACGGGGGTTGATGCCCTGCTGAACCAGCTCAGCGGAACAGAGGAAGGTCAGGATAATTACGCGGGGGCCATTCCTCCGGATGCGGAGATCGACGAAATTTTCCCCGGCAATCCTGACGGAGAAGGTGCTGTCAACTATACCGTGGGCGGAGGCTCCCAGTATATGTACGAACGTCCTCTTCCGACCAGCACCCAGAAGCAGACAGCTGTGCTGGTGGAGGTGGAGTTTGACGCGGACAACGCCGTATCGGTGGCTTATCGGGAGGAGAATTATATCACGGACGAAACCGTAAAGGCCAAGTATTGGTACAAGATTGAAGTCCTCAATGCGCAGGGTCAGTATGTCCCGTTCTACCGCAACATAGCTTATATACTCAAGATTGCCGGGCTTGAATCCGCAGGAGCGGCAACCGCCAACGACGCTTTTCTCGGTTCTTACTTCGGAAACATTTCCGCTTCGCTCGAGACGGCAAGCCTCAACGAGCTCTCCGACGGCACGTCCACAATCCACGTTGACTTGATGGACTACACCTTCCTTAGTGGCGAGCGTACAATTACCCTTATGAAGGATGAGACGAATGCGGCCCTGTTCTGGTTTGTGCCGGACGTAACGTCGCCCAGTGTCGAGAGCCCTGCTGCATATAGGGCTTCAACCCCAGGTATTTGCGATATAAAGGTTGAGCAGGAGGATGTCACCGGTTATGATGCGGCTGTGACTGCCTTTACTGCCAATGCCGACGGCTCCATCGAGGTGACCCTTGCAGCGACCGGGACCAAGGTCAAGAAGAGCATCATCCGCGTGAGTGCACGTGTAGGTGACGATGAGGCTACCAATACCAACAAGTACATCTACCGCGACATCACCATCAACCTGATGGATAAGCAGAAGTTTGAGCATGCCTATACGCTGGATGATGTGCCACAGACGGATGTGACGGCTTTTGACGGCACGCCTTCGATAGCGAGCCTCAACCAGCCGGTAAAGATCAACATCTTCCTCCCCGAGGACCTGGGTGCTTCCGTGTTCCCGATTCAGGTGCGCATCGAGGCAGAGAACAATACCCTGTCCGCGACATCTGCCGATCTTCCTGTTGTCACCGGGAAGACGGTATTTGGCGATGGCACCAGGAATACCTACTTCTTCGTCAGGACGATTGAGTATTCAGAGTACTGCAAGCTCAATCCCAGAACCAAGAAGTATGAGTACACCTATAAGTTCCCCGTGACTTTCTATACCAGTAAGTATGTGCCCAACCCCATTCCCGACCCCAACCCCAACGCCACTTTGATTGACATACGTGATCTGGCTGGCAATTTCAACCCGATGAAACTCGGGCTTGGTGTTGAGGTTCCTGTTGAACCAGAACCCTAAAGAATGAAAGTGTTGCAATGTCAATGATAAAGAAGAGTATGGGATGAACGCCGCAAGGCGTTCCTCCCTTCTAAATAAAACAAGAACCATGAAAAAGTATTTGATTTGCGCAGTGGCCGTGTTAGCGGCCTGCAGTCTAACCGGGTGCAAGGACGAAGGATCTGCAGCTCCCGAAAGTGAAATCCTGATATCGGTTTCGGCCGATGCTCAGAAAACCCGTTCCGAAGCCGGCGACCGGCAGATGGATTTGACATTTCTCAGTGAAGACGGCCATACGGTCTTCTATGGCACAGGCACCGTATCGGCCCTGCCCGATGCGGCCGGTCCTGACACGAAAAGTGGTCTGTACACAACGGACGGGCTGACGCAGTTCGGGGTGGACGCTTACCTGACGACAGAGGTTACCGGCGTTGCCACGCATTACATTGACAATGGCCAGGCCGACAAGACCGATGCCGGCTGGACGCTGAGCAACCCGACCGACCAGACGGGTTACAAGTGGGTACACAACCAGACCATCTCCTTCTGGGCACACGCACCCTACAACTGGCTGGAAGCCGTTTCAGGCGCGGCGTATCAGCTGAGCAACGTGGCCGTGGCGAGTGATTACGCCAGCCTGTCGTTCGATTACAGTTCGAGCAGTTTCACCTTCGACGAAGCGGGTGATGCTGCCTATGCGGCGCCGGATATCCTAATCGCCCATACCGCCGCATCGAGCATGAACGGCAAGGTGAATTTCAGTTTCGGACATGTGTTCAGCGGCATCCGGTTCGACATTGCTGAAAGTCTTTCAGCCAACTACGATCTGGTGGCGATAGACCTTCTTAACATCGCGGGCGACGGCACCTGCACGGTGGCGGCGGACGGAACCGTCACATGGGGAGACGCCACCGGTACGGTTAATCTGCGTCAGGAAGTGTTGGACGAGGGGATTGTGTTCTTTGTACGGCCCCAGACGCTCGGCACGAATGCCAAGGTCACGGTGACGCTGAATTCCAAGACGGCGCCTGTAACCACCCTCCAGGTCACGGCGAGCCTTGCCGAAATGGAACTGAAGAATGGCGAACTGAATGCGTTCAATGTGGGGTTCTACGCCAACGGATTCGATGACGTTCCCGAGGGGCATCAAAACGCCCAGCCTTGGAGTGTCGGGGATTATACGCTCAACATGTGGAAAGAGAGCGATGGAGCAACCGTGAGCTTCTGGTTGGACGGCTATGCAGGCAGAACGGGCAATCTGAGTCTTGAACTGGTTGACGGTGCGCTGGTTGTGAAATCGCAGGATTTGGAGCATGGGGAAGGCCAGTTCCATTTTGCATCGGGACGCATCGAAGGCTTGACTGGCGGAGATTTCGACAGTCGTGGATGGCTGCAGGTGCGGGGAGTGCCTTTTATGCGGCTGGTCAGGACCGGCGAGAACACCATCAAGTTCGTCCCGGAAACATATACCTACAATGGTGTAGATTACACTTTCTCGCAGTTCGGCATCCTGAAGGCTGACGGGAGTTCTAATAACACCCGTGCGGTGGATCTTCCGATTGTAGCGGGTCCTGAAGATTAAAACTCACCTGCATATAGTTGCCACGTCCCGCGAAAGACTTAATCCTTCCGCGGGACGCGCCGCAATTTTCGAAAATATTTCCGGTTCTGCTCCCATGCAAAGGGAGTTCCTGCCCTCTTGCCTCCACGGAGGTGAGGGGGCTTTTTTTCGTCAACCAAAATCAGGGAAGGTCAAGTTCACCGAAGAGGACAAGATGTCCGTCGTATCCGAGTATGTGACGGGCGGTCGTCCAGCCCAGGAGATTGCAGAGAAGTATCACCTGAGCAGCCGTCAGATCATCTTCAACTGGATGGACAAGTATGTAAACGAGAGAGAAATCGTATCTTTGCCGGAAACAGAAGAAGATATGGCGAAGAAAACTCCGGAAGAGCGCGTGGAGGAGTTGAAGGCCGAGAACAAGCGGCTAAGCAAGGCCTTGGAACTGGAGAGATTGCGGTCGGAGGCCTATAGCACGATGATAGATCTCGCAGAAAAGACCTTCAACATTCCAGTGCGAAAAAAATCTGGCACCAAACAGTAGATCTGCTACGCAGCAAGTTCAAGGGCGCAGCCCTCGGACTTCTCTGCGGGCTGTTTGGTTACAGCAGACAAGCGTACTACAAGTGGGACAACAGGGAGTTCTCCGACAATGCCATAGAGCCTCTGATTCTGGAGAAAGTCCGGGAATACAGGCGGGATAATCCGGGCCTTGGATGCGCGAAGTTATACTTGATTGTCAAGAGGTTATTTGAGGAGACCGGCAGCATGCCCGGGCGAGATGCTTTCATCGAGCTGCTCCGTCAGAACGGCCTCATGGTCCGCCTCAAGCGGCGCAGGCACTACAAGACGACAGACTCGGGGCACCATTACCACAAATACCCCAA
>JAFWVY010000034.1 GCA_017523725.1 Bacteroidales bacterium
CCCACCGCTGCGCGGCGGGCCACGTCCCTCTAACAGCCGAGGGTGGCCAGGGTCTTCGAAGCATATTCCTTCTCCACTTATGGAGAGCCTTGATGATCAGATAGTCAGATTGCAAGAGGGAATATCCCATCCGAAAGTCTGCATACACGCAGCACTATGAGTACAGGCAAGCCTGCCTGTACGGTGCTGCCAAACCTGTCGAGATGGCATTCTTCCGGGAAGGCCCGGGGCAAGCCTGCCGGAACAAGACGAACAATCCTGCCGAAACGCGAGGCCTTTTTTCAGATGGAATAGCGCGGAGGTGTCGTAAAAAAAGAGGGTGACTTTTCAGCCACCCTCTTTCTGCTGGAGTCAGCGGTTATCCCAGGAAGGAAATCAGGACACCGGCGGCGACGGCCGAACCGATGACGCCCGAAATGTTCGATGCCATGCAATACTGCAGGACATGATTCTTCGGGTCGTGTTTCAGGGCGATGCCGTTGGCCACGCGCGAGGCCATCGGGACCGCGCTCAGACCGGTAGCGCCGATGAGCGGGTTGATCTTCTTCTTCGTAAAGAGGTTGAACAGTTTGACAAGGAGGATGCCACCCGTAATCGAAAGCGCAAACGCCAGGAACCCGCCGACGACGATGCCGATGGTCTGCCAGTTGAGGAAAGCGTCCGCCGTCATGGTGGCGCCGACCGAGAGACCGAGGAAAATCGTGGCGGTGTTCATGATGCTGTTCGATGCGGCGTCAAACAGACGGAACGTGTTGCTGCCGATTTCCTTGACCAGGTTGCCGAACATGAGCATGCCGACCAGCGGCACGGCGGTCGGAACCAGAATGGCGACCACGGTGGTGACGGCAATCGGGAAGATAATCTTCAGGGTAGCCAGGTTCTTGATTTCGGTTTTGGACGGATACAGTTTTTCCTGCTCCTTCATGTTGATGCACAACTCTTTCTTAGAGCACAAAAGCTTGACCACCAATGGGATAATAACAGGAACCAATGCCATGTACGAATAGGCTGCGATGGCGATGGGCCCCAGCAGATGGGGAGCCAGCCGGATGGTCGTGAAGATGGCCGTCGGGCCGTCGGCACCGCCGATGATGCCGAGCGAACCGGCTTCGGGCAGCGTAAATCCGAACAGCGTAGCGGCGATCAGCACACTGAAGATGCCGAACTGGGCCGCCGCACCGAAGATGGCCAGACGCAGGTTGCGCAGCATGGGGCCGAAGTCGGTCAGTGCGCCGACACCCATGAAGATGACCGGCGGCAGGAAGCCCGACTTGATGAGCATGTAATAGACGAAGTTCATGATGCCGAACTCATGCGCGATTTCGTGCAGCGGCATCTCGTAGATGTTCTTCAGGGTATCACCCACCGGAACCATGCCGTTTTCGTCGGCGGCGATGACACCCATGTCTCCGCCCGGGAAGTTGGCCAGCAGCACGCCGAACGCAATCGGCACGAGCAGCAGCGGCTCGTATTGCTTCTTGATGCCCAGGTAGAGCAGCACGAAAGCGATGGCGTACATAATCAGGAACTGCGGCTCTTCGATGATGTTGCCGAGCGCAGTCATGTGGTACAGTTTATCCAGAATGTTGTTCATGGCTACGATGCAGGTTGGATCTTGATGAGGGCGTCGTCTTCCGAAACGCTGTCACCGTTGTTGAAACAGATGGCCGTGACCGTCCCGTCGAATTCCGCGGCGATGGCGTTATAGGTCTTCATGGCTTCTATATAGCAGATCACCTGGCCTTTGGTCACGACGGAACCCACCTGGATAGGCGTCTCCTGGTTCGATTTGGTAAGGAAGAACTTGCCTTCGAGCGGCGAGAGAATGTCCTTGCCGGCACCGGCTGCCACTGCAGGTGCGGAGGCTGCAGGTGCGGGCGTTCCGGCTGCCGGAGCCGGGTTGTCGCCGTAGGCCACGGTCACCCGGTAGTTCTCGCCGTTGACCTGTACGGTCAGCGTCCGGGGCTCCGCGACACCGTTTTTCATTTCGGCGAACTTGGCCCGCCGGGCGGCCACGTCAGCCAGGAAGTCTTCCTTGGCCTTGCCGCTCTTGTAGGCCTCGTACTGGGACGGATGCATGGCGTATTCGAAGAGTTCTTCGTCATCCTGTCCCGTATCCCAGCCTTTCTCCTGCATTTTTTTGCGGAAGTCGTCCAATGCGTCGGGATAGTTGTCCTGCGGGTCGCCAGTGAAGAACTGACGGCCTTCGCGGGCTGCTTTCTCCTTGATTTCGGGTGCCAGTTCACCAGGCAGCCGGCCGGCCTTGCCGAGCAGCATATCCCAGATGTCGTCGGCAATCATGCCCCAGCGTTCCTTGCCGCGTTCCATGGCCATCACGTTCATCAGCGCCAGGTTCTTGACATACTGGCTGAACGGCGTAACCAGCGGCGGATACCCCACGCGCGGCCACACATAGGCCACTTCGTCGAACAGCTTGATAAGCAGTTCGTCCTGCGTCATAAGCGGCAGGTTGTTTTTCTCCTTGTATTTATTGATGGAGTTGAGGTTGGTCTCGAGGTCTGCCATGAGGCTGCCCATCATGCCGCCCGGCAGGCCGGGACCGATGAGCAGTGAGTTCATGAAGCGGTTCTTCGGGCTGATGTAGAGTCCGAGGAAATCTTTCATGAATTCCAGAATCATGGTACGCACCCGCATGTAGGCTTCCATGTTGATTTCCGGCACCTTGAATCCGGCATCCTTCAGCATGGCCTGGACGGTGATGACATCGGCCGCCCCCGTGCCCCACGACAGCGGTTCCATGCCGACATCGATATAGTCGCATCCCGCCTTGCAGACTTCCAGGATGGAGGCGACGCTCAGGCCGGGACCTGCGTGGCTGTGGTACTGGATCGGGATGTCGGGATGGGCTTTCTTGATGTTGGCGACAATCTTGCCGAGCGAATCGGGCCGTCCGATGCCGGCCATGTCCTTGATGGCGATTTCGTCGGCGCCCTGGCGGATCAGTTCGAGCGCCATGTCGGTGTAATACTGCACCGTGTGAACCGGAGAGTAGGTAATGCAGAGCGAACATTGCGAAATCATGCCGGCTTCCTTGGCGTAGCCGATCGACGGCACGATGTTGCGCAGGTCGTTCAGACCGCAGAAGGTGCGGGCGATGTCGGTGCCTTGCGCTTTCTTGACCTTGTAGAACAGTTTGCGCACGTCCTTCGGCACGGGGCTCATCCGGATGCCGTTCAGCCCGCGGTCGAGCATGTGGGTCTGGATGCCGGCTTCGTGAAAGGGCTTGGTCCATTGTCTGACGGCGACGTTCGGGTTCTCGCCGAACAGCAGGTTGACCTGCTCGAATCCGCCGCCGTTGGTTTCAACCCGCGCGAAGCATCCCATGTCGATGATGGCGGGCGCCACTTTCACCAATTGGTCGACCCGCGGCACATATTTGCCGGCCGACTGCCACATGTCCCTGAATATGAGACTGAACTTGACTTCTCTCTGATTCATTACAATAAACGGTTGTATTTATATTCTTTCGATTTTCTCCACCCGGCCTTTTCCGCCGGTCACGGCCTTGACGGCCGCCTCGATAATCTGTCCGGTCAGCGGACTGGCAGCTGCCGGAGTGGCGGGAGCCGCCGGCTGTTCCTCTTCGGGAAAATATTTGTTGACGCAGGCAATCAGAAGTTTGCCGAGGTAAATAACGGCAAGCAGTATGATGAACACGGTCAGCATGCCGACAATCATCAGGAATAAGGCGGTGTTGAGATTTTGCATATCCGGTGTTTTTGTATTCCAATCCTTTTTCGCATACACTGCGGAAACCGGGCAGCGGCCTTGCCAAGGCGGCATGGGATGTTCGTCTCCGCAGGAGCGAAAAATTGGCGGCAAATTTAAGAAAAAATCCGGCATTCCGTCCGTTTGAAAGCAAAAAAACGGGGCGGTGCCGGATGATGTTTCAGCTTGTCCGTCTGCCGTCGGTCCGGCGCCGGATTATCTCGTCAGGGCGTCCGGATTCCTGGCCAGGGCACGGGCTTCGGTTCCCAACTGGGCGACAAAGTCCTTGAAGTCGTTCCAACGGTAATACGGTCCTTCGACACTCTCCAGCGGCAGCGTGGTCTCGCAGCTGTTGAGCAGCAGCTTGAAGAGAATTTCAGGGTTCTTGGCACTGCGGTAGAATACAAAATGGAAATTCGTCGCCATGCAGACGTTGTAATCCTGGAAATACTGGCAGACCTCTTCGGGCGATCCGGGCACCGTGCCGTTGCCGCCGGCGTTGAGCAGGACAAGCAGCGGCCCGAAGTGGGTGTCGTGCGAGAAACGAAGATCTGCACCTGTACTGCCGGCCGCTATGCGTTTATCGGCTTTCTCGACGATGTCGGCGAGGACCGGCCAGGACTGGTAGCGCTTGGTGTAGTAATTGTTGAAACTGCCGTAGTTGCCCTGAAGCCAGTTGTTCAGTTCCTCTTCCGGCGTGAATGGATTCTTCATGGCGATGTCTTCGTCGGCGCACTGCAGGCAGCACCAGTAGGCATAGAGATCGCTGAGCATTTTGCTGCATCCGTAGAGTTGCTGGACGTAATCCATGTCCTTGAAATACTGTCTGAGCACGGTGCGGGCGTCCGGCCCCACGCTGTAGCTCTGCGAAAGCGCTCGTCTGGTGGTGGAAATCTGCATGTTGGCCGGGTTGTTGCTTGAAGTGGGGATGACGCAGTCGTAGTCGGTGCGGCTGATGTATGCGTAGAGCGGAAGGTCCGGACAGTTCCGGGCGAGTTCGGTGCAATAGCCCGCCATACTTACAGCGCACCGCTCGGAGTTCGATGAGGTGGCGACAATCTCGGCGCCCCGTTTGAACACGCCGGGGAAAAGTTCGCACATGTTCCGGGCGGCCCTTTGGTGCTGAGCCCATCCTTTGCTGGTCAGTTCTCCGGTATGATAGCCGAGTTCCGGCATGTGGGCATGCAGAGCCGACCAGACGGCTTCGCCCTCAGCGGTCAGCTGGCCATCGTTGTGGGCCTTGAGGAGGGTTGTGTCGAGCCGGGTGTAGATATCTTCCCAGCAGTAGCGAGCGCCGTGCCTCGCGAAATGGCTGATGTAGAATGGCTTGTATCCTTTGGGCGCTTTGGTCTGCGGCCCCGCTTCGTTCGGGTTGATGTAATAATGACCACGGGCGAGTTCGAGATTGTCAAGGACTTTGGCCCGTATGTCGGTTTCCTGAGCCTGGACAGCAAAGGTCGCTGTAAGTGCAAACAGCGCAAGGAGAAAGTGTTTCATTGAAATGATGGATGAAATTATGAAAATGTAAAGTTATTGTTTTTGCCTCGGAATGACAAGGGGGAGGTGGCGTATTATGAAAAAAAAGGCCGCCCGGGCGGCCTTTTTGAGAATGCTGTTTAATGCTTTTACCGCAGAATATAGCGATTGAATTCCTGCAGATCGCTGATGACGTTTTTGCCGTGTCGTTCTGCATTGTCTATCCGCGACCACTGTCCGTTTTGATATGCATAGATGAAGTACGGACTGCTGTGTCTGGGGTTCAGATGGACACAGATAACCCGTTCCCCTGCGTTCAATGCCGGGATGACATGTTTGAATTCCTCAGCACTGCCGCCGCGGGAGTATGCATCCAGTTCCCATTTTCCGTCCATATAGTTGAAATGCGCCCTGCTTACCGGTTGTCCTTCGTAGGTGATACAGAAGGTGGCTTTGCTGGCATCCAGCTTGAGATATGATTCCAGCGGGAGCCCCTGCCGGGAGGCCCACAACGCACTGTCGATGTTGTAAACGGGAAATCCGTACACATCCATCAGATTCAGTTTGGCCGGGTCTATGGCATTTTTCAGAACCTTGTCCCATGCTTCTTTGTCTTCGAGATAATCCTCCATGAATGCTTTTTTTATGGCATCGTCAGCCTTGTCGATGGTTTTCTGCCAGACGGCAGGTGAGATATGAGTTTTTGTATCGGAACCGGCCATTGAGGCGGTGCTGTCGGTGTTGCAGGCGCAGGCCAGGGCAGCGAGGACGAGACAGTAGAACAACTTTTTCATGGCATATTATTTTAGGGATGATACTTTCGTCGGAGCGAATTTCATAAAAACATGCAATTGTAAAAAAAACGGTGCTGCCAAATATTTTTTTTACTAAAAATTTTAATTTTTTTTTGCCAGGCAAAAACGCTACAAAAGAAATATATACCTATATTTGCAAAGACGTCCCCAAACTGCTATCTCTTCCATGCGATGCCACGCTTTACAGTCCATTCTCCGTCTTCCGGCCGCGCTGTCCTGCGCGGCGCTGCTCTGCCTCGTGCTGTCGGCCGTGTGCGCATGGGCCGCGCCTGAGGCGACTGCTGCCGCTGCATCCTCCGCCGTACCCGCCTCCTTGCAGCCGTCCGCTGAGCCTTCTTTCACCTCCGCTTCCCCGTCCTCCGCACAGTCCTCCTCCCCCTCCTCCGCGTCCTCCTCCGCGGACCGCATCCGCGAGCTGCTGGTGCAGCAGGAGTACCGGGTTCGGACGGAGCCTCACGAGAAGGTGTACCTGCACATGGACAAGCCGTACTACGAGCAGGGCGACACGATGTGGTACAGCGCGTACGCGTTCCTCGCGGAC
>JAFWVY010000035.1 GCA_017523725.1 Bacteroidales bacterium
CTCCCACAGAGGAATGAACGGCACCGGTTCCTGCGCACGTCCGACCGACGTGACAGCCAGCACCATGACACATACTGACAAAAGTCTTCTCATATTTCGGAATCTTTAATGATGGATTTTATTTCGGAACGGTAAAGGTAGGAAAAAAAGTTTGCATGATTTGGCAAAAAGAAAAAACTGCCGTATATTTGCCGCACCAAATGCCTCTTTAGCTCAGTGGTAGAGCAGCTCATTCGTAATGAGCAGGTCGTGGGTTCAAATCCCATTAGAGGCTCAGGCTGAGGATGATCGGGAACGGTCATCCTTTTTTTTTCATCCACATTCACACGGAGCAACCGCCTACCTGGACACTGCCACCGGTTTCCGGATGACCGCCGTCTGTCCAGATGACGGATGCCAGGTCCTGAACCAGATGACATAGATGCCGGACGGCACCGTCCGTCCGCGCCCATCGCAGCCGTCCCAGACGAACGCCCCCTCCCGCAGCGCCATGACATCGCGTGCCAGCCGGCGCACCGGTGCGCCGTAACGGTCGAAAACCACCAAGTCCACCCGGCTGTCCGCTTCGGGAAGGACATAATGCACCGTCACTTCATCGGAGACTCCGTCGCCGTCCGGAGAGAAACGCTCCGGTTCGACCTGCAGGGCCGCCTGCGCGACAGCCGTCCCGACCTGCCACGAATTGAGCGCCCCGGGCGTACCGCCCGACGGATCGGCCGAAGCCCGCCACATTGCTGCATCCGCCGGGCCCGGTGCCACCCGCGCCTGCGCCGTGTCCGCCGACCACTCCAGCGACCAGCCGCCCGTTTTCTTGCGCGTATCGTGATACCACGTCAAATCGTAACTCACACTGCTCTGCAGTACGCCGCCGGCATCACGCAGAACAACCGTCTGCCCGTCATTTGTCAGCTGCGTCGCACTTTTCCACAGTGCATGGACAGGGCCGAAAGGGGCGAGCCACGGCGCCGCCGTTTCAGAACAGAGTATCAGATAGGCACGCGGCGCCATGACACAGGGGCCGAACGTAAACCCGGAACGGCCGCACTGCAACGTCCAGTCCGCCAAGTCCACCGGATGGCCGGCCGCGTTCCAGATTTCGACATATTCGTACGGCGGCAGTCCGGCCGACGGCGTCGGATCGGCCATCAGTTCCGTAATCAGGACACAGGTTGAGAGCAGGATAGCAAACATCTGGCAAAGTTTTAATTGGTAACGGTTTTTTTATACTTTTGCAGTTCAATGCGCAGAAGCATCGGCAAAAATAAATATTATTTCCAATAAAAATAAACAAGAAATGAAAATCGCAATCGTAGGTGTCAGCGGGGCTGTCGGTCAGGAATTCCTGAAAGTCCTGGAACAACGTCAGTTTCCGGCGGACGAACTTGTACTGTTCGGATCATCGCGTTCGGCGGGCAAAAACTATTCGTTCAGAGGACAGACTCTCACGGTCAAAGAGTTGAAACACAACGATGACTTCAAGGATATTGACATCGCCCTGACATCGGCCGGCGCAGGCGTATCGCGTGAATACGCGGAAACCATCACCCGGTTCGGCACCGTCATGATTGACAATTCCAGCGCCTTCCGCATGGATGCCGACGTGCCGCTGGTAGTACCCGAGGTGAACCCCGAAGACTGCCGTGTCCGGCCGCGGAACATTATCGCGAACCCCAACTGCTCCACCATCATCATGGTGGTGGCGCTCAAACCGATCAACGACCTGTCGCCCATCCGGAACATCCACGTGGCCACATATCAGGCCGCGTCGGGTGCCGGCGCCGCCGCGATGCAGGAACTCTTCACGCAGACCCGGCAAGCGCTCGACAACGCGCCGGTTACTGTTGAGAAATTCAAATACCAGCTGGCTTTCAACCTGATACCCCAGATCGACGTCGTCACCGACAACGATTACACCAAGGAAGAGATGAAGATGCACAACGAGACGCGGAAGATTCTGCATTCCGACCTCATGGTCAGCGCATCCACCATCCGCGTGCCCGTGTTGCGCGCCCATTCCGAAGCCGTCTGGGCCGAGACGGAACAACCGCTCGATCCCGTCCGCGTCAGGACCGCCATGGAACAGACCGAAGGACTGACCGTGCAGGACAATCCGGCCGAATGCCTGTATCCCATGCCGCTGTACGTCGCCGGCAAAGACGACGTCTATGTGGGCCGTATCCGCGCCGACCTGACCAATCCGCGATGCATCCATTTCTGGTGCGTCGGCGACCAGATCCGCAAAGGTGCCGCGCTGAATGCCGTGCAGATTGCCGAATATATGATTCGCCAGCGTATGCTGTAACGCTGGACTGCCACCACAAAACAAACGCCATGTACCGAATCAAAACGCTTGTCTGCTGTCTCGCCCTGCTGCTTTGCTGCCAGGCGTGCCACAAGGGATACACCATCAAAGGAACCGTCTCCGGGGATGATCTCGAAGGGAAGAGCGTCACCCTGCTTGAACTCCGCGGCATAGGTTCGCCGGCAGAAGTCCAGAAAACCACCATCCAGAACGGTTCTTTCACCATGAAGGGCGTCGTGGCCTATCCCGACCTGCACCTCCTCTACATTGACGGACAGGGCCCCGTTGAGTTTTTCGTGGAAAATTCCAACATCTCATTGACCGTCAGTCTGGACAGCCTGGACGGTGCAGAGATCAACGGTTCCGCGTCCCAGATGGAATACGAACGATTCTACAAAAGCATCAAGCCTTATCAAGACCGTATGGAAGAGATTGCAGAAGAAGCCGATGCGCGCGCCGCTGCCATCGACAGCATGCCCCGGCCCGAAAGTCCGGAAATGACCGATGCTGAATGGACAGCCTATACCGACACGCTCAAACAGGCTGTCAACGACTCCCTGTCCCTTCTGCTGCGCGAGGCGGCCATGAACGGCAAATTCTTCATCTACGACTGGATAAAGAGCAACAGCGATTCCTATGTGGCGGCATTTCTGGCTTACGAAATGGCGAAGAACACCTCAGCCGTGGACGAAATCTCCGGCTTGTGCGAAGCCCTGGCCAACCCGTCTGTCAGGAAATCCCAGTGGGTCCGGCTGCTGAATACGCACCTCCGTTATCTGACCCGCACCGTCGAAGGCGCCACCTACACCGATTTCACCATGCCTTCATGGAACGGCGGAGATGTCACGCTTTCGGACTATGTCGGAAAAAAACAATTCGTGGTGCTTTATTTCTGGGCCTCCTGGAATCCGAAAAGCCGCGAACTGCAAAAGACCATGATTCCGCTTTATGAGAAATACAAAGACCAAGGCGTGGAGATTGTCAGCGTGTCGCTCGACCGGCAGTTCGAGGACTGGGATCTGGCACTGAAGGAAGACAGCATCCCGTGGGTGCAGCTTTCCTCTCTCAAGTACTGGCAGACCGACGCCGTCGAACTGTACAACGTCAACGAAATCCCCCAGACTTTCGTCATCAACAACGAGGGTACCATCCTGCTGCGCATCAAGGATCCGAGCGAACTTCACCGGAATTTCGAACAGGTATTCCACGAGACACCGGCAGACAGCATCAAATAAAACTGCACCGCGTCCATACAGCGAAGGCCGGCCCGGAAAAGGCCGGCCTTCGCTTTGAAAGGACATCGCTAAAGATTCCGGATATCATCTTCGCCAAGCAGACGGAGCCCCCGCTGCCCGATCACCGACAGCGACTCCTCATGGTCTCCGGTCCGGAAGAACAGAATAGACCGGGAACCAGCCGAAAAGGCATACATGTACTCAATGCTGATACCCTCCTGGGAGAAAAGACGCAGGATATCGGCAGAAGCTCCCGCACCGGCCGGAGCTTCCAGCGCCAACACAGTGGACATGATGACCGAGGCACCGGCCGCCTTCAGCACCCGGTAGCCGTTTTCCGGATCCGACACGATAAGACGCAGGATGCCGTACTCCGACGTATCAGCAATGGTGAGCGCCGTAATGCGGATATGTTCCTTGCCAAGCGTCTCCAGTACCTCGATGAGACGTCCCGACTTATTTTCCAGAAATACAGAAAGTTGTCTGACAGTTATCATAACGCTGCAATTAAGATGAAACGGGAGTCAGGGTACGACCGGACCCCTGATTGCAAAAGGTAAAGATACGCTTTTCCACGCAGTTTTACAATGCGTAGGGGAAAATGCTGTACAGGATTTCACGCACTGCCGCATATCGCAAAAAAACCACCGACGCCCGTTTTGATTTCAGGAAATAACATTGTACTTTCGCTTTTCTGCAAATTATTTCTGGCAATTTTCTAAAAAACTATAACACAATGAATAACAAGATTGTCAACAAATCAGCCGATACCATCCGTATCCTGGCTGCAGCCATGGTTGAAAAAGCCAAGTCCGGCCACCCGGGCGGCGCGATGGGCGGTGCCGATTTCATCAACGTGCTCTACAGCGAATTTCTCAACTACGATCCGACCGACATGAAGTGGGTCAACCGCGACCGGTTCTTCCTGGATCCGGGCCATATGTCGCCGATGCTGTACGCCCAGCTGGCGCTGGCCGGCAACTACACCCTGGACGAACTGCAGCAGTTCCGTCAGTGGGGCAGTCCGACCCCCGGTCATCCCGAACTGTGCGTGGAGCGTGGCGTGGAGAACACCTCCGGTCCGTTGGGACAAGGCCACACCATGGCCGTCGGCGCAGCCATTGCCGAGAAATTCCTGGAAGCCCGCTTTGGCAGCTGGATGTCGCACAAGATTTATGCGTTCATATCCGACGGCGGCGTGCAGGAGGAGATTTCGCAGGGCGCGGGCCGTATCGCCGGCACCCTCGGGCTGGACAATCTGATCATGTTCTACGATTCGAACGGCATCCAGCTGTCCACCAAATGCGAGGCGGTCACCTGCGAGGACACGGCCAAGAAATATGAAGCATGGGGATGGGAAGTCTTCACCATCAACGGAAACGATGCCGATGAGATCCGCAAGGCTCTGAAAAAGGCGCAGACCGTCAAAGGCAAACCCACCCTCATCATCGGCCGCACGACCATGGGTAAAGGCGCGGTCACCGAAGACGGTGCCTCGTTCGAGAACCAGTGCGCCACCCACGGCGCTCCGCTGAGCTCCGCCGGTGCCTCTTTCGCCAAGACTGTGGAGCATCTGGGCGGCAACCCGGACAATCCGTTCTTCATCGCCGACGATGTCAAGGCCTATTACGCAGAAAAGCTGGCCGAAAAAGCCAAAGCGGCGGCGGCCAAGAAACAGGAAGAAGCCGCATGGCGTGCCGCAAACCCGGAACTCGCAGCCAAGTTCGACCTGTTCTTCTCCGGCAAGGCTCCCGTGGTGGACTACGCCCAGATTGAGCAGAAGAGCGGTGCGGCTACCCGCGGTGCTTCGGCCACGGCACTGGGATATCTGGCCCAGCATGTCGACAACATGATTGTCGCTTCCGCCGACCTGTCGAACAGCGACAAGACCGACGGCTTCCTCAAGAAGACCCACGCCTTCACCCGCGGCGATTTCTCGGGTGCATTCCTGCAGGCCGGTGTCAGCGAACTGACCATGGCGGTCATCTGCAACGGCATGGCGCTGCACGGCGGTGTCATTCCCGCATGCGCCACGTTCTTCGTATTCTCCGACTACATGAAACCCGCCGTCCGCCTGTCGGCCCTGATGCAGCTTCCGGTCAAGTATATCTGGTCGCATGATGCCTTCCGTGTCGGGGAAGATGGCCCGACCCACCAGCCGGTGGAACAGGAAGCCCAGATCCGTCTGATGGAACAGCTGAAAAATCACGCCGGGAAAAGTTCAATGCTCGTACTCCGTCCGTGCGATGCCGTCGAAACGACGGTGGCATGGAAGATGGCGCTCGACAACACCGAGACCCCGTCGGCCATCATCCTTTCGCGGCAGAATATCAAGGATGTGCCCACCGTCGGTGCTTCACGTTTCGAGGATGCATTGCAGGCCGAGAAGGGCGCTTATATCGCCTGGAAGAACAGCGACCAGCCGGAACTCATTCTGCTGGCCAACGGCTCCGAAGTGGCCACCTGCATCGATGCAGCAGAAAAGCTTGCCGCAGACGGCAAAAAAATCCGCGTGGTGGCGGCCATCTCCGAAGGCCGTTTCCGCCAGCAGCCGGCCGCCTACCAGAAACAGGTTCTGCCCGATGGTATCAAGATACTCGGCATGACTGCCGGTCTGCCGGTCACACTGCAGGGGCTGGCCGGTCCGTGCGGCCGGGTCATCGGCATGGAAAGCTTCGGTTTCTCTGCCCCCTACAAGGTATTGGACGAGAAACTGGGTTACACGGCCGATAATCTGTACAATAAAGCATTGGCTTTCCTGGCGGAATAATTTCCACACCACATCCGCCCCATGAGAGCCATCCGACTCCTTTTTCCGGCCGTCCTGCTGTTGCTGGGCGGCCGGATTTTTGCGCAATTCTCGCCGGCAGCGCGTCCCTACGTCGAATACCTCAGCCGTGCCACGCATCCGGACTATCGCTATGACGCAGGCGAGGAAGCCTTCATCCGCATTGATGCATTATGCGGTGGCCGACCGGCCGAGGGCATAACGGTCTATGCCTCTTCCGGCATGGACATGATGGCGGCTGACCGGCAGGACACGCTGATCTTCAAAGAAGGCACCGCGATGGTTCCAGTCGGCACCTCCGCTGTGCCGGGATTCAGGTATTGCACTTTCCGCTTTGAAGCCGGCGGAAAAAGTTTCAAGGAAACTGTCAAGGTGGCCTTTTCTCCCGAAAAAATCGCCCCGACAGCCATATTGCCGGATGACTTCGATGCATTCTGGACCCGTGCGGTCCGCGAAGCTGCCGCAGCGCCGCTGGAACCGCAGATTACACCGCTGCCGAAATACTCCACCGACCAGGTGGACGTATCGCTGGTCCGTCTGAACGTGGGACCGGGCGGACGCTCCATGTACGGATATCTGACCATACCGAAAGACGGCCGGAAACACCCTGTGCTCTTCTGCCCGCCAGGTGCAGGTGCCAACCGCATCTCTCCCACCACTTTCTATTCGGAACGCGGGTACATTTATTTCAACGTCTGCATTCACGACGGGCTCAATCCGGAAGCACCGGACGACGAGTTTGCCCGTCAGCGGACCGTGGCCGACAACTATACATCGAGCGGCATCGATGACCCCGGAACATTCTACTACCGGTCGGTCTATGCAGGCTGCGTGCGGTGCGTGGACTTTCTATGCACGCTGCCGCAGTGGGATGGCCGGAACGTCGGCGTGACCGGCGGCAGCCAAGGTGGCGCACTCACCGTCGTCACCGCCGCACTGAGCGACAAAGTAACGTTCGCAGCCGCTTTCTATCCCGCACTCTGCGATGTATGCGGATTTCTGTACGGGAGGGCCGGCGGATGGCCGAAATATTTCCGGCAAGATCCGGGGAAAGGCTGGGAACGAGAGAAAAACACCCTGTCGTATTATGACGTGGTCAACTTCGGCCGGCGCGTCAAATGTCCCCTGTACCTATCCTACGGCTACGCAGACGACACGTGTTCTCCCACTTCCGTCACAGCCCTTCGCAATGCAGTCACAGCTCCGCTGACGGTCGATGTCACCCCCAACAGCGCCCACTGGCGCTACATGGAGACCAACGACCGCGCACTCGCGTGGCAGACCAGACAGATGAGATAACCGTACGTCGCGCATCCGGCCGGGAACCGGTACAGATGCGGGACAGTCAGAGCGCAGAGGCTGCCGTCACTTCAGAATTTCGACCGACGTCGCCGGTCCGAGGTCGGGATTGTCCCATTCCGAAAGAGCCCACACCACCTGTTTGGCGGGGGTCACCTCGAAAATCTGCACCGTGCCCTTCCATAGTGTGGTATCCTGTCCGGCACACCAGTTACAGATGACGGTGTTTCCATTTTCCAGCCTGCAGGCCGTCTGCGTATTGTAAAGCTTAAACGGCACATCCTGCTGGGTGAGTTCCCAGACCGTTTCGCCGGCTTTATTCACTTCGCGGGTATAGCCCTCTCCGTCGCCGGAAATCAGCGTATTGCCATTGGACAGGCGGATGGCGGCCCATGCCGATTTGGCAGGAACCGACCAAACCTCCTCGCCTTCCCATGTAAATTCCGACACCTTGCCTTCCGGCTTGAGCGGCACCATGATATTCCCTTCGGGCGTCAGGCGGACCCGGCGGAACTGACCATGGCTGTTGGTTCCGGATGTCGGAATGACGACCTCTCGCAACACCTCGTTGGTCCGCGTGTTGATCATCAGCACCTTGGCCGGCGTACCGTTCAGCGCCATCAGGACACTGTCACGCCCGACGGGCACACACGAATGCGTCTCGGTACCTTCCGGACAATGAAACTCCCACAGCAGCTCCTTGTCTGGCGAGACAATGCCGGCTGTCGTCATGCAGGCAAAGACAATGTTGCCATCCGGCAGCAATGTCGCATCGTCAAACTCATGGATACGGTTGTCGGCATCACGCAATGGCGTTGAATACTGCCATACCACACGGCCGTCCCGGACCAGGAACATACTCTGAGCATCGGGTTTGCGGGTATCCCACTCACCGGCATACAGAAAATCGTGGTATTTGATGTCGCTGGCCGGCCAGTTGGGTTGGATTTCGGATTTCGACTGAGTCTGTGACGTCTGTCCGTCCGCTGCCGGTCGTCCGGCACATCCTGCCAAAAGACAGGTTGACAGAATAATAAAGAAGTATCTCATAGTACAATGGTTTAAGCACACAAATTTACAAAAAAATGGATGTCCCGTCATGAAAATACGGGGCCGGAGGTACGGCATCCGGTCGAATCCCGGGGAAAAACACTATCTTTGTTATTCTATCAATTCTCAAAAAACATTGCCATGAACGCAAAAAGAACAGGTCTGACCTGTCTGCTGCTCGGCCTCGTCCTGACCCTGGCCGCAGCACCCAAAGTGTATTATGTGGCCCCCGACGGCAAGGACACCAACAAGGGCACCATCGACTCCCCGCTCGCCACTTTCAACAAAGTCCAGGAATTCGTGGAACCGGGCGACACCGTCTATTTCCGCGGCGGTACCTACCGCGTCCGGCAGGACCAGTACGCCCGCTACGCCGCCACCGACAATATCATGCGGCGCTATACCTCGCATACCGGCTGGGTCATCGTCAACGATGTGTCGAAAAGCGGCGCCGAAAACAACCGCATCCACTATTTCGCCTATCCGGGCGAAAAACCGGTCTTCGACCTGCAGGACATCAAGCCGCCTTTCGGCGAAGTGCAGACGCTGGCCAAGGTCATCGTATTCCATGTACGGGCCTCCTGGATTCACTTCAAGGGATTGGAAATCATCGGCACGCAGGTGACGGACTACCGGAGTGCGTCCCAGTCGGAATGCTTCCGCAACGAAGGCAGTCACAACATCTACGAGCAGCTCTCCATGCACGACGGCATGGCCCTCGGCTTTTTCCTGACCACCGGTTCGTACAACCTCGTGCTCAACTGCGATGCCTACCGCAACCATGACACCGTGAGCGCCAACGGCCGGGGCGGCAACACCGACGGCTTCGGCTTCCACGGCGACCAGGGATCCATCCACAATGTCATCCGCGGATGCCGGGCCTGGTGGAACAGCGACGACGGATATGACTGCATCAACAACGCAGAAACGGTCATCATCGAGAACTGCTGGGCGTTCTACAACGGTTTCGCCTCCGGCACCTTCAACTCCGCCGGTGACGGCACCGGTTTCAAGATGGGCGGCTATGGTGCGACACCGCGCCTGAGCAGCCTGCCGGAGTTCATCCCCGGCAACATCGTGCACCATTGCCTGTCGTACCGCAACAAGATCAACGGGTTCTACGCCAACCACCACACGCTGTCGGGCCACCAGTTCTACAACAACACGGCCTACCGCAACAACCCGAACTACTGTCTGCTCAGCCAGGAGATTCTGCCCGGCGCTTCCAACGCCACCGACTGCGACGGATTCAACCACATCCTGCGCAACAATATTTCCCTGGCCTATCCCGGCATGCAGGAGGTCACGCGCCTCGGCACCTGCGTCAATGTCAACAACACCTTCACGCCCGGTTTCGTGACCGCTTCGGCCGAAGACTTTCTCAACACCATTGACGACAAGCAGCTGGAAGCCCCCCGCAAGGCCGACGGCAGCCTGCCGGACATCGAGTTCATGCACCTGAAGAAAGGTTCCAGACTCATTGACAAAGGAACCTATACCGGCATCAGTTATAACGGCGAAGGTCCCGATCTGGGCGCCTTCGAAACAAATTACTAGGATATTGCCGCCGATAAAAAAGCCGACCCTTTTGAGTCGGCTTTTTTATTGAAATCTCCAGCCTGGCGCGATATTCCCTCCCTACTATGGCAGCGGATTCCAGCCGTCGCGGCCGCCAAGGATTTCCTGCTTGTTGTAGTGCTGCGCCTCGGCATCCGTCAGCGCACGCAGAGCGGCCCAGTCGTTGCGTCGACTCATGTCGGCACCGGCTCCAGTGTTGGCATATTCGTACAGCGCCAGCCGCGTATCGGTCGGCGCATACGGCATGTTCCAGATGGTCGGCCAGCCCAGTGAGTCCATCTCGGCGCACATCTCACTGCGGATGATGGTCACCTTCGGGTAGTAATGCCACGGCCGTCCGATGGCCACGGTTCTGCCATCGTCACCCGGGCGCGGACTGCCGGTGGCATAGGTAAAACGGCAGCCGTCGAACACGAATCCGAAGGACTGCTCCTCGCGCGTGGCAGGCGCCGTGACCCAGCCGCCGCCCCAGCTGCGGATCTCACAGCCTTCAAAGAGCGCCGTATAGGCGCCATAGATATAATCTGTACGGCCGATGATCAGGCAATCCTTGAAATAAGCCCGTTGTCCGGCCGTCCAGAGATACAGTGTATCCTGATAACTGGCCAGAATACAGTTCACGACCACCAGCCGGTCGCCCATGGCCGTCAGGGCCTGGGCCTGTCCCACCGGGCCCGCCGTATTCTGCAGGGTCAGGTTCTCGATATGCACATCGGCGGCCTGGACCGTCAGTGTAGCCGACGTACGTACCTTCATCGGCTCAGCTTTCCAAAGTTCCCATGATTCCAGCGGGCAACGGCCGACCGGCGAGGTGGCGCAGTCGTACATATGATAGCTGACAACCGTTTTCTCCCTGTCCTCGCCTATAATGACCAGGCCTGTCTTACGTTCGTTCACAAGCAGTTTCTCGGCATCGTACAATCCGTTCTTGACATAAACCACGAAACGGGCGTCCGATGAATCGGGGGCCATGTCGATGGCGGCCTGCAAGGCCGTACAATCGCCCGAACCGTCCTGTGCCACGACAACATCCACCCGCAGCGTGCCGAGTGACGTTTCGACCGTCAACGGACGTTTGCATCCTGTCATACCCCAAAACAGCAATAAAATCCAGATAAGATTCAGTTTTTTCATCGTTGATATGTTTAAAATTTTCAAAGGTCAGTCCGACAGCCGGCAGCGGTCGAACCCGGCCGCCCCGCGCAGGAAATCTGCCGTCATCATGCGTTTCCGGCCCTCCATCTGCAGTTCGGAGACTTGCAGCCAGGCATCCGAGGCCGCAATCCGCAGCACGCCGCCGTCCACCTGCAGCGTACCGGGGGCCGGGCTGCTGCCGGAAGGGAAATCCACCGGAGTGGCCGCGTATATCTTCAGGACCTGCACCGCACCGTCGGGCGTCCGCACCGGAGTCCATGCCGCCGGGTACGGCGAAAGACCCCGGATGTGATTGTAAACCTCCCGGGCCGTACGTGTCCAGTCGATCCTGCAGGTCTCCCGGAAAATCTTCGGTGCAGGCCGCAGATCGCCCGTCGCAGGCTGCGGATGCGACGTCACCGTCCCATCCTCGACCGCCTGTACTGTCTCCAGCAGCAGCGACGCACCTTCGGCCATCAGCCGGTCGTGCAGCGTCCCGGCCGTATCGCTTTCGGCTATCGCCACCCGGTGGCTGCCGATAATCTCGCCGCTGTCGATGTCCCGGTCGATAAAAAACGTCGTCACGCCCGTCATGGTCTCCCCGTTCATCAGCGCCCAGTTGATAGGCGCCGCGCCACGGTATTGCGGCAACAGCGATGCGTGCACATTCAACGTACCGCACGCCGGCATGCGCCAGACCACCTCGGGTAGCATCCGGAAGGCCACCACCACCTGAAGGTCGGCGCCGTAACGGCGCAGTTCCTCCAGGAAAGCTTCGTCCCGGAGCCGTTCGGGCTGCAGAACGGGGATGCCCTGCTGTAACGCATACTCTTTGACAGCCGAGCCCCGCAGCTGACGCCCGCGGCCCGCCGGCTTGTTCACAGCCGTCACCACCGCCACCACCGGATAGCCCGCTTCGACCAGCGCGCGCAGCGACGCCACCGCAAAGTCGGGTGTTCCCATGAAAACGATTTTCAGATGATGAGGTGTTGCCATGTCCTATTTTTTATCGGGGTACACCAGCTCGAGCGTATGTCCCAGTTTGTCCCGCTTGGTCTTGAGGTAAAAAGCATTGTACTTGTTCGGCGCAATCTCGATGGGCACATTCTCGACCACCTGGATGCCGTAACCCTCGAGGCCGGCCCGCTTCACCGGATTGTTGGTCATCAGCCGGACCTTGCGCAGACCCAGTTCGCGCAGAATACTGGCACCGACGCCGTAGTCGCGTTCGTCTGCCTTGAAACCCAGGTCGATGTTGGCCTGCACTGTGTCGCGGCCCTGCTCCTGCAGCTTGTAGGCCCGTATCTTGTTGAACAGTCCGATGCCACGCCCTTCCTGGTTCAGGTAGAGCACCACCCCCTGCCCCCGGGCTTCGATCATACGCAGCGCCTCATGCAGCTGAGCCCCGCAGTCGCACTTGCACGATCCGAAGATATCGCCGGTGACACAGGAGGAATGCACCCGGACCAGCACCTCGTCATCGAGCGTCCAAGAGCCCTTCACAATGGCGATGTGTTCCAGTTCATTGGTATGCTGGATAAAAGGAATCGCTTCGAAGTTCCCGTATTCGGTCGGCAATTTGACTCGTTCGCCCATCGTGACGATGGAATCGGTCGCCAGCCGGTATTTTATCAAGTCCTCGATGGAAATGATCTTGATATGATACTTCGCCGAAATCTCCATCAGTTGCGGCAGACGGGCCATTGTACCGTCTTCGTTCAGGATTTCGACCAATGCACCGCCCGGTGTCAGACCGGCCATCCGCGTCAGATCAACGACCGCCTCGGTATGACCCGGCCGGCGCAGCACGCCTTTTTCCTTGGCTTTCAACGGCATGATATGCCCCGGCCGCCCCAGGTCGCCCGGGCGCGTATCTTCGGCCACCAGCGCCCGGATGGTCCGCGCACGGTCATAGGCCGAAATACCCGTCGTGCAGCCGTGACCAATCAGGTCGACCGATACCGTGAACGGCGTTTCGTGCAGCGAGGTATTCTTGTCCACCATCATGGGCAGTTCCAGCATCTCGCAGCGTTGCTCGGTCAGCGGCGCACAAAGCATGCCCCGGCCGTTCTTGATCATGAAGTTCACGATTTCCGGCGTTATCTTCTCGCCGGCACAGATAAAATCGCCTTCGTTCTCACGGTCTTTGTCATCCACGACAATCAGCAGTCTGCCGGCCCGGATGTCCTCGAGCGCCTCGTCTATGGTATTCAGTTTAATTTCAGTTTCAGACATTGTATTGCTTATTTGGGCGTTCAGAACTCCAGCTCCTCCACCGCCTGTTTCACGATGCGGTTCACGCGCGTTATTTCGGTCAGCTGCGCCTTGAAGCGGCTCTGCGCCACATACATTCTCAAATAAAAATACCCACCCAGCGGGAAAAGCAATGCCAGCAGCAGCGGCTCGCCCCAGAAACGTTTCTGCAGCCGCGGCGGGGTAAACGAAATATCAGGATAGGCCGTGTATTTCATGGCCGACATATCCAGTTTCAACCGGTCGAGCATCCCCCGCAGCACCGCATAGCGGCCGGCGAGCGATTCGCGTTGCCGCGCATCGGCCGACGTGAGCGTACGTTCGGTCTTCCACAAGTCTCGGAATGACGGCCAGGCAGGCATCTTAGCGATGTACGACAGCGCATCCCGGTTGAAATCCTCAATATGCTTCGCGGCCGTTTCAGGCGTCACCACCGCAGGCAGCGAGACGGCAGGCCATGCCGTCTTCTGTTCCGGGAACACGTAGCCAAGCACTTTCTTGAAGAAATTCCGATACAGATCGGCCGTCAATATCGAAGCATCCCGCGTCGCCTGGTATGTCAGCAGCACCCCTACCGGCAGCAGCACGGCCGATGCAATCCACATCCCCTCGACCGGGGTCATCAGACCTTCTCGGGCCGACTTCTCGCCGACCATGTTGACGACATAGTAAACCACGAAAAAGAGCACGGCCACGACAATCGAGACGCCCATGCCGCCCTTGCGGATGACCGAACCCAGGGGCGCTCCGATGAAAAAGAAGATGAAACAGGCAAACGCCATCGAGAACTTACGCTGGAACTCTATGGCATAGCGCCGTGAATCGCGCAGTTCCGCCGCCGTGATGATCTGTGCCGTCGCCGCGTCGTTCCGGACATAGCGTGCCTGCTCTATCACGTTGCGTATCGCCCGCCTGCGGGTCTCCTTGGGGAGCTGCGGAAAATATTCGGCGATGTCAGGGACGATGGTGTCGCGATACACCCGCCCGCCGGGGCGCGTATAGAAACGCGGTTTCACCTGCAGCAGCAAGTCATCGTAATGGGTGGACAGCTGCGTCCGCAGCGAATCGATGACAAACGTCAACTGGTTGACATTCATCATCTGGTATCCTTGCTTGAACAGGTTCTCGTCGGTCTCCTGCAGCGAAAAATCGCCCAACGGGATCCGGATGGTCTGCGTTTCGTAGAAATCGCGCCGGAACGGACGCGTCGTCTGAAGCCGGTTGCGCGAATCGAGCACGTCGTTGTACGCCTCGGCATGGTACAGCACAATTTCCATGAAACGTTTGTCCTCCGTCATGTTCATCTGGCCCGAATCGGCCAGCGTAAGTGATACGTTGCCCGCCCCGGACGTATGGTCATAAATCTGGATGTCGTAAAGCATGCCGCTGTCGTAATCGCGGTGGCCGATGCGGAGACTGTAATTGTCGATGCCGTCGAAGAACACCCCGTCTCGTATCTGCAGTTCGGGCCGTTTCTGCTGGATAGAATACATCAAAGTCCTCAATTTGAGGTATGTATAGGGGGTCAGATGATTGGCGCAGAGAAACGCCAGCACACTGATGACCAGCGAAACCGCCATCAACGGCTTCATGATACGCTGCAGCGATATACCCGAAGCTTTCATCGCAATCAGCTCGTAGTTCTCTCCGAGACTCCCCAGCGTCATGATGGAAGCCAGCAGCACCGCCAGCGGCAACGCCATCGAAGTCGTGCCGGCCGCGGCATAGAAAAGCAGTTTGGCTATCACGACAAAATCGAGGTCCTTGCCGACCAGGTCGTCGATATACCTCCAGAGAAACTGCATCAACAGGATAAACACCACCACGGCAAAGACCAGGAGGAATGGCCCGATGAACGACTTGATGATATAGCGGTGGAGTCTTTTCATAGGATGGTCCGGCTACCAGCAGCGGTCCGGCATGAGATAGTTCTGCACATAGTCCGTGATGCCCGCCTCGAGCGAGTGGAACGGCGCGTCGTAACCGATGCCGCGCAGTTTCTGCATGGCGGCTTCCGTAAAATATTGATACCGGTCGCGGATATCGGCCGGCGTGTCGATGAAGGAAATGTTCTCCCCGCGCCCCATGGCCCGGAACGTGGCACGCGCCAGGTCGAGAAACGTCCGCGCCGTGCCGGTTCCCACATTGTACAGACCCGAATGCTGCCGGTGCATCATCAGGAAAAGGATCACCGACGTGACATCCTTGACATACACGAAGTCGCGCAACTGCTCTCCGTCCTTGAAATCGGGCCGGTGCGACCGGAAGAGCTTCATACCGCCCGTTTCGCCGATCTGGTGGAAAGCGTGCAGCACCACCGAAGCCATGCGTCCCTTGTGGTACTCGTTGGGACCATACACGTTGAAGAACTTGAGCCCTGCCCAGAAATACGGTTTGTCGGGCTGTTGCAGGGCCCACTTGTCGAACTCGTTCTTCGAAATGCCGTACGGATTGAGCGGCTGCAGCCGGTCCACCACATCGTGCCGGTCTTCATAGCCCAGCTCGCCAGCCCCGTAGGTCGCGGCCGACGAAGCGTATATGAGCGGCAGCGCATGCCGGACACACGCCGTCCAGACCTGCTTGGTATAGTTCAGATTAAGCCGGTCGAAAACAGCCGTGTCCATTTCGGTCGTATCGGTGCGGGCTCCCAGGTGGATGATGATCTGCACCAGCTTGTGATGCGCCTCCAGCCATGGAAAAAAGGCATCACGGTCCACCTCGGCCGTGTACTGTTTGCCCGCCAGGTTGCGCGCCTTCTCCGGACGCGAGAAATCGTCCACCAGCACAATATCCTTGTAACCAGCCTCATTGAGCCGCGCCACCATGCAACTGCCGATAAACCCGGCCGCCCCCGTAACCACTATCATACCCTTGGGATTTTGATACATTTTAACTGGTAAAGATAGTCAAGTTCTCGTATCTCCA
Source organism: Bacteroidales bacterium (assembly GCA_017523725.1). Taxonomy (GTDB): domain Bacteria; phylum Bacteroidota; class Bacteroidia; order Bacteroidales; family UBA4181; genus JAFWVY01. The sequence continues at coordinate 16,565 of JAFWVY010000035.1, forward strand.
CAAATTTTTCGGCCGAAGCACCTGCGCCGGCCATTACCGCCATACAGGCTGAAACAGGACGCAAAATAAACTTTTTTGCACAATATTCTATTTAGTATTATCTTTGTTGTACTTATATAACCAACAATAATTATCAACCTTCTAAAACACAACATCATGAAAAGAATCAACTGTCTGATTCCAGCCGCCCTGTCCCTGATTTGCGGCGTGGCATCCTGCTCATGGGACGCCACAGAAGAAAAAAAAGCACCGGAAAGCATGCCGCTGCTGCTCGAAAGCCAGGTCACGCCGCCCACCCGGAGCGGCGCCGCCGGATTCGCCGAAGGCGACCGCATCGGCCTCTACGTGGTGAACTACACCGCACCGGACACACCGGGGATGTTGCACGACAGCGGCAACCATGCCGACAACGTGCCTTACGTTTACAATGCGCAGCAGGGCCTCTGGCAGGCTGGAAATGCCGAAGGCGTCTATTGGAAAGACCTGAGTACCAAAGCCGATCTCTATGCCTACTATCCGTACGGCACACCGGACGATGTCGCAGCATATACCTTTACGGTGGCAGCCGGGCAACACCTCGCCGCCACGGCCGAAGCGCCCGGCGGATACGAGCAGAGCGATCTGCTGTGGGGGCGGACCACCGGTGTCGCACCACAGCCTGAGCCGGTCAACATCACCTTCCGGCACCTGCTGAGCAAAGTGACGCTCAGTATCGACCGCACATCCCTCGGCGAAGACCTGCAGGGTTTGCCGATGACCGTCACGTTCCCGGACTGCAAGTCCTCCGTTGCCGTCAACCTGGCCGAAGGAAGTCTCACGGCCGCAGACAATCCGGTGCGGCAGGACATCCGGGCCATGGAAGAAAACGGTGGCTATTCGGCGATCCTGGTGCCACAGACCATTACCTCTGATGCTCCGCTGTTCGAAATCAGGCTGGACGGCCGCAAATACACCTACAACGGCGACCTGGCGCTTGAGAGCGGCAAACAATACCACTTCAACATCGCCATGCAGCCCAACGCACTGGTCGTCATTGTCAACCAGATTGTGGAATGGGAGAGCACCGCGAATATCTATGTGGACAACCTGGAGGTTTCTGACGACGATGGAAGCGGAGATGACACAGGCTATGACATCAACAGCGAAAGCGAAGGTGTCCGGGCAGACCGGGCGGCGCTGATTGCCTTTTACAACCGGACGGACGGCGCCAACTGGAAAAACAGCCAGAACTGGTGCACGGATACACCGCTCAGCACGTGGAAAGGGGTCAGCGTTACCGACGAAGGACGTGTCCGCATCCTGAACCTGTCGAACAATACCATCACGGGAGAAATACCAGGATGCATCGGACAACTCACCGAACTTACTTCGCTGCAACTCTACAACAACCAGTTTACCGGAAGCATTCCGGACAGCATCTTCCTGCTCGGCAAACTGACGACCCTCGGTCTGTACAAGAACCAACTCACCGGCGGACTTTCGGAGAACGTCCAGCAGCTCACCAAACTCACTTCGCTGAACGTGTCGCAGAACCAGCTCTCCGGTCCTATTCCGGACGCTGTCGGCAACCTGAGTAAACTTAACACCCTGAACCTTTCGCAGAACAACTTCACCGGCAATCTGCCCGAAAGCATCGCATCGCTCGCTTCGCTCAAGACCCTGAACGTTGCAGCGAACCGCCTGTCGGGAACCATACCGGAGGCCGTGACGGCACACAGCAACTGGAACATCTGGAATCCGGAAACCAACATCCTTGCGCAGCAGGAAGGGTATGGTCTGCAGATGCCGTAAATTAATCACGGAGGTTTGTATGCTTTTCCAGGAAAAGTGCCTGGAAAGGCCGGACAGGGTATCTGCATTAATGTAAGTCTATTTCAGGCCGGATACCTGACCGGTGTACGGCCCATTACAACGGCAACAGCGTGAAAGTCTGAAAATAAATAGGAAAAGCTTTCCGTTTTTTAACAGGCTTTTGTTTCTTTGTGGTCTAAAAATTGCAAGAAAGCGAAACAAACAAACACTCGTCATGCGTAAAATAAGTCTTTTCGCCGGCATGATGGCATGCTGTTTCCTGGCATGGCCCGGCCGCGCACAGGAAATCAAGTTCACCGATACCGAACACGATTTCGGCAATGTACAGTATCTCGACTCTGCCGTGTACCGATTCCAGTTTGTCAACACGGGTGATGCGCCGCTGCTCATCTCGCGCGTAGCTTCATCATGCGGCTGCACGGTGCCGACCTATCAGAAAGCGCCCGTTGCGCCGGGTGCCAAAGGCGAAGTGATTGTCAAATACGTGTACACCGACCGCTTGGTCGCGTTCAACAAACAGGTGACCGTCTATTCAAACGCCAAAAAGAACAGCGCCGTGAACCTCTACATCAGGGGCGTTGTCGTCGCCGACAAGAAAAAAGCCGATGAAGAGGACGCCAAGAACAAGGACGCCAAGAAAGAATAACCCAACAGGCGAGACACAAGGCTGACAGCCGCGGGCGACAGCCGACAAAACGGCTCGCGGTTGCCAAGTGTAATAGCAGAGAGAGACTGATTGATGGATCAGTCTCTCTTTTTTTTGCAAGTAGAGCATCAAGAGATTTTCCGGCCATCCCTGACCACACAGACGTTGCAGAGCAGACAGGCTTGTCATGTATCTGTTTCGGGCTCAGAATCTTTTACCACATGTAAAGAAGGAATATGCTTCGAGACCAGTGCCGTTCTCGGCCCAGAGGAAGGGGTCCGTCACACAGCGGTGGGAAGGGTCGTGCCACAGGCGTGACAGTCCAAAGCGTAAGCCTTCGGCGCTGCCATATGCAACAAAAAAGGAGGGGCGCCCCGCAGGGTGCCCCTCCCGTTATTTTCTCTCAGGATCGTCTCCTTAGTCTCCCGTGGCAGGCGAACTGGCGTTGGCCGAGTTCGCCGGAATCGTCACTGTGTAGTCCACCGTGGCACCGC
>JAFWVY010000036.1 GCA_017523725.1 Bacteroidales bacterium
AACTTTACAAGGAAGAAGTTCACCGGCTTTAGCAGTAAAGAAACGATGAGAACCAACATCAAACCCATTACGGGAGGGATGATTTCGAACATCAGGAAAATCAAAAAGGTTTGCCATAATACATAATTTTTATAAGGTTGTTAATTGAAAGGGCACATCTAAGCGTCTGCAGGCAGACAGAAAGGTAAAAACACCGTGTCTCACGACAGAGCGTTTTAAAATGTTAAGAATGTTATGAACAGAAAAACACATACACGTAATACAGATAATCACCAAAAACCTAATCTATCTTAGATATGTGAAGAATCGTATGATAAGGGGAAACCCAACGAGAAAGAATATTGAAATTCTTAGCAGTGAAACCAGCCTTAGCAGCTGACTGAGAAGATTCAAAGAAATAAACACAAAGGGTCTGAGCAATACGCTCAATAAGCACAAAACGCGGAAGGTCAGAATCATTGATGATACGGAGAACCATATCTTCTACCTGGACACGATAATAATCACCGGAGTTAGTTAAAGGTTTCATAAATCAAACAGTGAAAGTTGAACAGCAGACTGATTAAAATTTTGTTGATTAAAAGCAGAATCTTTAAGAGGAACAAGCGGAAGCTTAGACCAAAGACGGAGACCACAGACATTACCATCAGAGTTAAAAACATGATCTACATCATAATCACCAGTACGGCGGAGAGACCAGAAACGTTCCTTTGTAATACGTTTAGAAGCAAGAAAATACTTCATGACTAAAAAGGTAAATAGTCTAAACCATCCAACAAATTAGAAGAAGCAAGGCGTTGAACACGCTGAATAAAAAATACAGTATAATCGGAAAGATCATTAGCACAACTCTTCATACGAAGATCGTAAAAAACAAGAGAGCCATCATACCATAGAGAATAACCGCGAGAACAATCAAACTTGACCTCAATTTTAGAGGTACTAAACACCGTACAAAGTACGGTAGTAAGGATTTCAGAATAATTTTTCTTTTTCATAACACACTATTTAAAAAAATTGAACATAATTTCGTTTTGGACTTTATGTTTGATACGCTTATCGCGCATATCTGTAATTGACTTTTTCCAATCCATAAAAAAACGATCATTAACACACTGCAAATTAACAAAATCATTGTCATATAATTTATATTATGTTAAATAATAAGTGGATGGATTCACTTTATTATGTAAAAAAGTCTGGAAATGCGTAACGGATTCATTAAAAAGGTCCGGAAAAACGATGGTGCGCCTCTCCGGACCTTAAAATGAAAAGCAGGCCTGTAAGCCGGGTTCTGTCGGGTTCTATCATTTATCTACGGCAAACGTCACCGTTTGTCTCTATCAGCCTACCCTCCGTCTCGGACGAGCAGCCCTCAAACGACGGTATACATGGCCTTTCAACCCATATGTCTGTACAGCTTCGGACGGTCACCCGCCGAACGGTAGGCTCTTACCCTGCCTTTTCACCCTTACCGGACCGGAGCCCGGCGGTTATTTTCTGTTACACGACCACACCCTCACGGACGTCTTCTCATTAGGAAGTATGGTGCTCTGCGTTGCCCGGACTTTCCTCTCTTTTCCGAAGAAAACAGCGATAGAACGGCCTGCTTCTGTATCATGATTTTGCTGCAAAAGTAGTATTTTTGCAGAGATTATCAACAGCCATGGATATATCCAATTATCAATTGTCTATCAATCAGTTCGATTATAATCTTCCGGAAGAACGGATAGCCCGTTACCCGCTTCCCTGCCGCGATATGTCCAAATTGCTGGTCTATGAAAACGGGCAGATATCGGAGCGTGTCTTCCGCGAACTGCCGGAGCTGCTCCCCCCGTCCGACCTGATGGTATTCAACAATACGAAGGTGGTGCGGGCCCGGTTGCGTTTCGACAAGGAAACCGGCGCGCACATCGAGATTTTCTGCCTGGAACCTGTCGAACCCGCCGAGTACGAAACGGCCTTTGCGCAACGGGGAACCGCCGTATGGAAATGTCTGGTCGGCAACCGGAAGAAATGGAAAGGCGGACAGTTGGTAAAGAACCTTAAAGATGCTGATTTACAGGCCGAAATAGTATCTGATTATACCTCCCACCAATACGTGCGTTTTACATGGGACCCTCGTTTTACCTGGGGCGAAGTGATGGATCTGGCCGGGGTTACCCCTATCCCGCCCTACCTGAACCGCGAGACGGAACAGGTGGACGATGTGCGCTACCAGACGGTCTATTCCAGATATAAGGGGTCGGTGGCCGCCCCGACGGCCGGCCTGCATTTCACGCCTGAAGTGCTGGAAAACCTGCGCAGCCGGGGTATCCGGACTGCCGAAGTGACGCTGCATGTCGGGGCCGGTACGTTCAAGCCGGTGACGGCGGAATTCGTGAAAGACCACGAAATGCATGAGGAATTCTTTACGGTGGACCGCGAGACTGTCCGTCTGATGCAGGTACAGCCGGGCCGCATCACGGCCGTCGGCACTACTTCGGTACGCACCATCGAAAGCCTGTACTGGATGGGGGTCAAACTGCTGCGTGAACCGATGCACGGCGGCGATGCACCGCACCTGAGCCTGAAGCAGTTCGAGGCCTACGCCCTGCCCCAGGACACCCCGCGCCACGAAGCCATGCAGGCGCTGCTGGATGCAATGGACACCTGTGGATGCGACCTGCTGACAGCCCATACCGGCATCATGATCATGCCGGGATATCATTTCCGGATGACCGACGCGATGGTCACCAATTTCCATCAGCCCAAAAGCACGCTGCTGCTGCTGGTTTCGGCCTTTATCGGCGACGACTGGAAGCAAGTGTACGACTATGCCCTGGCGCACGGCTTCCGTTTCCTGAGCTACGGCGACAGTTCGCTGCTGGTCCGCAGCACCCTCTGAACCATGTCAGTCTATACCGACATACTTAAGAAATACTGGGGATACGATGCCTTCCGGGGAATACAGGAGGACATCATCGCATCGGTCATGTCCGGCCGCGACACGCTGGCGCTGATGCCGACCGGCGGTGGCAAGTCGGTTGCTTTCCAGGTGCCGGCCATGGCTTCAGAGGGCATCTGCATCGTGATTACGCCGCTGATTGCACTGATGAAAGACCAGGTGGAACATTTGATGCGCCGGGGTATCCGTGCGGCGGCGGTTTATTCGGGCATGACGCACGAACAGATCGACACGGCCCTCTCCAATTGCATCTACGACGAGAACTACAAATTCCTGTATTGCTCGCCCGAACGGCTCGAAACCGAGATGTTCCGGACGCGCGTTGTCAAGATGAAGGTCTGTCTCATCGCGGTGGACGAGGCACACTGTATCTCGCAGTGGGGCTACGACTTCCGCCCTTCCTACCTGAAAATTTCGACGCTGCGTGAACTGCTGCCGGATGTGCCCGTGCTGGCGCTGACGGCGACTGCGACACCGGAGGTCGTCGAAGACATCCAGAAACAACTCGCATTCAAGGCCCCGAATGCGCTTTCGATGAGCTTCGAAAGGCGCAACCTCGCCTATCTCGTACGCTATGTGGAGAACAAGCAGGACTACCTTCTCCGTGCCCTGCAGAGCGATCCGGGCTGCGGTATCATCTATGTCCGGAGCCGCAAGAAGACAGTGGACATTGCGCGGATGCTGCAGCAGAATGGTCTGTCGGCCGATGCCTACCATGCCGGACTGGGCAGCGGACTCCGGGCGGCACGGCAGGAGGCGTGGACTCGTGGAGAAACGCGTATCATGGTGGCAACCAATGCGTTCGGAATGGGCATCGACAAGGCGGACGTGCGTTTTGTCATCCATGTCGATCTGCCGGAATCGCTGGAAGCCTATTTCCAGGAAGCCGGCCGCGGCGGCCGCGACGGCCGGCCGGCCTATGCCGTGCTGCTTTACAGCCCGGCCGACCGCAGCCGTCTGGAATCGCATCTCAAGAACAGTTTCCCGCCCATGGAAACCATCCGGAGCGTTTACGAAGACCTGTGCTATTTCCTCGAAATTCCCTATAACACCGGCAGCGGCATGAGTTTCGCCTTCTCGCTCGAGACATTTGTCCATCGTTTCAAGTACGAACTGATGACCGCCTATTACGCCATCCGGCTGCTTGAGAGCGAAGGATATCTGCGGTATGAGGAGGAACCCGACGAATCATCGCGCGTCTGTTTCAAGGTGGAACGCGACGAACTCTACAACTTCCGGCTGGCGAACGAACAGCTCGACAACTGCATCACGCTGATGCTGCGCTCCTACACCGGCATCTTCACGGACTACGTACCTGTCGACGAGAAGATGCTGGCATTCAGGCTTCAGGTAACACCGCAGGAGGTATATGAATATCTCAAACGCCTGCGTCAGGCGCACATTATCGACTACATCCCGCGCCGTGAGGAACCGGTGCTCACGTTCCTGACAGACCGTGTCGAAAAACGTTATGTGACGCTGAGCAAGGCAGTGTACGACGACCGGAAGAAAGTGCAGAGCGACAAAGCGCATGCCGTGCTGCACTATGCCGAGGAACGCCATCTCTGCCGGAGCCGGATGCTGCTGCATTATTTCGGACAACGAGACCTGCGCGACTGCGGCCGGTGCGACACCTGTCTCCGCCGCAAGGCGGTCCCGATGAACGACCAGACTTACCGGCAGATGGTCAGCCAGGCTCTCGCCTGCCTGGACGGGCATCCCGACGGCATGCCGCACGCCGACCTGGTCGCCGCCCTCACTCCTGCCGGTGCGGAAAGCAGCGAAACGGCCGTTCCGGCGCGGCGCCGGATGCTGGACGAAGAAATTGTCGGCATGGACGACCGATTTAGAATCATTCGTTTGGCTGTTTCATAAAAATAACGTAAAATTGCCGTCGATTTTTACAGCCGAAATGCGACAGTTCAATGCATATCTCCATTCGTGCCTGCACCATCACCACATGATGTAGCAGAACGGGTATGCAAATAAACGACAAAGGATAAGGAAGGTTTGCATATCTTTGTGCAAGCCTTTTGTTTTTTAACCAAATATCTTAGCATTATGCTCAGAATTGCCATACAATCGAAAGGACGTCTGTACGACGAAACCATGTCGCTGCTGACGGAAACCGGTTTGAAACTGCCTGTGGAAAAAAGAGGTCTGCTGGTACAGGCCAGGAATTTCCCCGTGGAGGTGCTTTTCCTCCGCGATGACGACATCCCGGCATCGGTGGCCAGCGGCATCGCCGACATCGGCATCGTGGGAGAAAACGAATACGTGGAGCGCGGCAGCCAGGCCGATCTGATCAAGCGTCTGGGATTCAGCCGTTGCCGGTTGTCCCTTGCTATTCCCAAAGATCTGGAATATACCGGTCTCCAGTGGTTCGACGGCAAGAAGATCGCCACCTCCTACCCTGCCATTCTTCAGAATTTTCTGAAAGAAAATGGCATCCGTGCCGACATCCACATCATCACGGGCTCGGTGGAAATCGCACCGGGCATCGGGCTGGCCGATGCCATCTTCGACATCGTCAGTTCCGGCAGTACACTGGTCAGCAACCGGCTGAAAGAAGTCGAGACGGTGATGCAGTCCGAAGCGCTCCTCATTGGTACGCCAGGACTTCCAGCAGACAAGCAGGAAATTCTTAAAGAACTGATCTTCAGAATGGAAGCTGTGCAGGCCGCCGAAGGCAAGAAATATATTCTGCTCAATGCGCCGAACAGCCGCATTCCGGAAATCTGCCGGCTGCTGCCCGGCATGAAGAGCCCGACCGTGATGCCGCTGGCCGAAAGCGACTGGAGTTCCGTCCACTCGGTCATCGAAGAGAAGAAATTCTGGGAGATTATCGGCAAGCTGAAGAATCTCGGCGCCGAAGGCATCCTGGTGGTTCCGATTGAGAAAATGATTCTATGATAAAGATTTACAAATATCCGGCGCGGGACACATGGGAATCGCTGCTGCGGCGGCCGGCCCTGCAGGCTGACACCCTGCAGCAGACGGTGCGCCAAGTGTTCGAAGACGTGCGGGCGCAGGGCGACGAAGCGCTCAGGCGTTACGAAGCAGCCTTCGACAAGGTGCAGCTCACCAGTCTCCGTGTGACGGAAGCAGACTTCGAAGAGGCCGGACGGCTGACCGACGACACCCTGAAGCAGGCCATCGCTACGGCGACGGATAACATCCGGCGTTTTCACGCAGCCCAGATTGCCGGGGAGCAGGCCGTCGAGACCATGCCGGGCGTAAAGTGCTGGCGGCGCAGCCTCCCCATCGAGAAGGTCGGATTGTACGTGCCTGGCGGCTCAGCTCCCCTGTTCTCGACCGTGCTGATGCTGGGCATCCCCGCCCAGATTGCAGGCTGCCGCGAAATCGTGCTGTGCACACCGCCGGGTAAAAACGGCAAGGTGGCACCGGCGGTCCTCTACGCTGCGCGTTACATCGGACTGACCTCCGTCTTTACGCTGGGCGGCATCCAGGCAGTGGCAGCCATGACCTGCGGCACGGAGAGCGTTCCGGCCGTGTACAAGATTCTGGGCCCCGGCAACCAGTATGTGCAGGCGGCCAAGCAGTATGCGGCCATGTACGGCGGTGTGTCCATCGACATGCCGGCCGGTCCGTCCGAGGTGATGGTGCTGGCCGATGACAGCTGCAAGCCGGCTTTCGTGGCATCCGACCTGTTGTCGCAGGCGGAGCACGGTCCCGACAGCCAAGTCGTGCTGGTGACCGACAGCGAGCAGATTGCCGCAGATGTCAACCGCGAGATCGAGGTGCAGACCGCACGTCTGCCCCGTCGCGAGATTGCGGCCAAAGCACTGGAAAACAGTCGTATCGTAATTCTTTCCTCATTGGAGGAGATGCTGGAAATGAGCAATTTCTACGCACCGGAGCACCTCATTCTGTCGGTCGCTGACCCGCAGAAAGCCGCTTCGATGGTTACCGCGGCCGGCAGTGTATTCCTTGGCAACTACGCCCCGGAAAGTGCCGGCGACTACGCCAGCGGCACCAATCACTCGCTGCCGACATCGGGATATGCCCGCAGCTGCAGCGGTGTCAGTACAGACAGTTTCATCAAGAAGATAACGTTTCAGCACATCACCCGGGAAGGTTTCGCCGCTCTGGGACCGGTCATCGAAACCATGGCCGGCGCCGAACAGCTGGCCGCCCACCGGAACGCTGCGACGATTCGTTTACAAACGCCTTGACGATGTTCAATCTCGACCGGCTCACACGGGCCAATATCCGTGTCTTGAAACCCTATTCATCGGCGCGCGACGAGTTCTCCGGCCAGGCGGCCGTTTTTCTGGACGCCAACGAGAATCCGTTCAACACGCCCTGCAACCGCTATCCCGACCCGTTGCAGCGGGCCATCAAACAGCAGATTGCCGGGATCCGGCATGTGCGGCCCGATCAGATTTTCCTCGGCAACGGCAGCGACGAGCCCATCGATTTGATTTTCCGCGCTTTCTGTGAGCCCGGCATCGACAATGTCGTGGCAATGGAACCGACCTACGGCATGTACAGCGTCGCGGCCGGCATCAACGATATCGTGTATCGCAAGGTCCTGCTCAACGATGATTTCTCGCTCGACGCCGACCGGCTGCTGCGGACGGTCGACCGGAACACCAAGGCCGTGTTTCTCTGTTCGCCCAACAATCCCACCGGCAATCCGATTCAAGAGCAGGCTATCGAAAAGATCGTCAATCGTTTTGAAGGGCTGGTCGTGCTGGACGAAGCCTACAACGACTTCTCGGACCAGCCGTCGTGGCTCAGCCGGCTGGACAAGACCCCCAATCTCATAGTCCTGCAGACTTTCTCAAAGGCCTGGGGACTGGCCGGCATCCGGCTCGGCATGGCATTCGCCTCGCCGGAGATTATCGCCCTGCTGACGAAAATCAAGTATCCTTACAATGTCAATGTGCTCACCCAGCGGGCCGTGCTGGAGGCTTTGCAACACCGGGACCGGGTAGAAGAATGGATCCGGACGCTGCGGTCGGAACGCGAACGCATGGCCTCGATATGGCCGAAGATACCTTGCATCGAGAAGATTTTCCCGTCCGAAGCCAACTTCATCCTGATCCGGACGGCCGATCCGCAGGCACTGTACGACTATCTTACTGCCCGCGGCATCATCGTGCGCAATCGGAACTCGGTGGCCATGTGCCAGGGTTGCCTCCGGCTCACCATCGGCACACCGGCCGAAAACGACACCCTGACCGAAGCCCTGCGCACCTATTCATCCGACACTTCATCCCTCAAATAGCCCGACCATGCAAAAACTTCTGTTTATAGACCGCGACGGCACCATCCTGACAGAACCGGCCGACGAACAAATCGACAATTGGTCGAAGTTTGCCTTCGTCCCCGGCGTGATCCGCAATCTGTATATGATTTGTAAAAATCTTGATTTCAAGATGGTAATGGTTACGAATCAGGACGGACTAGGTACGCCCTCGTTTCCGGAAGACAGTTTCTGGCCCCTGCAGAATCTGATGCTGCAGACCCTGAAAAGCGAAGGCATCGAGTTCCACGACATTTTGATTGACAGGAGTTTCCCGGCCGACAACCTGCCGACGCGCAAACCGGGCACCGCCATGCTGACCGGGTACCTTACCTCCGGGGAGTACGACCTGGCCGGATCGTTCGTCATCGGCGACCGTGAAACGGATGTGAAACTGGCGCAGAACCTGGGCTGCAAAGCCATCCTGCTGAACCAGAAAGATCCCTTCGAGGCGCAGATGAAGGAACGTTTTCCGGATACATGCGCCTTGGTTACGCCCGACTGGGACGATGTGTTCGCATTCCTGCGCCGCGGTCAGCGGTACGCCGAGATCAACCGCAACACCAAGGAAACCCAGATTCATATCGCGCTCGACCTGGACGGCACCGGCAAGGGAGACATCCATACGGGCATCGGCTTTTTCGACCATATGCTCGACCAGATCGCCCGTCATTCCGGATGCAACCTGACGGTCCAGGTGCATGGCGACCTCGAAGTGGACGAGCACCACACCATCGAAGACACGGGCCTGGCCCTCGGCGAAGCCTTCAAGAAAGCCCTCGGCGACAAGCGTGGCATAGAACGCTATGGTTTCGTCGCGCCCATGGACGACTGTCTGGCACAGGTGGCGCTCGATTTCGGCGGCCGGCCGTGGCTGGTATGGCACGTGGAGTTCCACCGCGAATTCATCGGCCAGATGCCCACCGAAATGTTCTTCCACTTTTTCAAGTCGTTCAGTGACGCCGCCGGCATGAACCTGAACATCTCGGCCGATGGGGAAAACGAACACCACAAAATCGAGGGCGTCTTCAAGGCCTTCGCGCGCAGCATCCGGGCAGCCATCCGTCAGGACGTGCTCAAATACGAACTGCCCTCCACCAAGGAGACGCTTTAAAAACAGCTGATTAAGAATACTATAAACACATAATGGAGCCATGAACAACATGCAGAAAACCTACGTGCCGGCCGAAAACCGGTACGACGAAATGACATACAACCGCTGCGGGCGCAGTGGCGTACTCCTGCCGAAAATCTCCCTGGGCATATGGCACAACTTCGGCGGCGTGGACGTGTACGAGAACTACCGGTCCATCCTGTGGTACGCCTTCGACCACGGCATCACCCATATCGACGCGGCCAACAACTACGGCCCGCCGTACGGTTCGGCTGAAGCCAATCTGGGACGGATTCTCTCCACCGATTTCAAGGCTTACCGCGACGAACTGTTCATCTCGTCCAAGGCCGGCTACGACATGTGGCCCGGGCCTTACGGCAACTGGGGCTCCCGCAAATATCTGCTGAGCTCGCTCGACCAGAGCCTCAAGCGTATGAACCTGGAATACGTCGACGTATTCTATTCGCACCGTCCCGACCCGAACACACCGCTCGAAGAGACGATGGGTGCGCTGGATGCGGCGGTACGCCAGGGCAAGGCCTTGTACGCCGGCATCTCGAACTATCCGCACGAACTCACCCGCAAGGCCTCGCAGATTCTCCGCCAGATGGGCACGCCCTGCCTCATTCATCAGGCGCGCTACTCCATGTTCGACCGCTGGGTCGAAGGCGGCTTGCTCGACGTGCTCGAAGAGGAAGGCATCGGATGCATCGTCTTTTCGCCGCTGGCGCAAGGCCTGCTGACCAACAAATATCTCAACGGCATTCCGGAAGGATCGCGGGCGGCCAAAGCCAACACGCACCTCGACAGCTCGGCGGTGACGCCGGAGAAAGTGGCCAAGGCACGCAAGCTCAACGAACTCGCGCTGCAGCGCGGCCAGTCGCTGGCCCAGATGGCGCTGGCATGGCTTCTGAAAGACCGGCGCGTGACCTCGGTGCTCGTCGGCGCCAGCTCGGTCAACCAGCTGCAGGACAACCTCAAGACCCTCAACCGGACGGACTTCACGGAGGAAGAACTGAAGGCCATCGAACAAATTCTCGCCGAATAACGCCTCACGCATCTGCCAGATGTTTGTACAGAAACCGGATACGACAGATTTTCAAGCAGGTATGCTTTCTCCTTGCCGGAAAGTGTATATCGAGACCTATGGCTGCCAGATGAACGTCAGCGACTCCGAAGTGGTGCTGTCGGTCCTGGCCGGCCACGGCTTCGTGCGCACCGACCGGCGTGAGGAGGCCGACCTGATTCTCGTCAACACCTGCTCCATCCGGGAGAACGCCGAACAGCGCGTCCGCGGCCGGCTGCAGATATTCCAGCAGGAAAAACGCCGGCGCAAGGTCATCGTCGGCATCATCGGCTGCATGGCCGAACGCCTGAAGGAGCAGCTGCTCGAAGAGGAACAAGTGGTGGATCTCGTCGTGGGACCCGATGCGTACCGGCGGCTTCCAGAGCTCATCGCACAGGTGGACGAAGGCTTGAAGGCTGTTGATGTAAAGCTTTCTGGTACAGAAACCTATGCAGACATACTCCCCTCGCGCTACGATGCGAACGGCGTCTCGGCTTTCGTGAGCATCATGCGTGGATGCAACAACATGTGCGCCTACTGCATCGTCCCCTACACCCGCGGCAAAGAACGGTCGCGGTCGCGGGACAGCATCCTGGACGAAGTATGGCAGCTGATTACCGACGGATACAAGGAAGTGACACTGCTCGGCCAGAACGTCGATTCGTACGGCTGGAAAGCGCCCGACGGCACTGTGGTGAACTTCGCGCAGCTGCTCGAAGAAGTGGCGGCGCTCTCTCCCACCCTGCGCGTGCGTTTTTCGACCTCGCATCCCAAAGACATGAGCGACGAGGTGCTGTATGCCATGGCCCGTCACCGGAACATCTGCCGGAGCATCCATCTGCCGGCCCAGTCGGGCAGCACGCGCATGCTGGAGCTGATGAACCGGCACTACACGCGCGAGTGGTATCTCGACCGCATGGCAGCCATCCGGCGGATTCTGCCCGACGCAGCCGTGTCCACCGACCTGATTGCCGGCTTCTGCACCGAGACCGAGGAAGACCACCGGGCGACGCTGTCGCTGATGCAGCAGTGCCGTTTCGACTTTGCGTTCATGTTCAAGTATTCGTCCCGTCCGCGGACACTGGCAGCCCGTAAATACACTGACGATGTGCCTGATGAAGTAAAAACAGCCCGGCTGGAGGAAATGATTGCGCTGCAGAACGTGCTTTCCGAAGAGAGCAAACGCTCCGACGTCGGCAAGACCTTTGAGGTGCTGATTGAAGGCGACTCCAAACGCTCCGCCGAAGAATGGTGCGGGCGTACATCACAGAACAAAATGGTCGTGTTTCCCAAGCGCGGCGGCGCCGTCGGCGAATATGTGCAAGTGCACGTCACCGGATGCACTTCGGCCACGTTGCTTGGGGAAATGTCACAGATATGAAGATAGTCATCATCAAATACAACGCGGGCAACATCTTTTCGGTGCGCTATGCCGTCAAACGGGTCGGATTCGAGGCCGAAATAACCGACGATCCCGCCGTCATCCGCGCCGCCGACCGGGTTATTTTCCCCGGCGTAGGCGAAGCGGGCACCACCATGCAGTACCTGCGCGAACGAGGCATGGACGAACTCATCCGGTCGCTGACACAGCCGGTGCTCGGCATCTGCATCGGCATGCAGCTCATGTGCCGTCATTCCGAAGAAAGCGACACCGACTGCCTGGGCATCTTCGACACCCCCGTGGAACTCTTCGTACCGCCGGAGCCGAACCCGATGCATTACAAAGTGCCGCACATGGGATGGAATACATTGGAATACAGCAATATTCCCCTGTTCCAAGACCTGGGGCCCAACCCTTACGTCTATTTTGTGCACAGTTATCATCCGACGATATGTGCCCATACGGTGGCCGTGACCGACCACATCGTCCCCTTCAGCTCGGCCCTGCAGAAAGACAATTTCTATGCACTGCAGTTCCATCCCGAAAAAAGCGGCGAAGTAGGCGCCCGCATCCTGCACCGATTCATCACCATGCGCCATGATTGAGATCATCCCCGCCATCGACCTGATCGACGGCAAATGCGTCCGCCTCTCGCAGGGCGACTACAACCAGAAGAAAATCTATAACGAAGATCCGCTCGAAGTGGCCAAGGCCTACGAGGATGCCGGCATCAAACGGCTGCATCTGGTCGACCTGGACGGCGCGAAGGCTGCACATATCGTCAATCACCGGACGCTTCGCCGCATCGCTACGCGCACCAACCTGGTCATCGACTTCGGCGGCGGCCTTAAAACCGACCGCGACCTCGACATCGCATTCCGCAACGGCGCCGCCATGGTGACTGGCGGAAGCATCGCCGTCCGGCAGCCGGATGTGTTCTGCGGCTGGCTGGAACACTACGGTGCCGACCGCATCATCCTGGGAGCCGACGCCCGCGACCGCAAGATTGCCGTGACCGGCTGGACCGAGATTTCCGATACCGACATCCTGCCCTTCATCGGTCATTATATGCAGCACGGCGTCACCCAGACCATCTGCACCGACATCGCGCAGGACGGCATGATGCAGGGACCGTCCCTGTCACTGTACAGCGACATTCTGCAACAGTATCCCACGCTGCATCTGATTGCCAGCGGCGGCGTCAGCCATATGAATGACATCCGCGCGCTTGACGCACTCGGTGTGCCGGCCGTCATCGTCGGCAAAGCCATTTACGAAGGAGCCGTCACCATGCAGGATATTTCCGGCTGGATGGCCGGCGGCCCGGCATAAATTCGGACCGCCATGGCGTACAATTGCAGCGAAACATCTATCTTTGTCCATTCCATCATTTCAGGTCTCTGAAAGCAACTTATCAAAACCATGTTAGCAAAACGTATCATACCTTGTCTGGATGTCAAAGACGGCAAGACCGTCAAGGGTGTCCATTTCGTCAATTTCAAAGATGCCGGCGACCCCGTGGCCATGGGTGCCGAATACAGCCGCCAGGGCGCGGATGAACTGGTCTTCCTGGACATTACCGCTTCGTACGAAGGCCGCAAGACCTTTGTCGACCTGGTGCGCCGGGTGGCCGAAAACATCAGCATCCCGTTCACCGTCGGCGGCGGCATCAACGAACTGGCGGACGTGGAAAAACTTCTGACCGCGGGTGCAGACAAAGTGTCGGTCAATTCGGCCGCGCTGCGCCGTCCGGAATTCATCGAAGAAATCGCCAAGCATTTCGGCAGCCAGGTTATCGTGGCGGCCATTGACGCAGAGCTCAACGGCAACGGCGAGTGGATCTGCTATCTCAACGGCGGCCACATCCCCACCGACAAGGAACTGTTCGCGTGGGCCCGCGAAGTCGAAAGCCGCGGCGCCGGCGAAGTGTTGTTCACCAGCATGAGCCACGACGGTGTCAAGCACGGCTATCCCAACGACGCGCTGGCCAAGCTGGCCGACACGCTGCACATCCCGGTCATCGCATCGGGCGGTGCCGGCACCAAGGAAGATTTCAAGGATGCGTTCCTGCTGGGCAAGGCCGATGCGGCACTCGCGGCTTCCGTCTTCCATTTCAAGGAAATCACCATACCCGAACTTAAACAATATCTGGCTGCGGAAGGCATACCTGTCCGCCTCTAAAACAATGGAAATGAATCTGGATTTTGAGAAAATGAACGGCCTCATCCCGGCCATCATCCAGGATGCGGTGACACAGAAAGTGCTGATGCTGGGCTTCATGAACCAGGAAGCCTACCAGAAGACGCTGGACACCAAGCTGGTGACATTCTATAGCCGCACGCGCAACAAGCTGTGGACCAAGGGCGAAGAAAGCGGCAACTTCCTCGACGTGGTGGAGATTCTCCCCGACTGCGACAACGACACCCTGCTTATCAAGGCCCGTCCAAGAGGACCGGTCTGCCACACCGGGCACGACACCTGCTTCGACGAGAAGAATACCAAAGGCATGGCTTTCATCGACTACCTGCAGCACTTCATCCAGAAGCGCAAACAGGAAATGCCCGAGAATTCCTACACGACCAAACTCTTCAGCCGCGGCATCAACCGCATGGCCCAGAAGGTCGGCGAAGAGGCCGTGGAGGTGGTCATCGAGTCGAAGGACAACAACGGCGACCTGTTCCTGGGTGAGGCGGCCGACCTGATTTACCACCTCATCGTGCTGCTTACGGCCAAGGGTTTCAGCCTGGACGACGTGGCCAACGTGCTGGAATCGCGGCACAAGGGATAGAGGCATATGCGACGTTTTCTCAACGTTGCATATCATATCCTTCCGGTCACTTTTTTTAGTGAGATCCGGCTACAAAAGGCTCCAAGAGATTTTGCATTGATTCGAGCGACACTTTGTGCCGCTCGAATCATTATATTCCGACTGTATCATATCTCTCTTATAACCTCGGCATGGACTATCATCATTTAATGGACAAACAATAACAGATCTTATACTCAAGGCTTTGATCTTGTATTGAAAGATTCACACTTGATTTTCGAAAAATCTACTTATAAAGGATTATCTTTGCAGGACCAATACACACCTGCGTGGACGAGAGCCAAAATATAGAATTCAAGGAGAGTTGGCGAGACGAGTATCTCAAGTGGATATGCGGTTTCGCCAATGCAAATGGTGGTAAAATATACATTGGGTTAGAAAATGATGCGCCGCATAATGTAGTAGAGCTTCCTGATACAGACAAGTTGATGGAAGTTATCCCGAACAAAGTGCGTGATGTTCTCGGCATTATGGTTGATGTGAACCTGCTAAACAATGGTGATAAGAATTACATCGAAATATCGGTTGAACCCTATCCTTATCCTGTTACATATAAGGGACAGTATCATTACCGTTCCGGCAGTACTAAGCAAGAACTTAAGGGGGCGGCTCTCAACAAATTCTTACTTGATAAAATTGGAGTCCGATGGTGCAATGTACCTGTCCCTACCGTAAAACCAGACGATCTAAGCGCCGAATCAATCAAGGATTTCAAGGAAAGCGGTATCAGGACAAAGAGGATGGATGTCGATGTCCTAGCCGACAGCACGATGGATTTCCTCTCTTCCCTTGATATGATGGTGGACGGTCAGATTACCCGTGCCGGCGTACTGATGTTCCATCCGAAGCCGGAGAAACTTTTCCCTGGTGCTTTCATCAAGATAGGTTTCTTCAAAACCGATTCAGATCTTCTATTCCAGGATGAGATCCACGGCAGTCTTGTTCAGCAGATAGGTCGCACCTTTGACCTACTCAGCACAAAGTACATGAACTACATGATTTCGTACGAAGGCCTTCAGCGGGTTGAAAATCCATCCTTCCCGGAAGGCCCTCTGAGGGAATGTATCCTGAATAGCGTTTCACATAAAGATTATGCGGAGCAAATCCCCATTCAAATCAGCGTTTATCCAGATCGCATCGTTTTCTGGAACCCCGGTTCACTTCCGGAGTCCTGGACGGTTGACAACCTTCTGAAGAAGCATCCATCCCGCGCCTTCAATCCAGCTATTGCCAATGCATTCTTCCGTTGCGGAGAGATTGAGGCTTGGGGACGTGGCATCGGGAAGATTGTCAATGGTGCCATCGCTGACAAACTTCTTCCGCCGATTTTTGACACCGCTTTCGGTGGGCTGATGGTCACGTTTTTCAACAGTCCTGCAGCCCAGCTTGAAAAAGCAGGAGTGGATGATAGGGGCATTACCATTGTCAACTATGTGCTAACCGAAAAGAAAGTTACGAATTCAGATGTCCAGAAGCTTCTCAAGGTGAGCAAGCCAACTGCCACTCGCATTTTGACTTCTCTATCAGATTATCTGGTTGTGACCGGCACCCGGGGCAAAGGGACATTCTACTCCCTCAAAGGGCTCACAATTGGCTCACATACGAGCGACGAAGAGCCATCATCTCTTACAGAATATAGATAAACAACTTAAAAATCAACTGCTTAATCGCTCTAAATAATTGACTCATAATTGGCTCATGGAAAAACTCGACTTGCTCCTTGCGTTGATTTTTTTGTATTATTTTTGAGAATGTTTTTTCCTTCGAACCACATAAAACACGTTGTCTTGTGCGTCCTCATCGCCGTTCTCCCGCTGGCTGCATACTCTCAAGGCCATCGGGGCGCACAAGAACCGCTATTGGACAAATCCCTGCTGGAACTCCCGGCCATACAGGAAAAGGATATCATTCTCTCCTATTCGGGTTTCGTGGTCAACTATAATCCCGACTACCTGATCCCCAACTGGGTGGCGTATGAACTGACGGCCGGTGAGATGAACGGCAAAGTCCCGAGGGCCAACGGGTTCAGCATGGATTTAAGCTACAGGGACCGACAGGCCATGCGGGAAGACTACAGCAACACCGGATGGGACAAGGGGCACATGGCGCCGTCGGCCGATATGAAATGGTCGCAAGATGCGATGTCTGAGAGTTTCTATCTGACCAACATCTGCCCTCAGAATCACGATCTGAACGGACGTGACTGGCACACTTTGGAAAACCGTGTGCGGAGCTGGGCGCAGAAGTATGGCCGTGTATGGGTTGTCTGCGGACCGATCATCGATGAGATGCGGTATGGCACTATCGGGGAAAGAGAAGTAGCGGTGCCTGACCGGTTCTTCAAGGCCGTTCTCCGGCAGGATGAGGACGGTGCATATCAAGCCATCGCCTTTGTCTTCGACAATGACTCCTCCCGACAGCCGTTGAAGCAGGCGGTAATGACGGTGGACGGCCTGGAACTGCTGACCGGCTACAACATGTTTGCCAATCTCGAAGATGATGCAGAGGCGGCCGCAGAAGCGCAGGCTGCCTGGGAGGATTGGAGATAGATGAACAAGGTGCTGAGGAGTAATCCAAGAATGGAATAATCCCTATCAAGATTCAATACAACGCGTTTCCTCCAATTTTTATGTATTACAGAAACAACTAATATCAAAGAAAAGAATCTATCGGAGTGTAAAATAATTACATTTGCAAAAAAGTTGAATTATGAAACATCTTGGTAAAACTGTCTTTCTCTTTGTTTTGACATTAAATTTAGTTAGCTGTGGCTCAGTTAAATATACATTTTCCAGTGGTGGCACTGGATATCAGACATGGGTTAATTCATTCGGCAATTATAAATTGGATGGACAAACATATTATATCGCACCGGGGGCTGCCGAAGTGAATGCAACGGACCCAGAATTTAAAGAGTACGCAGATTTACTTGAGAAAACGCTATGCTTATCGGGTGCTCAAATAACAACTGATAAATCATCAGCTGATATGTGTATTCTGATGAATTATGGTATTTTAGATAAGTCTTACAACGAAGACGATCCAGTCCCTATCTGGGGGCGGACTGGAATCTCTTCAATAACAACGAATTCTACAACTACGGCATCGGCGTATGGATCTGCCAGTGCTAACGCTAACGCCAGTGCTTTTGGCTCTACTGTCTACGGTTCTGCTTCTAGTTATGGATCTGCATCGGGATATAGCAACACAACAACAACAACTCACGTCACTCCGACATATGGAATAACAGGAATCGCGACTATTAATAGACATGTAAATTTATATAATCGTGTCATTAATATTTATGCTTATGACAATAAATCTGCATCGCACGATATGCTGTGGAAAACAAATCTTGTAAGTGATGGAAGTTCCTCCGACTTTCGCACAGTTGCTCCATATATGTTTTATTCCGCTTGGGGAGATCTTGGAAAAAATACCAACGAAGAGTATGGAGTCAGAGAAGGAGATTATATGTTCCAGTGTTGGAAAAAAGGGATTCTTAGTGATAGCAATATTACACCCTACCCGAGACTGTCCTCAACTAATTGTAGCGACTTCTGTGACGTATCACTTGTTGAAAGATTACCAAATGAAACAGTTGTTATTTTGCAATTCTCTCAGAATAACATATATGTCATTCCTCCATATACTTTTATTGAGGCAAACGGGACTAAATATCAGATAACCAGCATCGACGGTTATAGAATGGGGGCAAGAGCCCAAAGCTTGGGCACAGCATACATGCGGCTTCATTTTCCTGCAATACCGTCTTCCACCTCCACATTCGATATCGTAATGTACAACAACAAAAAACTGACAAGAATAGGAGCGTATTGGAGGGGCTTAATACTTCGATAGTGCAAGTATAACTTACCCAAAATAACGGTGGCGTCCCAATTATAGATTTAGCCATTAAACAGAAAGCCCCGGACGGTTGACCATCCGGGGCTTTCTTTATGCTCTGGGGCATGCCTGCCGGCGCACACTGCGCCGGCATCGGTTCGCCTACTGTACGTTAAGGGTCACGGTTTTCTTCTTCAGCATCGGCGAGCTGAAGGTCAGTGTCACCGGGCCGTCGGCGGATGCAGCGGCTCCGCCCCGGCGTCCGGTCTGACGCGGTGCGGTAAGTTGCACCACAGCCAGCAGCCGGCCGCTCTTCACGCGGAGCGCATTGCCCGTATAATCGACGGCGGCGTTCGAGTCGCCGTTCTCGAGTCCCAGCAACCGGGCGGGACCGCTGATGGTACAAGTGATCTCATTGTCCGCGAGCGGCACCGTCACGCCGGCTTCGTCCACGACAGAGACGATGAACTGCACCACGCCGTCCTTCTTTACGGCATCGGCATCGGTCAGTTCCGCTTCGACGGCATAGGGCCGGTCGGACGAAACGAGTACATCGCGCACCACTTCCTTGCCGTCCTTGTCATAGCCGACTACTTCCAGACGGCCGGGCGCATAATCCACGTCCCAGGACATGGCATAGGTGGCGTCGTCGAAGGGCTTCTTCTCTCCTATCTGCGTGCCGTTCAGCAGCAGCGCGGCCGAAGCCGTGTTGGTGTAGGCATAAACCCGGACGCGGTCGCCGGCCTCATAGTTCCAGAGGTGCGGCGCGCTGGTCGAGACTCCGCCACGGCCGCCACCGCGGGCGATCTCGGTACCGGCATAGATGTAAGGCTTATCGTTCCAGAGGGCCGCCATATAGGCGCCGGTGGGTTTCAGGAAGCCTGCAAAGTCAAGCAGACCGGACGAGAAACCGCGGGCCGGCCAGCCGCGCGATTCACCCAGATAGTCGATACCGGTCCAGACGAACTGGCCGAACACATACTCATTGTCGCGGACCGCCTTCCAGGCACTCAGCGAATAGTTGGTCTCGCTGCCGAAAAACACGCGGTCGGGATATTTGGCATGGTCCTGGGCGTAGCGGCTCTCGGTATAGTTGTAGCCCACCACGTCGAGCTGGCCGGGCAATGTGGTCTCGTTCGACATGACCGGACCGGCCAGACCGGCCGTCACAGGCCGCGTCGTATCGTACTTCTTGAGGGCGGCAATCAGTTCGCGGCCGATTTCACCCAGACGTTCGGCACGGGGCTGCGTCTTCTGCCAGCCAGGCACCGAAGGCTGCGAAATACGCGCGCTGTCGAGCGACGGATGCGAATACGGGTCGTTCGGATAGTCCACCTCGTTGCCGATGCTCCACATCACCACCGACGGATGGTTGCGGTCGCGGCGGACCATGTCGGCCAGGTCGGTCTTGCCCCATTCCCTGAAGAACAGCGCAGAACCCTGGAATCCGGGTTCGCCGGCGTTCCAGCCCTTTATCCATTTCTTCTTGGGATATTCCCATTCATCGAATGCCTCGTCGAAGATCAGCATACCCAGTTCGTCGCACAGGTCGTAGAGATCGGGTGCCTGCGGATTGTGCGAAGTACGGATGGCGTTGCACCCCATCGACTTGAGTGTCAGGATGCGGCGGCGCCACACTTCCTTCGGTACGGCCGATCCGAGCGAGCCGGCATCGTGATGGATGCAGACCCCTTTCATCTTGGTCCACACCCCGTTCAGCGCAAAACCTTTGTTCGGATCGAACGTCAGCATGCGGAGGCCCACTTTGGTCTCGACGACTTCTTTGGCCTTGCCAGTGCCCGACAGCGTGGTACGCAGGGTGTAGAGATACGGATTCTCGAGCGACCACCAGACCGGCCGGGCAATGCTGAGTTGCGCCGCCACATTGGTGATGTCCTCGCCGTCGGCCACCTTCACCGTCTGACGGGCCGAGGCCTGCAGCTTGCCCGAGGCATCGAAGAGCTCCTGCAGTACCTGGCACGAAGCATCCTTGCCGGAATTGTTGACCAGTTCCGTGGCCACCTTGACCGTCGCCTTGGCGCCGGAAGCCTTCACATCGTACGATACACCCCATAGATTAATATGTACAGGCGCGGCGTAAACCAGGAAGACATTGCGGTAGATACCCGAACCGGTGTACCAGCGCGAGTCGGCGTCATCTGTATGGTCCACCTTCACGGCCAGCACGTTGCGTCCGCCAAAATTAATGTACGGCGTCAGGTCGTAGCAGAACGAAATATAGCCGTTCGGCCGTTTGCCGACCCATTTGCCATTGATGAACACCTCGCTGTTGTTGTACACGCCCTCGAAATAGACATAGACCTTCTGCCCTTTCCTTTCGGCGGGGATGTCGAGCGATTTGCGGTACCAGCCGATGCCACCGGGCAGGAAGCCGGTGCAGGCCGCCAGCATCGGATTGGCCGACTGCTTGACAGACCAGTCATGGGGCAGATCGAGGGTCTGCCACGAGGCATCGTCGAAATATTCGGCGCCGGCATACGTCGGATTGCCGAGATAGAACGACCAGTTGTCGTTAATGTTCACGCGCTCGCCGAAGCCCTGGGCCGAGACGGTCGCAAAGAGGCAGCACAGCCATGCGGTAATAAGAAACAGTTTTTTCATATATTTCTCATTTATAATTAATTGATTATATTATTCCTAATTATTACTTCCATTTTCATCATACTGGCCACCCACAACCACTTCGTACAAATCTTCCTGCCGCAGGTGTCTTTGCGCAACAGCCATCACCTCACTGGCCGGACAGTCCGTCAACCGGTCGTAGTACGTCGCGAAATAATCGTCCGGCAAACCGTACAAGGCCAGCATCATGCGCAGGGCATCCTGCATGAACGGCCCGTCGAAGTTGCGCAGCAGGTCGCCCGCGGCAAAGCGCTTGGCCTGCAGAAGTTCTTCTTCCGGAACCGGCTCCTGCTGCAGCCGGTCTATTTCCCGCCGGATTTCAGCCACCGCCTCGTCCGCCGCGTCGCCCCGCACATCGGAGACAATGAGCAAGTGACAGCTCTGCTGCATCGGCACGACGAGCGAATGGATGCCGTAAGTCAGTCCCTTCTCGACCCGGAGATTCTGCATCAGCCGGGCACCGAAATAACCGCCGAGCACGACGTTCATCAACTGAAGCGCCGTATGGTCGGCCGTACCCGGCGCACACACCGCGCCACCGATACGCAGCGAGGCCTGCACCTCCTGCGGGCCTTTGCACCGGATGGCGTGCCCGGCGGCGGGACGGAACACCGCCTTGCTGTCCGTCATGCCCGATATCTGTCGGGATATGCCCCCCAGACAACGGTCTATCAGTGTCAGATCCTCCGGCTGCACACGACCGCTGACGAACATCTGCATCCGTCCCGGCACATAGGCCGAACGGTGGAAATCAGCCACATGCTGTCGCTGCAAAGCCTCAAAGTCGTCGGCCTCTACGCCCCGGCCATACATGTGCTCCCGACCGTATAAGGCTTCGAGAAATAGCCGGCGGGCCACCGTCTGGTTGCGCTGCAATCCTATCAGATAATGTTGCCGGTAACGTTCCAGCACCAGGTCGAACTGCTGCTGCGGAAAAACCGGTTCAAAGAGCATCTCCGCATAGAGCGGCAAAAGCGCAGGCAAATGGCGCCGGAGCGCCATCAGCGTCACAGAGGCTGTATCGTCCGTAATCTCAACGGAGAAATTCGCCCCGTAGAAGTCGAGCGTTTCGGCTATCTGCGCCGCCGAATGGGCCGTGGTGCCCTCCGAGAGCATCGATGCCGCAAGACCGGCCGATAGCGGCTGCGTCTGAAAGCGGTTGCCCGCCTGGACCATACAGGTGACCTGGACGAGGTCCTGCATGCCGCCGGACGTCACGCACACAGGCATGCCGTTCGACAAGGTGCAACGCTGTGTCTGCAGGGCCGGCGGACGATCCGGCACAGGCGGCGGGGAAAAGGTGTTCTGCGGGGTCATACTTCAGAAAGTAAAAGTACGCTAAATCTTCTTTTAACCCGATGAATTTCGGCAAAAATCATGTAGGTTTGCGACAAAATTTACGGAATGAGCGAATCCCGCAACGAGATCATACAAGAAAGTACTTCGCAGCCATACAAGTACGGTTTCGTGTCCGCACTCGAAAGCGACACACTGCCGAAGGGGCTGAACGAGGATATCGTGCGGGCCATCTCGGCCAAGAAACAAGAGCCCGACTTCATGCTCGAGTTCCGGCTGAAGGCCTTCCGGCACTGGCAGACCCTGGCCATGCCCCGTTGGGCGCACCTCACGCTGCCGGATATCGATTTCCAGGACATCATCTACTACGCGGCACCCAAACCGAGGAAAACCGCCAAGTCGATGGACGAGATCGATCCGGAGCTGCGCCGCACTTTTTCGCGGCTCGGCATCCCGCTCGAGGAACAGAAAAGGCTGGCTGGCGTGGCGGTTGACGCCGTCATGGACAGTGTATCGGTCAAGACGACGTTCCGGGCCGAACTGGCCAAATCGGGCATCATTTTCTGCTCGTTCCGCGAAGCCGTCCGGGAACATCCGGATCTGGTCAGGAAATATATGGGCTCTGTCGTCCCCTATTCCGACAACTATTTCGCCGCCCTGAACTCCGCCGTGTTCTCCGACGGGTCGTTCTGCTATATCCCCAAAGGTGTGCGCTGCCCGATGGAACTGTCCACCTATTTCCGCATCAACGCGGCCGGCACAGGCCAGTTCGAACGCACACTGCTCGTGGCCGACGAAGGAAGCTATGTCTCCTACCTCGAAGGCTGCACGGCACCCCAGCGCGACGAGAACCAGCTGCATGCCGCCGTGGTGGAGCTGGTGGCCCTCTCCGGCGCCGAAATCAAGTATTCGACGGTGCAGAACTGGTATCCGGGCGACAAGGACGGCAAAGGCGGCATCTTTAATTTCGTAACCAAGCGCGGCGACTGCCGGGGCGACCATTCCAGGATTTCGTGGACCCAGGTCGAGACCGGTTCCGCCATCACCTGGAAATACCCGAGCACCATCCTGCGCGGCGACTACGCTTCGAGCGAATTCTATTCGGTCGCCCTGACGAATAACTTCCAGCAGGCCGATACCGGCACGAAGATGATCCATCTGGGCAGACACACGTCCAGTCGCATTGTCTCGAAAGGCATCTCGGCCGGCCGGAGCCAGAACAGCTACCGCGGTCTGGTGTATGTCGCACCGGGCGCCGAGAACGCGCGCAACCACTCGCAGTGCGACTCGCTGCTCATCGGTGACAAATGCGGCGCGCACACCTTCCCGGTGATGCGGGTGAAAAACCGCACGGCTGTCGTCGAACACGAAGCCACGACCTCCAAGATCAACGAAGACCAGCTGTTCTACTGCAAGCAGCGCGGCATCGGCGAGGAGGATGCCATTGGCCTCATTGTCAATGGATATGCCCGCGAGGTACTCAACAACCTGCCCATGGAATTCGCCATCGAGGCCCAGAAACTTTTGCAGATCTCCCTGGAGGGAACGGTCGGATAAAACATAAAGAAGATGTTAGAGATCAATAATTTACACGCAAATATAGACGGCACGCCCATCCTGAAGGGCATCTCGCTCCGGGTCTCGCCGGGCGAAGTGCATGCCATCATGGGACCCAACGGTTCGGGCAAGAGTACGCTGGCTTCGGTGCTGGCCGGACGCAGTGAGTACACCGTGACCTCGGGCAGCGTGACGTTCATGGGACGCGACCTGCTGGCCCTGCCGGCCGAAGAACGTGCGCGTCTCGGCATCTTCCTCGGGTTCCAGTATCCGGTCGAGATCCCGGGTGTCAGCATCGCCAACTTCATGAAAGCGGCTGTGGCGGCCCGGCGTGCAGCCATGGGCCTGCCGGAACTCACGCCCGCCGAATTTCTCAAACAGATGCGGGCGGCGGCGGCGCTTGTGGAACTGGACCCCAAACTCATCAAACGTGCCGTCAACGAGGGTTTCTCCGGCGGCGAGAAGAAACGCAACGAGATTTTCCAGATGGCCATGCTGAAACCGGCCCTTTCAATTCTGGACGAAACCGACAGCGGACTGGACATTGATGCACTGCGTATTGTGTCGCAAGGTGTCAACCAACTGCGGACGCCGGAGAACGCCTCCATCGTCATCACCCACTACCAGCGGCTGCTCGACTACATCGTGCCCGACGTGGTGCATGTCCTCTACGCCGGCCGGATTGTGATGTCGGGTGGAAAGGAGCTTGCAAAAGATTTGGAGACAAAAGGTTACGACTGGATTATTAAATCATTGAATTAAATATAAATGACAGCGGCGAAGCAAATGGAGATAAAAATTCCGGCACATCGGACCGAAAAGGCCCCGATGGTGCTCGTTTTGCCCGCCGGCAGTACCTCCTGCAAGGTGACTGCCGGCGCCGGAAGCCGCGCCATTGTCTGTATCCGGAACGTCAACCGCGACTTTTCCTTCCGCTTCGACCTGAAGAAAAACGCCAGCCTCACCTGCATTCTCGAGCAGACACGCCCAGGCAGCGCCATCTACCGGCATACCTGCCGTCTGGCGACCGGAAGTGAGATGCGAAGTATAGCCATCTTTACGCAGTGTACCGATATTCGCAATTCGTATCATATTGATATACAAGAAGAAGGCAGTTCGCTATCCTTAAGCAGCCTCGCCGTGCT
The DNA here is from genome assembly GCA_017523725.1 of Bacteroidales bacterium. Lineage (GTDB taxonomy): Bacteria > Bacteroidota > Bacteroidia > Bacteroidales > UBA4181 > JAFWVY01. The sequence goes on from JAFWVY010000036.1 coordinate 25,095, forward strand.
CACCGGCCGCGAAAAACTCGCCCAGAACATCCTTTGCAGGCACAATGCGGGCGGTGCCAGCAGCATGCAGACCTTTAAACACTTGCTGGGCGGCGCCGCACAGGCCGACATGGTCGGCCGCATCCTGGTACCGGCCGGATCGCAAAAGACCGAAGCCTACCAGCAGAGCCGCAGCATCCTGCTTTCGGAGCAGGCCTCCGTCCATGTCGAGCCGCAGCTGGAGATTTATGCCGACGATGTCAAGTGCTCCCACGGCTCCACCGTCGGACAGCTCGACAAAGACGCGCTGTTCTATATGCAACAACGGGGTATCAGCCCTGAAGAAGCAACCCGGATGCTGCTCGAAGCCGAACTCCGGCACGAACTGGACAGCCTCCCACCGGCCCTCCGCCGCGTCCTGGGCGCGAAAGTGTCACGCAAACTCAAACACCTGGTATAATGGCATTCGACGCAGAAATTGTCCGGAAAGATTTCCCCATACTGCAGCAGCAGGTCTATGGAAAGCCGCTGGTGTACATGGACAACGGGGCCACCACCCAGAAACCGCAGGCCGTCATCGACTGCCTTGTCAGGATGTACCGCACGATGAATGCCAACATCCACCGGGGAGTCCATTTCCTGAGCGAACAGACCACGGAATGCTATGAGCAGTCGCGCAGGACGGTTCAATCGTTTCTTCACGCGCCCTTCGCCGAGGAAATCATCTTCACCAGGGGCGCCACCGACAGCATCAACGCCGTGGCGTTCTCGTTCGGAGAAGCCTATGTGCATCCCGGCGACGAGATTCTCGTGTCCGAAATGGAACACCATTCCAACATTGTTCCCTGGCAGATGATGTGCGACCGCAAGAAAGCACGGCTGCGCGTCATTCCGATGCACGACGACGGCACCCTCGACCTGGAGGCCTTCCGGGCATCGCTCTCCGGCAAGACCCGGCTGGTGGCCGTGACGCAGGTGTCGAACACCCTCGGCACGGTCAATCCGGTGGCGGACATCATCCGTGAGGCGCATCAGGCCGGGACACGCGTACTTATAGACGCCGCCCAGTCGGTCCAGCACCTCTCCATCGACGTCAAGCAACTCGACTGCGATTTCCTGGCGTTCTCCGGGCACAAACTCTACGGCCCGACAGGCGTCGGCGTGCTGTATGGCAAGCGCGACCTGCTGAACGAGATGCCCCCCTACCAGGGCGGCGGCGACATGATCTCGTGCGTGACTTTCGAAAAAACCACCTACAACGAGCTTCCACTGAAATTCGAAGCCGGCACCAACAACTACATCGACGCCGCAGGACTGGCCTGCGCCATCGATTACCTCACGGCGTTAGGTCTGCCCGAAGTGCAGGCCTATGAGAAACGCCTGACACAATATGCCCTGTCGCAACTGAAGAATATCCCGGGGCTGCGCATATACGGCGAAGCGCCGGAACGGGCCGCCATCTTCTCATTCCTTGTCGAAGGCATCCATCCGTACGACATGGGCATGGTGCTCGACAAACTCGGCATCGCCGTCCGCACCGGCACCCACTGTACACAGCCTGTGATGGACCACTACAACATCGATGGCACTGTCCGCGCCTCGCTGGCATTCTACAACACCGAAAAAGAAATCGACATACTCTGCGAGGGTATCTGCCGCGCAAAAAAAATCCTGCTCGCGTAACGCGACAGCCCCTTTACATTTGTTGACAAAATATAGCGCCAACCCGTTGGCGCAGGTCTTTTTAATGGGCCAGATTTCAACAAGACATTCACAACAAACCAACAAATAGCCTCGCGGTTTTCACATGACACGTGAACAAAAAATCGACCTCATATTTCGCGTTTAAATACAACTCAAACCCAGTATTTTACGCATAGATAACTAAAGTTAAACTTTATCTATTGAAGATACATTCTCCATTTTGGGCCGACAAACGTGCCCTTTGGGCCGTTTTTATGACATTTCAGAATAATTATCAACTAAAACCCAGTGTTTTATTGCATGTAAATAGAATCTTTGGTTAAAGAAATTCACCTCCAAAAGCCATCTTTTTGGCCTTGAAAGGATTTAATTCCTCAACCCACCCCGTCTGCACGAGGAGCCCCGCGGCGGGTGAAAATTTTGTAAACTTCACCGATGTAAATCGAAATTTTGAAATGTAATTTTGTTACAATTGTGAAAAATAATCTATTTACATTTGTGGAAATGATTTGACAACATATAATCCACCCTTGCGATGATTAAAGACAGGCTGCTTCGGTTCATTGCCATGGAGAACATCTCCTCTACCCAGTTCGCAGATGCCATCGGCGTACAGCGTTCCACCGTTTCCCATCTCCTCTCCGGTCGGAACAATCCAAGCTACGATTTCATTGTCAAGATTCTCAATCACTATAAATACCTGTCTGCCGACTGGCTGATCTGCGGCATCGGACCGATGTACCGCCAGAAAGACGGCAGCACAAACGACATCTTTTCCCAGGCCGTAGCCTCAGCCGACCCTGTTGAAACAAAAGAAAAGACTGTCAATCAATTAGTTCAACCATCCACGGAACCGTTGTCCCAGCAGGAACCTGCACAGAATCCCGCCGTTGATACATTGAATAATAACTACTCATTGGATAATTCAAACGATTCTGAATCAACATCTAATAATCAGCAAAACATTGCGGAAGCACTTCCGAAAACAGCGCAGCAGCTGCCAAACGTACAGCCGTCCGCAAATAACGCCGGCAAAACCATCCAGCGCATCGTCATATTCTATACCGACCGGAGCATGGATATCTACGAACAATAGCATAGCCGAGGGCGGCCAGGGTTTGCCCGGCCTTTTCGGCAAGCTGATTTGGCCTGCTCCAGCAGGCTTTGGTCAGTGTAGGCAGGCTTGCCCCGGCAAACCTTCGCTTCGTGCGACGGTCTGAAAAGCATATTCCTTCGAAACAATGCGAGGGCATCAGAGACAAATGCCAATGGCGCGGCAGTCTGAAACGCTTTTTTCCGGGCAATGTTCTCGGAAAAACCGCGGCGGTTGTTTATTTTTGGAGAATAATCCCGTGCGCCTGCGCGGCGTACCGCCAAACCGGATACATATGTTCCATGCCTTCTTCAAATCCGTCTGCTGTTTCACCGTGTGCCTGATGCTCGCCATCGCCTGCAGCCCGGCGGCCCCTGCCACACCGACTATTACGACATCCGATATCCTTCCGGCATCGCAGGCTGGTAATCCTGTAACGACAGCGGGTACCTTGTCCGCACAGACACAGACACAGACGCAAAGACAGACGCAAACGCCCGTATCGGGCTTTGCCATTGCCAATACACTCACTACCAAGATACTGCCCGGCGCCAGCCAGACCGCCCAGTACCTTCCCCTGCTGCAAGGCAAGCGCATCGGCTTCGTGGCCAACCACACCTCCCTCATCGACGGACGCCATGCGGTAGACTCGCTGCTGCAGTGCGGCATCAACATCCGCCGGATCTTCTCGCCCGAACATGGCTTCCGGGGCACCGCCGATGCCGGCGAAACCGTTTCCGGCGGCACCGATGCGGCGACCGGCCTTCAGATTGTTTCGCTCTATGGCAACCACAAAAAGCCCACATCCGACGACATGTTCGATATCGACCTCATGGTCTTCGACTTACAGGATGTTGGCGCCCGTTTTTACACCTACATCTCCACCCTGCACTACGTTATGGAAGCCTGTGCCGAGAACCAGGTGCCACTCGTGGTTCTTGACCGGCCCAACCCCAACGGCCAATACATCGACGGCCCCGTGCTGGAACCGGACCTGACTTCGTTCGTCGGCATGCACCCGGTGCCTGTTATATATGGTATGACCATCGGCGAATACGCCCGCATGATTAACGGCGAAGGATGGCTGGCCGGTGGCCGGCAGTGCCAGCTGCAGGTCATTCCCTGCCGGAACTACACCCACGCCAGCCGTTACGACCTGCCAGTACCGCCGTCGCCCAACCTGCAGACACCGCTGGCCATCGCGCTCTATCCGTCACTCTGCTTCTTCGAAGGCACGCCGCTCAGCGTCGGCCGGGGCACCGACTTCCCGTTCATGGCCTTCGGACACCCCGACCTGCAAGCCGGCGACTTCCGTTTCACACCACAAAGTACGGCCGGTGCCAAGAACCCGCCCCTGCTGGGACGCGAATGCCGCGGCACCGACCTGCGCACAATGTCAATCGACGACCTGTATGCACAACCCGGTCTGCGTCTGGAATGGATCCTCTTTGCATACCGGAATTACCCCCAGAAATCCGCCTTTTTCACCTCGTATTTCGACACTTTGGCCGGCACACACACCCTGCGCGAGCAGATTTCGGCCGGTTTGAGCGAAGAAGACATCAAAGCGAGCTGGGAACCCGGTCTTGAGAAGTTTAAATCGATAAGAATCAAGTATTTGATATACGATTAGCTACAGATTGCGAAGGCGGGGGGCTCCAAAGTTTCCAGTATACCTTCGCACCCCTGACGGCCGAAATCTGGCCACGCCGAAGTAACCCTCTGAGGCCTGCACGGTCTCAATATACCTTTGCATCCTGGACGATGCCATCAAGCCACGTCAATGCACGCCTCCTGCCAGGCCTCAACCCATCTCCGCACGCAAACCCGCCGCCATTATGCCACGTCGAAGTAATCTTTCAACGCCTGCTCGGCTTCCCCTTGCCGGTTGTCCATGTCGCGGAGAACATGCCCCGATTCGAGCAGCACAATGCGCTCACAAATGTCCACCGTATGGCCCAGATTGTGGCTGGAGAGCAACACCGTGGCCCCCGTCTCCGCCTGGTATGACTTGAGCAGCCGCTTGACCACCATCTGCGCATGCGGATCGAGAAAGTTGAACGGCTCGTCGAGTACCAGCAGCCTGGGCCGCACGAACAGCGCCGAGAGAATCCCCACCTTCTGCTGGTTGCCCTGCGACAGATTCCGGATATAAATGTTCTGACCCAGAATATCTTCGGTCAGCTGGCCGAAAGCCTCCAGACGGGCGTCGGTCTCGGCATGGCTGAGGCCGAACGACGTCCCCACGAAATGAAAAAACTCCTCCGGTGTAAGATATTCAATCAGGAAACCCTCGCCCAGATAAACCCCGACCTCATGTTTCCAGGCCTCGGTCGAAGTGACATCCGTACCATCCAGAAGAATCCGCCCGCTGTCCGCCTTGAGCAAGTCGAGCAGCAGCCTGAAAAACGTGGTCTTGCCGGCGCCATTGTTGCCAACCAGCCCCAGAAACTCCCCCGCATGGATTGTCAATCCGGGGATGTCCACCGCCGTCTTCTCACCAAAGCACTTCTTTAAATCGGTAACCGTAATTTCCATTGTATTATCGCGTTATTCTGAGTTTCTCCATCCGTTCATAGCGGGTTTTCATAAACCGTCGGTAAATCTGCCGAAGCCAGATCCGGTGCGTAACGGCAAAGACCAGCCCGATGGCCAGCAACGCCACATAACGTCCCTCGCCGAAGCAGAGATTCAGCAGCCATACCACCGGAATCGGGAGCAGCAGGACGACCGTCAGCAGCACATAGCGCTGCCAGGACACCCCGCCCCGGTCCTTCATCACCACCTCGTGCAGCGGCATGGTCACCGTATTGTACAGCACCATCCGCATGACCACCTGGTTCATGAAACCGGCCGCAAAGACCATGCAGGCCACCATCTGCCAGGCGGAGAACGGTGTGGAGCCGACGGCCATCAGGATGCCCAGCACCGAAAGCGGCACCAACAGCGCCAGCAGCAGGAAATAATAATCGGCGATCAGCAGCTTATACAGCGAGTCCCGCCAGCAGACCAGGCCGTCCATGTAATGGCCTTCGAAAGCGAAAAAACCAGACGACACGATGAGACCGAAAAACGAGAAAGACGAAATGATGATGGCATCCTGAATGACGATGCCCTTGTAGGCACCGCTGGCGGCATTGAACGTCCAAAGTAGAACAATAATAATGGCATTCAGCAGGTTACGCCTTGGGACCCGGTTCCTGAGATGGAGCTTCGTTTCGAGCTGCATATACTCGCCCACCGTGCCGAAACGCGAGAAGAAACCAAACTGGGCCACCCTGCCCCGCCGCCGGTTATCCTTCCGGTAAGAGAACATGCCATACAGGAAACGGTCTTCCAATATGAGCTGGGCATATACCAGCAGCGCCAGCACCACGATAACCGCCGGGAAACTCCACCAGGGTGAGAACCAGACGAATCCGTCGGCCAGTTGCAAGGCAGCATCGGTGACCACATGGCCGCACTGGAACTCCAGCGCCACCAGGCCGCCTGCCACCGCCAGCGGCAGCAACACCCACAGCACCCTTTCAATACATAGCAGCCGGCACAGCTGGAACCAGAACCCGTTTGCCACGAACAGCAGCCAGATGCCGACCAGATAAGAAACCGCCGGCAGAACGCCCATGGAGGGCAGCACCGCATGCAGGGCAAAAGCCAGGAAAAACGGCATCCACAGCAGGTTCATCCAGTGCAACGCATGACGCAGCAGAAAAGCCCCGATGACCCGACGTCGTCCGACAGGCAGCAACAGATAGGGTTTCAGGCGTTTGGATATCGATGGCAGCGAAAAGCGCATCAGGAAATCGGCAGCCAGCAGCAGCGGGAATAGTCGGTGGATATAGAAAAACGCATCGTCCATCCGCGCCATCGACCAGCCTCCCATCAGCATAAGTCCGGCCCAATACACGCCGGCCAGCCCCAGGATAATCCGGCTCGCCACATTGGCGGCCAAGGCCGGATGACGGCGCAACTCCAGTCTGTCGTTGCGTCGGATGAGACGGTATAGTCGGAAAAATCGCATAGATACGGTGCAAAAAAAAAATTCCTTGACGGTATCGCATGCCGCAAGGAATCTTCAAACTCTTTTCTCCGGACCGGCCGGAACCTTGTACCCAGGACGAGACTTGAACTCACACGGGGTTACCCCCACCACCCCCTCAAAGTGGCGTGTCTACCAATTCCACCACCTGGGCTTGCTCTTTTGTACCCGGAACAGGACTTGAACCTGCACGTTCTTGCGAACACTAGTCCCTGAAACTAGCGCGTCTACCACTTCCGCCACCCGGGCATCGTTTTTGAGCGTGCAAATATACCAACTTTTTAAATCGCGACACCTATTTTACCGCTTTTTTTTTCGAAAAGAAACAGCATAGACCATAAACAGCCCCAGCGTCAGCAGGGCAAGCCCGCCATACAGCCAGAAAACACGCCGCTCCGTCATGTGCCGACGATGCGTGGCCGCCTCCGCCAGCGGCTGGCCGGACCATGCAGACACCTTGGGCAGATCGTTGCCGTGCCACTTGTCCATGATGACACCCCGGTGAAGATAAACCAGCCCCGGATTGGCGCGAATGACCGTCTTGAGCATGATTTCATCGGCATTCGCAAAAGCATAGTCCAACCCCAATTCACGTTTGAAGCGCTGAATATCAGCAGGTCCCGTAGAAGTTAAGGCATAAAATGCAAAACCATGCTCCGAACACCAGGCAGCCAGCTCATTGGCCCTTTTCAACTGCCGTTTTTTAGCCTTTTCGAGGTCGTAAGTCACCAGCAGAAACACATCGTCGGCACGGTACAGCAACGAATCGGTCACCTCCTCGCCCGTCTCGGCATCGGTCAGCACGAAATCGTGGATCTCCGCCTTGTTTTCCTTGATGACCACCGTCTTGGTCTCCTTCCATTTCCAAGTGGAATCCTGCCACGGATAATTATCCTCGGTGAACTCCTCGACCACCCCGTCTTTCTCGTAGTACAGCAGCATCTTAGACTCCAGCGGCAACACCCCCTCGGGCAGTTTCATCTTGTCGGGAATATACGTCCCGATGCGGTAAGGCCGGAAGTCGAGCAACGGCAGATGGCGGTAGCAATACACCGACGTAAGCAGCATCACCAGCGCAAAACCGCCCAGCCAAAGCCACTCGCCGGTATAATCCGCCGGCTGATGGTCGCGGAACTCGTACCAGACCAGGAACACAATCAGCAGCAGAAGCACCAGATTCTTATAGAAAGTCTGCCAGTTGCTCAGGATGACGGCATCGCCGAAACAGCCGCAGTCCGACACTGGATTCGTAAACGCGATGATGAGCGTCAAGACCGTGAAAAACAAGATGAAAACCAGCGCAGCCGACACCGTCTCTTTAATCCTTACCCGGAAGATCAGCGCCAGGCCGATGGTGAACTCCGCAAGGATGAAAAACATGGCGATGCAGAAAGCGGCCGGCACCAGAAAAATCATGTGGAAGGCTGTAAGATAATCTGTTATCTTATATGTAAACCCCAGAGGATCGACGCCTTTGACAAAGCCGGAAAAAACAAAAAGGGCGCCCACGAGCAGGCGGGCGATATGATAAAGCAATTGCATTGAAATCGGAAAAGTGATAAATTTGCACAAAAATACAACATTGTCCGGAAACCCAAACAGAAAACCATGCCCATCGACACGCTGATATTTTCCGACCTCTCCTCCGCCTCCGACAGCATCGCGTCAGCCGCCCTCGCGCACAGCGAAGGGCTGGTCAACCGGGGTCTCATACACACCTGGGTAGACAAAATCATCGACATGAGCATCTCGCTCGGGACCAAAATCCTGATCGCGGCCGTCGTCTATTTCATCGGCGCATGGCTCATCCGGCGCGTACTGGCCCTCCTGTCGGTCATCCTGGAGCGACACAAAGCGGAACTCTCCATCCGGACCTTCCTCCGGAGCCTGGTGTCGGTCATCCTGAACATCATCCTCATCCTGACGGTCATCAGCATCCTCGGCATCAACACCGCCTCGTTCCTGGCCTTGTTCGCAGCAGGAGGCGTCGCCATAGGACTGGCTTTGAGCAACACTTTGCAGAATTTCGCCAACGGCGTCATAATCTTGCTGTTAAAGCCGTATAAAGTAGGCGACTTCATTGCCGCCCAGGGCGAGTCGGGCTTCGTGACAGCGGTCCAGATCACCACCACCGAACTCACCACCCGCGACAACCGCGTCGTCATCATCCCCAACGGCACCATCCTGTCGGGCGTCATCCAGAACTACAGCCGCATGGACACCCGCCGTGTGGACTTCTCCTTCAGCATCTCGTACGGCGACGACGTCGACAAAGCCCGCGAAACCGTACTGGCCATCTGCCGCGAAGACGCCCGCATCCTGCCGGACCCCGCCCCGTTCGTTGCAGTCGGCGACCTTTCCGACAGCTCCGTCGACCTCACCGTCCGCGTCTATGTCAAATCCGACGACTACTGGGATGTGTTCTTCGCGATGAACGAAAGAATCTACAAGGAGTTCCCGAAACAAGGCCTCACCGTCCCCTTCCCGCAGATGGACGTGCACGTGAAGAAGTGAGAGGAAGTGTGGCATCGCCCACAGGTGATTCTTTGAATATACCGTCTTCTCTGCCAAAACTGGCAATTATTACACAGAAAAGGAAGTTTTTCCTCCTTTTCTGTGAAAATATTGCTACCTTTGCGACGTTGTGAATGGATACTTATGTTCAAGAAGAATTCATTATTACAGTTTGCCGGGATTCCAATATCGGGTGCAGACATAAAATCATGCTTTCCGGACCTGTCTTCGCCAGAGAAGAAAATCCAATCGCTCGAAAAGAGCGGTGAGATTATCCGCCTTAAGCGCAACCTCTTTATCGTCAACCAGGAACTCAGCGGAAAGGAAACAGATGTGAGACTATGTGCCAACCACATCTACGGACCTTCGTACGTCTCCTTCCAATGGGCGCTACGCTATTATGGCATGATTCCGGAAAGGGTTTTCCTCATGACATCTGCGACGACCAAGCGTACCCGTTTTTTTGAAACGCCCATAGGAAATTTCCGTTATGTCCAGGTTCCCGCCTCGTACTTCCCGATCGGTGTCGAAAGCCGGCAGGAACAAGGCGTCGGTTTCCTCATGGCGACCCGGGAAAAGGCATTGTGTGACACCATCCTTCTGGACGACTTCGTCCCCAACCAGTCCATAAAGGCACTGGCCGTATATCTTGAAGAAGACATCCGACTGGATATGGACATCCTGGCCGAACTGAATGTCAACATTATTGAACAATGCGCCCAAAGCGGACGGAAGACACAGATATTCAAGAATCTGATAAAGATTATCAAGCAATGACCACCTACGAATCGATGCTGGCCGCATACAGCCAGAAGAGCGGCGGAACAGCCACAAAGAACGCGGAGCAGGAGGTCTGTCAGAAGATAGCGCTGGCAGGCCTGCACCGTGGCGGCTTTTTTGACCACGCCGCGTTTTATGGCGGCACATGTCTCCGGATTATTCACGGGCTGCCGAGGTTTTCAGAGGATATGGACTTCTCTCTTACAGAGAAGCGAGACGACATCCACCTCGAAAATTATTTCGATGCCATACGCACGGAGTTCCATATCGCCGGCTTCGATGTAACGATTACCAAGAAAGAAAAGAAGGCTTTCGGAAAAGTAGAGTCTGCATTCCTGAAGGAAAACACCGAAGCTTACGACATCAAGTTCCAGACCAAGAAGACAATCAAGGTAAAGATCGAGCTCGACACGGATCCTCCCCTGAAGTTCAAAACAGAACAAAAGCTCCTCATGCAGCCCTATTCGTTCATGGTCCGGTGCTTTACCCTGCCGGACCTCTATGCCGGGAAGATGCATGCGCTGGCCTACCGTGCATGGCAGCGCCGCATAAAAGGCCGCGACTGGTTTGACTTCGAATGGTATGTCCGCAACGGCGTTTCACTGGATTTCGGGCACCTCCAAGAAAGAATCAAGACCTTCAGCGGAAAGGATGTCAGCCTCGATGAGTTTATGACCCAACTACGTAAAAAAATCTCAGACACAAATATCGACCAAGTCAAGCAAGATGTGATTCCATACATCGATCCAAGCCATCTGGACGCCCTGGACATCTGGTCCAACGATTACTTCCTGCAGTTGGTTGACATGATGAAGATGGCGTAAAAAAATAGTCGCAACAATGAAAAAAAACATCTTCACATCAGAACGTGTCGTTCTTCTGGTTATTCTTTTAAACTCCGTCATCCTGTTTCGGCAGGAAATCGGCCCCCAATCTCCCGCCATCAATGTAATAGATGCCGCATGCACCATCTTCTTTGCCCTCGAAATGCTGATGAAACATATTCAACTTGGCTTCAGAGGGTATTGGGCATCGGGCTGGAACAGGATGGACGGCATCCTGGTGATTCTTTCCATTCCGGCACTGATTTCCTACTTTGTGCCGGCACATTTGCTGGATCTGTCAATTCTCCTGATTCTGCGTGTGCTGCGCGTGTTCCGGCTCTTCCGGCTGGCCCATATTTTTCCGAACTTCGACAACACCATAAAGGGATTCGGAAAAGCGCTACGCGACTCGTTCCCTATCTTCTGCGCCTTCCTGATACTGATTCTGATGGTATCCCTGTTCAACTGTGCGTTTTTCAAGGATGTCGCGCCCGAATATTTCGGGACACCCTGGGATTCGATTTACTCGACGTTCCGGCTGTGTACGGTGGAAGGATGGTACGAGATTCCAGATGCCCTTTCGGTTGGCCTCACGCCAGGAAAGGTGGCCTTCGTACGAATCTATTTTGTACTCATCCTGATTGCCGGCGGCATCATCGGCCTGTCTTTGGTGAACTCCATCTTCGTGGATGCGATGGTAAGCGACAACAACGACGCCCTGGAGCTGGAAGTGAAGCAACTCAACGAGCGAATCGACCTCCTGACTGAGGAAATCCGCAAGTTGCAGAATAACCAGGAAAAAGAATGACGATTCTCAAGATTTCCACAAATCTTGGATATTTGCAAATGTTGCTTTTTGGGAGAAAAAAGTTCAAGTCTCGTTGTCGGCTATCCGCTCAAATCTTTTCCAGCCTGAGCATTTCGTCAATACTGCGTTTAGCTTTAAGGAGCGTGTCGGCATCAAGGGCAATTTCTTCGCCGCCAAATCCTTTAACACACTCATACACATCGCCTAACGTGGTCGTTTTCATATTGTGACAGACGCAGTTTTTCGTCAGCATGAAGAACCGTTTTTGGGGACAATCAATCTGCAAATGTTGCACAATGCTGTTTTCCGTACCTATGATAAATTCCGTTGACGGACTTTGTTTTGCATAATCCATTATCTGCGTGGTACTACCAACAAAATCAGCAAGTTCCACAACTTTTTCGGCACATTCGGGATGAACAAGCACCAATGCGTTCGGGTGCTTCTGACGTGCCTGTTCAACATTTTTCGGCGTAATCAGCAAATGGGTGGGACAACCGCCGGGAACAAACTGAAACTGTTTCCCGGTTATTTGTTTTTGCACCCAACCACCTAAGTTACAGTCCGGTATAAATAGAATCTTGTCGTTCTGTATGTTTTTCACAATCTTCACAGCCGACGACGAAGTTACGCAAACGTCGGTCAACGTTTTTAATTGTGCCGTAGTGTTGATATACGAAACCACCGTGTAATCGGGATATTTCGCCTTCAACAGCGACAGCAAATCGACCGAAATCAGTTCCGCCATAGGGCAACCCGCCTCCGCATTCGACAAAATCACACGCTTATGTGGTGACAGAATCTTCACCGTTTCGGCCATAAACCGAACGCCGCACATTAAAACCGTTTCAGCATCGGATTCAGCCGCCTTTTGGCTCAAACCGAACGAATCGCCTACATAATCGGCCACTTCCCAAATGTCGTGACTCTGATATGCGTGTGCCAAAATGCAAATGCCCTTTTCACGCTTGAGTCGCCGTATTTCCGCTTGAATTTCGTGTATCAACATATTTTCCTCATCCCGAAACATGATTTTCCAACGACAAAGATAGTAAATGTTCTTTATCAGGCAGAAGAGAAAGTATATAAGTTTGATCTTACAGGGCTTTAGTCACACTCCCCCAAAACAATTTCTCTTTGCGAACATACACTTCGCCCGCCTTCTCTATATTTGCCTCCAAAAACAGATAAAATGAACAGAACCAGATTCGAAGAAACCCTCCTGAAAACAGAGAGGAAAGGCATTGACAACGTACTCTCGCAGCTTGACCAATGCGGTTTTTATAACGCACCGGCATCCACCCGGTTCCACCTTGCATGCAAAGGCGGGCTGTTGCAACACTCGCTGAATGTGTACGATGCAGCCATCATGCTGCGAGAGCCGGTCATTCAACGCGAGCCACATCTCGAACCCCTGCTGCCCCTGGACAGCATTGCCATCACCACCCTGCTCCACGACACATGCAAGAGCGACATTTACCAGGAAGCCATACTCAGCCGGAAGAATGCGGACGGATTCTGGGAAAAATATCCCGGCTATACGGTCGATTACACCGCCGGGCTGCCGCTCGGTCACGGAGAGAAATCGGTCGTCATGCTCCTTTCCTGGGGACTGGAACTCAAGCCGGAAGAAATGATGGCGATACGCTGGCACATGACCGCCTGGAATCTACCCTTCCAGAGCCCCGAACACAAAGAGAGCCTGAACGCCGCGAAAAAACTCTCTCCCCTCGTGTCGCTCGTCCAACTCGCAGACGGCGTGGCTTCGGGGCTGCTTGAGTGGGAGGCGTAAGAGATTGTAATTTTTGGGCAGGAGAATCCCAAATAATAATTGCATTTTCAAGAGCCTTTTGTATTTTTGTGAACCAAAAGTAAATTACAGCACCACTATGGGATTACAAAATCAACTTCTCATAGATCTTTACAAGGACAACGCAAGTGTTTTCACGATGCAGGGGATTGCCATGGCATACGGCCAGGATCTGAGTCGGGATACGGTGAAAAACAGAATGATCGGCTATGTCAGAAAGGGTGAAATCCTCAATCCCAGGAAGGGAATCTATGCCAAACCGGGGTATGATGAGAAGGAACTGGCCTGCTTGCTTTATACGCCTTCATACATCTCTCTGGAATATGTGTTACAGAGAGCCGGAATCGTTTTCCAATACAGTGATGAAATTACGTCTGTGGGCAATCTGAGCAGGAGCGTTGAAATCGACGGGAGACTGTACCGATATAGGAAAATCAAGGGTGAAATCCTGATTGATACAACAGGCATCATCCGCGAAGGCAATGTCAATATTGCTTCTCCCGAAAGGGCCTTCTTGGATATCCTGTACCTGGACAGCAATTATTATTTCGACAATCCGTCTTCCTTGGACAAACAGAAGGTGATTTCTCTCCTTCCCATTTACAATAGCAAAACACTCGGGCAGCGGGTTTCAAAGATTCTTGGGTAATGGACACGAACAAACATAAATTCTTCATGCTGCAGCTGCTGAAGGACATCTTCTCCGATGCGTTGCTTTCCTCCGTGCTGGCCTTCAAAGGAGGTACCGCCACCATGTTCTTCCACAATCTGCCGCGGTTCTCGACGGATCTGGACTTCAATCTGCTGGATCCGGCAATGGAGACAGAGGTCTATGAGCACGTCCGTAAGATTGTCCTGAAATATGGCAAGATTCACGACGAGGCTATCAAGCACTACGGCATCATCATCGTGCTTGATTATGGGATTGGCGAACGGAAACTCAAGATCGAGATCTCCAACCGACAGTATGACAATCACTATGAGATACGGAACTATCTCGGACTCCAGATGCGTGTCATGATCAAAGAAGACATGTTCGCCCACAAGTTGTGCGCCCTCCTCGACCGGAGTGAGATCACCGCCCGGGATGTATTCGACTGCTGGTTCTTCCTGAAAGAACGGACATCTCTCAATAAAACTATCGTGGAATCCCGCATGGGAATGGCCATTGATGAATATCTGGGTAAATGTATCGCAAGTGTCCAGGATATCTCAGAAAAGAGCTTGATTAGCGGTCTGGGAGAACTTGCCGAAGGCAAAATGAAGGATTTCGTACGTCACGGTTTGAAAGAAGAACTGGTTTCCCTCCTGTCCATGTTCAAGGCTTTCCCATCCTTTGCGTAGAGGTAAGGCCGTGGGCGACGAAGTGAACCTCCTCGACCTTGCTAGAGCACAAATGAAAGCACAGTGTATTCGCTAAAGTGGCACATTTCATTATGCTATAGGTGACTCATTAATTCTCTCACTATCAACAATGCGAGGGTATCACACACTGAGCTGGAATCACACGTAATCTAGATTGGGTTCCTTCAATATGAGTCTTGTACAAAGTACCAATAATATCCTCATAATATATGTCAATCGACAAGATTGCAGTGTCGAAAATCTCTGGACGACAGCAAACAAAATTTACCAGTTCAACATTACCCGCCGACATATTAATTGGGAAAGACCTGGGTTGCGTGCAAATATAACTCTCTGTCAACGGAACTATCTTGGTTATACAAGCCTCATTATGCTTAGCAATTAAATTAAACGTGATTGAACTTGCAGTAGGCTTGGCCATCCAACCATTTTCCATTTCAATCACAGGTCGATTTTTAAGACGAATACAACTATTGTTATATTCTTCGACACGTTTGTTGCTATTATTTTTAAAGATTACCGACCAAATCGAAACGACAAGGCTCAATGCAGCAATAATAACACCTATCCAAGCCGGATTTCCTATTAACCAACACATTTTTCATTCGTTATAAAAAACATTCGTCCATGAATACTACGAACCCTTACAAATATATTCCCCCATCTCAGCCCAATTTTCCTTCAGCCCTCAGCTCAGCCTTGATGCCTTGGACTGTGGCATCAAGCCATTGTTTCCATTGATCTTTCAGCCTCGACTTCTCCGCAGGCAAAAGAAATGAATGTTCAATCTCCGCCTCCCTGAACTCTGATATGATCTCTTTTACAAAATCTATCCGTTGCTCAGATATCTTCCCATTTATAAAGGATGACGTTATCGCCGCCCGCAATGCGCCTTCAAAAAAAGATTTCAAAATTAATCTATTCATGATGATTTTTTAACATAACCATTGTCCTTTCGCCTCGTCAATACATACACCAGACCCCGCCTCATCAGCACTTCCCATGAATTGTCAGAAAACAATGGGATAAGGATCTGACTTGGTTTAATTATGGTTGAATTACCGTCAAAATTAACGGTGACACAAAGATGCTGCATTTGATTTAAAAATAAAAGTAAATAAGTATGACTATTTCAATTATATAAGTAATTGACTTAGAAAGATTGTCATCCGTCCCACGCGGATGCCGCTGCTCCACCTCCTTCAGCCCATAGACTATCCTCCTCGAGATGAACGACTTGCTGCAATGTTCATCGTAGACATCATCGAAGATCTCACCAACTTGAAACTGTGCTTGCACATCAGCTCGGAGATACTGTCCCAAAAAGTGTGTCCGTTGAGATAAAAAGAAAAAGGTCAACAACTTTTAAGATATTTGTAAAAAGCAAAAACGACAAACAATCTTAAAAAATCATTGACCATGGAATTCACAAAGGAACAACTTTCCGAGGTAATGTGCAAGCATGCCGAGAAAGAAAACGGTCAGCATGACCTGCTGGAGGTCATGCTGGAGAGCATGATGGTGGCCGAGCGGGGCGAGTTTCTGCGGGAGCAGGAAGGTCGCAACAAAGGGAACGGCTACCGTCTGGGTCACACATACGGTCACGGTCGGAGGCTGGAGTTCAGGATACCTCGGGACCGCTTCGGGAACTTCCATCCGAAGATACTGGCCATACTGCGCGACCAGGAAGAGGAATGCGAGAAGCTGGCCGTGAGCCTGTACACGAAGGGCCTTACGCAGGCGCAGGTGTGTCAGGTCTTTGACGAGATATACGGGGAGCACTACCGCAAGTCGGGCATCTCGAGGATGATAGCCTATGTCCGGAAGGAGGTGGAGCAGTGGCTTGCGCGCGGGCTGGACGGATACTATCCGGTCGTGTTCGTGGACTGCGTCCACATCAAGGTATTCCGCAGGAAGAAGGCGGCGACGGAGGCGTTCTATGTCATCCCGGGCGTGACGGAGGAGGGCACGTGTGAGGTTCTCGGCATATACAACAGCCCCGTTGAGAGCGCCGCCGGCTGGGGCTGCATGTTCGGCGACCTTCACGGACGCGGCGTGGAGCGTGTCGGCCTGATGGTTGCAGATGGGCTTCCGGGCCTGGACAGGGTCGTCGGAGAGATGTTCCCCGGGACGGCCTTCCAGCGCTGTACGACGCACCTCAAGCGGAACATGCTGGCACAGGTGCGTCACGGCGACAAGAGGCAGCTGGCGGACGACATGAGGGAGGTCTTCCGGGCGGGAGACAAGAACTACACCCCCGGAACAGGGCGTACAGGCATGGAGGGTGCTGTGCACGAAGTGGGGAAAGGACTACAGGTCCATCAGGAACCTGTGCGGGCACGAAGACATCGGCTTCTACTTCACCTATCTGAACTATGCGTCGCAGATCCAGTCGATGATATACACGACGAACTGGATTGAGAGGCTCCAGAAGGACTTCAGGAGGGTCACAAAGATGCGCGGAGCGATGCCTGACGATGAATCGGTGCTGACCCTGATGGGCAAGACAGCCATGGACAAAAACGGTTACGGAAGGCAGCTTCCCAGGATTGATTATGACAAAACCTTGTTCCCGGACTAAACGAAGTCAGAGTGGGAGCACCCTCTCTGACTGAAATATTGATATATTTGCAAATCTCACAAAGTTGCCAGGCCGAAGCTAGACACACCTTTTGAAACAGTACCTAATTCGGCAAATGAACAACATAAAGAAGACCATGTTATCATCATGGGCGACCAGATGGAGTCTAGAATCAAGGATGTTCAACTATATAGTCAGAAGTGAGTTTTGTTTATATGAATCCGCGAACAGATTTTCTTACTAATAGATATTATTCTCGATGTTATTTTCAATATTTATAGCAGGAGCATCAGACCTAATAAAGTGCGCTGGAATATTTAATTGATACTCCGTCTTGTTCCCGACCTTATCCGTAATAATTACAGGCAAGTAATTGTCTCCTTCCTCTAAATGTAACTCAAAGCTAAACAAATAAGGAGACTCAATTTTTTGCAAGTCTATTACCATACGTTTCTTGCTCAACCACTTTGCAAACATACCCTCACGCACCAATGTTATATCCTTTACATCACCACAAAAATCCAAACGAAAATTAACGTTACAACTAAGACCAGTGCCACCAAAATCATTAGTGCTAAGAATAGCATATCCACTTCCGGAAGGAGCATTTTGAGGAACGGTAATTCGAATGCGATTCTTAGGTAAGGTTATTTGATAACTTTCGAGGTTTCCTAGTCCTATATATGATGTCGATGGTTTAATATTATCAACACAAATGAGACCAACCGGAATAATTTCGTATTTCCAATTTTTATCAATACCGATAAGGAATATGCTCATAACTCCAGATGTTGATGGAGTCCTAAAACACGAAATCCTTTGGTCTAAAGAAGATGTAGCTCCTTCGAATTTCATAGAAATCACATCCTCGACGAAAGCCTCTATCTCGGTCTCTGTTTTAGCTGCAAATAGGTAATATTTTTCAGCAATCAAATCTGACTCTATTTTGTAATATATACCTTTGAATGATGTAATAACGGGTATGTCATTCTTGACTGCATAATCATTATACTCCGAATGACTGAGCGAAAAAAGATAATTAGACATGACTTGTATGGTCGAGTCCCCAATATTTCCTAACTTATTACGATAAGCCCATCTAATAATATCGCTCTCCACATTAGCTATTTCGAAAGCGCCAGATAAAGGAGCACATGCACCCTCAATAACCTTTACTTTATTGCACCTTATTTCCGGCGGCTCGACATGGACTACTATAGTCGTATCATAATGTCCGCTTAGAGAAAATGACATTCCAATATCGCCATTTGCATGAACTAATCTATATGCAATTTCAGCATAGTATTGCTTTGGAACTTTTAACAGGTCGTAAACATCAACCTTTTCTCTATTTCCAACCTGTATGTCAAAAGTTGAAAGATTATCTATCTTAACGCCAAGTTCATAGATGGAGTCTTCATTCCCCATAACTGTCAAGACGTTTCCATCAATCATCAAGCTAGGAGACGTATTTTCTGGAGTCGTTATAGTACAAGCAACAAGGGAGATAAAAATGCCACATATATAAAGGTGCAAAATGATCTTCAGATTATTGCACATAAATACCAATCCTTTTAGCTTCATTATTCTCGTTAGTGGGTGTATTAACAGTCGTTCTCTTTTGCTGCTTCGGTTGGCTTTTTGCCGGGTATGCTTTAGGCGCTGGATCCTGTTCCGGTTCCGGATGCAACCAAGGTTCTTTCTCCTTATAATCCGCCTGAATATTATATATTTCGTTTAAAACCCTGTTTGCTAAGGCCTCTGAACTCAAAGAAAACCATAATTGATCAATCATTATTTTTTTTGTTCCTTGATTATAACTTTGACAGCCTGTTATGGCCAAGTCCATTCCATTCGCTTTATCTTGAATAAACAACTTGGATTTATCTCCTCCATGTTGCCATTTGCCAAACGACTGAGACCACCACCCAGTACAAAATGTCGCAGTACGCAAATTAATCTTCAAGACATCAGTGTCAATATACTCTCGTTTAGAAGCATCCCAAGCAAAGCCAAAAGAAAATACTAAATAATCGCCTCTCAATTCGGCTTGCAAATAATTGGTGTTATAGATACATGAGTTATCTTTCGTGTTCTGAGGATTACTGACCTTTATTGATGATGAGTAATTAGAAAAGATCAAATTTAATGTGCTGACATCTTGGGCAAGCGCATTAATACCTATCATGGCATAAACGCTCATGATTAAAAATTGCTTTCTCATATGAAATGATAGAAGTGATGGTTAGTTTATTCTTCATTATTCGACATGGTTTTTCACAAAATCCGAAAGTGCTTGTATAGAACTAGCCCCCCATATTTCTATTAAACCATCTGAAAAAAGTATAATGAAATTATCAAAAAAAGATTTTGGTTTTTCGCAACAACAGTGACTTAAATCGTATACTTCTTTGGCCCTATAAGCTAATAATTGAGGGGTCAATTCACATCGGCATTCAGGGTGAGATTTGAGCCACTTGTATTCGTCTTCGGTTAGAGTTTTTCTTAAATTCTGCGTTTTCATATTTAACAATTTATTAGAATCGTACAACCATATATTTTTCAATATATTATGTCATTAGAAATTGATCCTATAATCTCTGCGAATGATTTTTCAGGAAATTGCCACTTTTTAGAAGTTGATGAATTCTATTTAGATGATTTATTGTACCCAATAATGACAAATTTAAATAATTATTTACAATAATCCAAAGACTTCCGCTAACCGAATAATCTGCAGGGTCTGGATACTGTTTCTCCAAATACGTCTGAGATGAGGTAAAAGAAAGTCTGTCCCTCTCCCGAAAAACGGCCGGGGCTGATGTTTACAGAACTCTTCATTTTTGTCACATAAAGCAGACACGACACAGCGAGACGAAGATGGTGAATGCCATCCGTCAGATAGACAGCGGCGCATCTGCCAAGTAGGGGGGCCGGGGGCATGGGGCTCAAGGACAGCACCCTACAAATGGAAGCCGAGGTACCTGTTTCTGATTTCATCGCCCAATATAATAACCTTGGAACGCATGCAGGCAGGAGTGTTTCCAGTAGGCCGTGCCGGAATCGTACAGCTCGCGCACTTCTTTCTTCAAAAGCGGCACAAGTGCCTCTCTGGCAGCCATCCAGTTCTTGAATAGTTCCAGATCTTTGTCCAGGACGGCATTCAGTTGGTCTGGGGAGTGGCTGATGATTGGCCACTCGTAGTCCTCGCGTGTTTCGCGGTTAAGATGATATACATCTCTTATGCCTGAACACATTTGTATTTGGGCCGAATCGATTTGCCCGAGTGTGGCATTAAGATGGCATGGTGTAGAAAAAGACCGTTTTGACAAAGCGTCATAAAGAATCTGTTGTTCTGTCGCATTGATGTTTGCGATGTCATAATGATGCCTGTATTCATAGAATGCTCCGGCAGAGACCCCTCCGACATATAATTGCCAAACATCACCTATTACGTCAAATGAGACGGTCCCCTGATAGGATTTCCATGCATCGTAAGCTGCTCTTTCGGCCTTATAGGCTTGCAATACATTTGCGCGAAGCAAAGAAAGAATCTTTGCTTAATACAGTGCCGCAGTGTCGTCAAGGGCAACGGTGCAATCGACCATGAAGTTGCTCTTTCCCGCATTACTTTGGAATGACTGGATATCTGCAAGCATCTTGTCTGCTCTCAGTCTGACCTGTTCGTCCAGACTTGGAGAGATGGATGCCGGGTGATATTTGCAGCCTTGGCATGCCATGACCAGGAGGACGAATATCAGTATGTATTTTAAGGGTCGAGGATGCATTTTCAGACAGATCGGATTCACCATTAATTACAATCTCCTATGCTATTCACTCATACTGCACATCAGATGGGCTCTTTATTAAGCCGTGGGTTATGGCTTTATTGATGACTCTTTCCTGATCTTCCATTTGCGGTTATTTAGTGATTATTAATTACCCAACTTTGCTACGCTCTTGTTTTTTGTTCTGGATCTCCCAATAGATTCCAGCGCCGATGAATGAGGCAGCCGAGATGATGTCAATAATCGTCCAGACTCCCTTATCTCTCAGGTAAACAGGAGCAATTGGATTGAAGATCAGAGCGATGATTCCGAAAAGAACTGTCCCGAAATTGATCCTCTCATTCCTGCTATAATAGGCAATTGCTATCAATGCACTTGCGATGCAAACTACAACTCTGAGGATAGTGTAGTACCCGATGGGAAGATCTGCTGTTCCGAGAAGAAGAAGCGCTGCAGGGATTAGAAATGGCAATATCCTGTTCATTGATCAAAGAATTAGTAAGCCCAAATAGATGTATTCAAGGAGGAACTTCTGTGAGAGGAAACGGTATTTCCAAAGGGGCTTGACGATGTGGTGCTGCTACCAACACTGTGGCCGCGAGCATCCTTATGTGCCGAATATGTTTCCCCGAAATAATTTGTTGATGATGTCGTTGATCCAGTCATATTCCCACGAGAATCTCTTCTGATCTCAGTGGTATTACCGAAAGAATCAATGCTCATAGAAGAAGTACCAAGAGTATTGCCGTGGGAGTCTCGATGTATGGTTCGGGAATTACCGAAATAATCAGTCGAGGACGTGGAAATAGCAATCGTATTACCATGAGAATCGCGGTGGATAGTTGTTGTGTTTCCAAAGGAATCGGTGGAAGACGTTGATATTCCAGTGGTGCGGCCAGATGCATCACGATGAACCGTTGTTTGATTGCCAAAAAAGTCAGTACTGGATGTAGAAGAACCGACATTGAACTGAGCGAAAGCGGTGAACGAAACGGATGCCATTACGGCGACAAGTGCGAAAATCTTTTTCATGATGTTTGTTTTTAATTTGTTGAACTTTGTTTCTTGTTTCACTTATATATGTCGGCTTTCCTTCAAAGGTAACCAGATAAAAAGAAAAAAAGCCAGAACAAAATGTTCTGGCCTAAACGATGGGCAACTATGGTTTAGATCCATTTAAAACTCTTGAATACTTTCTCAAAGTCAAACTGCCAAAGATTCGCTTCTTTCTCCCGATATGAGAGAATGAGCTTAACCATCTCGTTATTGTTCTGAAATATGGCAATCCGGCAGATTACAGGGATTGAAGCGTCAAAGTTTGTCCCCATCCTTTTGTAATCAATCTGAATACAATTGACTCCGTTAACCACCTCCCACTTGTATGTGTAACTACCCATGAGTTTTGAGGCTGAGCCGATAGTTTCTGCGACCAGTTCGTCAAACAATGTCTTCCATTCATGATTGAGATCCTCTTTTTCGTTTGATTTCATGAAATCGCCATCGGATCCTTTTATGTATTGTATCATTATACGACAGTACTTTCCATAAGCCTCGTCCTTTTGTTCGGCAAGACCTTTCTGCTGGAAGATTATAATGCCATCGTTTTCAGTCAGACTGAGACGGTGCAACGTCTGAGAATAGGCATCGTTCGCGTTTCTCAATTCAACTGTGGCTGGAACAGATAATTGGAAGGCATCTCCTCCCCTATAATTCGTCCATCCTTCGGTCGACGTTGCTTCTTCTTCTGTCATCTTGGGGATTTGCACTTCTAGCGCCATGGATAGAGAATTACTCCCAAAATCAGACAAAACAACGATCAAGCCAATGAAGGTCATTATGACTGCAGCTACTAAATAAGGTTTCATTCCATTCCAGGCGCCCTTTGCTGCAGTAACTGTGTCTTTCTTCAATGATGCGTAAAACTCCCTCACATAATTTTCTGCAGCCCTTCGCGCATTCTCCACGTCGGCTTTCAGATTCTCATCCTGAATATCATAGCTGTTGTTCGCAGAGCTATTAGGTTCCTTATGTTGTGTTCCTGGATACGCATAGCGGAAGAATTGATACTCTTTATCGTACCGCATACGGCTTTGAGGATTGGACAGAATAGAGTACGCCTCATTGACATCCTTCATCTGCTCCGTAGTGTCACTATCCGGATTCTTATCCGGATGCCACCTCATTGCTTGTTCCCGATATGCAGACGTGATCTCCTCTGCAGTAGCCGTCTCTGCCACACCGAGAATTCGGTAATAATCTTTCAGCATGGTCGCTATTTTTTCTCAATAGCACCGTTGCCATTGTCATCCGACTTCTTCCATATAGCCCTGATCGCACCAAAAAGAGCCGCAAAAAGGATGAGACCCAATATTCCCGGAGTGCTCTGACCCGCATCGCTGCTGACACCGGCAATAACGGAAAAAAGAAGAATGAAAACTACGATTGCGACAATCGTGACAACAACTTTAGAAGACTTTTTCATGATTCAATGATTTTTAGGTTAAACATTCATGTTTGGTTCAACTTATTATGTCGAAGAATCAGGAAAGGTAACCCGGGGAAAAGAAGAAAAGTCATTCATGCAATAAAGAATTGGTCAGAACACCTCCTCCATCTGAAAGGCCTTCTTCTCATCCCCCAATCTTCAATTCCCCTTATAATGAATTTAGCCGTTGATAAAAAAGATACCTGATACTCATTCGCCTTGTTCATGACTGTATAAATCGCCCTTGCATGGGTACACTCTGGCCCTAACGGCGTTATGATGTATCTATTGACACTCCTATCCCGCCAAGTTGCATCAGCTGATGTGGTAAGTGAATACCCCGGCTCAAATAACTCACCAATACTGAAATCATCTCGATCCTCATAAACACAGGCCCTGTACAGAACGGTGTTTTCGTTAAGGGGAAGTTTATCCAATGCGCAATCTAATATCTGGCACAATGAGTTCACTATGGGCGGGATGCGGTGGTGGTATGAGTCTTTACGGTAAAGGCAAGATTCGAAGCCTATAAAAGAATGAAGAACAAGAGATTCAACCTGTGTACAACCCCAATTGACAAACACGTCTTCAGGTTTGGTTACGACACCTTCTACCATTATTTTGAAATGTCCTCTTCCCATCAAACATAGACTGCCATCGCCAAAGTCGTGAGGCATAAAGCCCGCTTCTGGCATCCAGTCGTCCGGGGTATTCATCACAAGTTCTTGATACCGTTTCTCGAATCTAAGTATATCGTCAAGAGAATCGATGGGCCACGGTTCCCAAATGAATGAGTCATCAAGCATTTACATTATTCTTGATGGAAATTAATCCAGCATAATAAACGCCGCCCAATAGTAGGGATTTGTGTACTCCTTCCGGACTGAATTCTGGGCCTGCTTGAAAGCATCATGCCGTGGCAAACCAGAGAGAAGATTCTGATAAAAGTAATTCATAAAAATGCTCGTCACATTATCATCAATCTCCCACAGGCTCATTATTATCGTCTGAACGCCGGCCAGTTTGAAGGCACGTTGAAGGCCGAAAACGCCATCATTCTTTACATCTCCCAGGCCGGTATCACAGGCGGAAAGGACAACAACATCGATATGAGATAAATCCAACTCTGACAACTCTTTAGAGAGGAGGATTCCATCTTCAATGCCATGGGGGGTATCATTACCCAGCCAAGCTGTCTGTCCACCTGACAAAATCAAACCGGACCTCAGCATCGGATCAATGATGCTATCGTCCTCTCCTGCAAAACGGCCAAGGAAGTTATTCGTCTTTCCAACATCATTTAGGAAGAATCCGTGTGTGGCAAGGTGAAGAATCGAGATATCTTTACCAGAAAGGGACTTGAACGATTCCTCTGTGCCGGTTTCTCCTTTGAATAAAGTGGTCGTAACGTTCCCTTTTGTCAACTGGCCATAAATTGCCTCGGCCTCAGCAGCGGTATATGGAAGATACTTCCATCCGGCCCTGGTGTCGTTCAAGGTTTGAAGGCCTCTTGACAGCGATGTTGACTCCACTGGATATTTAGAATGTAACTGGGCAAGTGTGGCCGAATCAATCTCGTATGTTAGTCCACCATAGATCACGGCGGTTGAAGGTCTCCCAAATTGTATTTTGCTACAAATCTCACGTGTCGAGGACAATCTTACCAAGTCACATTTATTCGTGATACTATTCTCGATTCCCAGACCGAACATCTCTATGTTCGTCTGTTGCATAAGATCATCAGTGGCAAAATAAATCCTTTCACCTCCAGACACGTATTTCTCGAGAGGCTTCCAGATGCCTTCGTATCCAAGTTCCGTAAATTGTCCTGTGAACATTTGAGGGCCCATGGAATTCAGCCGGTCAATATACTCTTTTAGGCAGATATACTCAATCTTAGGAGCATCCCAATCTTTGCGCAAAACCATAGCGCAATATGTGTTGTATCCATAGTAATCATCCAAGAAGAACTCTACGGCAACTTCTCCGTCTTTAAGATTGTCACGTATATCCTCCCAAGTGCTTTCTATTGATGATGTGTACGTGGTGAGTGACGGTGAATAACGAATAAACTGATCTTCAAGGCTAATGGTTCGCTGATAAAGAGACTTTTGTTCATCTCGTGAAAGAGTACGATCTGAAGTGAGCCTATTCTTCAAATCCTTGTATTCATTCACTAACGGGAGAATGCTTGGATCTGTTATGGCGTCTATAAGGCGTTCGAACTCCTCAGCAGAAGTCAAAAGGAGGCCCTTCATCATCAGTACTGAGTTATAGGCGGTCCTTGCCATATCAGGCCTATCAGCGAGTTGAATTGCAAAGTGTGTCGCCCGTTCAATTCGACTTGTGTTCTTCTCCCAAAAAGATTGTTTGTATTCGGTATTAAGCCCTTTCAGGGACTTGATGACACTCTGGCTTTGCAGATCGAAATAGTGAGCAATATATGGAATCGCCTTATCATATTGTGCAGACTGGTAATAGTCGTCTGCCAATTGATAATACGCATAAATAATGTCAGGAGATTCCGGCTCATAGACGTTTAATGCCAGACAAAGAGCGGTCGAATCTGTAGCTATGGCCTTATCAGAGTCTTTCAGGTAATGATAGTCAACCGCTAAACTATGCAAAGAAGCAATATACAAAGGACTCTTTTCACCATATAGTTCCTTCCTGATCTCCACAGTTTTTTGGTCATACTCAAGAGCTTTATTATAATCGTTAGCCTCTTTATAAAAATGTGCAAGATTATTTAGAGAGTAAGCGTACATGGGATCGTTCTCCCCATTCAAACTCTTTCTAATCTCCATGGCTTTAAGAGCGAAATCCAGAGCGGTAGAATAATCTTTCATCCTACAATACGTGACAGCAATATTGTCCATTGCAGTCGCATATTCAGCCGGATAACTATCAGCAGAGAAATGTTCTAAAGCATTATTCAAGTAAAGGAGTTCTCTTTCATAGTCTCCCAGTTGTTCAAGCGTGTTTGCAATGTGAGCATAAAGATAACCGGCATCATAATCGGCCATATCCAGTTGCTCTAACAGGCTGATTGCCTGGTTTCCATATTGGATTGCCTGAGAATAATTGCCCGCATGGCAATGGAAGGAACCCAGATTGGATAATGCTTCTGCATACTCGATTGACATTTCACCATACATTTCTTTGACACCATCCAGGTATTGCATCCCAAGTTCGATGCTTTTTGAAGATTCTCTTAGTTCATCATAAAGACAGGAGAGATTACGAACACAATTCAGCCGGTCAGTAGCATCAAGGCCTTCTTTCTCAATAATGGAAAGGGCTTCTTCAGTAGTCCTAACAGCTTCATCTAAACGCCCAACATTCGAATAAGCTATCGCAAGCCGAGTACATACCTGAGCATAGATATTGGGAAATCCAACAATTTGTTTCGCATATCCCATTGCCTTTTCTGCGGCAGTGAGTGCATTCTTTACCTCGCCAGCTTTATCATATCCATAGGACAGTATACAGTATGAATTGGCAAGTTGCTGTAGGTGTGTCAAATTATCAGGATTGTGCTCTTCGTAATAAATCACAAGCTTCCTACTTGCTATGAACTTTTTCGTATCTCCTAAATCATTATATACATCGGAGAAGCGCTCGTATAGTTCAACGTAATTATACGGATGAACATCATCCCCTTGACTTTTGTAGACGGCCATCGCTTGTCTTGCATATTGAAGCGCTGTCTGCAGACTGTCCATGTGATGATATACAGGGATCATGTTGGACAGGGCTCGCCCATAAGGTATTGATTTGTCTCCGTAAAATGAGGAGTTACGTTTTATAATGTCGTGACCAAGGTCTCGGGCCAAAGAATACTCTTCAGCATCAACATAACGGTCGAAAAGAAACTCTAACGAGGTAATGTAACCTTCGCCATCTTCCCCCCAGGCCTCTCCAACAAATTCCGCAACTTCTTTAGCAGTCTCAATTGCTTTTTCATTCTGGCCGTCATACGAATAATACTCGGCAAGAGAGTTTAGCGTAAAAATATAATCAAGGTGATCATCGTCAAGGCACTTCTCCTGTATGACAAGCGCTGATTTGGCATAATCGATGGCCTGCCCAAATTCCCCGAGAGAAGCATAACATGCCGCTATGTGTGACAATTGGGATGCATATTCGTAGGATTCTGGACCAGAGTCTTCTCGCTGGTAATTGGCTACCGTCTTGAAAAGGGATAATGCCTGGGGGAAGTCGTGCAGATTAAAGTACACATTTGCCAGCTGGCTCTTGCATGCGATAACTGCCATCGAACTGTCTGGATAAACCTGTAAAGCCATTTCCAAAGCAGTGTTGAATTGGACTAAGGCCTGCACATAATCTTCCGCTTTGACACTTTTTATACCGGCATTCAGGTATTTTGTGACAGTTTTGTCAATCTGGGCATATGATGAAAAAGATGGCCCAAGAAAAAATATGGCTGCAAGAAAAATCTTTTTCAACATATGATATGACAACTAGTTAGAAAACCTTTTCAAGAATCTTTTTCGCCTCAACCTTATATGGACTTGGGGAATCAGAAATAGATTCTAAAAGTTTCTTTGCCTTAAGTATATTACCTCGCTTCATCAAGATGATTGCCTCATACCACTCAACCTCGTACAACTTCTGCTGAAAAACCAAACGTTCATATTCCTCCTCTTCAGAATTTACTTCCGTGGGAATAGCATCCTCAATCATATGGCGTGCATCTGTTATAGAAAATTGAGCGTTCTCAAAATCTTCGGAACCGATTTGAGAATGGATGCGCTCCATTAACTCATCAATAGTATTACCATCCCTGGCGACAGGTGAAGATAATTCCGCATAAGCCAACATTCCATTGTCCTTAAGAGAATGAAGAGTTGTGGAATAATTAATCCCCCCAACAACAGCGACCACCATGGCAGCAACTGATGCAAAGGCCCATACAACTCTCTGACCCGAATCGAAATAATCTCTAATCTTATCGAAAAAAACACCTAACATTACACTCAGATCTGGAACATAACTTTTCATTTGTTTCCGTTCTTCTGCATGCTTAATCAAGAATTCGCGCATGGAGACCTTTTGTACAGCATTTGCGACCTGTTTTTGGCATTCATACTCTTCCTTAAGCAAAGTATCTCTTTCGAGTTCTGCTTCAAAAAGACGTTTATCCTCGTCGCTCATACGGCCTAACAAGTAATTGTCAATCTTTTCTTCCGTTGAAATATCGTTGTACATTGGTTTCGTTTTCATTATATGCCGATTATGTCTTGAATGTAACCTACAATCTGTGGAATTGCTCCACTATAGGCTTGATTTTTTTCATACACTTGTTCTTCTGTGTCTTTACAGAATCTGCGTTACTATAATTCATTACAGAAGCAATCTCGTTCCCAGACATACGGTCCCAATAGAAATATCGCAATATTTCATTGCAGGGCGAGGGTAATACCGAAACGGCCTGCTCAACAAAATCCTTCAACTCATTCAATTTCTTTTCCGATTCTTCCTCCCTAGCCTCTTCTATCATCCGCTTCTGCACCTTTGTGTTTAGTATCATCTCATCCTCTGATCCTGTCTGGTATAATGGAATCTTGTCAAATTCATGTATTTTTCTGTCGCCTGCTTGCATTTTCCGAATGGCAATGCCTAGAAGATATTGGTATAGGGAACTGGCCAGATTCTCCGGCGTAAGTTTGTGACAAAGGATGTTATCGTACATAGCCATGTACGAATCGTGGAAAAGGTCCATGGAATAGTCCTCCGTTTTATTGTACTTGTTCCGAAAATATGAAATGAACTTCGGATATGCCCGATCGTAAAAAACGGCCATTGCAGTCTGGTCGTTTACGATAAACTTTTTTATATACTCTTTGTCCGTCATCTATTAAAACATAAAAGCATTCCTGCGACTTGGCTGACCCTCGTTGTCAAGATTCTGTGGATATCTAGATAGCCCTGAAACGCTGTCGGTCCATTCCTGGAGCAAATCTATGTATGAGCATGCATCGAACTGTTTGGATTCGCGGGCAATCACATACGAAAGAACTCCGTAGTATTCACCGGTTGGCGAACGGTATTCGTAATTGGACTGGTATGGCTTACAGGCCGCAACAAAAAGCCATTCAGTAGGTTCCGACTTCTTCTTAACAATGTTTCCCTGTCGAGGGATAACGAATTTGTCGCCAGTACCACGGACAAACACCTCTTCGTCTGAACGGCCACGTGAACCACTGCCACTGTGACATGCATCCGCAATAATAATGATTTTACCTTGCGACCCTACGCATTTACGCAATTTTGTAAACAGTGTGTTCAATTCATCGTCTGTTAGATGATTCTCCCCCTCATATTCGCCCGGAGAGAATGTCTTTCTGGCATCATACGGAATCCAAGCCTCATCAAATCCATCATCTTCATCTCCATTCAAATCTGTTATCTGCTGACCATGCCCTGAGAAGTGCAAATAGACAACATCTCCTGATTGAATACGTTCGGAAAGTTTCTCGAAGGAAAGCAGAATATTTTCTTTTGTTGCCTCAGAATCAGTTAACTGCAAAATATTGTCGGAAGTAAAATCTTGGCGGAGAAGAGCTTCCTTGATAATGAAAATATCGTTGTTGCCGTGAATGCTGTTCCATCCAGAATCTTCAGGATAGTTCCCAATACCAATTAAAAGGGCATGACGAGACTGTCCCCAAACATTACAAACGACAAGCGGTAATATGATGAACAATATGATGCGCCATACTTTTATCATCCTTTTCTGCTAAAAAAGAACAATAATAATAAAAAATGGTAGTCCTGTTTTGAAAATAGATGTTTTTTTTTACACAATCTAAACTCACCGATAAAAACCTTCTTTCTAGGTTACCTTTTGCCCCCGCCCGACATAATACAACAAACATCTAAAAATTACTTGCATCATGTCTAAATGGTTTTTTCTCTTTCTAATCGTAGCGACCGTTATGGCCGTCATAGTTATTGCCGCGGATTTCAAATTCTTCTTCGCGAGCAAGAAAAAGTCCATGCCATATACCGGCCTGACTTCAAAAGAAATGCTGTCAATCATAAGCGAGGAGGGCTACCGTCCCAGCCTGGATGAAGATGAGGACATCGTCTTCAAAGACAAAGGGCTGACCATTTTTTATGGAACCCGCACAAGCAAAGACCTCGTTTTCGGACGAATCTACTGCAATTTGGAAAAGGATGACAAGTGGCCGGCCCTGTTGGCCGCAAAAGACGTAGAGACGGAATATATTGCCGTTAAGGTTCTTGTAGATGACGAAAGCGTGATCTTTTCGGTGGAAGCATTGTATATGCCCAGTGAGGTTTTCCGGCTTTTCTTCAATCGGACGTTATCCATCCTGCATGATTCTGTGGACATGTTCTCAGACAAGTTCCATGAGTACAAAGCAAGTGAAGAGAGCAAGGGCCGGATGTTGCAAAGTGCCCTGGTGCTGTCCACTGCAAGTCAGTTGGCAAACTGAGAATTCCTGGAATTGAATTGCTCTAAAATAATTATCTTCACTCATTGCAAATCTGAATCTCAATCACCTGATTAATAATTAAAACCGTCATGAAGACTCTCTTGACAGTCTATGCCGTTTCATGGCTGATATCGCTTGCCGTGTATCTCTATTTTCAGTACAGACATTTGCGTTATAAAAAGAAACATCCGCTGCCGGGCTATGCCATGGATGCAGTAAGTAAATCCAAAAAGCAGCCATGGTATTCCTATGCCCTCTTCCTCGCCATTGCGCCTTTGGGTGTCCTGTTTCTCCCCTACGTAGTGATTTCTTCGCTCAAAGAAGATAAATTCATTTCTTCGCACATAGTAGACAAGAAAAAAGCCAGGGAATATAAAAAATTCGAACAAGAACTCGAACAAAGTAAAAGGGAGGAAAACGAGTACAAACAACGGGCTTTGCAGGATTTAGATGAAGCCCTGGCCATGCCGCAGGAAGATCATTCTGAAGCGCATGTCACAACGGCAAGAGCGTTGGAGAAATTAATCAGAACCAGGGACTACGATGCTTTCATGTCGTGTCTCGACCATCTTTCACTTCCTGACGGCATGTCGCTTCATGTGGAAGTGTGCTCTCAAAATGGAGTGGGCGATGCAAGCAAACTCTTTGTGCAAACGCAAGACGGCATACGCGACTATAAAATATGGGATTACATCAAAGTCGAGAATTCCGTCGACGGCGCTTGGGAAGCCTGTTTACTTTCAAAAATCTGGCATCTCCTTCCATTATGGTGGCACGCAAATTACGACGAACGCACCTATTTATATTCTGTAGAAGATGCAGACAATATTCATCTTTATTCCGATGAGGAACAAAACGCGAGTTTAATTCGGGAAATCGTCAGACCACTCATCAGCGCCCCGGAGGTCGTGAAGGCTAAGGACAGATTCTATGTGCGCTGCCGCTATTGGACAAACTTCGGCGGCGTCATCCAAGAAACCACCGAAGTCCTCATCTCCCCCGACGGCAAGGCATCCTTCAATGAAATCGAACGGAAGGCCTTGTATGAATATGACTGTGGAATAAGGTTTTAATCAATCATCTAAACGCCCCACGTTATCCCTGTTTTATCATGCTTCAATCCGGATACAGACTGTTAGACCGCCAGACCGGTGGTTTTCATAAGGGAGAGCTGGTCTCCATTATCGGCAGGCCCTTGATGGGAAGGACCATATTCGCGCTCAACTTGTTCAGAAATATCGTTCTGGATGGCGAAAACAATGCGGTATTCCTGACTTCGGAATGCCCTGCATGCAAGGCGGCAGAATTCCTTGACAGAATGAATGGGAATGAGCAACCAGGCACAGCCGACAGGATCGTCGATATTTCTGCTTGCAAGAATGTCGATGCGCTGTTGGAACTTATCCGGCACTTAAGGGCTGAGAAAAAGGTCGATGTCGTAATTCTCGACAGTTTCCACTATCTGACATTGTTTGACGATCTTTCCACGTCTTTTCTTTATGAGCGTCTGGCCGATACTTCACGTAGAATAAAGCAGCTGGCCAAAGAATTGGGCATAACCATCATCATGACCTCCCGCACAAACTATATGGTTGACGAGAGAATCGGTGCCCGGGGAAAGATGCCTCAATTATCCGATACGGATAAGATGGGCGACCTAGCCTGTTTCAGCGATGTGGTGCTGGGGCTTTACAGACCGGAAGTCGATGGCATGCTGGTTGATGCCATGGGTTATGACATGCGACATGTCTTGTATGTCCTCATCCTGAAAAGCCGTATGGCCGTGGCGGAACATGCGATAAAATTCTCCATGTCGCCCGGGAATTGCCGCATCACAGAATAACAAAGCCTCCCTCTGAACAACCTTGTTTAGCCCCCCCGACTTCAATCATGGACACCCTGAACTATATATTAGACCACTATCAGCGGATGGATATGCAAAAGAACGCCGGAGGACGGGCTGTTCTGACGGCGTTGGTGCATACGCTCACGAAAGAAGAACTGCAGACGCTGCGAAAGAAAATCAAGCGTAATGTATTGAATTGGCATGTCAGCACAGAACTCTGTAAGGAAGTCACCAAAGTGCTGAACAAAAAATACCCGCACAGAAATGGTAACATTTCGACCGTGCTGAAGCAGTTTGCCGACAAGAAAAGCGGCAAGGTGGCAGAAGCCAGGGTGGAACTGCGCGACAGGTACGGCAAGCAGTCATTCCAGATGCAGCGGAAGATCCTGAAGGCCATGCTCGCAGCCTCCAAGCAAGACCGGATCTGGGCATACAAACAATTGGAGAAAGCATGGGACGACTACTTCTTCGAAGACGTGAAAAAACTGTGGGAACAGCACCGCGAGGAGGCGTGCATTGCCGTGGTTTCAAAGCATTTCCCGACGGATTATGTGTACGACAATCTTCCCTGGCTGGATACGAACGACAACTATTTCTATCTATGTGTCAAGCTTGTACATCACCCCTCATTCAAGATAGACGCAAGGCGGTTCATAAATACATCTCATACATGGTGGTGGC
The DNA here is from genome assembly GCA_017523725.1 of Bacteroidales bacterium. GTDB lineage: Bacteria > Bacteroidota > Bacteroidia > Bacteroidales > UBA4181 > JAFWVY01. Next base: position 58,876 of record JAFWVY010000036.1, read on the forward strand.
CAGATTTGGCATATCTGCATATCATGGCCAAATCAAAAAGTAAAGTGGAACCGGGCGTGGCTACAAAGGTGCTGTACAAATACATGGCATTCTATATCCAAAACACGACCCTGCCGCCACGGGCCCCATTCCAGTACGACCTTCCCGATCAAATCCAGGATAAGACTTTATCCACCAAGTATTTTGAGTTTGTATCCTTCGTCCTCTGGTGTATGGGCGAACTCGGTCTGGTCGAAGAACTGTTAGCCTTCGAAGTATGGGACAAAAAAGTCAAATCATTGTTTTTCAAGCATCTAAAGGAAGGGCTGATGATTCATGTTGATACCGAAGACAGGACATGGCATTCATGGGATCCTGAGGATTTGAGAGATTCGTGGAACCTGCTCCGCTACACCATCGCAGAGTGTCTGCCCGAGGAATTCCGGCAGTTGATAAAAATCAAGTTCAACGTATCTGTGGATCCGGAATCCGGACAAATCCGGGAACAGCGAGAAACGTCGGAGGCCCCGACCGGCCAGGAGAATGTCTCCATTCGCCGGACTGAGGTTTTAAACAATCTCATTGCGGAATTCGATCTGGAAGAACTACCGTTTTAAACGCCTCATGACTTCATCCCAAAGAACCCAAAAGTCTCCCCATGAAAACCAATCTCTTCGCCATCCTTTTCGTCCTGCTGTCGTCCTGCGGCCGTAACACGGACGAGTTTCCCATCAAGACCTATATCGTCTATGATGAGCCGGTGAACGGGTATCGCGTGACAGGGGTGTTCTATCCGTTTGATGCAAATACAGAAACCGGACAGATAGAATTGCGCTTCAAACCGGTAAAAGGTGGACGGGCGCTGGTCTACTCGAATGTCGGCAAGCATGAGGAAGGGCATCCGGATTGGCGGGATAAATTCTCGGGCAAGAACATCTTCGACATGGTCTTCGATGAAAACGGGTATGTCGACAAGGCGTCAGGTTTCAAAGACGGCGAAACGTACCATTGGCATTACCACGGCACACAGGAGGAATACCGGGCCCACTCTCCTCTTTTATACGATGCTGAATTCCAGTTTCATGATGTGGATTTCGACGGCGAAGACGAATTATTGATCAATACTTACTACCGAGGTCAGATAGGCAATTATTACAAAGTTTACGAAATCACACCCCAGGGGCTGGTCCTGAGAAAAGGCAAGCCTTTCGACGACATCAACAACGACACCGAATTCCACCCGGATACCAGGACCATCGTGAACTGGTCGTCTTTTTACTATGGCGAGAAAATCGGATTCACCCTCTCCAAGGACGGGAAAAGAGTCATGAAGGTGTTCAAGATTGGATACGACTCCTCCCGGGATTAATCACGCCATCAAACGCAAATAAACTCTCCAACTCAGAATATCTCGCCGCCCCATAGCATTCGCAGGAAATCGAGCACATTAATAAGCTCAATACCATCAACTTGCCTTGTTATAGGCTCTAATGACACAAGAATCAGGCGGCAGCCGGGATGCTCTTCTTTAAATGCCTTGAGACCGGTCTTATGTTTGGCCTTTACTTGCTCGGATGATTTGATTTCGATGGCAATCCTGGCATCCCCGATGACGGCGTCGACTTCCTTCCTGTCGTATGTGCGCCAGTAGGAAATGACGTCCTTTTTGTCGTTATATCCTTTATAGGCAATAATTTCCTGCATTACAAAATGCTCAAAGGCGTGACCGTATTCGTCGGTGCCGCGCCGAAGCGAATGGCGGTCCATAAGATAGTTGGCAACCCCCACATCAAAGTAGTAGAAACGGGGGGATTGGACGACCTTACGCTTGACTGCCTTCCTGTACGCCGGAATTTCATAACCGATCAAGGTGTCATAGAGTATCTGGAAATATGATTGTACCGTTTTGACAGAAACGCCACAGTCTGAAGCGATGTTGGAATAGTTCAGAATCTCTCCGTCAGAAATGGCAGCCACCTCCATAAAACGTTCGAAAGCATCAAGTTCCCTGACTTCACCTTCCTCACGAATCTCTTCGTTGAGATATACCTCCACATATCCCTTCAGTCGCTTGGTGGCATCCGCCACCATATAATGGCGCGGAAGCATTCCGTTCTGGACTGCCCGGTCAAGTTGGAAATCTGTCACTTCCGGCCAGACAAGCGGATAAAATGTTTCCGGGATGGCACGGCCGCCAAGGGTATTTGCTCCGGATTTCTTCAGTTTCCGGGCACTGGAACCGCTGAGAATGAACCATAATCCCTTCTCAACCATCAAAGTATGGACAATATCCAACAATTCAGGCACTTTCTGAATCTCATCTATGATGACCAACGTGCCTGCCGGTTTGTCCCAAAGGGCTTCCTTCAGGGAATTTGGATTCCTTTTGAAGCCTTTTCTCACATCTGGATCCAGCAAATCGTAGTAAATACGGCCTTTGTACCTCTCTTTTAAAAGGGTGGATTTTCCTGTCTGACGTGCACCAAACAGGAACATTCCCTCATCTAACTTGCTCTCAATATTGAAGATACGCTTATACATAATTCACTTGATTTCCTTTATTACTCCACAAATTTATAATAAATCATGGAGTATAGTCGCAAATTTATAAAAAAAATTTGGAATAAATGTGTATTTCTTAGAAAAATCTGCCCGAAGCCCCTGACCGCTCAGATTCTGGCGGCAATCCAGTCGCCCACTTCGGAGGTGGTGTGCCCGGCGCCTTCGGGTGCGAGGTCCTGGGTGACGAATCCTTCGGCGAAGGACTGTTCGCAGGCGCCCTGGACCGCCTTCGCTTCTTCGGTCCATCCGAATGCGTAGTCGAGCATCATGGCGGCCGACAGGATCATGGCCACGGGATTGGCTATGTTGCGGCCTTTGGCCTGCGGATATGAGCCATGCACCGGCTCGAACAGACAGTGTCCGCTGCCGAGCGACGCCGACGGCAGGATGCCCATCGAGCCCGCCACGGCGGCAGCCAAGTCGGTCAGGATATCCCCGAACATATTCTCCGTCAGGATGACATCGAAAACGGCAGGATTCGTCACGAGCTGCATGGCGGCATTGTCCACGAACAGAAAGTCGAGCTGCACGCCCGGGTAGTCGGCCTGCAACTGCTGTACTTCGTCCCGCCACAGGCGTGACGTCTCGAGGATGTTCGATTTGTCCACCAGTGTCAGGCGGCCTCTGCGCCCCATGGCTGTTTCGAAAGCCAGCCGGGCGATGCGGCGGATCTCCTCGCGCGAATAGATGCAGGTGTCGAAGGCACCGTCGTCCCCTTCCCTGCCGCGCCGGCCGAAATACAGGCCGCCGGTCAGCTCGCGGAAGACCACGAAATCCACGCCGTCGAGCCGTTCGGGCCGGAGTGGCGAGCAACGGCGCAAGGCTGGATAGCAGACTGTGGGACGGATGTTGGCGAAAAGGCCAAGCTGTTTGCGCATGGCCAGAAGGCCCTGCTCCGGACGTATGCCGGCTTTCGGGTTGAGGTCGTAGGCCGGATCGCCCACGGCGCCGAACAACACCGCATCGGAGGCGAGACAGATGCGGTGGGTTCCTTCCGGATACGGATTGCCGACCGCCGCAATGGCCGTTGCGCCGACCAATGCCGTTTCATAACAGAACGAGCGGCCGAACCGACGTCCGACGGCATCCAGCACTTTGACGGCTTCCGCCATGACCTCCGGGCCGATGCCGTCACCCGGCAGCAGCGCGATATGTTTGACCTCCATGGGTGTAACTATGAGAACCTGCCGGCAACCGGCCAGGCGTTATTTCTGTTTGACTTTGCGTTCGAAGACAGAGAACTGTACGTAATCACGCGGATGCGCCTTGATGTCCTTGATCAGGGCGTCCAGGTCGTCCACGGAATTCTGCAGCGACCGGTGCAGCTCGTCGCTGTTCAGCAGCTTGCCCGCGGTCCCTTCTTCCGAATTGAGCTGGTCGATGGCTGTCTGGAGAGACGCCACCGCACCGTTCACCTGTTGAATGAGTTCCTGCCAGCCCGCACCCGCCAGTTCTTCCGAAAGCGAATCGACGTTTTCGAGGATGCCGGTGATGTGTTCGTCCTGCCCTTTCAGCGTCGCGGACAGCGATTCGAGGTTCCCGACCAGTGCCGTCATCCGGGGACGCAGGGCGCTGACCATCTCGTCGAACTCCGACACGATATGTTTTACGTTGTCCTGGGTGTCGGTGTCCAGAATCCGGTTGATCCGCGCCACCATCGTGTCGATCGAAGCCAGCGTCACGGTTGCCTTCTCGGCGGCCGGCGCCAGACGGGCCGTCAGACCAGAAATCATGTCGTTTTCCAGAATGCCCCGCAGCGTGTCGCCCGGCGACGCAAACTGCTGGCTGTCACCCCATACGAGGCGCACCGCCTTGGTGCCCAGCAAGTCGGCACTGCAGATTTCCATGACGGAGTTCTGCGGCACCTGCAACGACTTCTTGACGTTGATTTCCACCACGATGCGCGACATGTCGCCATGCAGCACCGAAATGTCGCCCACATAGCCGACCGTCATGCCGTTGGTCATCACCGGGCTCGATTTCTGCAGGCCGTTGACATCCGGATAGACGGCATAATACGCTCGCGACGAGGTGAAAACATCCTTGCCTTTCAAAAAATTCAGGCCCATGATGAATGCCACGAAAATGACAACCGCCACCAGACCTATTCTGATTTCCTTCTGCATATCGGTTTCTTTTATTGTCCTGCTTCGCGGCGGGCCTCCTGCAGCGGCATGGGCACGCCGTTCTTAAAGGCCGTGACGAAGGCGTCCGGGAACGTCTTGCGCACGGTGGCGAGCCGGGCTGCCGCCTCGGCATAGACCGGTGAGCGGAACGCTACGTATTTGTAGGAATTCGCCGAGACCTTCACCTCGGCAATGCCTTGATAATTTTTCAGTTCACGGGAGTTGAGCGGCACGGCACGGGTGGACGAGAGCACCTGTACGGCGAACTCGATGCCGGAGGCCGGCCGGGAGGCTGCAGCCTGCCCGGCCGCCGTTGTTGCCGGCTGAGCGGCGGGTTGTCCCGATGCCGGCTGAGTTGCCGCAGTTTGCGTGGCAGACTGTCCTGCGGACGCAGAAGCAGAGCTTTGAGCACCGGTCTGTCCGGCTGCGGCCGACGCCGGTTTCTCTTCCACCACAGACCAGCTGCTGCGGCTGTCCACATTCGACTTGTATTTCTTGAAAGCCGCAAGGATAGACTGCACAATCTTATTGGTGCCCGATGCCGAATACATCCATTTCTCCTCGGTCGGATTCGTCATGAAGCCCACCTCTATCAGCACGCTGGGTGCTGCCGTTTTCCACAGCACATACACACCCGCCTGCTTGACGCCGCGGTCCACACGGCCGGCTTTCTTGAGTTCCGACTGCACCGCCACGGCAAAATCCAGGCTGTGGTTGAGAAAGGTATTCTGATAGAGCGAAAACAGGATGAACGACTCGGGCGACTTGGGGTCGAAGCCTTCGTAATGCGCCTCATAGTCGTCCTCGAGCAGCATCACCGAGTTCTCGATCTTGGCCACTTCGAGGTTGGCCGCCGCCTTGGTCGTACCCATGACCAGCGTTTCCGCGCCGCTCGGCGAAGCAGACCGTCCGGCCACGCTGTTGCAGTGAATCGAGATGAACAGGTCGGCCGAGGCCTTGTTGGCGATGTCGGCCCGCTGGTACAGCGTCACGTTCTTGTCGGTTTCCCGCGTATAGATGATCTTGAGGTCAGGATATTCCGCCTTCATCTGTTTGCCCAGTTGCAGCGCAATCTTCAACGTGATATCCTTCTCCTTGTAAAGGGTGCCGAGTGCCCCGGGGTCGGTGCCGCCGTGTCCCGCGTCGATGACTACTGTGCGGATGCCGCCGGCGTCCGGCAGCGTCTGCGCATGCAACGCCGTGACCGCGATGAAGAGCATCAGGCATCCTGACAAGATCCGTCGAATCTGTTCCATAGCGTCTGTATTCAGAAATACAAAGTTACGATTTTCTGGAGATTTACAAGCGACAGAGGCCCTCCCCGGCCGCCGGGACGGTCGGAAGGCGTCATTTTCTATCGTCGAAGGCCATGATTCAAATGGCATCATGTCGCGCATTTCTTTCTTTGCCAAAATTTGATATCTGTCCCACAACCGCTATCTTTGCAACTTAAAATGCGTAATAAGTTGCGTTCGAAAATACTTCCATTCCTGTGGATAGCCCTCCTGTCGGTGATGTGCCGTGGCATGGCCTTGGCTGAAACGACATCGCCGGACGCAGCTGCCGACACGATTCGGACATTGCAGACATCAAAAGCCGTTCCAACCGACAGCCTGGATCTGGAAGACGCCGCTGCACAGGCAAAAACCACAGCGGACAGTCTGGCATCAGATGACATCGCAGCAAAAGCCGAAGCCACAGCGGACAGTCTGGCGCGCAGCGCCGCCACGGCCTTGCAGGACAGCACGCAGCAGCCCCGCAAGAAGAAATCAGGCTTCGACGAAATCATCGACTACAAGGCCGCCGACTCTATTTCCTTCTCGCTGACGCGCCAGTCGGCCGTCTTCTATCACGAAAGCGACATCAAATACGGCGATGTGGCGGTCACGGCCGACACCGTACGCATGGAGATGGACAAGAAGACCATTCATGCATGGGGCGGCGTGGACTCGCTGGGCAATGTCGTCGGCGAGCCGGTGTTCGTGCAGGGTGGCGAGTCGTTCAACACGCACTCCTTCTCGTACAACTACGAGACCAAGCGCGGCACCATCAAAGCCCTCAAGACGCAGCAGGGCGAATCGTACCTGCATGCCGAACAGTCCAAGCGGTTCGAGAACGGCGACATCCACATGATTAACGGCAAGATTACCACCTGCAACGCCGACCAGCCTCATTTCCATCTGTTTACAAAGAAAGCCAAGAGCATGCCCGGCAACAAGATCGTGTTCGGTTTCTCTTACCTGGTCATGGAAGACGTGCCCCTGCCTCTTTTCCTGCCGTTCGGCCTGGTGCCGGATTCGGAGAAACGCTCGGTGGCCGGTCTCATCCCGCCGTCGTTCGGTATCGAGACAACCCGGGGCATGTACCTCACCAACGGCGGATATTACCATCCGTTCGGCGATGTGGCCGACGTGCAGCTCACGGGCGACTATTACACCGGCGGCACATGGGGTCTCAACCTGTCGTCGCGGTATATCCTGCGCTATCGTTTTTCGGGCAACCTCCGGCTGAGATACTATGTCAACGTCACAGGCGAGAAAGGCATCAACGAAAGCAAAGGTGTGGACTATTCCATCAACTGGTCGCACACGCAGGACCCCAAGGCCAACCCGTACCGGTCGTTCTCGGCCAGTGTCAACTTCAGCACCAGCAAGTTCGAGCAGAACCAGAACTACACCAACGCCACGGCCCTGATGACCAACACCAAGACCTCCAGCATCTCCTACCGCAAGAACTGGCCGAATTCGCCGTTCCACCTCACCGTCAACGCCAACCACAGCCAGAATTCCAATACGGAGATGGTCAACCTGACGCTGCCTAGCGCCACGTTCACGATGGACCGCATCTATCCGTTCAAGCGGAAAGTGGCTGTCGGCGCGACCCGGTGGTACGAGAACATCGGCATCACCTATAATGCGGAGATGAAGAACTCGCTGTCGGCCAAAGAAAAGGAACTGTTCGACGAGAAATCGCTCGACCGGATGCAGAACGGCTTTTCGCATTCCATACCGCTGTCGGTCAACTTCAAGGTGCTCAAGCTGTTCAACATCACACCGTCGCTCAACTACAAGGGTGTGATGTACACCCGCAAGGTGGAGAAATACCTCGACATGCGTGAAGACAGCGAGACCCACGGCAAGGTGCTCACCGACACCATCAAGGGGCTGGTTTATGCCCACGCCGTCAACCCCTCGATGTCGGTTTCGTTCACGCCCAAGTTCTACCTTACCGGAACCATGAAGAACAAGAATGCCAAGCTGCAGGCTGTCCGGTATGTGCTCGCGCCGTCCGTCACGATGAACTACACGCCCGACATGAGCGGCATCATGCCGAACTATTACCGCACCTATCAGGATTCAACCGGCCGCGTGTACACCTATTCCATCTTCGAGGGCGGCATCTACGGCACCCCGTCGTTCGCCAAGCAGAACGGAAGCATCTCATTTTCGGTGAACAACAACCTGGAAATGAAGGTCCGGGCATCGCGTGACTCCACGGCGGAACTCAAGAAGGTGAAACTGTTCGAGCGGCTGGCACTCAACACGTCATACAACATGTTCGCCGATTCGATGAACTGGTCGAATATTTCGGTCAGCACCAGTTTCAGGCTCACCGAAAAGATCCATCTGGATGTCAGGGGGACGCTCGACCCGTACTGCATCAATGAAAACGGACAGCGTTACAACAGGATGGAGATAGCCGAGAACCACCGGCTGGGCCGGCTTACATCGGCCAGTTTCAGTACCTCGTACACCCTCTCATCGGACATGTTGAAACGTAAGGACTCCTCATCGACGGGCTCCGACGCGACCGCAGGCGCGGATGGACAGACGCCTTCACCGACGCCTCGGACACCGGCGAAACAGGCCAGCGAAGACAGCCCGTACAGCTATTTCAATGTGCCGTGGAGCCTCAGTTTCAACTACAATTTCAACTATTCCAAGTCGGGTAACCGCAAGGCTGCGATTACGCAGTCGCTGTCGTTCACCGGCAACATCAAACTCACCGAAAAGTGGACCACCTCGTTCTCGTCGGGTTACGACTTCGAGGCGCACGAAATCACCCACACCAGTTTCAACCTCACGCGCGACCTGCACTGCTGGCAGATGTCCATGGGCTTCTCCCCGTTCGGCATCTACAAATACTACGCATTCAAAATCAACGTTAATTCGTCCATTCTGCGCGACCTGAAGTACGACCAGAAGAAAGACCGCCGCGAGTACGAGACCTGGTAGCCTCGCGTCTCACGACCAGAAGCGGATGTCCCAGAGTCCGGCATCCATGTTCCGGACCGTATGCTACGACCAGGCCCGGAGGGGCACTTCCAGGCTTCCGGGAGCTACGACCAGGCTTCCTGGGACTATGACCAGGCTTCCTGGGACTATGACCAGGCTTCCGGATCGAGCTGTGTCAGATGTTTTTTGTTCCGGAGCACATAGAACAGCACGGCCGACACCACAGCCGTCAGAACGGCGATATACGGAATCCATGCATCCGGCATATTGAACCCTATCTTATTGACACATATATAGGTAAGACATACCGATGTCATAAAGCAGGCCGGTATCAACGTCACGAGATAGACCAGCGATTTCCGACGTCCCAGCCAGGCGGTCAGCGCCCACAGCGTGAAGCAGGCCAGCGACTGGTTGGCCCAGCCGAAGTAACGCCAGATGGTGTTGAATCCGTCCTCGTCGGCCACGTTGAACCAAAGCACGAGTGCCACCAGGGCGAACATCGGCACGCAGATGGCCAGGCGGTTGGCTTTCTTCATCTGGTCGAGGTGCAGGAAGTCGGCCAGGATGAGGCGCGCCGAACGCAGGGCCGTATCGCCGCTGGTGATCGGTGCGGCCACGACACCCAGGATGGCCAGGATGCCACCCACGAGGCCGATCCAGCTCTTGGCCACCGAAGTCACCACCACGGGGGCCTGCCCCGACGTGGCGCCCACTTCGGCCATGCCGCCGTCAAAGAAGAAATACGAACCGATGGCGGCCCAGATCAGGCCCACGATTCCTTCGGTAATCATGGCACCGTAGAAAATCGGGCGTCCCTGTTTCTGGGACGTCATGCAGCGGGCCATGAGCGGGCTCTGCGTGGCGTGGAAGCCACTGATGGCGCCGCAGGCGACGGTGATGAACAGGCACGGGAAAATCGACTGCCCCAGTTGTCCGATCTCAGGACCGCGGTTGCCCAGTCCCTGCCAGAACTCCGGCAGCGACGGCCATTTGCCAAGCAGGCAGACAAACAGCGCGAGCGCCATGAATATCAGCGCAAAGGCAAACAGCGGATACACCCTGCCGATAATCTTGTCGATGGGCAGCAGCGTCGCGATGATGTAATAGACGAAAATCAGGCCGGCCCATGCGAAGACCGAAGCCGTCTTGGTACCCAGGAATCCGGCGATATCGCCCAGGATGAGGGCCGGGCTGTAAACGAAGACGGCGCCCACGAGCACCATCAGCAGCACCGTAAACCAGAGCATGCCAATCTTGACGGTATTGCCGAGATACTGGCCGATGATGTCGGGCAGGCCCACGCCGCCGTTCTTAAGGCTGATCATGCCCGACAGAAAGTCGTGCACGGCTCCGGCGAAAATGCACCCGAACACAATCCAGAGATAGCACGACGGGCCGAACTTGGCGCCCATGATGGCACCGAAGATGGGACCGGTTCCGGCGATGTTCAGGAACTGTATCATGTAAATTTTCCAGGCGGGCATGGCCACATAGTCCATGCCGTCCGCTTTGGCAATGGCCGGCGTCACCGCATGGGGATCGGCCGGACATATCTTTTTCGCCATCAGGCCACCATAAATCCAGTAGCCGATGATCAGGGCGAAAACACTGATAAGGAACGAAATCATGATGCTTAAAATTTAGCGGTGGACGCCGGCTGCCTGCGCAGGGACGGCCACATTTTTCAGTCGGAGAGCAAAAATAATATAAAAACGGCTCCCGTGTTCTCCTGCAGAAAGGAAATACCACGGAAGCCGCAGTCATTGCCGGAACAGGTGCCGACATGGAAGACCTGGGAGCAGATTCTGGGACGGTCTGGGATTAAATCAGGGCGCCAGCGGCAGCGTCAAAGTCTGCGCGCCGCCGTGCAGTTCGTAGCTCCTGCCCTGCCAGACGAGCGTGCCGCCGACTTTTTCCGGCAGTCCGATATCGGCCCGGACCGACCGGCCGGACACCTTATATGACGCCGACACCGTACCCTGCGGATGCGGCACAGAACCCGACACCGCCGTCATGTCGGCCGGCAGCGAAGGTTGGATCAGCACTTCCTTGAAGCCTGCCGTCGCAGGACGGATGCCGAGCAACGTCCGGAAGAGTTCGACGTTGAGACTGGCGCCCCAGGCATGGTAGTCAGACCGCGCCGGATCGGCCGTCTCGGCCCAGGTCGTCAGCCCGCTGGCCGCGAGCGCATGCAGCACATCCAGATGCTCCAGCAGTTCGCTGCCCAGCCCGGCCTTGTCCATGGCCTGCTGCAGATAATAGCGGTAATAGATAGTGCACTGAGTCAAGGTTTTGTCGGACAATACCTTGCGCATGAGTTCCGTAGCTTCCTCACCCGATACGGTGCCCGTCAGCACGGCCAGCGTATTGACATGCTGCGAGAAACTGCGGCGCGTGTCGGTATCGGCGAAAAGTCCGCGGCCGGCATCCCAGTAGCGTACCCGGACGCGGCGGCGCATACTGTCGGCCGTGGCCTGGTAGTAGCCCGCCAGAGCCGGCACGCCGAGTGCCTGTTCCATCTCGGCGGCAGCGTCGAGTGCCATCACCAGCTCAAGATCCTGATACGCCGAACGGCCGTCTGCCTCGCGGGGCGGCTCTCCCCGGCCAAATCCGCCGGCCCAGTCGGCAAAGTACCAGAACGGGACATAGCCCATGCTGTAGTCCGGTTTTAGCCACTGCATAAACCAGTCGAGGATGCTGTGTACGGCCGGCAGGGCTGTCCGCACGTAACCGGCATCGTCGCGCATCATCCAGTAGTCGTGCAGAATGCCTATCCAACTCAGGGCGTACGACGGGATATACTGCGGATCGGCCGACGGATAGCGGCTCATCGTGATACCCTCCGGCGTCAGCGACTGGCGGCCGAGTTCCAGCGCGTGCCGCACCATGCAGGTGTCGGCCGTGTTGTACATCGTCACCATGGTCTGGATGCGTGTGTCACCGAAATACTGCAGCTGCTCGTAATAAGGACAGTCCATGTAGGTGTCGTGCGCGCAGAGCCGTGCCGTGCGCCATCCGATGGCCAGATAGTCGTCCAGATAGCCGTACTTCGCATCCGGTGTCGCGAACGAAGATGCCAGCGTGAAAGGATAGGCCGAGAAAACGCTGCTGACGTCGTCGATGGTGAGCGGTTCGTCGGCCGTCGTGATGCGCAGCTCCACGTAGCGCCATGTGCGCCACCAGAGCGGCATGAACTCCCGGTTCGCGCCGCCGTCGGCGGTGATACGGTCGGCATAGCCCGAGAAACGTTTGTTTTCCACCTCGTTGCGGTTGCCCTTGCTGCCGCCGAACATGCCGCCGCCCATCAGCGATTCGGCATAGCCCGCCGTCACCACGGCATCACGGCCGCCGCTGAACAGCAGCCGCAGATAACCGGTCGTCAGCACACCTTGGTCGAGCAGCACGCGCGCCTCGGTATGCGCCGGCACTGCAATGGAGAGCGTCTCCGGCAGCGGCTCGCGCCGTTTCCGGCCCGTCCTTCCGGCCGCGGCCGCCTCCAAGGCAGGCGCCGTCACTGTTGCATTCTCAACCTGCCGGACCGCGGCAAACCGCTGCGGCGTCATCTCCATCTCCGGAATGCCGGACGGGATGAGCCAGTGCCCGTAATAATCCTTCGCGCCGCGCATCGCCGCCCGCCGGCGCGTCCGCGCATTCGACCATGCTGTGTCGTCGTAGCCGGGCTGTTCCCATCCCCATGGATAGAGGCGCGCATCGAGCGCATCGCAGGCACCGGCCACATAATAGCCGCTCACCGACCAGCGCGTCCACGGCGTGTAGGCTGTATTGCGCATGCACCGCCACGAAGCGTCCGTATTGAGCACCTTCGAGGCCTCGTCGTCGCCCTGCACCAGGAACTCCGCACTGCCGCGGCTGATCTGCGCCATGGCCTTGTCGCCGGCCAGGTTCCACACCACGGCCGCCGCCACGTTCTCCCCCTTAACCAGGAAAGGCGCCAGGTCCACCGTATGGAAATTCCAGTTGTTCAAGTCACCGCGCGCCGGTCCCGCCGACACCTGTTGACCGTTGACATACAGCTTGTAGCCGTTATCGGCCGAGACATGCACCACGAAATGCGCCGGCACCGAATCAATCTCAAACGACTTGCGGAAATGATAGACACCATACGTCCCCGGCACCTCATCGGGTGCCGCGATCCACTGCGCCGGCCACTCCCCGCCCCGCAGCAACTGCGGCGACATGTCATGCGCCTGCGCACCAGCGACATAAAGCTGTCCATACACCGTCCGGCCCATCCCGGCCAGCACCGCCAGACAGCAAACGGCCCGTCCGACCCAAAGCAAAAAGTTTCTCATAGTGGTTGTGAGGTTTGAGAGAATCTGCATTTGCGATTCGCGAATCGCAAACTGCAAATTAACAAAACTCTCCCCAATTCTCACTATCTTGCACCAACAATTCCGGCGCGACCGGGATGGACAAATCGAACGCAACTGTATGAGAAAACAACTGACAACCTGGGCGGCGGCGCTGCTGCTCTGCATGCCGGGCGCACTGGCCCAGTGGGGCGGCGGCGGACAGAACCGCGACAGCCTGAACCAGGCAACCCTGGCCGACTATGAACAGATGAAGGCGCAGATCGGCGTCAAAGAGACCCGGCCCCGGCGCGACGGACAGGCCACCGACCCGGCCCTGCGGCCCAACTACGACGAATTCAAGGCCAACCCCTTCCCTTTCTACCCCGACCCGTTCACGACGTTCGACGGCCGCCGCGTGAAGAATGCCCGGATGTGGTACAAGGTGCGGCGACCAGAACTGCGGGAGGAATTCGAACGGGAGGTTTACGGCCGTATTCCGGCGGAAGTGCCGGCGGTCGCATGGCAGGTAACCCGTGAATACGAAGCCGAGGTAGGCGGCATCCCGGTCATGATCCGCCAGTTGCAAGGCACGGTGGACAACAGCGCCTGCCCGTCCGTCGAAGTGAACATCCAGGCCCAGGTGATGTGGCCGAAAGACGCCGCCGGCCCGTTGCCGGTCATCACCGATTTTTCGTACGGACTGGGACTGCCCATGTCGTGGGGCGGCAGCGTCAGCTGGCAGCAGCAGGTCCTGCAACGCGGATGGGCGGCGGCGCAGATTCTGCCCAACAGCGTGCAGCCCGACTCCGGACACGGCCTGCGCAGCGGCATCATCGGCCTCTGCAACCACGGCGAATACCGCAAGCCCGACGACTGGGGCGTGCTTCGCGCCTGGGGATGGGGCGTCTCGAAACTGATAGACTATTTCGAAGGTGACCCGCTGTTCGACGCCGGCAGAGTTGCCATCGAAGGTGTGTCGCGCTATGGCAAGGCGGCGCTGGTCACAATGGCATTCGACGACCGGGTGGCCACCGCCATGGTCTGCTCTTCGGGGCGGGCCGGTGCACCGCCGTGGCGGCGCGACTGCGGCGAAACGCTCGACAATACCTGTGCATGGGATTCCTACCACTGGGTGGCGGGCAACATGATAAAGTATTCTGATGTCAACCGCTCGTGGGACGACCTCCGCGTGGACCAGCACGAACTCATCGGCCTCTGTGCGCCGCGGCCGGTCTTCATCTCGGTGGGCGCCGTCTCGGAGCCGGAACAGTGGGTGGACATCAACGGATCGTTCATCGGTGCGGCCGAAGCGTCCGACATCTATGAATTCCTGGGACTGAAAGGACTCGGCACCGACCTGTTCCCGGGTATCAACCGGCTCGTGGGCGGCGACCTCGCCTTCAGGCAGCATCCCGGCGGACACGAGGCGGGCGCCAACTGGCCCTACTTCCTCGATTTCTTTGCAGAAAACGTTGTCGGCAAATAAGAGAAACCGCTGTAATTCCACAAGTTTTTTTAATATCTTTACGGCATTATTCCAATTCTCAAACAAACATGAAACATACACTTTACCTGATGGCCGCACTGGTCCTGCTGTGTCAGGCCGCCGGCATCGCCCAGCCGCAGAACGGCGCCCGCGGACGCGGCCGCATGGCTTACGGCATCCACGACATCGACTCGCTGAGTTGGCGTGACAACTGCATCCTGGCCGACGAGGCCACCAAGACCTACTATTTTGTCGGTCCGGCCGGCCGTAGCGTGATGAGCTACAAGAGCAAGGACCTCAAGCACTGGGAGGGCCCGACCATTATCTTCACCGTGCCCGACGGTTTCTGGGGCGACAAGCGCATCAACAGCATCTGGGCGCCCGAACTGCACAAGTACAATGGCAAGTACTACATTTTCTGCACGTTTGACACGAGCGTAAAGTTCGAGGAACAATGGCGCAACTGGAATTCCAACGGCCGCGTGTACCGGGGTTCGCAGATCCTGGTGTCCGACAGCCCGGAAGGTCCGTTCAAGGCTTTCGCGCCGCATTCCACCATGCCCACCGACATGATGACCATCGACGGCACACTCTGGGTGGAGGACGGCAAGCCCTACATGGTGTACTGCCACGAATGGGTGCAGGTGACCGACGGCGCCATCGGCTATGTGCCGCTCAAGGACGACCTGTCTGACATAGACGGCGAACCGCATAACCTGTTCCGCGCCAGCTACGTCAACAGCACCTGGGGCGCCAAGATTCCGCCCGAAGGCAGCGGCTATGTCACCGACGGCCCGTTCCTCTACAAGAGCAAATCGGGTAAGCTGTTCATGATCTGGACCACCAACAACTCCTGCGGCCTCGCCATCTCCGACTCGGGTAAAATCGCCGGACCGTGGCGCCAGCAGGACGAGCCCCTTCTCACCAACGCCGGTCACGGCATGATCTGCAAGAGTTTCGAAGGCCAGTTGCTGCTTGTGTTGCATGCGCCGTACTGGGGTCAGACCAAACCCAAGATCTACGACCTCGAAGACACCGGCGAAACGCTGAAAGTCATCAAGGAGCACGGCAAATAAGCCGACGGACATACCCGTATAAAAGGAAAGGCGACCGAAATGGTCGCCTTTCTTTTTATGTCCGGAACGCTTCTACGATATTCCATCCGGGAAGGTATTTCAAAGGTGGTGGCAGATCCGCCCCGGCAGCTTGCCCCGCAAACCTTCGCTGCGCTCATCCCCCCACGCCTCGGCGTGGTTCGCGCCGCTCATAGCCACGTGCGGCCAGGGTTTGCCCGGGGCAACCTGCCTGCACTTGTATGGTGCGCGGATGCAGAAATTTGGGTGGGATATTCCCTCTTACTTGCTGACCATCTGATCAACAAGGCTCTTTATAAGTGGAGAAGGAATATGCTTCGAAGACAGTTGCCGGCCTCGGCCCAGAGGAAGGGACCCGCGGCTGAAAGCCGTGGGAAGGGTCGCGCCGCAGGCGCGATGTCTGAGAAGCATATTCCTTCGGAACCTTCGTAAGTTTCGGAAGCTTCGGCACATCCAAGGCATGGCAGATGCCGCAGGAAGACCCGCGCCACAGGCACGACGGTCTGAAAAGCATATTCCTTCGGAACCCTTCGAGATCTTCGGGCCATTCGGACTGCCCGGAACCTTCGAAACGCCCGGAGCAAACTACAGCTTCACCGACTTCGGCGAGCCGTTGTAGCTCACCGTGCGCACCAGTCCATCAGGCAGATGCACCGTGAACTTCACGACGGCGGGCATGTCGGGATAGCGGCCCTCCCGCCGGCCGATGGTCAGCGTACGCGACCGGTCGTTCCACTTGAGCGGGATGGTGCTGTAAAGCCCCTTCTCGTAATTGTAATTGTCACCCTCGTCGTCATAAAGCGTGAAAGTGGCATCCGCGCCCGGATAGACCGTGAGGTCGAGCTCATCCCATACCTTCTCGTCTGCATACTGCACTTCCGGTCCCTTCGGCACAATGCTGCCGGCACGGACATACAGCGGGATTCGGTCGATCGGCGCATCAGCCGCGATGGTCTGCCCGCCATCGTAACGCTGGTTGGTCCAGTAGTCGTACCACGTCGCACCGGCCGGCAGATAGACGTCGAACGTCTTGCCCTGCCATTCCTCAGCTGTCAGGCTGCTCTTCTGATAGCTCCGGGCAGCCCGCTCAGACGTATAGAGCGCCTTGGTCACCGGCGCCACAAGGAAAGCACGGCCGAACATGAATTCGAGCCCCATGTCCCACACATTGCGGTCTTCCGGGAAGTCCATCACCAACGCGCGCATGAAACTGTCGTTATGACGCGACACCTGCCACGACGTACTGTAGATGTACGGCAGCAGCTCATAGCGCATGCGGATCTGCTTTTCGAGCGCGTCGAAAACCGGCTCGCCCTTCTCGCCGAAATAGTAAATCTCACGCTTGATATCTGTGCCGTGCGAACGCATCATCGGACAGAAGGCGCCGAACTGCATCCAGCGGACATAGAGCTCCTGGAACAGCGGATTGCGCGGCGCGGAATTGTTGCCGCCATTATAGCTCGAAGCGAAGAAGCCGCCGATGTCGGTATTGACATGCGGCAGACCTGTGAGCGTGTAGTTCAGGCACATGGGGATCTGCGTACGGAAATCGCTCCACGACGACTGCGTATCGCCTGTCCAGGTGTTGGCACCGTAGCGCTGCTGTCCGGTGAAGAACGAGCGCGTCAGAATAAAGACGCGATGTGAGGAGTCGGCCGCACGCTGGTGGTCGTAAACCCCGCCAACGGTCATGAGCGGATAGATGTTCCGGACACTGCGGTAAGAAGTGCCCGTAGCGGTCAGTTCGTCCAGGTCGGAATCCTTGTAGCTGTGGTGGTCGGGATCGGTCGAGTCCATCCACCAGCCGTCGATCTTCATGTCGTTCATCTTGGAAAGATACTTCCAATAGATGTCACGGGCCTCGCTGCTGTAGGCGTCATACACGCGCACGCCCGACGGATATTCCATGCGGGGCGGCCAGAACGAAAGCCCGCTGCGAGGCCAGGTCTCGAAGTCGAAAAGCAGCCCCTTCGCATCGAGTTCGCGGTATTGCTTGGTCTGCGGGCCGAACGAAGCCCAGATGCTAATGATCATGTGGGCGTTCTGCCGGTGCACCCGGTCTATCATCTGCTGGGCCGACTGGAAGTTTTCGTTAAGGAATTCCATGGCGTTCCAGAGATAGTTGTTGCCCCAGTACTGCCAGTCCTGGATGATGCCGTCCAACGGCACCTGCAGCTGACGGTGGCGGTCCACCACTTCCGTCAGTTCCTCCTGTGAGGCATAGCGTTCCCTGCTCTGCCAGAAGCCATAGGTCCAGCGTGCAAACATGGGCACGTCGCCCGTCAGATGCCGCGTCGCCGCCACGACGCCGTCCAGGTTGCCACCATACATAAAATAGTAATCGGCAAGAAGGCCGACCCGGGAGATCAGGCTCAGCGCCTGCCCGTCGTCACGGATGTCCGTCACCGCATAATTGTCCCAATATATACCATAGCCCTTGACCGACTGGAAACTGTGCGAATAGTCCTCCAGGTTCGACTGTTGCATCTCACGGTTCTCGCCGCGCTGCGACATCTTGCCATTCTGCAGCAGACCGACACCGTAAACCGGTTCGTCCTTGTCGAGCAGAAAAGCCTGTCCAACGGCATAGGTCCCCTTGTCAACGCCTTCGGTAATGGGCGTGAACGTCGCATCGCCCTCCTGCAGCAGGCGGGTTCCCTTGGACGTGTCATAGGTCAGCGCTCCGTTCGAAAGGTCGAGGGTCAGGCGCAGGGCCGAGGTTGTGAGCACCACCTCCCGCTCCGTCTCCTTCACGGTGAACCGGACATTTTCGGGGGATGCCAGCACCACCACGCTTTCTTTCTGCGGGCGGCCGTCCGCCGTCGGATATTTAACGACACGCACCGTCGAAGGCGTGTAGAACTCGACCGACACGGTCATCCGGCCGTCACAGGCCGATGCCGTGATGCCGTGGACATCTTTCGTGACAGGCGCTGCAGTCAGCACAAAGGCTGCCATGCAACCCAGAATCGTTCCGAATAATTTCTTCATTGTATGCGGATTTTATGAATGTTTTTTTGATAGTGCCATCAGCCGGAAAAAGACCGACGGATATAAGCCATAAATGTCCAAATTTATAAAAATTCTAAAAAAGAATAATAACTGCACATCTAAAACATAAAAAGATTATTTTTGAAGCATCTAAAACACCGAGATATGAACAGATTACTTTTAACATTCGCGGCGGCAGACTATGCTTTGACGTTATCCGCACAGGGAGAAGTCTTGTTCCGCGCCGACCAGGGCGATACGCCCTCACAGGCCATGACCGAAAAGGCATTGGCCGCCGAAATAAAGAAAGTATCCAAGAAACTGGCACTGAGCGAAGACCAGCAAACTGAGGTAGCCAGACTCTACACCAATGCCAACAATCAGCTGAAAGAACTTGACAAGCAGCGGACCCAGGGCGGTGGCCGGATGGGCGGTATGATGGGAGGCATGATGCCCGGAGGTATGCCGGGTGCCGGAGCCGCACGTCCGCAGGGCGCACCGGCCCAAGGTGGACAGGCTGCGGCAAGACCACAGGGTGCAGCCACTCCAGGTGCAGGTGCTGCTGCCGGAACGCAAGGTGCCGCCGCAGGTGCAGCGAGACCGCAGAGTGCTGCTGCTGCCGGGGCTCAGCCGGGACAAGGTATGCCTGGCGGCATGATGCCGGGTGCCGGTGCAGCGAGGCAGCAAGGCGCTGCCGCCGGAGCACAGGCCGGACAGGCTGCTGCCGGAGCGCAAGGTGCCGCCGCAGATGCAGCGAGACCGCAAGGTGCTGCTGCCGGCGCACAGGCTGGACAGGCTGCCGCAGGAGCCGCACGTCCGCAGGGCATGCCGGGCGGTATGGGTGGCATGATGGGCGGACGCTTCGGCGGTATGCAGAGTCCCAAGGCCCGTATCGAAGAAGAACGCGACAATGCTGTCAAGGCAATCCTCGACGAAAAACAACTGAAAAAATACGAACGCTATCTCAAGGTTAAGGCTGCCAACAGCGGTGGCGGCATGGGCATGGGGATGGCCTTCTAGGATATGCCGTATAATCATTCGGCACGTATTTTGCATATTTACATCGCATTCCCGAATAAAATCCGGCTCATTTCGGGCCAGATGGACATAAGGAATGAGAAAACATTTAACCATTAATCAAATTTAATTTCCATGAAAAAATTATTTTCGACCATCGCAATCGTGATGTGTGCATTGATGCTGAATGCACAGCCGCAGGGAGCTCCGCAGGGACAAGGACAGCGCCAGGGCCAGCGCGGCGGTTTCAACAGCGAAGAAAGAATGAAAGCCCAGGTGGACACCTTGGCCAAGGTTCTGACGCTGACAGCCGACCAGAAGACAAAAGTCACGGCGGCTTACACCGAAGCTTCCACCAAGCAGACGGCGCTCAGAGGCCAGATGCAGCAAGGGGGCGACCGGACGGCCATGCAGGCTGAGATGACCAAGATCCAGACAGCCCGCGACGAAGCCATCAAGAAAGTGCTCAACGCCGACCAGGTCAAGAAATTCGATGAATACCAGAAAGCACAGGCAGAACGCCGGGCTCAGTTCGGTCAGCGTGGCCAGGGAGGTCAGTTCGGCCAGCGTAACCTGGGTGGACAGGGTGCTCCGCGTCAGGCTCAGTAAGCCGACCATTGAAAAAAAAGGAAAGACGGTTCCGCAACGGGCCGTCTTTTTTTTTGCATTTCAGAAACGGCAATGAAAATAAAGCTATCTTTGCACGGTTTTGGTTCTCCGCCACAAGCGGAGATGAAAAGGGAATCCGGTGCGAGTCCGGAACAGTACCCGCTGCTGTAAGTCCATTTTCAAGCTGTTGCAGAATGTCACTGGGTTAAACCGGGAAGGCGCGACAGTGGACGAGTCAGAAGACCTGCCACGACCGTAAGAAGATTTACCCGCGGGGTTCGGGTTCAAGTCCGCAAGGAGTCGTCCGGCAGAGGGCGTCTCCGGTACGCTTGCATTCCCGGATACCGTAATCTTCGGTGACCGGGATTTTATGTTTAACCCTTATAAAAGAACCATGAAAAAATTTCTGTTATTGGTACTGGCCGTGATGATGACCGGCCTTCTGCTGCAACGCTGCGACGATTACGATGACCAGGAAATCTGGGATGCGGTCCACAATCTTGACGGCCGCGTCGGAAAACTGGAAAAGTTCAACGGCACCCTGATGTCGGAGGGCACCCTGACCGATGCATTCAACAAGCAATTGACCATCAAGAAAATAGAATCCGGAGAGAGTGGTTACACCATCTTCTTCTCCGACAACACCACGGCCACCATCACCAACGGTGAAGACGCCGAAGGACTCTTTGTCAGCGTGGACAACACCGCCGAAGACTTCGTCATCATTACGATGCAGGACGGCAGCGAACTGCAGTTTGCACGCTACGACGCCGAAGCGCCGGTGTTCGAAATCGCCGAGATCAGCGAACAGGAACTGTTCAAGCCCGCAGAGACCCGCACCTATGAAGTAACGGCGGAGAACGTAGTCGACTGGCTCATTGTCAAGCCCGACGGCTGGAAGGCGACGCTGGCCGACGGTATCCTCAGCGTCACGGCGCCTGCCGAAGACAATCCGTATGCGGAGCAGGAAGGCATCATCGCCATCCAGGTCATCGGAACGAACGGCAAGAGCCTGGTAAAGAGATTCAACGTAGGCCCCAGACATTTCGAACTGCGGGTTCTCACTTTCGAGGATGCAGATTACAAGGCCTCCGAGAACTATCTCGGTTTCAAGTCGTGGTCTTCGCTGATCGACGACCCGCAGTATGGCGGCCAGCTGCTGTACGGCGAATCGGGCTGGGGTCCGACCGACTACAACTGGTATGACGAAAACAACACCTTCATCGGCCACGTGTTCCCGGTGAACTGGGGTACCACCAGCTTCGCGGGCGGCGGCCATGCCATCTCGAACTATATGGAAGCCGATCTGAGCAAAGGTGACTACACCTTGCAGCTGGCCCTCTACCGGCCGGACGGCGCCACGACGGGCGGCGGCCACAATGGTTCGGAGAATTTCTGCGTCCACATGGGCTATCATGACAACTCGGGCTATTCGGGTGACAATCTGCCGGAATTGTACTTCGGCGACGGCGTAGCCCGAGTCATCGACCACATGTATGTCAACAACACCCTCTATGCGCTGAACGTATTCAAGAACGGCAACAGCTTCGCGCCCGCCATCGGCGAGGGTGACTGGGTGAAGATCATTGCCACTGGCTACAATGAAGACGGCGAAGAAACCGGCACCTGCGAATTCTATCTCGGCGAAGGTCCCGACAAGATTGTCACAGACTGGACGAAATGGAACCTGTCTTCGCTGGGCGAAGTGCTAACCGTATCTTTCAACATCACCGGCACTGCCGACAACGGCTACGGCTTCAGCCAGCCGGCCTATTTCGCCTACGATGACGTGGCCGTCCGGTTCTACGAAGAAGACGAAGAAGACGCCGTGGAAGTAACCGAAGAATAATTCCCTGAAAAGGACATGCAACGTATTCTGCTCATTACACTTGCCGCGCTGGTCTGCCTGACGTGCGGCTGCAACAAGGACGACGAAGTGACGACGCCTGTCAATCCGGGCGGTGACGACCCCTCCGGGGACGACACTGGCGCCGTGCAGCGGCTCATCACGGCTTCCAGTACGGCAAGTTGCAATGAGGTGTTTTATTTCCTGCCGGCCCCCGGGCAGTTTGTCAACGAACGGTACAACGCCGCCACGATGGAAGAGGCCTGCGCCTATGCCATGGAACGGCTCGAAACCGGGCAGTACGTATCGCTCGGGGCCTTCGGCGGCTACCTTGTCGCCGGGTTCGACCACAGCATCGTGAACACGGGCGGCTACGACTTCGCGGTCGTCGGCAATGCCTTTGAAGGGTCCTCCGAGCCGGGTATCGTCTGGGTGATGCAGGACGAAAACCGCAATGGCAAGCCCGACGACACCTGGTACGAACTGGCCGGGTCGGAAACCGGCAAGGAAGGCACCATCCAGGATTACGCCGTGACCTACTACCGGCCGGAAGCGGCCGGACAGAGCGTCCGGTGGACCGACAACAAGGGCGGCGAAGGCTCGGTTGATTATCTTGCCGCGTACCACAAGCAGGACTATTATTACCCGGCCTGGGTGACCGGGAATTCCTACACGCTGCGCGGCACGCGCCTCGAAGCCCGCAACTACGACCAGTCCGGCAACGGAACCAACTGGATCCAGCCCGCCTATGACTGGGGATATGCCGACAACTTCAGCGCGGTGGACCGACTGAAGAACGACAAAACCAATTATTTCAAGATTTCCAATGCGGTGGATGCCGACCTGAAGCCGGTGAACCTGCCGTTCATCGACTTCGTCAAAGTCCAGACCGCGCTCTGCACCAAAAGCGGATGGCTCGGCGAAAACTCCACCGAAGTATGCGGCATGTTCGACTGCAACATGCCCGACAATGAATAGTCGCCATGCATGATCTCCACCGGTTTTTCCGTTTCTTCCTGCTGTCATGCGCCTGCCTGCTGAATGCGGGCTGCATGGAGTGGGAAGACGGCCGGACGGAAGATTTCCGCGACCTGACGCAGGGTGAGGGCCTGTATATCCTCTGCGAAGGGAACTTCCAATACGGCAATGCCTCGCTTTCGTACTACAATACCGGAACACGCCGGGTCGAAAACGAAGTATTCTACCGGGCCAACGGCATGAAACTGGGCGACGTGGCCCAGTCGATGGTCATCCGTGGCGGCGTCGGATGGGTCGTGGTCAACAACTCCCATGTCATTTTCGCCATCGATCTGAAGACATTCAAGGAAATCGGGCGTATTACGGGTCTCACCTCCCCGCGCTACATCCACTTCGTGTCCGACACCAAAGCCTACGTCACGCAGATCTGGGACAACCGCATTTTCATCGTCAATCCAGAAACCCTCGAAGTAACCGGGCATATCCTCTGCCCCGACATGACCATGGAATCGGGCTCGACCGAACAGATGGTCCAGTGGGGCCGCTACGTCTATGTCAACTGCTGGTCATACCAGAACCGCATCCTGAAAATCGACACGGAAACCGATGAGATAGTCGGTTCGCTGACGGTGGGCATCCAGCCGACCTCACTGGTCATGGACTGCCGGCACAAGCTGTGGACGGTGACCGACGGCGGATACGAGGGCAGCCCGTACGGCTACGAGGCGCCGTCACTCTACCGCATCGATGCCGAGACGTTCGCCATCGAGCGGCAGTTCCGCTTCAAGAAGGGCGACGCGCCGTCCGAGGTGCAGCTCAACGGCGCCGGCGATACTTTGTATTGGATCAACGATGACATCTGGCGGATGGATGTCCGGTCAGAAGCCCTGCCTGCCCAGCCTTTCCTGCCCCGCAGAGGCACGCTGTACTATGGCCTGACGGTGCATCCTGACAACGGCGAAGTGTATGTGGCGGATGCCGTGGACTACCAGCAGGCCGGCATGATATACCGTTATTCGCCCCAATGCGTCCGCCGCGACTCGTTCTACGTGGGCATCATTCCCGGGGCGTTTTGCTGGAAGAAACCATGAAACGCCTGCTGACATTCGTCTGTGCGGTGCTTTTCTGCGCCGCCATGTCTGCGCAGGACCTGCGCCTGGACGTGCCCGGCGTGACCGTGCTCAGCGAGCGTCCCATGAAATCCATCGGCCTGCACGAAACACGGCTCGACACGACGGCGCTGCAGGAAAGTATCGCCCTGTCAATGGCCGACATCCTCACCTACAACACTTCCGTCTTCGTCAAGAGCCACGGACGCGCCACGCTGTCCACCGTCGCCTTCCGGGGCACGTCGCCGTCGCATACGCAGGTAACCTGGAACGGCATCGGCATCAACAGCCCGATGCTCGGCATGACGGATTTCTCGACCATCCCGGCTTATTTCATCGATGATGCGGCGCTGCTGCACGGCACGTCGTCGGTGAACCTGACAGGCGGCGGGCTGGGCGGTGCGGTCCGGCTGGCCACGGTGCCGCAGCATCTGGAGGGCACCCGCGTGCAATATGTCCAGGGCATCGGCTCGTTCGGCACGGCCGACGAATACCTGCGCCTGTCGTACGGCAACGACAAGTGGCAGTTGTCCACCCGGGCCGTCAGCGCCACCTCCCCCAACCGCTATCCCTACCGCAACCGTGACAAGAAAGAGAACATCTACGACGACACGCACCATATCATCGGCCAGTATTATCCCAAGGAGAAGAACCGCAGCGGCAGTTTCAACGACCTGCATCTGCTGCAGGAAGTCTATTATACGCCCGGCGATGGGGGATGTTGGGGCGGACAGGTATGGTACTTCGCATCGAACCGTGAGATTCCGCTGCTCACGACCGACTACGGCACGACATCCGATTTCGAGAACCGGCAGCGTGAGGAGACACTGCGCAGCCATTTCTCCTACACCCGGAACGGCGGACAGTTCAAGACCGAGGCCGCCGCGGGCTACATGCACACCTGGATGGCCTACGACTACAAGCGCGACGCCGGCAACGGCATCCTGACGCCGATGACGCGCTCGCGCAGCACGCTGCACACCATCTACGGCCAGGCCGAAACAGAATACTCTCCGCACCACGAATGGCTCTTCACGGCCGATGTGACGGCCCGTCAGCATTTTGTGCGCAGCGTGGACAAGAACATCATCCTGCAGGACGGTAACCGCGCCGTGGTGGGATACGACAAAGGGCGCTTCGAACTGTCCGGCGCCGTGTCGGGCAAATGGCGGCCGACTCCGCTGACGGGGCTCTCGGTGGTGCTGCGCGAGGAAATGTACGGCGACGAATGGGCGCCGCTGATTCCGGCCCTGTTTGCAGAGCATGTCATAGCCTCCGGCTGGTCGGCGGTGTTGCAGGCCTCGGTCTCGCGCAACTACCGTTTCCCGTCGCTGAACGACCTGTTTTTCCTGCCCGGCGGAAATCCCGCCCTGAAACCTGAATCGGGCTTTACCTGGGACGTCGGGATGACCTTCGCCCGCGACCTGTCCGACAAACTGCATCTCGACGGCAACGTCAACTGGTTCTCGTCACAGATCGACGACTGGATCCTGTGGCTGCCGACCACCAAGGGCTTTTTCTCGCCGCGCAACGTCCGCAAGGTGCACGCCTACGGCATTGAATCGCAGCTGCACGGCCGTTGGCAGCGGCCGCATGTCACATGGGACCTGGCGGGTAATTTCTCCTGGACGCCGTCCGTCAACCAGAGCGATCCGGTCTCGCCGGCAGACCAGTCGGTCGGAAAACAACTGCCCTACGTCCCCGAACGTTCGGCTTCGGTGGTCGGCCAGATGATCCTGAAAAAATGGAACTTCACCTATAAATGGTGCTACTACAGCCGGCGCCACACCATGAGCAGCAACGACTTCACGCTCACCGGACAGCTGCCCGCCTATTTCATGAGCGACATCAGCCTTTCCCGCTCCGTTTCGGTGCGCTGGGCCGACCTCTCCTTCCGGGCCAGCGTCGAGAATCTCTTCGACGAGGAATACATCTCGGTGCTCGCCCATCCGATGCCCGGCATCCACTACGAATTCTTCATCGGCATCACGCCCAGGTGGTAAGCAGAAAGCGCATCTGACCGCCCTGCGCAGGGCCTTCGCCAACCCGGCGGAATTAATTCTGCAGACTTCTTGTTTCGGCCACTTTTTTATATATTTGCGATTCATTTTCTTTAAATCAACAATCATGGATATTTCTCACATCGAACACCTCGGCATCGCCGTCAAAAGCATCGAGGAACAGATTCCCTATTACGAACAGGTATTGGGCGTAAAATGCTATAACATCGAAGAAGTGGCCGACCAGAAGGTCAAGACCGCGTTCTTCATGGTCGGACAGACCAAGATCGAACTTCTGGAGCCGACCTCCGAAGAAAGCACCATCGCCAAATTCATCGAAAAGAGAGGCGAAGGCATCCATCACATCGCTTTTGCCGTGAAAGATGTCCAGAGTGCCATCGACGAAGCGCAGGCCAAGGGTGTGCGCGCCATCGACCAGGCGCCACGTAAAGGGGCGGAAGGCCTGATGATTGCTTTCCTGCATCCCAAATCGACCAACGGTGTGCTCACCGAACTTTGCATGAAACCTGAATAAAGAATCCAAAAACGGGCGGGGCTCCGCTCCGTTTTTTTATTAGCATCTAATTAAAAAACAATGAGCAATCAGCTTGAAAAAGTAAAGGAACTCATCGCGCTGCGCGAGAAAGCCCGGCTGGGCGGCGGTGAGAAAGCCATTGACAAACAGCACCAGAGAGGCAAGTACACGGCCCGCGAGCGTATCGCCATGCTGCTGGACGAAGGCAGCTTCGAAGAAATGGACATGTTCGTGGAACACCGTTGCACCAACTTCGGCCAGGAAAAGAAGAAAGTGCTGGGCGACGGCGTGGTGACCGGCTGCGGCACCATCGACGGCCGTCTGGTCTATGTCTTTGCACAGGATTTCACCGTATTCGGCGGTTCGCTGTCCGAGACGATGTCCCTTAAGATCTGCAAGGTCATGGACAAGGCCATGAAGATGGGTGCACCATGTATCGGCATCAACGACTCGGGCGGAGCCCGTATCCAGGAAGGCATCAACGCGCTGGCCGGCTATTCGGAGATTTTCCAGCGCAACATCATGGCATCGGGTGTGATCCCGCAGATTTCCGGAATCTTCGGCCCATGCGCCGGCGGTGCGGTCTATTCCCCCGCGCTGACCGACTTCACGCTCATGATGGAGGGTACTTCGTACATGTTCCTCACCGGCCCGAAGGTGGTCAAGACCGTTACGGGCGAAGATGTGGACGAGGAGCATCTCGGCGGCGCATCGGTGCACGCCTCCAAATCGGGTGTCACGCATTTCACGGCGGCCACCGAGGAAGAAGGCCTGGCGCTGATCCGCAACCTCATCAGCTACATCCCGCAGAACAACATGGAGAAAACGCCCGTGATCCCCTGCGACGACCCCATCGACCGCGTGGAAGACTCGCTGAACGAGATCATCCCCGAAGATCCGATGCAGGCGTACGACATGTATGACGTCATTGCAGCCATCGTGGACAACGGCGAATTTCTCGAGGTCCAGCCGCAGTATGCCAAGAACATCATCGTCGGATTCGCCCGTTTCAACGGGCAGTCGGTCGGCGTGGTGGCCAACCAGCCCAAGTTCCTGGCCGGTGTGCTCGACTGCAACGCTTCGCGCAAAGGCGCGCGTTTCGTGCGTTTCTGCGATGCCTTCAACATTCCGATTGTAACCCTCGTGGACGTGCCGGGCTTCCTGCCGGGTACGGGTCAGGAATACAACGCGGTCATCCTCAACGGTGCCAAACTGCTCTACGCCTTCGGCGAATGCACGGTGCCGAAGGTGACGGTCACCCTTCGCAAGTCCTACGGCGGCTCGCACATCGTCATGAGCTACAAGCAGCTTCGCGGCGACATGAACTACGCCTGGCCGACGGCCGAGATTGCCGTCATGGGTGCATCGGGTGCGGCGGCTGTGCTGTATGCCAAGGAAGCGAAGGAAGCCGAGGATCCCAAGGCCTTCATCGCTGAGAAGGAAGCCGAATACACCAAGCTGTTCGCCAATCCGTACAATGCCGCCAAATACGGCTATATCGACGATGTCATCGAACCGCGCAACACCCGTTTCCGCATCATCCGCGCTTTGGGCCAGCTGGCCACGAAACGGCTTGTCAACCCGGCGAAGAAACACGGCAATATTCCATTATAAAACAGTAAGCCATGTTATTATCGACGAACTGGACCAACGTCCTCATCATGACGGGCATCGGCATCGGGGTTGTCTTCGCGATCCTGATCCTGCTGGTGCTGATTCTGCAGCTGTTCAACTATGTCTCATCGAAAAGTTCCGCGCCGGTAAAGGCGGCCGCCACCCAACCCGCCGCCGCTCCGGAAAACACGTCCGACCGGGAGAGAGCGGCCATCGCGACGGCGCTGTACCTGTATTTCAACGAGGCGCACGACGAAGAAAGCTACACGCTCCCCTACCGTCACAACGAACACTCGGCATGGAATTCCGAACTCTTCAACACTTACAATCAGAACCGATAGAAAATGAAAAGCTTTAAGTTCAACATAGACAAGGCGAATTACGAAGTTTCCGTAAACGAACTGGGAAACAATCAAGTAGAAGTTACCGTCAACGGCCGTGCCTACACCGTGGAACTGGAACAGACGCGCAAGAAACCGCAAGTGGTACACCATGTGGTGCACCATGTGACGCCGGCAGCCGCCCCCCAGGCGGCCGCAGCATCCGCCCCGAAGGCAGCTCCGTCGGCGGGCGGCAAGGTGGTCACCTCCCCCCTGCCGGGCAGCATCACCCAGATCATGGTCACGCCCGGCCAGAGCGTCAAGCAGGGCGACATCCTGCTTGTCATGGAATCCATGAAAATGGCCAACAACATCACCTCGGAGTTCGAGGGAACCGTGAAGACCATCTTCGTCCAGCAGGGCGCTTCCGTCATGCAGGGCGACAACCTGGTGGAAATCGCATAAACGCCTTACAGCATGAGACATTCCGCAAAAATGCTCTGGCTGATCGCAGCCCTGCTGGTGATTCCCGTAACGGGTCTGATGGCCCAGGAAACCATCCAGTTCGGCGAGACCATGCAGAACTTCCTCAGCGATACCGGCATCGTCAAGTTATTCGCCGCTGACAACTGGAAAAACCTCGTCATGATAGGCATCGCCTGTCTGCTGTCGTATCTGGCCATTGTCAAACAGTACGAGCCGCTGCTGCTGCTGCCCATCGCATTCGGCATGCTGCTCACCAACTTCCCGGGCGCCGGCCTGTTCCATTCGGAATTCTGGAACAACGAGTTCCTGAACCCGGAAAGCCCGTATTATCACAGCTACAGGCATATCCTGGCCGAAGGCGGCCTGCTGGACATCCTTTACATCGGTGTCAAGGCCGGTGTCTATCCGTGCCTGATTTTCATCGGCGTCGGCGCGATGACCGATTTCGGTCCGCTCATCGCCAACCCGAAGAGCCTGTTGCTCGGCGCGGCAGCCCAGTTCGGCATCTTTGCCACCTTCATCGTGGCCCATGCCATGGGATTCAACTCGCAGGAAGCCGCCTCCATCGGCATCATCGGTGGAGCCGACGGCCCCACATCCATCTTCCTGACGACCAAGCTGGCACCGCATCTGCTGGGACCGGTGGCCGTGGCCGCCTATTCCTACATGGCGCTGGTGCCTGTCATCCAACCGCCCATCATGCGCGCACTGACGTCCAAATCGGAACGCAGCATCGGCATGAAGCAGTTGCGCAACGTTTCCAAGACAGAGAAAATCGTATTCCCGATCATCGTGACCATCGTCATCGCATTGTTGCTGCCGTCTGCAGCGGCCCTGATCGGCTGCCTGATGCTCGGCAACCTGATGCGTGAATGCGGCGTGGTGGAACGACTCAGCAAGACGGTACAGAACGAACTGAACAACATCGTCGTCATCTTCCTGGGTACGACGGTCGGCGCCACGGCGACAGCCGCGGCCTTCCTCAACTGGCAGACCCTCGGCATCCTCGTCGTCGGCATCGTGGCTTTCGGTGTGGGTACCGGCAGCGGCGTCCTGCTTGCCAAGTTCATGAACCTGTTCCTGAAAGAGAAGATCAACCCGCTCATCGGCTCGGCCGGCGTGTCCGCCGTCCCGATGGCCGCCCGCGTGTCGCAGGCCGAAGGCCAGAAAGCCGACCCGCACAATTTCCTCCTCATGCATGCCATGGGCCCGAACGTGGCCGGTGTCATCGGTTCGGCCGTCGCGGCCGGCATCCTGCTCAGCATGCTCGGATAATTTTTCAAGAAACCATCTATTTATACCCTAATTATGAGTAAGAAAAAATTCATCACTTGTGACGGCAACGAAGCGGCTGCACATATCAGCTACATGTTTTCCGAAGTAGCCGCCATATACCCGATCACTCCTTCGTCGCCCATGGCAGAACACGTGGACGAATGGGCGGCCAAAGGCCGCAAGAACCTCTGGGGCCAGACCGTTTCCGTGCAGGAAATGCAGTCGGAGGCCGGTGCCGCCGGTGCCGTGCACGGCTCGCTGCAGGCCGGCGCTCTCACGACGACCTTCACCGCCTCCCAGGGATTGCTGCTGATGATCCCCAATATGTACAAAATCGCCGGTGAACTGCTGCCGTGTGTCTTCGACGTATCGGCCCGTTCCCTGGCTACCCATGCGCTGAATATCTTCGGCGACCACCAGGACGTGATGGCCTGCCGTCAGACCGGTTTCGCCATGCTGTGCGCAGGCAGCGTACAGGAAGTGATGGACCTGACGGCCGTCGCGCATCTTTCGGCGCTCAAATGCTCGGTTCCGTTCATCAATTTCTTCGATGGATTCCGGACTTCGCACGAATACCAGAAAGTGGAGCGGCTCGACAACGAAGACATCGCCCCGCTGGTGGACGAAGCCGACATCAAGCGTTTCCGCGACCGTGCCCTGACGCCCGAACGGCCTGTCACCCGCGGCACGAACGAGAATCCCGAAACCTTCTTCACACACCGTGAAGCCAGCAACAAATATTACGAGAGCGTACCCGAGACGGTCGAAGGCTATCTGGGCAAGATCAGCGCCATCACCGGCCGCGAATACCATATCTTCTCATACTACGGTGCCAAGGATGCAGAACAGGTCATCATCCTGATGGGTTCCGCCACCGAAGCTGCCCGCGAAGCCATCGACTATCTGATGTCGCAGGGCAAGAAAGTGGGTATGGTCAGTGTCCATCTGTTCCGTCCCTTCTCGGCCAAACATCTGCTCGCCGCACTGCCTGCCACGGTCAAGCGCATCGCCGTGCTCGACCGCACCAAAGAACCGGGTGCTGAAGGCGAACCGCTCTACATGGATGTCAAGACGGCGTTCTACGATGCGGAAAACCGGCCGCTCATCGTCGGCGGACGCTACGGTCTCGGCTCGCGCGACACCACGCCGGCCCAGATTATCAGCGTGTTCAACAACCTCGAGCTGCCGCAGCCGAAGAATCACTTCACTGTCGGCATCGTGGACGACGTGACCTTCACGAGCCTCCCGCAGGTCGAGGAAATGGCGCTCGGCGGCAAAGGCATGTTCGAAGCCAAGTTCTACGGACTGGGTGCTGACGGTACGGTCGGAGCCAACAAGAACTCCGTCAAGATCATCGGTGACAACACCGAAAAATACTGCCAAGCCTACTTCTCGTACGACTCCAAGAAGAGTGGTGGTTTCACCTGCTCCCACCTGCGTTTCGGCGACCAGCCCATCCGTTCCACCTATCTGGTCAACACGCCCAACTTCGTGGCATGCCATGTGCAGGCTTACCTGAACATGTACGATGTCACCCGCGGTATCCAGAAGAACGGTACGTTCCTGCTGAACACCATGTTCGAAGGCGACGAGCTGGTCAGTTTCATCCCGAACAAAGTGAAACGCGTCTTCGCGCAGAAGAACATCAAAGTATACTACATCAACGCCACCCGCATCGCGCAGGAAATCGGCCTCGGCAACCGGACCAACACCATCCTGCAGAGCGCATTTTTCCGCATCACGGGTGTCATCCCGGTTGAACTGGCGGTTGAACAGATGAAGAAGTTCATCGTCAAGAGCTACGGCAACAAGGGTGAAGACGTTGTAAACAAGAACTATGCGGCCGTTGACCGCGGCGGTGAATACAAGGAACTCGCCATCGACCCGGCATGGGCTTCCCTGCCCGACGATGCCGTCAAGGAAGATGACGCGCCGGCTTTCGTCAAGGAAATGGTACGGCCGATGAACGCCCAGGCGGGCGACCTGCTCAAGGTCTCCGACTTTGTGAAACACGGTTCGACCGATGGTTCATGGCAGGTGGGCACGGCAGCCTACGAGAAACGCGGCGTCGGTTCCTTCGTGCCGGTATGGGACGCAGACAATTGCATCCAGTGCAACAAGTGCGCTTACGTCTGCCCGCATGCAGCTATCCGGCCGTTCGTGCTCGACGACGAGGAAGTGAAAGGTTTCGAGGGCAAGACCATCGAGATGAAGGCACCGGCCTCCATGAAAGGCATGCACTTCACCATCGGTGTCTCCGAACTCGACTGCCTCGGCTGCGGCAACTGCGAGGATGTCTGCACCGGCAACCCGAAACTCGGCGGCAAGGCTCTCAAGATGGTGCCGTTCGCCGGTGAATCGAAGATCGCCGGACAGTGGGACTACCTCGTCAAACAGGTCAAGAGCAAACAAAATCTCGTGGACATCAAACAGAGCCCGAAAAACTCCCAGTTCGCCACGCCGCTGTTCGAATTCTCCGGCGCATGCTCCGGCTGCGGCGAAACACCGTATGTCAAGCTGGTGGCTCAGCTCTTCGGCGACCGTCAGATGATTGCGAACGCCACGGGATGCTCCTCTATCTATTCCGCGGCTGTGCCGTCCACGCCGTATTGCAAGAACGAAAAAGGCCAGGGACCGGTCTTCAACAACTCGTTGTTCGAAGACTTCTGCGAATTCGGTCTGGGTATGGCTCTCGGCTGCAAGAAGATGAAAGAACGTATCTGCACCGTACTCGAAGAAGCGAAGAACTGCCCGAAAGCGCCGCAGGGACTCGCCGAAGCCGGCGAAGCCTGGAAGGCGGCCATGAACGATGCCGATGCTTCGAAAGCGGCGGCGGAAGTACTCAAACCGCTCATCGCCGAAGGCGTGAAGAACGGCTGCCCGCACTGCGCCGAACTCAAGACGCTCGAGCACTATCTGGTGAAACGATCCCAGTGGATCATCGGCGGTGACGGCGCTTCGTACGACATCGGTTACGGCGGACTCGACCATGTCATCGCTTCGGGCGAGGACGTGAACATCCTGGTGCTGGATACCGAAGTATACTCGAACACCGGTGGACAGGCTTCCAAGTCGACCCCGCTGGGTGCCATCGCGCAGTTTGCGGCGCAAGGCAAGCGCATCCGCAAGAAAGACCTGGGCATGATTGCCACCACCTACGGCTACGTCTATGTCGCCCAGATTGCCATGGGCGCCGACAATGCTCAGACACTGAAGGCCATCCGCGAAGCGGAAGCTTATCCGGGACCGTCGCTCATCATCGCCTACGCACCCTGTATCAACCATGGTCTGAAGATCAAGGGCGGTATGGGACGCAGCCAGGCCGAAGAGGCCCGCGCGGTGGAATGCGGCTACTGGCATCTGTGGCGTTTCAACCCGACGCTTTCGGCCGAGGGCAAGAATCCGTTCTCGCTCGACTCCAAGGAGCCGCAGTGGGACAAGTTTCAGGATTTCCTCATGGGCGAGGTGCGTTATCTGTCGCTCAAAAAGGCCTACCCGGCCGAAGCCGACGAACTCTTCAAGGAAGCCCAGCGCATGGCTCAGCTGCGTTACAACAGCTATGTGCGTAAGGCTGCTGAAGACTGGAGCGCAGACAAGATTATGTAAGCGCACAACAGTGCAATAAAAAGAGCGTGGCTTTTGTCACGCTCTTTTTTTATTCCCTTGTTCCGGAGTTCCTTCGGAACAAGGGCAAGTCAAGCCGGCGTACATACGCACAAAAAAGAGGATGACCGACGGCACCATCTTTTGTAATTCTCAGGTTGAGACTACTTGCCCCAGAAGAACTGCGCCATCTCGTAGAGCGAGCGTCTCCAGGTCAGGAACTCATGGGCCGTTCCTTCTGATACATAACCCATGGCGTCAAAACCGGCTTCCTTAAGTGCAGAAGCAGCATTGCGGATATTATCCGGGCCTTCCTTGCTGCCGCAGCTGATGAAGATTTTCTTGACCTGATTCTTGTCCTGGATTTCCTGAGCGTTATACGTACCGCCGGACAGCAGGCCATAATAACCGAACATCTCGGGACGGGCCAGCGTAATCGAGTGCGTTTCCATACCGCCCATCGACAGACCAGCCATGGCACGGTTGTCCTTGTTGGCGATCGTGCGGAAATGAGCGTCAACATAAGGAACGAGTTCATCGCAGAGGAATGTCTGGAAACCGGCGTTGCTGCCGAATCCACCGAATCCGCCTGCAGGACGGACAGCGGGAGCACCGGTACCAGCGGCGGGACGCGCACCGGCTGCAGGGGCACCGGCAGGAGCTGCAGGACGTGCAGCGGGAGCACTGGCAGCTGCGCCAGCGCCAGGAGCTCCGGCAGGAGCCGCGCCTGCTACAGGACGACGCATGCCGCCGAATCCACCGGGACGGAAGCCCTCGTTGGTCATACCATAGGTGCAGACAATGATGAAGGGTTTGATCTTGCCGTCGGCAATCAGGTTGTCCATGATGAGGTTAGCGTGGCCCTGGGTCATCCAGGCAGTCTCATCCTCACCCCAGCCATGCTGCAGATACAGAACAGGATACTTCACATCCGCCTTGTCGGCATAGTACGAAGGAGGCGTGTAAACAAATGCGCGGCGCAGGCTGTTGGTGCTCTCCGACCAGACCAGGATCTGCTGTACAAAGCCATGCGGAATGTTGCGTTCTTCGTAGAATGCAGCATCGTGGGCGGGAATCTCGATACCGCTCTCCCAACGGGTCGAACCATAGTAGTTGTTGGTACCGGGGTCATTGAACGTACCGCCGTCGATGGTCAGATGATAGTAGTGGAAACCCTCATCCATCGGGCCGGCCGTCGTTCCTGTCCAGAAGCCGTCTTCACCCTTCACGAGCCGGGTGCCGCCCTGGCCGCCGAGACCAAGGCTTACCACCACAGACTGTGCATCGGGGGCCTGGATGCGGAAACGTGCATAACCCTGCGAGTTGACCTGGGGATACTCAGCCTGGGGCTGATTCTTTGTCGAAGGAACGAAATCCTCCTTGATTTCCTGCGCCATGACGAGCGATGCCGTCATGAGCATAAAAGTAGAAAAAGATACAATTTTTTTCATTTTTTTTGATAATTAAGAATGTTGTAAATGTTTAATAGTTAATATAAATAACATCATAATTCCAGCGGATCTTCCGGCATGGTCATACCGCCTCAATCCTCCATCTTGCGATACGCATCAAACTCCGCCAGCATGTCGGCATCCTTCCGCTTGTCGCAGAGGCTCACGACCACTGTGACAATCAGACAGATGATAAACGCAGGCAGAATCTCGTACACGTCAAAAAGACCGCCCTGCAGATTGTGCCATATCACAACCGTCAGACCTCCACAGATCAGACCGGAAACCGCCCCGGTACGGGTCGTACCGCGCCAGAACAGGGCGAGCAGAATGAGCGGACCGAACGTGCCGCCGAACCCTGCCCATGCATAACTGACCAGACCGAAGATGGAGGAATTCTCATCCAACGCGAGCAGCATGGCAATCAAAGCAATAACCAGCACTGCAATGCGGCTCACGCGCAACACTTCACCGTGGTCCGCGTTCTTCTTGAGAAGACCTTTGTAGATATCCTGGCTGAAAGCCGAAGAGGCCACCAGAAGCTGTGAATCGGCCGTACTCATGGCCGCCGCGAGAATAGCGCACAGGAAGATACCGGCGATGAACGACGGGAACATGTACTTGATGGATTCACTGATGACCGTTTCTGCGCTGTCAAGAAAACCACCGTTGACCTTGTCGAACAGATAGGCAGTGCCCACCGTGCCGGCCCATACGGCACCAGCGAAAGCCACGATAACCCAAATCGTGGCAATGCGGCGCGAAAGCTTGACATCCTTGTTGGAACGGATGCCCATGAAACGCACCAGGATATGCGGCATACCGAAATAACCCAGTCCCCAGGCCATAGCCGATGCAATCGACATCCCGCTGTAAGTCTGGTTGTTGGTAAAGGCTGTCCGCATGGCGTCAGAAAACTCGCCATTCATGGCTTTCTGTCCGAAGAGATTCACCTGCTCCATCGCATGGTGCGTGCCGCCCAAAGCCAGGATAGCTCCGATACTGATGATGATCAAAGCGATGAACATCAGCGAACCTTGAATGAAATCGGTAGAGCACACCGCCAGGTAGCCGCCAAGGATGGTGTAGCTCAGAATCACGACGATGCCGATGGTCAGGCCGACATAGTAATTCAAGCCGAATACTGAGTTGAAAAGCTTGGCACACGCCACAAATCCGGAGGCTGTGTAGATGGTGAAGAACAAGATGATGAAAATCACCGAGATCGACGAAATCAGATGTTTTGAATCCTTGAAACGGTTGGAGAAGAATTCAGGGATGGTGATGGAATCGCCGAATGCGATGGTGCATTTGCGGAGCGGTTTAGCTACGAAGAGCCAGTTCAGGTAGGTACCCAGGATGAGACCCAGAGCGGTCCAGAATGCCTCTTTGATGCCGCCGAGATAAGCCAGTCCGGGAAGTCCCATCAGCAGCCAGCCCGACATGTCCGATGCCTCGGCACTCAGGGCAGTCATCCAGGGGCCGACCCGGCGGCCGCCGATGAAGAAATCGGAGGCACTGCGGTTGTTCCCGGCATTCCGGAACCCCAGATAAATCATGAAGCCCAGGTAGAGAACAAAAGCCAGGATGTATGCAATAGAAGATGACATGGCAGGCGTTTTAGAAGACGAACTCTATGCCGATGACGAAGCGCGGATGGCTCTTGGTCAGGAGGTCGTTGCCCCAGAGATAGATGTTGTAGTTACCGAGCGTATAGTAGCAGCCGGCGCCCAGGTCGGTGTATGTCTCGCCGTTCCCGTCGCTGTAGAGCGCACCTGCCATCAGGGTCAGGTTGTTGCCGAACGCAGTCAGGTTGCGGCCGAGATACATCCACTCATCCAGCGTATTGTCAGCCTCATCAATCACCGTGTAGAAGGTGTTGGAACACCAGAACCAGCGGCCGTCGCTGTCAAAATTGCCGTTCATGTAGAGGGCATTGGTCATGTAGCTGAACGACATCTTGTCTCCCAGGGCGAACGTCGGCGTAATCTGCGCGCCTATGCCGAAGGATGGACTGATGCGCGTGCCATAGCGGAAGAGAATACCTTCGAAGGCCTGGTCGCCGCCCGTGGTCACATCGAGACCCACGGCCGTCTGTTCACCGATGCCGTACTGGAACGTGGTGTACGTCTGCTGCGCATTGATGCCCGGACGGAACTTGAATGAGGTGTATCCATACAGTTTGCTCTTTCCGACCGTGCCGGAGAAATAAGGCACCTGGGCCGACAGGGAGAGCGACAGGCATGCCGCGCACAAAATCAAAAGAAGTCTTTTCATTGCGGTAAGTTTTTAAGTTTAAAATATGTCCATGTTATTTCGCCCAGGGAATCCATTTCATGTAATCCACGTCTTTCAGGCGTTCTTCCACGTAAGTCACCTCAGTGTCGGCATCCTTGCCAAGCAGGAACTTGTCCACGAAAGCCTCCACTGCCGGGTACTGGCTCTGGGGCAGCTGGCAGTGGCCGTGGCCTCCCTGGATGGAATAGCCCATGCGGTCGGCAATGCCGAAGCGTTCCCAGACCTTGCGGGCCGCCGCCGAAGAGACATAATTCGACTCTTCAGCCAGCCATTCGTAGTCGGGATTGCCCAGCACGAGCAGTGCCCGCGGGCAGATCAGCGCCGCCAGTTCGTGATGGTCCATCGGCAGTCGGGCCGTGTTCTCACCGGCATACTGGAACATCTTTTCCATGAACCAATGATGGTCGGTGTTACCGAGGGTCTCGACATGGCCGAGGGTTTCCGAAACGCGCCATGCGTCCACACCGCCGCCGCCCGGTTCCTGGGCAATGGTCAGGGCGATGCGTTCGTCGAAGGCACCGGCATAAAGCGCCATCTTGCCGGCGAAGGAGCAGCCGGATATCGCCAGATGCTTGAGGTCGATGCGCGTGACATCTTCTCCCAGAATCTCCAGGGCATCGATGATGCGGCTGACACCCCACGGCCAGGCGGCGTACGCGCCCATTTCGACCAGTTCGGGATACAGTTTGTTTATGGGCTCACTCCCGCGCCGCTGCTGGTGTGCCATCACCTGTCCGAAGTTGAACGCAATCGTAGCCACCTTGCGCTGCGTAAAGATGGTAGCCGGCAGGCTGCCTGCACCGCCGCCGATACCGATGATGGCCGGGAACGGCCCGTCGCCTTCGGGATACTGGATACGGCAGTTAAGCGTCAGGGTCTCCCCGTTTACCGTGATATCAATGTTCAGCGTATTGTTTTCGATGACTGCCTTGATGCAGTCTTTCGAAACAGCAGGTTTCTCACCGAGTTCGTAGTGTTGCAGTTCACGGATGATTTCGGAACGTCTGCGCGACCAGTCCTTGAATTTCTTCACCTGCTTCTTGCCATCCGAAAATTCAAAAGGATTGGGCAGTGTCTTGATGACAGGCGCCTCTTCGAGCGTCGGGAAATAAGGTGCGGCATAACCTGCACCGGTGAATTCCCGGTCATAGACCAGAGGTATCTCCTTCGCCCCGGCAAAGGGCACAAGCAGGACGGACAATGCCGAAACTGCAAGAAAACGAGCAATTTTCATTGTAAATGTCTGTTAGATAATTTGTTACACAAGCACCCATATCAGCGGACCGCTAGATAGGCATACAAAGATAAAATGTTCTGTCAAAAAAAGATAGCAAAAAACCATTTTCTGCGGCTCCAAGAGCAGAAGCGAAGGACGGAGACCGGGGCCGGCAAGACAGTCATCGTTCCCCGTTGGCAGAAACAATTGGGAAAAGAGACTACAATGCCGGACGAAGCGCCAGCCGGTGGTTGATACACGCCGGAAGCTCCGACGCAAAATGGGTCACCATGATTAGCGTCTTGTGCGGACGCTGCATGAAAAAGTCGATGATACGGGCGGCCCGGAGACTGTTGGAGGCATCAAGACCATGCATTGGCTCGTCCAGCACCAGCAGTTCAGGATCCTTGACGAAAGCCCGCGCCAGCAGACAGAGCCGCTGCTCACCGCTCGACACCCGCAAATAAGGCCGCTCTGCAAGATGCGCGATGCCGAAGATTTCCATCCAGTGCAGGCTCACAGCCATCTGGGCTTCATCGGGATGACGGAACAGTCCGACGGTGTCGAAATGACCGCTGGCCACCAGTTCAAGACAAGTCACATCCGACAGGAAGGCACGGTGCAATTCCGGACTGACATAACCGATATGCCGCTTGATGTCCCAGATGCTCTCGCCAGTGCCACGACGGCGGCCGAAAAGCGCAATATCGCAGGCATAGCCCTGTGGATTGTCAGCGCAGATCAGCGACAGCAGCGTGGACTTGCCGGAGCCGTTGGGACCCTCGAGGGCCCAGCACTCCCCTTCGCGCACCACCCAGTCGAGCGGTTGCAGGATGGTGCGGCCGTCATAGCGGACAGAGACCTGCGTACAACGCACAATCTCGGGCGACGGCCCCTGCGGATAGAACGAA
This sequence comes from Bacteroidales bacterium, assembly GCA_017523725.1. GTDB lineage: Bacteria > Bacteroidota > Bacteroidia > Bacteroidales > UBA4181 > JAFWVY01. The sequence continues at coordinate 98,933 of JAFWVY010000036.1, forward strand.
ACCACTGATAAGTCCTTCTCCGGCAGCGAAGCGATGGCCTCGCGGAGAAAATCATCGGACGGCGGAACCGGAGCCGGCCGGTGCGCCAGATAATCCCGGACCGGCAATTTAGGCAACACCTGCAGGTGCTCGACCGGCACGATGTGCGTGACCGCCTCTGGCAGAACGTCATCGCGCGAGAGCACTAGAATGGTCAGAATCTGGAATTCATCCGGGAGCTGCGTCAGGAGCCGCGCAAGATCCGACCGTGCCGCCATATCCAGGCCGATGAACGGATTGTCAAGCACCAGCACACGCGGCATGGCCAGCAACGCCCGGGCCAGATAGAGTTTGCGCAATTCCCCGCTCGAAAGCGTGACCACCTGGCAATCCAAGTGCCGGTCCAGACCGAATAACGTACAGAGTCTGTCGCGAAGCGAAGCCCTCCGCTCCGGCATCCGACGGCGGCGTTCGGCCATCCGGAAGGCCCTGTCGAGCAAATCAGAAACCGTAGGCAGTGCCTCGTCAAGGTCCTGACGGTTCCAGCGCATCTGGTAGTAATAATTCTCATCCGAGACACCATAGGCGTCGCTGAAGGCAAGATACTGGATATTGTCTGAGGCAAGGCCGTCAGAGGGCGCAAAATCGTAATGGAGGGCATTGCCACGCAGCGGCACGGCACCGATAAGCATGTCAACCAGCCGGGACTTTCCAGCCGCATTGGGGCCCAGAAGAACCACTTGCTCGCCATCGCAAAGCGAGAGCGAGACCGGCGACGCCATGCTGCGGGCGGGATTTCCCGCCAGACCTTCTGCTATATTGATGATGCGTTGCTGCATATCTTGCAATATAGAAGCGCAAATCTCGCTATTATCCGGTTATTTTTCGGGTTCCTGGCCGCTTTTTTTCCCGCATACCGCGCATATTGCCTATTTTTGCATACGGATCCGGTCATCCGGTATCTCATCCCGTCCGACGTATGATATCGATTGTCACCCCACTGTACAATAAAGGAGACCGTTTCGCAGAAACGCTGCAAAGTGCTTTACAGCAGACATTTGAAGAGTTTGAGCTCCTTGTCGTGAACGATGGCTCGACCGACGGCGGAGAGCAGATCGCAAAAAGATGCAACGACCCGCGCGTCCGGGTCATCGACCAACCCAACGCCGGTGTGGCAGCGGCGCGCAACACCGGCATCGCCGCCGCCCGGTTCCCGTTGATAGCCTTTCTCGATGCCGACGACCTTTGGGATCCGGACTATCTCGCGTGCCAGATGTCTCTGGTGCAGGAATTCCCCGAAGCATCCGTCTTTGGATGTGCCTACCGGCGTATCAGCCGGAGCATCCACGTACCCAAGCCCGTATTTCCGGTACCGGAAGGCTTTCGCGGACTGCTCACGGAACCCTGGGGACCGAAAGGTTGCACCATGCTCTGGACTTCGGCTCTCGTGGTGAAAAAAGATGCCCTCGAAACCGTCGGGCTGTTCGACCGGCGCATCGCCTACGGCGAAGACCTGGACCTCTGGTTCCGGCTGCTGCTGCAATACAAGGCCGCTTTCCAGAACAAGGTGCTGGCTTCCTATATTCATGACGCAGCACAGAAAACGGCCGACGTGACCGCGCGCATCTTTACACGCTACTATCCCTGCTATATCGACAAGTTCGCCGACGCCCGGCGCGATAATGCGGCATTCAGGCGCTATTACGACAGGGGTTGTCTGGAACGGCTGTTCCCCTACTACGCCAGCCACCGGCAGGACAACGACACGGACCGTGTCCTGGCGCAGATCGACCTGGACGAACATCCGGCCTCTTTCAGGTTCAGATTTCGTTTTCCCAGAATATATTGCTATTATTGCCGATGCATTGCCTTGGGCCGTGCAGTTTTGAAACGTCTCACACACTAGAAGATACCGTATGAATCGAAGAACCTTTCTCACCGGCGCCGCAGCCGCCGCATCAGCAGCTGCCATCTTCCCGCTCTACGCCGGAACAGCCGGACGTGACAAGAAAACCACCCGCAGAAACAAACGGTATCCTGCCGCCGAACAGCAGGCCATGGAACAGCATATCGCCGACAGCACCGCTGCCATGCTCTGCATGCAGCGCGCACCCTGGGAGCAGGGCGTCGCCCTGGTGGCCATGACAGTGTCCGGACAGGATGCCAATATCGTGCGCCTCTCCCACGAGGCCGTGCTGCGCCAGACCGCTGACGGCCGCATGGGTGTGATGGGGTCCACCAATACATCGACCGACCCGATGGCCGCAGGTACCGGTGTGCTGACCGCCTACCGCATCACCGGCGAGCCCCGGTACAAAGACGCCGTCGAAAAACTCTACGGCTATTGCCGCGAAACGGCCACCCGGTGCGCCAACGGTGCTTTTTACCATTTTCTGAACTCGCGCCAGTTGTGGAGCGATTCCATCTTCATGGCCCCGCCGTTCCTGGCCGCTTATGGCGATTACGACGATGCCATGCGGCAGGTTAGAGGCTACCACGACATATTGTGGCTGCCCGACAAGCAACTGTACGCACACAAATGGGACGATGCCCGGCAGGCGTTCTCCCGGCGCGACTGCTGGGGCAGCGGCAACGGCTGGGCTGCTTCGTCGTACGCCCTGCTCATGGAAATGTTGCCCGAAAACCGTGTAGAAGACCGCCGGACAGTGGCGCAGTATGCCCGTGAGGTGGTCGACGGATGCCTGAGACACCTGCGTCCGGACGGCCTGCTCCACGATGTGGTGGACGACCCCTCCACGTTTGTCGAGACCAATCTGTCGCAGATGCTGGCATTCACCATCTACAAGGGCATACGGGCCGGCTGGCTTGACGGGAGCTACCTCCCCTATGCGGAAAAAATGCGGGCCGCCGCACGCGCCAAGACCGACGCCTACGGCATCGTACACGACGCTTGCGGATCGCCGTCGTTCGACAAACCGGGCACTTCGACCGAGGCCCAGGCCTACGCCGTCATGATGGAATATGCCAGACTTGTCCTGTAAGGCCGACGAAACCGATACGTAAGACCGCTCATGAAAAAAAACATAAGGGAAATCCTACGAGACCGGGTGCTGGTGCTGGACGGCGCCATGGGCACCATGATCCAGACCTATGGTCTCACCGAGGCTGATTTCCGGGGCGGAAGATTTGCCGATCATCCGTGCAACCTCAAGGGCAACAACGACATACTTGTCTTATCGCGGCCCGATGTACTGCAGGCCATCCATACCGCCTACCTGGAGGCGGGCGCACACATCGTCACCACCTGCACGTTCAACGCCAACCGGGTGTCGCAGACCGAATACCATACCGGCGACCTGTGCTATGAAATCAACCGTACGGCGGCCGGACTGGCCCGTGCCTGCGCCCGGAAATTCGACACCGATGCCATGCCGCGCTTCGTGGCAGGCTCCGTGGGACCGACCGGTAAATCGCTGTCGCTGTCGCCGGATGTAGACCGGCCCGACTTCCGGAGTATTTCGTTCGAAGAACTCAAGGCCGCCTACAAGGAACAGATCAGCGGACTGGTGGACGGCGGTGTGGACCTGCTGCTGTTCGAAACATTCTTCGACACACTCAATCTCAAGGCCGCCCTCGCGGCCACGGCAGACATCTATGCCGGACACGGTGCGGAGTGGCGGGCGGACGATTTCGCAAAACACGGGCTGCCCGAGCTGATGGTTTCGGCCACTGTATCGGACACCAGCGGACGCATCCTGTCGGGCCAGTCCCTGACAGCGATGGTCTATGCCCTGTCGTCCTATCCGTTGCTCAGCGTCGGCCTGAACTGCGCACTGGGAGCCGAGGACATACGGCAGCACATCCGTACGCTGCAGCAGGCGCCGTTCTTCGTCAGCGCCCACCCCAACGCCGGGCTGCCCGACCAGAACGGACAGTACGACGGCACGCCCGAGAAGATGGCCGTACCCGTCGGCGATTTCCTGCGGATGCGCTGGCTCAACATCGTAGGTGGCTGCTGCGGTACTACGCCGGAGCATATCCGGCGGTTCGCCGCCCTGGCTGCCGAAGCCGCACCGCATGTGCCGACCGCACGCACAGGCCATCTGCTCATCAGCGGTCTGGACAGTGTGCGCATCGGCAAAGACATGAATTTCACCCATATCGGAGAGCGTTGCAACGTGGCCGGATCGAAGCGGTTCGCCCGGCTTATCCGCGAGGGAGCCTACGAAGAGGCCGTTTCGGTGGCCCGCACACAGGTATCCGCCGGTGCCCAGGTGCTCGATGTCAACATGGATGATCCGCTCATCCAGGCGGACAAGGCCATGACCACATTCCTGTCCTGGATTGCGGCCGACCCGGACATCGCCAAGGTGCCGGTCATGATCGACTCCTCGCGCTTCGATGTCATCATGGCGGGGCTGCAGTGCATCCAGGGCAAGGCCATTGTCAATTCCATCAGTCTGAAGGAAGGAGCCGATGTTTTCAAGGCGCATGCCGCCGCACTGCTGCGTTTCGGCGCAGCCGTCGTAGTCATGGCGTTCGACGAATCAGGCCAGGCCACAACTTACGAGCGCCGCATCGCCATCTGCCGGCGGGCCTATCGCATCCTGACCGAAGAGGTCGGCTTCGCGCCTTCCGACATCATTTTCGACCCGAACATCCTGTCCATCGCCACCGGCATGCAGGAACACGCCCGCTACGCCGTAGATTTCATCGAGGCGGTACGCTGGATCAAAGCCAACCTGCCCGAAGCGAAGGTCAGTGGCGGCGTCAGCAACCTGTCCTTCGCTTTCCGCGGACACAACGGCGTCCGCGAAGCCATGCACTCCGTCTTTCTGTATCACGCCATCCAGGCCGGCATGGACATGGGTATCGTCAATGCAGGCATGCTCCGCGTATATGACGAGATTCCGCAGGAACAGCTGACACTGGTCGAAGACGTTGTGCTCGACCGGCGGGCCGATGCCACGGAACGCCTCATCGCCGCGCTTGGATCCTTCGACGAAACAACGCAAGCCGAACAACAGCCGGCAGGCCAGCCCTGGCGCGAGAAACCAGTGGCCGACCGCATCGTACAGGCCGTTGTCAAAGGCATTACAGAATACTTCCAGGAGGACATGACCGAAGCCCTGGAGACCTTCCCGACGGCGCTCGCCATCATCGAAGGGCCTCTGATGCAAGGCATGGACAAGGTCGGCGGCATGTTCAGCAGCGGCAAAATGTTCCTGCCGCAGGTCATCAAGAGTGCCCGCGTCATGAAGCAGGCCGTCACGGTGCTGCAGCCCCGGATAGAAGCCGAGAACGCAGCCGCCGGCGTCAGGCGCAAAGGCCGTATTCTGCTGGCCACCGTCAAAGGCGATGTGCACGACATCGGCAAGAACATCGTCGGTATCGTACTGAGTTGCAATAACTACGAGGTTATCGACCTGGGCGTGATGGTGCCGGCCGAACAGATTGTGGAGACAGCCATGCGCGAAAAGGTAGACGCCATCGGCCTGAGCGGTCTCATCACGCCGTCGCTCGATGAAATGGCCACTGTCATCCGGACGCTGGAAGCCCGCGGTGCCGACATCCCGGTGCTGATCGGCGGCGCCACGACCTCGCCGCTGCACACGGCACTCAAACTGGCCTGCCTCTACAAAGCGCCCGTCATCCATGTACGGGATGCCGCCAGCGACGTCAGTGTCATGCAGTCCCTGCGGGCCGAGGAACAAGGGCTCTATATCGCCGGCATCCGGCAGGAACAAGCCCGAATGGTAGCCCGCTACGAACAGGAACACAAGACTTACTGCACACCGGGCGAGGCGTTTGCGAACCGGTTCAAGGCCGACTTCACGCACTATACGCCGACACCGCCGGCGCAGCCAGGGCTTACAATCTTCAAGGATTATGACCTGCAGACCGTGTTGCCGTATATCAACTGGACATATTTCTTCAAAGCCTGGGGCATTCCCGGTCACTATCCAGGCATTTTCGGCGACCCGCGCAAGGGTTCCGAAGCCCGGAAACTCTTCGATGACGCCACGCAACTGTTGCAGCGTGTCCTTGACGAAAAAAGAATCGCCGGACGCGCCGCGCTCGGTCTGTTCCCTGCCCTGAGCAAGGGCAACTGCATCGAAGTCTATCCAGAAGGACTGAACGCATCGCCCGTGATCCTATTCCCGAAACGCAACCTGGAAAAGCAGGCCGACGGCAAGCCGAATCTGTCGCTGGCCGACTTCATCGCTTCGGAAGAAGTGGGAAAGAATGACTATATCGGGCTGTTCGCGCTGACGGCCGGCATCGGCCTGCAGGAAGAAGTCGAACGGCTTCGCAGGGCCAACGACGACTATAGCGCACTGCTGCTGCAGACGCTGGCCGACCGGCTGGCCGAGGCACTGGCCGAAAAACTGCACCAGGATACCCGGAGGATTTACTGGGGCTACGCGCCGGACGAACGCTGGTCGCCCGATGAACTCCGCACCGTGACAGTGCAGGGCATCCGGCCGGCCGTCGGCTATTCCGCCTATTCCGACCACAGCGAAAAACGCAAGCTTTTCCGCGTGCTGCATGCCGGAGAACTGGGCATGTCCCTCACCGGGAACTACAGCATGCTGCCCGCCGCCTCCATCTGCGGCTTGATGATGGCCCACCCGGAGAGCCGTTATTTCATGGTTTTCGAACCCATGCGAGACACTTCAACTTCGATGTAACATGGGCGTCATTATCCGGCAGAGCATCAAGGGCACCTTTGTCAATTACATCGGAGCCATCATCGGGGCCTTCACCACGCTGTTCGTCACGACCGTACTCCTCACGGAATCAGAGATCGGCCTGACCCGCACACTGGTTGCCGCCGGAGAACTCTTCGCCGGTCTCGCACAGCTGGGCACCAACAGTTCCATCATCCGCTACTATCCGTTCTTCAAGGACGGGCAGCGGAAAGACCACGGTTTCTTTTTCTGGACCCTGCTCGTGCCATTCATCGGATGCTGTCTGTACAGCATCGTATTCCTGATATTCAAGGAAGAACTGTGTGCTTTCTTCGAGGCGAAGTCGCCGATGCTGGTCGATTTCTACTACTTCACGTTCCCCCTGGGGTTCTTCCTGCTCTACACGGCAGTGTTCGAATCGAACGCCAACGTGCTGATGCGCATTGTGGTGCCCAAATTCTTCCGGGAAGTGGGGCTCCGGGTGCTGCAGCTCGGCGGATATGTTTTATACGCCCTCCATGTCGTTGATTTCAAGGGATTCGTCATCATATTCTGCTGCACCTACGGCTGTGTGACGCTGCTTGATTTCTGTTACCTGATATCGCTCAAGAAGCTATCCTTCAAGCCGGACTTCGCGCACATCACACAGAAACTGCGCAACAGCTACCTGAAATACACCGCGTTTGTCTCGACGCACGCCATCGTCAACAATCTGGCGCCGACCATCAGCACCTTTCTGCTTGGCGTCAAGGTCGGTCTCGCCTCGACCGGCATCTACACCATCGCGCTCTACATCGCGCGGGTCATCGAAATGCCCTACCGTTCGCTCGGTGCCATCTCCGCCCCGCTTATATCACAGTCGATGAAAGACGGCGACATGGCCGAAACGAACCGGCTCGGCAAGGAAGTCTCTCTGCACCAGTTCATGATCGCCTCGATGCTCTTCCTGCTGTTGTTCGCCAACATCGACCTGATATACCGCATCCTGCCCAACGGCGAAACCTTCGTGCTCGGCCGGAACGCCTGCCTGATCCTGGGCCTGCATTTCGTCGTCGCCACCACACTGAGCATCGGATTCTCCGTGCTGGGTTACTCCAGGTATTATTACATGTTCCTGTGCTTCTCGCTGATTCTGACGTTGTCGGGATTCTGGCTCAACAACGAGCTGATACCGCTGTACGACACATCCGGCAGCGCGGCGGCCACCCTGCTATCCAACCTGCTGTACTTCACGCTGCTGTCGCTGTTCATAGGCTGGAAACTCAGATTCTGCGCCCTGTCGTGGCGTCATGCGAAAGTGCTGGGTGTCATGCTGCTGCTGGCTGCGCTCCACAAGTTGTACGCAGCGGGTATGCAGGCGGTCGGAACCGGGCTGGACACGCTGCCCGTCGGAGTGGCGCTGGCCGAAGCCGTAGTACGCAGTGCCCTGCTGACCGCCGCCGCCGTCTTCGCCTGCTACCGGATGCACATCTCGGAACAGGCCAACCAACTGCTGCGTAAACTGTGGCAAACCCTGACACGCCGATGAAACAGCTGGTCCTCTTTTCCTCGCATTTTCCGTTCGGTTCGGGAGAGACTTTCCTCGAACCGGAAATACCCTGTCTGTGCCGTGCCTTCGACCGGATAATCATCTGTACGGAGCATCACAACGATGAAACGACGGCCCGCCCGCTGCCGGACAAATGTCAGGTGGTTCGCTACCGCACAGACAGTTCCGCAGCCGACTGGCTGCGTCTGCCGTGGCTGGCGTTGAGCTTCTGCCGAAGCTGCTGCAAGGCGCTGCAGGCGGAGCGGAAAGCCATAAAAGATGCCGGCATACGCTTCCGGATACGCCACCTGCAACGGCTGCTGCACGACCTGGCCAAAGGACTGCAGACCGCCCGGTTCATCCGGCGGCATTTCAAGGCTGAAGACACGCTGTTCTACACATACTGGCTCAAAGCCCCGGCGCTCGGCCTGGCATTGCTGCACGCCCGTAACGACGCCTGGTGCGGCGTTTCCCGCGCACACGGACACGATGTATATGCCGAAGTGCATCAACCCGCGTATATCCCGTTTCAGCGATTCAAGGTGATGCAGTTGAATGGCGTCCACTGCGTGTCGGCATACGGCCGCGACTATCTCTGCCGCCGCATGCCGGACCTATCGGACCGGGTGCATGTCTCCCGGCTCGGAACGCCTGCGCCCGAAAGCCTGCCGGACGGCTGTCCCGGAGAGGTACGGCCGTTGCACATCGTCACCTGCTCGAACCTGCCGGCTTCGGATGTCAAGCGCATTCCGCTGCTCATTGCTGCACTGCACCATGTCCGTCTGCCCCTCGTCTGGACCCATATCGGCAGCGGCCCGATGCTGGCGGCATGCCAGGCCGGAGCCGAATCCCTTCAGCAGCAGAATCCGCAGATTACAGTCGAGTTCACGGGCCAGATGACCAACCGGGACATTCATCGCTACTATGCCTCCCACTTTGTACACGCCGTGCTCAATATCAGCCGTTCGGAAGGGATTCCGGTCGCCCTGATGGAAGCGGTGTCGTACGGGATTCCGGTACTGGCTACCGACGCGGGCGGCAACCGCGAGGTCTGCAACGACACCACCGGCCGGCTGATTCCTGTGGAACAGACGCCGGAAAGCCTGGCCGGAGTCCTCACCGCCTTTCTGACCGGCGAGGCCGACCGTTTCGACCGGGAGGCCATCCGGCAGTACTGGGCCGGCCATTTCTCGTCCGACCGCAATTTCCGCGCCTGGACAGGTGTACTGGAGCGGCTGGTTGCCAGATAGACTCCGTATTGTTCCGAATGGCCCGAATATCTCGGACGTTCCGAAAGAATTTGCTTCTCAGACCGTCGCGCCGAAGGCGTGGGAAGGATGAGCGAAGCGAAGGTTTGCCGGGGCAAGCTGCCGAAACTGACCAAAGCCTGCTGGAGCAGGCCAAATCAGCTTGCCGAAAAGGCCGGGGCAAATCTGCCGGAACGAAGCCAGTGCAAGCCTGCCGGAACGTCGCTGCCAAACCTGCCGAGACGGCATCCTCCCGAAAAATGGACCTATCTGCCAGAAGTGGATCACGCAGATTGCCGGATCTCCGGCGCAGAGAAAAAAAAGAAGGCGGCCGTGTTGGTCGCCTTCTTTACAATATGCCGGTAAACCGTTATCTCACCAAAGCCTGGAAGGCGGCTTCCTTCACATATTTCGCGAACTCGACATCGGTCAGCGCGGCTTTCTTGTAAGCCACGTCTGCACTGATGGCGTCCTTCAGGTTCTGATAGAGCGCCACGGTGTCGTTCTGACGCGCAGCGACGATGGCCTTCAGATAACTGACCGAGCCGCTCGGTTCAAGGTTGTTCAGAATCTGCAGAGCCGCATCGTTCTGACGGTTCAAGAGTTTCGCGATGGCAGCGCTTTCGGTCTGGACGTCGTTCAGATAATTGTTTGCTTCATTGTAGTTACCCTGCAGCATGTTAACCGTACCGAGGTTGGACTTGATTTCGGCAGCGGTCTGGTCGGCAGAGGCCAGCAGTTCTTTCGCACGGGCCAGGTCGCCTTCACGCATGGCAATGACAGCCAACGTGTTCTTGACAGCGGCATCGGCGTCGTTCAGACGCTGGGCAGTGGCGGCAGCAGCCTTGGCAGCCTGTTCGTTGCCGGCTTCGAGCTGTGTGACAGCCAGGTTGGTCCAAGTGCGGAAATCATCGGCATACTGTTTCGTGGCCGTTTCGTAAATCTGGATCTTACGGTTCAGGTCATCCTCGGCGGCAGCCAGGAACAGCAGCTGTTCGGCCGTCAACTTGGAGGGATCGGCCGCATACTGCGTGCGGATTTCCTCTTCGGAGAGACCGATGAGCTCATAGTTCAGGATCATCTTGGAACGACGCAGCTGCGGCAGGATCTGGTCCTTGATTTCTTCGTAGGCCGCGGCAATGTTCTTGATCTCGCGTTCGCGGACCACCGGATCCTCATACATCGAAAGGACGCGGAGGATGAGCTGCTTGTCGGCGATGTCCGAAGCTTCCATCAGCGATTTGAAACCTTCCCAGTCCTCAGGTGTGGAAATGAGTTCCAGGAAATTATCGGAAGCCAGTTCCGGGGTCTTGGCACTCTTCATCTGCTGGGTGAAGTACGATTTGGCCGTTTTCTGACGGGCCGAAGCCAGGTTGTCATTCAGTTCATATCCACCATCGGGAGAGGCATAAGCCGAAATCTGCGTGTTGACGACTTTCGCGCGGTCGTTGTTGACGACGGATGCGACATCGTTCAGGAACTGCTTCACTTCGCCCTTTCTGGTTTCGGACGAACGGACATCAGACTGGTTGATCAGGTATTTGATGTCGGCTTCGACCGCTTCCTTCGTGATCTGCTGATACGAATCGGGCGCATACATCAGCGTGTTGGCATCCTTGGCCAGCGTCACAGTGGCATTGACACCCTGACCGAGCTGCACCAGCGGGAACTCGACCTTTTTCTTGCCGTTGGGCTTGCTGGCCACCGCCTTCAGGTTCAACACCGCCGCACGGATATCCTCGGTGTATGGCGTGTTGGACGAATAGCTCATTTTGCCGCCGGTAAACGGAATCACGTTGTTGTTGGCACGGACCTTTTCGCCCTGGACCGTGTACGAATCGTAAGCCACTTCGCCGGTGTTGTACGTAAGCAGCGGCGTCAGCGTCAGCAAAGCTTTTTTCTTGAAGTATTTCTCAGGGAAATTGGCATTCAAGGTCAGCGGCACACCATCCCCTACGACCGCGAGCTGTTCGGGCTGGGTGGAATAGGCAATTTTGTCCGCATTTTTCTTCATTTTCTTGAGCGGGCTGCACCCGACAAGACCGACGGCGAGCACGAGAGCCGCCAGCAAAAAAATGTTTCTCTTCATATTGGCTGTTTTTTTATGGGTTTTGTTTCGTTTTCTATCAATATGCAAATTTAAGATTTTTTCTTTTCTGAAAACATATTTTGCCGAAGACTTGCAAAAGAAAAAATGACACTGCCAACGGCGTTACGGCCTGTCAGATTTCCATGGCGCGGCGCACCTTCGCGGCGACATCCGGCCCGCAGAGCCGGGCAGCCAGCGTCAGTCCGAACTCGACCGACCAACCCGCCCCGGCCGCCGTGATCAACTGGCCGTCTTCAACGACCCCGTCCGGTTGCAGGACATAGCCTTCCATCTTGTCTCTGACCGATGTGTGACAGGTGACACACGCTCCGCGATACACCCCGCTGGCAGCCACCACCGACGGCGAAGCGCAGATAGCCGCCACCAACCGTTGCCGGTCAGCGTAATACTTCAGCGCAGCAGCCACAAACGGCGACTCGCCAAGATGAACATAACCGGGATAACCGCCGGGCAGGATGATGACATCGCCGTCGGCGAGCGAGGCATCCCCGGCCAGAAGGTCGGCCGTCACCGTAATGCCATGCGACGAACGCACCTGCAGGCTGTCGCCGACGGCCACCGTTTTACAATCCACTCCACTGCGCCGGAGCACATCCACCGGCGCCAGCGCTTCGACGGTTTCGAAACCGTCGGCCAGAAAAACGTATGCTTTCATTATTTTTATTTACTATTTTTGCACAAAAATAAACATATCACAAACACTTCGCAACTACAGCCATGAGACTCGAAGGAAGAAGAGAAAGCACTAACGTGGAAGACCGCCGCGGCAAAACCGTCAGCGGACGGGCAGCCGGCGGCATGGGCATCGGCACACTGGTCGTCATAGGTTTAATATACATGATGATGGGCGGCAACCTGGGCTCGCTGCTCAACAGCGGCATCCTGGAAACCGCCACACAGACCACACAAACCACGCAGACCGGCAGTACGACCTCGTACGAAGGCGTCGACCAGGAACTGGTGACGTTCGCCAAACAGATCCTGGCCGGTACGGAAGACGTCTGGACTGCCATTTTCAGACAGATGGGCAAACAGTATGTCCCGCCCAAGCTGGTCATCTTCGACGGATACGTCCAGTCGGCCTGCGGCAACGCCACTTCACAGTCCGGCCCATTCTACTGCTCCGGCGACCAGTGCGTCTATCTGGACCTGTCGTTCTTCAAGAACATGCGGCGTGAGATCGGCGCCGACGGCGATTTTGCCTACGCCTATGTCATCGCCCATGAAGTGGGTCACCATGTGCAGAACTTGCTCGGTACGCTGCAGTCGGCGCACAGCCAGATGAGCCGGGTGAGCAAGACCGAAAGCAACCGCATCAGCGTACGTCTGGAACTGCAGGCCGACTTCTACGCCGGTGTATGGGCGTACAACGACAACAAGATGTTCAATTCGCTCGAAGATGGCGATATTGAGGAAGCCGTCAATGCGGCCGCCAAGATCGGCGATGATTATCTGCAGAAGCAAGCACAGGGATACACCGTGCCCGATGCGTTCAACCACGGCACGTCGGCTCAGCGTATGCGCTGGCTCAAGAAGGGTCTTTCGACCGGTGACTACCGCCAGGGCGATACCTTCTCCCCTGCCTACAACGCGCTGTAAAACTCTCTTTAAGAAGTTTTTCCTGGCTGTGCTGCCGCCGGTTCGGCGTCCGGTGCCGGGAATTCCCGTGCACGGCTCCGGTTGACAAGCACCACACCTGTGAAAACCGCCGTCGCGGCCAGGATTTTCTGCCAGCTCACCGTGTCCATGCCGAGCCAGATGCCCATCGCAGATGCAATGAGCGGCTGCAGATAGGAATACATGCTCACCACCGTCGGACGCAGGATCTTCTGCCCGACCGGAATCAGGAAATACGCCATCAACGTGGCGCAGACCACGAGATAGGCCAGTTCCCGGAGATAAGCACCCGACAATTCCGCATACGGCAGGTGCAGGAGTTCTTTCGCGCTGCCCGGCAGTGCCATCAGCAGCGAGCAAGTGAACATCCATTTCATAAAGGTAACCACGCTGTAGCGCGCGATGAGCGGCCTGAAAGCGCCAAGATAGGATGCGAAAAAGAAGCAGTTGGCTATCATGAGCGCAATGCCCAGCGGACGGCTGACGGTCACCGCAGAGCCGGTGACGTGGACACTGTTGAGTATCAGCATGACGATACCGGCGAAGCTCAGCGCCACGCCGCCCATTTTCTTCCAAGTGAGCGGTTCCTTGAGCACGACAGCCGCAATGAACATGGTGAAAATCGGTGTAGTAGCCGTCACGATGGAAGTATCGACCGGGGTGGTCATGCCGATGGCGACCAGGAAGGTCATCTGCGGCAGATAGAGCCCGACGAACGAAGCCAGCGCCGTCTGGAGCAGGTCGCGCCATGTCATCCGCTCACGCGGCAGAAACAGCGAAAGCAGCCAGAATCCGGCGGCGGCAAAGAAAGCCCGGATGGTGAAGAGCCCCTGGGCGGAAATCAGCGGAGACGCTGTCAGGGCCTTGCATACAATGATGTTAAAGCCGAAAATCATGTAGGCCGAACCGGCCGCCAGATGTCCGGCCCATTTCGCGGACGTACTCATAGCTTGAAAAAGACGGCGCAAATGTAGTCAATCCGTCGGACGGATATCCGGTCCATCAGAAGCGGATTAAATCCAGACAGATTCTCAATCCTGATAAAAAGGACCTGCATCCGGCAGGACATCCGGCGCAATGTCATCGGCCGGATTGGACGCGGTTTCCTGCAATCGGTTCATTTTACGCAACGCATGCACACACAGCGGCACAGCCAACGCCAGTGCCAGCAGGTCGGCCACCGGCTGGGCCAGCATGATGCCCTTCAGGCCGAAGAAAAAGGCACCAACAAAGAGCGGCGGGAAAAAACAGATGCCGTGGCGGCCCATTGCGATGAGCACCGCACTGGCCGTGGCACGGATATTCTGCAGATACATGTTGGTGAGCACGACAATCCCGATGAAAGAAAAAGTGACACACTGGTAGCGCAACACCTGCGAACCGATCTCGGTAACTGCCGCATCCCCCTCGCGGAAAAGTCGGATGATGTCCGGCGCAAAACGCCAGCCAAGCACGCTGCAGACGATGCAGTACAACGTCCCCACCGCCATGCAGAAACCGAGCGCCTGACGTACGCGGCTGTACCGACCAGCCCCGTAATTGAATCCGCAGATAGGCTGAAATCCCTGCCCGAATCCGAGCAGGATGGCGAAGACCACCATCATGACACGGCTGACCACCGTAAAGGCGGCCACGGCCGAATCACCGTAATGCGATACGAAATTGTTCAGGAAAATGATAGACAGCGACATGCAGCCCTGACGTGCCAGCGAAGGCAGGCCGCCGGCCACGATTTCGTGCCATGCGCGGCGGGAAGGATGGAAATGGCGCCATGCAATGCGGATGCCACCGCGCCGTCCGGTCAGCGAAAGCATGACGCACATGCTGACTGCCTGTGAGAAAGCCGTCGCCACACCGGCACCGGCCACACCCATGCCACAGCGGAATATCAGGACAGGGTCAAGCGCAATGTTCAGCACTGCGCCCGAAAGCACGCCGAGCATCGATTCCATGGCATGCCCCTGCAGACGCATCTGGTTGGTGAGCACCAGGGCACCCGAAATGAACGGCGTACCAATGAGAATATACAGACCGTACGACTTGGCGTACGGCAGGATGGTCGGCGTGGAACCCAGGAAATAGAGCATGCGTTCGAAGAAAAAGTACCCCAGCAGCGCCATGCCTGATGTCAGGAAGACCGAAAGGAAAAAACCCGTGGCCGCCATCTCGGCCGCCCGGTCGGTCTTGCGCGCCCCGAGTGCCCGCGAGATATAGTTGCCGGCCCCGTGGCCGAAAAAGAACGAGACGGCCTGTATGACCGCCATGTACGACATCACAATGCCCACGGCGGCCGTCGACTGCGTGTCGATACGGCCCACGAAGAAGGTGTCAGCAAGGTTGTAGAGGCTGCTGATAAGCATGCTTACGATGGACGGTACGGCAAATTCCAGGACCAGCGGCGGAATCGGCCGCGTGGTAAGTTTTCGGTAAGTAGCCGTAATCTGTCCTTGCATAACCTCCTGAATTGTAGAATCCGATCCGGCGGAGCAGCCTCTGTCGTGCCTTGCCGGACCGGTATGCCCTTTTAGGCAGCGGGTCTCGCAGCGGCTGCAGGCGTGGCAGGTGCCGTTCCGGTGGCCGGCTGCTGACGGCTCGACGAACGTTCGCGTTCGGTCGGCTCCGGCGGCGTCCAGTTGGCGGCCTTGGTCCGGAACTCACTGAGTTTTTTGCCGTAATAAAGCCGCAGGTCGCTCCACTTGTAATACGGGAAATTGTCCGTCTTGGCGGGCATCGACACCTCCTTTTCGTTCAGCAGTGCCTTCACCAGGATGTCGCCCTTCTTGCCTTTCTTTGGCCGATAAAAAATCAGCTGGATGTTGCATCCCATCGGATATATCTCATAATCGCGCCAGGTCTCTTCGAGCCGGCTCAGGTCCTCCACCGATGCGTTGCAATTGCCAAGTTCCAGCAGGCAGGCCAGCGGCAGCACGCAGATTTCATGGCCGAAACGCAGCGTCGCACCGTGGAATCCGGTCTGTCCGACAATGGTGTCGGCCGTCGAAAGGATGTTGTCCAGCAGGTTTTCCTGCGAGAACGGCGCCAGATGGTCGGTATAAGGACTGTTGCAGTAATTGACATACCACGAGATATTGGTGGAGCGCCACAGGTCGAAAATCTCATCCTCCGTGAAAAGGTCATAGAACGAGATATCGACATCATGGCTCTGCATGTTGATGGCCACCTCGAACAGGCGCTTGACCAGGCTGGTCTTGTTCACGTTCTCCTCGACATAGGCCGGATCGTTGAACAGCACACTGCACAGCCGGTCGGGATGCACCAGGTCGCGCGTGAAGCGGGTAATGGCCGATCCGCCGTTGCTCACCGCCTGGCGGACAATGCCTCCGCGGCTTTGGTTCATGTAGTACTGCAGACTTTCGCTGACATCGTTGTGGATGCGGAGTTTCGGGTTGAAGGCCATGAGTTCCTCGCACTCGGCCACCATGCTCAGGATGCAGCGGACCACCACCGTGGAACGGGCATCGACATAGGCGTCACCCTTGAAAATTTCAGGAAAATGCTCGGTCATGCGGCGTCCGATGCCATGATGCTGGCGCTCGCCCAACGGTGTCAGGTCGCCAAGCCGTTTGGCAGAAAGCGGATAGAACTGGTTCATCTTGCGCAGCACCTCGCGGCCGGTGGCCGTCAGTTTGCCGGCCTCTTCGGCGGCCGTCAGCGCCTTGATGATGTCGTTGCAGGTATTGTCGTTCGTGTGCCAGCGGGAACCGTGCCGGCCGTAATGGGTCATGTAGAACGGCTCGTACCCCTTCGGCGTTTTCGTCAACGGTTCGGTGGGCGGCATGTACGCCAGGAAGTTACTGGCCGAAAGAAAGATATTCTCGTGGATAGCCTCGCGGGCCGTCTGTTCCGCCGAAAGGTGCATGGCGCACAGCAAAAGCGCACCGCAGAGCAGGATGAACTGCCGATTATGTCTTCTCATACGGTAATATTGAAATGATAGGCGAAGTTAGGCATAATTGATTGTTCTGCCGGGATGGCGCCGGGGGATTTAAGAAGTTTTAACATTCGGCATCAACTGCCGGTAAAGCTCCCAAAGCACGATGCCGGCGCTGACCGATACGTTGAACGAATGTTTGGTTCCGAACTGCGGAATCTCGATGGAGCCGTCGCAGAGATCCACCACGGCCTGATCCACCCCGCGCACTTCATTGCCGAACACCAGCGCATACCGGACAGACGTATCGACCTTGAACGAACAGAGGTTCAGGCTGTTCTTGGTCTGTTCCACGGCATAGACGGCATACGAATCCGCCCGCAGCGCCGCTACCGCCTCCTTCGTGTCGGCAAAATACTTCCATGCCACCGAAAACTCGGCGCCCAGTGCCGATTTGTGGATCTCCGGGTTCGGCGGCACCGAAGAGATGCCGCACAGATAGACCGCCTCAATCAGGAAAGCATCCGAAGTCCGGAACACCGATCCGATATTGTGCAGGCTGCGCACATTGTCGAGCACCACCACCACCGGCAGTTTGTCCGCCCGGCGGAACTCCTCCACCGTCTTGCGGTGCAGCTCGTCCATCTGCAGTTTTCTCAGTTCGCTCATAAAAACAGGTTTGAACAGCGCAAAGGTAGGCGTTTTACGCTTCACTCGCCGGCCGGCCGGCGGCAAAACAGCCAGCCATACATTTTTTCGGCACAACTTAGGGGCACATGTCCGAAATTCATATACATTTGCATTGGTTACGGGCAAAACAGTATCCGTAGCTGCATCCACATATGTCCCTGCTCAGGCGGAACGTTTCGCTCCAACCCTATCATACCTTCGGCGTCGATGTCCAGACGGCATACTACGCTGAAGTGCTCAATCCCACCGAATTGCGTGACCTGTTTTCGGAATATCCCGAAGACGCTGAAGACATTTTGGTACTCGGAGACGGAAGCAACGTTCTGTTTACCAGCCCATTCGAAGGCCTTATCATACGGCCGCTCCTGCACGGCATCACCATCGAGAAAGAAACCGACCAATACCTGATTCTGCGGGCTGGCGCCGGTGAGAAATGGGACGACGTGGTACAGTGGGCCGTCAACCGCAACCTGGGCGGCGCCGAGAACCTGTCGCTCATTCCGGGTACGGTCAGCGCATCGCCGATCCAGAACATCGGCGCCTACGGCGTGGAAGTAGGCCAGGTCATCGAAGAAGTCGAGGCTTTCTCCATCCAGACCGGCGACCTCGTGTGTTTCTCACCCGAAGAGTGCGGCTTCAGTTACCGCAACAGCATTTTCAAAGGCAGCGAAAAGGGCAAGTACATCATCACGGCTGTGTCGTACCGTTTCGAAAAGAACCCGGAACTGCACCTGGACTACGGTGACATCCGGCAACGGCTCGAAGGCATCGACAACCCGACGCCCGCCGACGTGCGCCGCGTCGTGTCGGACATCCGCACCTCCAAACTGCCGGACCCTGCCATACTCGGCAACGCAGGCAGTTTCTTCAAGAACCCGATTATCTCGCTCGGCCATGCCGAGAAACTGCGTCAGCAATACCCCGACATCCCGCTGTACTACATCTCCGAAACCGAGCGCAAGATTTCCGCGGCCTGGATGATACAGCAATGCGGTTGGCGCGGGAAACGCATCGGGAAAGTCGGCACCTACGAAAAACAGCCGCTGGTTCTTGTGAATTACGGCGGAGCCACCGGCGCCGAAATCTTCGAAACCGCCCAGATTATCCAGTGGGAAGTAGAACACCAGTTCGAAGTGGCCCTCGATATCGAGGTGAATGTGTTCTAACCTGCATCGCCACATTTACAAATCTCTGCATATGCAAAGAATCCTTCTGTAGACATGGGTCGCACCGGCTCTTGCCTCGGGCGGCTTTGTTCCGTGATACATGCTTGCCGCCTCCTTCGCTTCGTTTCGTCCCTCCCGCCGCGGCTTTTCAGCATAAGGCAGGATGCCCCGGCATTTACTGGGGGACACACACGAGGCGGAAACCGAGGCGGACGTAGCGAAACGAGGGCACCTCGTATGAGCGATACGATACGCGGCAGTACCGCGCATCGCCGTTCCAGCCGCCACCACGGATGACACGGTAAGAACCCGAAGAAGGCCCGGCCGGATCGGTCTGCGCCGCGCTGCCATAGTCGGCGTACCAGTCGCCGCACCACTCAAAGACATTGCCGCTCATGTCGTACAGACCGAGCGCGTTGGGTGATTTCTGACCGACGGCGTGCGTACTGCCTCCACTGATAATGTCTCCGTACCACGCCACATTCTCGATACTGTTGCTGCCGGCATACTTGGTCTGCTGAGGCGAGAGGTGCCCGCCACGGACCGCATACTCCCACTCCGCCTCGGTCGGAAGCCGGAAGATCACGTTCCGCCCCTGCTGGCGCAACAAGGTGGACAGTGTCTGGCAGAACTTGTCCGCATCGTCCCAATTGACATTTTCCACCGGCAGGCGTGTGTCTTTGTAATAGCTCGGATTGGTGCCCGTCACCGCCTCATAAAGTTCCTGCGTCACTTCGTATTCGCCCATGTAGTAATCCCGTGTGAGCGTCACGCGGTGAACCGGCTTTTCATCTGACACGGCGTCATCACCCTGCTCAGCCGTCGCTCCCATCATGAAACTGCCCGCCTTGACTTGCTTCATGGTGAAACTCACGCCGTTGACATTGAAGGTCAGGTCGGTATTTCTATTGGTGACAGGAGGCGCCGGGGTGTTGGTCGTGGCGTCCTGTTCCATCGCAATGCTGTCATCGCTTTGTCCGTCGGCGCTCTTTTGTCGACCCAGATAAATGCCTGCAAATACCATCAGGGCCAAGATGCAAATAAGTAGTGCGCCGGGATTCTTCTTGGTGCCGTTGCTGAGGGTTGTTCTCTCGTCGATTTCTTCTGGTTTCATAATTGTGTATATTAAGGGATTTCGTGTTACAAAGATATGACTAAAGCAAAGAGATCAATCATGGATATGTCATCGGGAGGGAATATCCATCAGTTCCGCATGGTAGGAATGCTGTCATCCTTATGCCGGATGACGGCCACATAGGGCAGCAGCAGCAAGTTCATCAAGAGCGAATAGATGATGGCCGGAATGGCCATTTCGGCACTGTTGAAAATAAACGGGCTGGACGCGATGGCTATGGCCTGGGCTGCATTCTGCATACCCACCTCGATGGTCACAGTCCGGCGCTGGGCCGTGCTCAGGCGGACAACACGCGACAGGCAGGATGACAGGATGGTGGCGGCAACCAGGAGCCCAGCGACCGAAAGGCCGGCCGCAGCAAGGTTGTCGGCGATGGTGTGGTAATGCTGGATGAAAAAGATGGTCACAATGAGCATCAGTGCCGGAAATGCGCATTTCGAAAGAATCCGCTCTGCAGAGACCGCCGCCGCAGGCAGTTTCCGGGCCATGACAAAGCCCAGGAGAATCGGCAGAAGCATCAGCACCAGATTCTGTATCAAGAGCTTGCCCACAGGCAGATGAATCTCTACACCTTGACTTCCCGTCACGCTTGCAGCGAGCGACAGCACAAAAGGAATCGTAACGAAGGTGACCAGGCTGCTGAAAACCGTAAGCGAGACCGACAGCGCAACATCGCCCCCGGCCAGCTTGGAGAAAATGTTTGACGAACTTCCGCCGGGGCAGCAGCCGATAAGCACCAGCCCGATGAAAAACAGCGGCGGCAGACGAAAAAGCAAGCCGAGGGCGAATGCCAGAGCCGGCAGCAGGATAAGCTGCCCGGTCATGGCGACGACCAAAGCCTTCGGATATTGGAAAACACGTTTGAAATCCTCCGTCTTGAGCGTCAGACCAAGGTCGAACATCAAGACAAAAAGTATCGGCATTACGATGAATATCGGGTTCATATCCTATGAGTTATTCAACCTCCAATTTGGGTTTGACCGGATCCGTGAGCCGGATAATGTGGTCGTATTCAACGGCAGTGACCCCTTCGACAGTCCTGAAATACTGCATGGTTTCTTCAAGCGTCTTGTCTTCCGGCTTCTTCAATGCCATACCATTGATGAAATTGTAGTCATATTTTATCTCGCACTTGTACGCCTCGATGGCTTTCAGCAAAGGAGCTTTGCCGACTTTCTCATCGAACGTGACGAGAAACACGTCGGGAGAGTGTTCAAGAACGGACTCCGGCCCTTGAACCGGCGCTGACAGTTCCATGGCCTGCCTGGCCTCGCATGAGGTCAGCAGACCCGTCATGGCCAGGAAGAATATAATCAGGATCTTCCAGGTCAATCTTTGTTGGAGTACCACTGTATAGTCCATATCCATTGTGGTTTCCGGGAAGGATTGTTTCCCTCCTTCGTTACACATACCGCGTAACAAGTTACGCGTGCAAAGTTATAATTTCTGTTTCATGTGTTTTGCTAAATTTGCGGCATGGAATCCATGTTTTCCGACACCATCTGCGCACCGGCGACCTCCGTGGGCTCCGGCGCCATCACCGTCATAAGAGTTTCCGGACAGGACACCTTCGCCATCGCCGACAAGGTCGTCAGCCTGAAGAAAGGCTCCATTGCCGGCGCATCCGGCTACTCTCTGCACTTCGGCACCGTCCGCGACAACGGAGACACCCTCGACGACGTGCTGGTGGCCGTGTTCCGGGCGCCCCACTCCTACACCGGCGAGGACGCCGTCGAGATATCGTGCCATGCCTCCGCCTATATCGCGCAGCGGATCCTGTGCCTGCTGACAGATGCCGGCGCCCGCGCAGCTACGCCGGGCGAATTTACCCGGCGGGCGTTTGTCAACGGACGGATGGACCTTGCCCAGTGCGAAGCGGTAGCCGACCTGATTGCTTCCGAAACAGCGGCCGCACACCGCCTGGCTATGAATCAGCTCAAGGGCGGATACTCAGAAGAGATTCGGAAAATGCGCTCGAAGATGCTGGAAATTACTGCCTTAATGGAACTTGAGCTGGACTTTTCCGAAGAAGATGTAGAATTTGCCGACCGTTCAGAACTTAAACATCTGACCGACGAAACCCTTCGGATGATCGACGGCCTCGCCGCCACCTTCCGTCTCGGCAACGCCATAAAACAAGGCGTGCCGGTGGCCATCGCCGGTGCCGTCAATTCGGGCAAGAGTACCCTGCTGAACGCCCTCCTCGGCGAAGAACGCGCCATCGTCTCGGACATTGCCGGCACCACCCGCGACACCGTCGAAGAAACCATGACCGTGGGCGGCACCCTTTTCCGTTTCATCGATACCGCCGGCATCCGCCAGACCGACGAGGCCATCGAAAAAATGGGCATCGCCCGCACCTTCGACAAAATCGCCAAAGCAGACATCGTACTCGGTGTCCTCGACCTGACCGCCCCGGAAGAAACCCTGCAAAAACAGCTCACCGACCTGGCCAGCCGTGTGAATCCACAAACACAACAACTCATTGTTGTAGGCAATAAAGCCGACCTTGCAGCAAGCTGTGAAAACATCAGGGACATCGACCGGTTACTATCGGGCACCGGCCCGCAGAAGCCTGCGTTCCTCGCCCTGAGTGCCCTCACCGGCCAAGGCATAGACCGGCTGAAATCCCTGCTCGAAAACACCCAGCGCGACCGCATCGATGCAGCCGCCACCATCCTGGTCACCAATCAGCGCCACTACGAAGCATTGACCGCCGCGTCCCGCGACCTCGCCGCCGTCAGCGCCGCCCTCGACACCGCCGTCCCGACGGAATTCATCGCGCAAGACCTCCGCTCCGCCCTCTCCCACTTGGGCTCCATAACCGGAGAAATATCAGCCGATGAAGTGCTTGGGGAAATCTTTGGGAGGTTTTGCATCGGAAAGTAGATTCTGCGTGGGAAAGTGAACCCACTGCAAAGAAAATTATAAAATCTGCAAATATAACGCTGTAAATCGCTTATTTTCAAGTGTTAAAGATTGTTCGGTTATTTGCAGATTTTTGACTTAGGCATTGTCTA
>JAFWVY010000004.1 GCA_017523725.1 Bacteroidales bacterium
CATGTACCCCAACAAGGTGCACGGCAGCCGTCCTAATTATTACTGGGAGGGCCGTCCCATCGTGCTGATAGACCTGACGCAGAATATTCTCCCGAGTGGGTATAATCCCGACTTTCAGTCAATCGACCAGGTGTATGTGGCCACCGACCCCTATGCACGGGTGGAGACCTTCGAGTACCTCCAGCAGTTCCCTGTGTACTGGGAGGCCATCTTCGACATGATGATGGACGGGATAGATTTCTCTCGATCGTCCAGTTCTTCTTCCGGATTCAAGATGAACTGTGTTCTTGTGCTCTACACGCGCAAGCGGACCTACGAGCCCAAGCCCGGCATCCGTTGGGTGAAGTGGCAGGGATATCTCGACCTGGCCGGGTTCCACAGCCCGGACTATGCGTCGTTCAACAAGGACGACCCCTTCGACGTGATGGAGAGCGAGTACGACGCCCGGAGCACCCTCTACTGGAACCCCGCCGTCAAGACCGACGAAGAGGGGCACGCCAAGGTCTCGTTCTACCGCTCCGACCGCCGCGGCGCCATGCACGTCAGCATCCAGGGCATCACGCCGGACGGAAGGATGGGGATGCTGGAACAGTAAAAGCGGCCGGACAAAACTACAGCTTCGTTGCCGTATACATGAGCCGGCAGTGGCATACAATGGCGTTGAAGAAATGACGGAATAACAGCCGGATTTTATATCTTTGCAGGCGTAAAAAAGAATCCGGCATATGGACATTGTTGTCAGTCATCTAACCAAGACCTACGGGACACAGCGCGCCGTTGACGACGTGTCGTTCCGGGTGGCGGCCGGCCAGATTACGGGCTTTCTCGGCCCGAACGGCGCCGGCAAGACGACGACCATGAAATCCATGGTGTGCTACATCACACCCGACAGCGGCGACATCACCATCGGTCCGTACTCCATCCGCGAGCATCCCGGCCAGGTGCGGCGCAACATCGGCTATCTGCCGGAACTGAATCCGCTCTACGAGGACATGCCCGTGGTGGATTTCCTGCATTTCATGGCTGCCCTGCAACAGGTGCCGAAGCGGGAGATTCCCGGCCGCACGGCCGAAATGATCCGCCTGTGCGGCCTCACGGCCGAAAAGCACAAGAAAATCGGCGAACTGTCGAAGGGGTACAAGCAGCGCGTCGGGCTGGCCCAGGCGCTGATCCACGACCCGGCAGTGCTCATCCTGGACGAGCCGACCTCCGGGCTCGACCCGAACCAGATGGTCGAAATCCGCGAACTGATACGGACGGTCGGAAAATCCAAGACCGTATTGCTTTCATCGCATATCCTATCGGAGGTGGAGGCCACCTGCGACCGCATCGTCGTCATCAACAAGGGCCGGATCGTGGCCGACGGCACGGCGGCTGAACTGCGCAGCACGGCATCCGGCCGCGAAAGGCTGCGCGTCCGCATCGAGGCGCCGGAAGGTGCCGATGTGCCGGCACTGCTGCAGGCGCTGCCTTCGGTCGAAAAGGCCGAATGGGATGCAGATGCCCGGGCCTGTCTTGTCACCGCCATCCCGGATGCATCGGCCCGGAACGAGATTTTCGCACTCTGCGTCGCACAGAAATGGCAGCTCACCGAAATCACCGGCATCGAGACATCGCTCGAAGACGTCTTCAGGATGCTGACCACCCCATCATAACATCCACCATGAATCCTGTAAAGATTATATTCAAACGAGAGCTGTCGGCGGCGTTCCATTCGCTGTCGGGCTATATCGTCATGGTGGCCTTCCTGGGGTTCACCGGTTTCTTTACGTGGTTCTACGGACGTGACATCTTCTTCGTGGGACAGGCGTCATTGGCCACGTTCTTCAACATTGCCTACTGGACGCTGTTCTTCTTCATCCCCGCCCTCACGATGCGCTCCATCGCCGAGGAGAAAAAAACCGGCACCATCGAGACCATGCTCACCAAGCCGCTGCGCGCCTCCGACTGGATCATGGGCAAGTTCTGGGCGCTGACGGCTCTCATTGCCGTCACGCTGGCCTGCACCCTGCCCTACTATGCCACGCTGGCGGTCATCGGCGACATCGACCACCGCACGGTGCTGTGCGGCTATCTGGGCCTGATGCTGATGAGCGGTGCCTACATCGGCATCGGCATCTTTGCCAGCAGCCTGACCGACAACCAGATCGTCGCGTTTCTGCTGACGCTGCTCATCGGCATTTTCTTCCATGTGCTGTTCCAGATTTTCTCGTACAGCCTCTCGGGCTGGTGGGGCGGTTTCTTCGATGCGCTCAACATGCGGACGCATTACGAGGCCGTAGTGCGGGGCGTCGTCGATTCGCGGGACATCATCTATTTCGTATCCGTCGCGCTGGCGGGTCTGCTTTCGGCCGAAGCGGCCATCTCAAAAAGATAACCGGCCATGCAGAAGAAAACAGGATACACCCTTCTCACAGCGCTGCTGCTTATCGTGGCGCTCAACGTGGTCTCCAGGCTGTATTCAGTGCGGCTGGACCTCACCGAAGACCGCGCCTACACCCTCAATCCGGTGACCCGGCAGGTGCTGCGGTCGCTCAAGGAACCCGTCACCATTACGGCCTACTTCACCAAGGACCTGCCGCCCGACCTGACCAAGACCAAGGAGGATTTCCGGGCATTGATGGCCGAATACGAGGCCATAGCAGGACGCAACCTGGTGTTTGACATCATTGACCCTGCCGACGATAAAACGCTCGAAGAAAAGGCTTACAAGGCCAAAATCCAGCCCCACGTGCTCATGGTGCGCGAAAAGGACCAGAGCATCCAGCGCGTGGTCTATCTGGGCATCGTCGTGCAGTATCTGGAGCACGAGATTGCGCTGCCGCTCCTTCAGCCCGGCATTTCGCTCGAATACTACATCACCATGGCCATCCAGGAGATGTCCGACCCGGCCAAGCCGCGCATCGCCCTGCTGCAGGGGCACGGCGAGCTCCGTCCGGAGGAAATGTTCCAGGCCAATGAAATGCTGAATGCACTCTACCGGATGGACACCGTCCGTCTGTGCGACAGCATCCTCAGTCGCGACCGCTACGCCGCCATAGCCATCCTGCATCCCCGGCAACCTTTCAGCGACGGAGAACTGCAGATGCTCGACCGGTATCTGGCTTCCGGCGGCAATCTGTTCGTCAGCCTGCAGACGGTGACATTCGACTATGCAGCGGCCGAGGCGGTCCGGCTCGAAACGGGCCTCGACCGGTGGCTGCACACCAAGGGCGTGGACATCGCGCCGCAGCTGGTCATCGACACCGAATGCGGCACCATCGGGGTGCTGCAGCAGGGTACGGACGGAACGGCCAGGGTGCCTTTCCCCTTCTTCCCTGTCATCAAACGGTTCGAAGAACATCCCATCACGTACGGCATGACATCGCTGGTGATGCAGGAGGTTTCGCCCATGACGTTCAACGACAGCGTACAGGCGGTTTTCACGCCGCTGATGCGCACATCCCGGCAGACCGGGCTGGTCGGGCTGCCCTACCACATCATGATAGACCGTAACTGGAACAGCACCGACTTTCCGCAAGGCGGACTGGTAACGGCGGCCACGGTCGAGGGACGTCTGGCCGGCACGGCGTCGAACCGCATGGTGGTCGTCGCCAACGGTTCGTTCCCGGTCGGGGCAAAAGACGTGAACATCATCGCAGACAACGCCAACCTGCTGCCCAATGCCATAGACTGGCTCACCGACGACACCGGATTCATCGCCCTGCGTTCCAAACATACGGTGTCGCGCAATATCCAGCAGCTTTCGGACAGCACCCGGATGTGGCTGAAATGGGGCAATTTCCTGTTGCCGATGCTCGGTATCGCCGCGTTCGGACTGCTGCTCATGCATCGCAGCAGCCGCCGGCGCCAGCGCCGCATGCAACCCGATTACACCGATTAAAACGACGCCATGCTCGAAAAACTGAATCCGCGCACCCTGCTGCTGCTCACGGGCATTCTTGCCATCCTGGCCGTGGCGGGCACCCTCCGGCGCCAGAAAACAGCCGCAGGCAACTTCGACGCCACACCCACCCGCACCATCGACACGGCTGCCGTCACCTCGGTGGTCATCTGGCCGCAATATGTGTTCGTCAACCGGACCAACACGCTCGACCGCACAGCCGACGGCTGGACCATCACCCGCGACGGCAACGTCATGCCGGCCTCGCCACAGGCCGTCCGCGAGATGCTTTCCGCCCTGATCGGCATCCGTGCCTCGCGCGTTGTCTCACACAGTGAGGCCGACTGGGGCCGTTACGGACTGGACGCAGAAACCGGCACCCGCATCCATGTCTTTGCCGGCAAGGAACTGCTTCTGGATTTCCGGCTCGGCAGGCTGTCGATGTTCGACCGCGACGGCAGCGACCCCGAGATTACGGCCAAGATAGGATTCGACCCGCGATACATCGACACATACATGCGCATAGAAGGCGATCCGACTGTGTACATGGCCGACGGATTCTTCTCCCACAACTTCACCCGGCTGTGGGAAGAATGGGTCGACACGCTCCGTACCACGCCCGCCATCCTGCCTTGAAACTGGTTTTGTACTTGCAAGGGTCTCCCGCAAAACGTATCTTTGCAGCCCGAACAATCAAGAAGGCATAGAGAAATCCCTGTCTTTCAGAAATATATTTATATTTACCTGCCTAAACGGTACCGCATTGAAAGTTTCGCTTGTCATTTCCACCTATAACCGCCCCGATGCACTCGAACTCATTCTGAAAAGCGCCTTTCGCCAGACGGTGCTGCCCGATGAGATTGTCATCGGCGACGACGGCTCCGGTCCCGCCACCCGCCAGGTCATCGAACAGATGCGGAAAGAAAGCCCGGTGCCGCTGATTCACGTATGGCACGAAGACAAGGGCATCCGCATCAGCGAAATACGCAACAAAGCCATCCTGGCCTCCAGCGGCGACTATATCATCCAGATAGACGGTGACATCGTCATGGAGCGCCATTTCATCAGCGACCACCTGTCCGTGGCCGAGCCCGGCCATTTCGTCACGGGAAGCCGGGTATCCCTGAGCCCGCGCGCCACCCGGCGGCTGCTGGCCGGCAGACAACAGCCCGACTGGCGTGTGGTCCGGCTGGGGTATATCTGGAATTTTGTCCGGCTCAGGCCTATGAGACAACTTCTGCAGCACCGTTACAAGCAGGACGACCATTGGTACGTCCGGGGATGCAACATGGCATTCTGGCGGACAGATTTCTTCGCTGCCAACGGTTACGACGAACAGATTGTCAACTGGGGGCACGAAGACAGCGAACTGACGTTCCGCATGGGGAATGCCGGCATCAAAAAAAACTTCCTCAAATTCGCGGGGGTAGCTTTCCACCTATACCACGAAAATGCCTCCCGTGCCTATGAACAAGGGCACCGGCAAATCGTGGCCGATGTGTGCCGGACGGCGCGCACCCGCTGCGAATACGGGGTGGACCGGCATATCGGCGACAATTCGTACCGGGTGGACCGGTAATTACTGCGCCGGCTGGCGCGTCACAGGACTCTCCTCTCCGTACAGATAGGTTTTGCGGTAGCCGCCGCAATCGAGCACGATTTTCTCGAACACGGTACCCGGTTCGAGCGGCCGGATGGTGAGTGTATGCAGACCCGCCGCCACCTTACCGGCAAAAGTCACCGTGTTATCGGTGACCCGCCGTGCCACAGTGGGATAATACACCGAATAAAGATTAGCCGGCTGTTCGTTGAGGCGCTCGTTGAAATTCACGATCTGCTCCTCCCCGTCGTCGAGACGGATGGCATAACGGTGCCCCTCGCGGCGGGCAAAGGCCAGCGTAGCGTTCACCGCCACCACCGCCTTCAGCTGTTCCACATCTTCCGGCAGACTGAAGCGGTACGTCAGCGAGGCACCGTCGGTCGGTGCCGTATAAGGCTGCAGGGAAACACCACTCAGGGTCCGCCCCATGTACGGGATGACGGTCCAGCGGGCACCGGACGCATCGGTCGCGGCGAAATAATGCTCCGCCTCCATCGTCCCCGTGCCGCCGCGCGCTTCGAACACATAGCCGCCCGTTCCCGCCGCGTCGCCCAGACGGGATACCCGCGGCAGGACATCGGCCGGGAAGTTGTCGTTCCAGGACGTATAGCCGATGTGTTTCTGAATCATCATGCCATCCCACTTGCCGCCGGACATCACTTTGTTATACTCTTCCGAGAGTTCCTTGTCGCGGGCGAAATCGCGCTCCACACGGTCGGCCCAGAGGTCGGCCTCGGGCAAGCCGGCCGCATAGAGTTTGTGGTTCATGGCCTGCGCATAGTACATATCGTAAACATTCGCCAGCGCCTGCACCGGGAACAGCACCAGCTGCCGGTAGGCATCGCGGACGGACTCCGGCAGCGTAAGATACTGCCGCAGGGCCTCCGCCTCGAGCCGGACATAGTCGTCGGCAACCCGCCGCCACTCGCCGCTCTCCAGGTCGTAAGTATTGCGGTCGAGCATCTCGGCCGTGACGCGGCCACTGTACTTGCACGAAAGATTCAGAATCCGGGCCGCCTCGGGTGCCGCCGCCTCGCCGAACTGCTGACGGCAGAAACGGAGGGTATGGTCCAGGAGGTTCTCCGCGGTAAAGGCCTGCGGATTCCAGGCCATGTCCATGAAGAGGTCGATGGGATATTCCATAGGCTTCAGGTCGCCGACATTGAGCACCCAGAGACGGTCGACGCCATAGTCGTACGTCAGCCGGAGCTGGTCCCACATATGCTGTATAGGAGTAACATTCAGCCATTTGGAATTGCGGGGAGCCCCTACGTAGTCCACATGGTAGTACATGCCCCAGCCACCGGCGCGCTGCCGTTCGGCCGCTCCGGGCAGCCAGCGGATGTCACCCCAGTTGTCGTCGCTGAGCAGAATCGTCACATCGTCGGGCACACGCAGGCCTTCCTCATAGTACGACTGCACCTCCTTGTACAGAGCCCAGACCTGGGGACGCTGCTCCGCCGGCCGGCCGGTCACCTCGCGAATAATGCGACGCTGGTCGGCAAACAGCGACTCCATCATGCGGATATTGTCCGCGGTGCTGCCCTGCAGTGCCTCGTCGCCGTCGCCGCGCATACCGATGGTGATGAGATCCTCGGTGTTCCGGGCCCGCTCCATGCCCTCGCGGAAGAACCGCTGGAGCTCCGTCTTGTTCTGCGTGTAGTCCCATACCCCGCCGTAAGCCTGCCGGTTGCGGGTCCATTCCTGGTGGTTGCGCGCCATCGGTTCGTGATGCGAAGTGCCCATTACAATGCCCATCTCGTCAGCCACCGCGGAGTTCTCCGGATCGTCAGCATAGAAGGCCCATCCCCACATGGCCGGCCACAGGAAATTGCCGCGCAGGCGCAGAATCAGTTCGAAGACATCGGCATAGAACGCATGTCCGCCGAAGTCGGTGCCGTAATGATTCTTGACCCAGGTCGTCAGACACGGGGCCTCGTCGTTGAGGAACAGGCCGCGGTAGCGCACAGCCGGCTCACCTGCCGTATAGGTGCCGCGCGCCATCGAGAGGTCGCGGTGCTGCACGGGCGGCACATCGGCCCAGAAATACCAGGGCGAAACGCCGATCTGCTCGCTGAGCTCATAGATGCCGTACATGGTTCCGCGCCGGTCGCTGCCGGCGATGACCAGGGCTTCCGGCACCCCGTCCATCGGCGCATCCACCACCGTCATCACATATTTCTCACGCTTGCCCTGCAGAGACTTCTTATCCAGTTTCCCCTTCCGGACCAGACGGTCGATCAGAGGCGTACCGTACGTCCCGACAATAATCACCGGACCACCCGCCGGAGAGGTTTCCCAGACCGCATCCGTACCGCATACGCGCCCGAAATCCTTGAGCAACGTCCTGATGGCCCGGGGCACGCCGGGAAAATCTGTCTCATCGGCCAGCACCGGCGTCGGCCGGCCGGCCACAATCAGCGGGAAACGGCCGTCTGCAAGCGTTTCGTCAACGATACCTTCATGGTCCATGGCCCGCAGGGACACGACACAGCAAAGCACACACACAAGGAGCAATATCTTTCTCATAGCAGGAGTTGTTTCGAACGATTCTACAAAGATAGCAAATCGGAGAATCAGGATGGCATAACACTGTGACAGCTTTCCGGCTTTTTTCATATCTTTAGGGTTCCATTCATCCTTTGCCATGAGATTACTCCGTTTCATCATCCTGCTGTGTTTCGCCTGCGGCTGGCGGGTTGCGGCGGCACCACTCTCCTTCGACGCCACCGCGGGAGAACGGCGCACCATGACCGCACCGGATGGCAGGACGGTACCATACACAGCCTACGAAAACATATTCTACATTACTGAGGTAGAGGATAGTACCTATCAAACCATAAACATCTTCATCCCCGACGGAGCCGATGGAAACACACCCATCTTCCTCAAGACGAACGTCGGCGGCTACATGGCATCGGCCGCCTCGCAGGTCCGGTCTGGCGATGTGACGGGCCGGGCGCTGGCCGAAGGGTATGTGGTGGCCATCCCGGGATGCCGCGGACGCAATGCAGTGGTAACAGGCCCCGACGGCCGCCGGCGGTACACCGGCAAGGCGCCGGCCGCCATCCTCGACCTCAAGGCCGCTGTCCGCTATCTCCGGGCGAACGACAGCCGCATGCCGGGCAATGCGGAACGTATCGTCACCGACGGCACCTCGGCGGGAGGTGCGCTCTCCGCCCTGCTGGGCGCCACGGGCAATCACCCGGACTACGTGCCGATGCTGCGGGCCATGGGCGCCGCCGATGCGCGGGACGACATCTTCGCCGCAGTCTGCTTCTGCCCCATCACCGACCTCGAACACGCCGACATGTCGTACGAATGGCTGTTCAGCAGCGCCAATGCGCAGCGTCGTCTGAGCGCCGCCCAGACGGCTGTGTCGGAACAACTCACCAGAGACTTCTCGGCCTACCTGCACGAGTTGCAGATCCGTG
This sequence comes from Bacteroidales bacterium, assembly GCA_017523725.1. GTDB lineage: Bacteria > Bacteroidota > Bacteroidia > Bacteroidales > UBA4181 > JAFWVY01. Next base: position 8,918 of record JAFWVY010000004.1, read on the forward strand.
ACGGCGACGGTGCCATCGTCACGGAATCGAACTACATCGACTTTATCGGCGATTTTATCCTGGCCTCGGCAAAACAGGCGGTAACCGCCGGTGCGACACTGCCTGCCGATGCGGGTTTCACGGTGCAAGACGGCCGGGTGACGGCTTTCGATGTCATGCGCTATCTCGAATGGATGGCCGCTGCGGTCCGGCTGAAGACCCCGCCGGCTTTCGACGCGATGCAAGTGGCGGGCGGCAGGACCACCCCGGAGAACGACCTGTTCGGCGACTCCGACGGCACGCCGCGCCATTTCACCGACTTCGGGCTGCAGCAGACGTCGGGCGACCGCGACGCACATGTGCCGGCCGACATGATCGCCCGCGTGCGCATGATGAATCCCATGGGCTACATCGAAGACACGGCCGCCGACACCGCACCTCACTGGTACATCCGGCACGGATCCCGCGACGGCGACACGGCCTTTACAGTGCCCGCCAACCTGTACGCTAAACTGCAGGCCAACCGCTACGACGTGAACTTCCGCATCGCCTGGGACCGGCCGCACAGCGGCGATTACGATCTGGATGAGCTGTTCGCCTGGCTCCGGCAGATTACGGCACAGGACCGATAACTGCCCCATCTGAAAAAATTGGCTGAGACGTTCCGGCAGGCTTGCCCCGGCAAAGTCAGAACTTCAGCGCGGCCAGCTGCCGGGCCACATCCTCCCGTGTGAAGTCCATCGGGAAGACATGCGACGGCTGCAGCGAGTATAGCGTATGCTCCTGACGGAAACGTTTCTCGCCGCCGCCCGTGATATTCAGCATGACCACATCGTCCGGACGCACCCGGCCGTCGGCCACCGCCTGCTGCAGCGCAGCCACGTTCACGGCAGCCGCCGAATAGATGTCGATGCCCTCCTCGGCCTCGAACAGCGCAGCGGCCGCAGCGGCTTCGGCATTGCTCACCGCCAGCACGTCGCCCTGCGTGTCCTGCAGCGCATCAAACAGGCCGCCAGCCAACCCGTAGGGCGGCTTGCGGTTCGACAGCACCGGCGCACAGATTTCCGCCGCATCCTTGCGGGCCTGGTCTGCATCATAAGGCAGGAGCGCACGCGAACCGGCCTTCCAGGCATCATACATCGGCACAAACGGCTTGTTCTGCGAAACGAAGAGGCGGGCTTTGTGGCTGCCATAGCGCCCGTCGGCAATGAAACGCAGGTTGGCCTCCCACGCCGCGATGGCACCCGTGCCGCTGCCGACCGCCTGGAAATAAAAGTCGGGCGTGCGGCCGATGAACGTCGTAGCCGACATCATGGTGGTGCCCATACCGTCGCGTCGGGCGATGTTCTTGGCACCGCCTTCGGGCAGGAAACCCTCGATTGCGCAGGCCTCGTTCGACAAGCGAATGGCATCGAAATAATCGCTGCCCGTCTCCGTCGTAATGAGTTTTACGCAGTCGGAAAGCGGTTTTTCGAACCAGAGCGCACCGATGTTGTCCTGCGGTACGCAGAGCAGCAGTGGAATACCGTTGTCCGAACAGACCTTGGCAAACGCCCGCGCCGTATTGCCGGCCGAGGCGACCACCAGCACCTGTCCGCTTTGCGACGCGCCGAGCCGCGCACAGACCGAATACGCCTCCATCTCCTTGAACGAGCAGGTCGTCATACGGGCATTCCGCTCCGGCCACCAGCCGTTGAAAGTGATGTAAAGCTGGCGCAGGCCGAGTTTCGCCGCCAGGCGTTCACTCTTGTAGGTCACCGGTTCGGACGGATGCTGCAACATACGCCGGATCGGCAGCCAGTCGGCATAACGGTAGAGCCCCGCATCCGGGTCCGTACCGACGGTGAGCTGTTTTTTCTCGTAAACCGGACGCACCATGCTCGGCACGTCGCACTGCGGGTCGTCGAGCGTCCAGCCTTCATCGGCGAAAAGCCGACCGGTCGCCACGGTACGCAAAGCGTATTTCGTAGGTGTAAATGTCATATTCTGTAATTTAGAACGTTAAAAATGAATCAATAGACAGCCTGCGCCACCCGTCGGACGCTGTCGGTGGCGAGGAAAGAATAGAAATGGATGCTGGGCACGCCATGGGCAATGAGGTCCTTCGCCTGCTGCGCGCACCATTCAACGCCCACCTCCTTGGCCTCGGCATCGGTCTTGCACTTTTTGAGTTCCTTGACCAGCGGATCCGGCATGTCCACATGGAACACGTTGGGCAGCACCGTAAGCTGGCTGCAGAGCACGATAGGCTTGATTCCGGGCACGATGGGTATCGTGATGCCGGCCGCCCGGCAACGCGCCACGAAATCGTAGTATTTGGCGTTGTCGAAGAACATCTGTGTCACAATGTACGAAGCCCCGGCATCGACCTTGAGCTTGAGGTTGCGCAGGTCTTCCTCCGGATTGGGAGCCTCGAAATGCTTCTCCGGATAACCGGCCACGCCATAGCAGAAAGGCGTCTTGGCCAGTTCCATCCGCACGTCGTCCATAAAGTAGCCTTCGTTGAAACGGCGTACCTGCTCCTCCAGTTCTATGGCATGGGCATAGCCGCCCGGTTCGGGCGTATAACGCGCATCGTGCTTGGCTTTGTCTCCCCTGAGAATCAACAGATTGTTTATACCAAGAAAACTGAGTTCGATAAGCGCGTACTCGGTTTCGCTGCGGGTGAATCCGCTGCATATCAGATGCGGTACCGCCGGGATGCCGTATTTGTTCTGGATGGCCGCCGCAACCGCCACGGAACCCGGCCGGTTATGAACCTTGACACGGCGGTAGGTGCCGTCCGCCGCATCCTGGAAAACCAGCTCGCTGCGGTGCGAAGTGATATTGATGTAGAGCGGGTCGAATTCCCGCAGCTGGTCGATATTGCGGTACAGTTTCTCTATATGGCTGCCACGGAGCGGCGGCAGTACCTCGAACGAGAAACCCGTTTTTTGGCGTTGACTGAGAATTTCGGATATGGTCATAAAAAAAGAGGATGAAAATTCATCCTCTGCAAAGATATATATTTTTCGTATGTACGATGCTATTTAAGGCGCATCACTTCCTTCAGGCTCCGCTGCGGAATGGCCACTTCTGCGGCGCCGCAGGCATAGGGGCCGAGGATATAACGGTCGTACGACAGGATGACGTCGTTGCGCGTGAAATTAAGGCAGGACGCATCGCGGAGCGTCGGCCGGAGGTTGAAACACGCGGTGTCGCCGTCGAAACGGGCGTCGGCCAGTGCATCGACCGCGGCGCTGCCGGCCGGATTGAGCCAATCCTCATCAGACAACATAACCGCACGGGCCACGTCGTAGTTGAACGCCTTGTACCAGGTGGTACCATGGGCCCCTCCCCGGTAATGATACAGTTCAAGCCGTACGCTGATGTAATCCGGGTCGGCCCTGAAAACCGTATCGGTGACATAAAGCTGACACTGCCAGGCGGGACGCGGAATCGAGTCGGCCGCGTACTGCGCGAACAGGGTGTCAGCTTCGGCAGACAGGGAATCGGACACCTGCTGCAGATATTGCGCGACCACGAAATCGAACGTATCGAGCGAAGCACTCCAGCGGTCCTGTCCAAAAGGCGGCGTAATTCTGCTGCGGGCAACGAACTGGGTGAAATTATCCGTACGCATCGTCTCGACCTGACGCATATGCTCGAACTCGTCATCGGTGCACCCAAACAGCGTGACACAAAGGGCCAGCAGCGCTACCAACAGGATGCGGCGGAAGTACTTGTGGCGAGATAAGTAAATTAATATCAGCGAGATAAGCATATTACGAATAATTTCAAGCGCCCGTCGTATAGCAAATTCCATGCAAGAATTTATGACTCAAGTTTTTTTTGAGATTTTTTAACTTTTGTACTTTTGCACGGCAAAAAAACATGGCATGATCGGGCAGTTATTCTATACATTCTTCAAGATCGGCGCTTTCACTTTCGGAAGCGGCTATGCCATGATTCCGCTCATCGAGCGCGAGATTGTCACCCGCCGGCAATGGTTCACCAAGCAGGAATTCTGGGACCAGTTCACGATTGCCCAGAGTGCACCGGGGCCGTTCTCGCTCAACACGGCGGTCTTCGTAGGCTACCGGATGCGCGGTACGGCGGGCGCCGTGGCATCTGTGGCGGGACTGGTGCTGCCGCCGTTCATCATCATGTTCTGCCTTGCGGCCTATCTGGCCGGATACCGGGATCTCGACCGGGTGGAGGCCGCCTTCAAGGGCATCCGCCCCTGCGTCGTCGCGCTCATCGCGATGCCGTTCGTGCAATGGATTGTCAAGCTCCGCAAACCTCTGAAAATCGGCCTCGTCCTGCTGCTGACCGCCGTCCTGTACTTCACCGGATGCTCACCGGTGTGGTTCATCCTGGCCGCCATCCTGTTCGGTGCGGCCCATGAATATCACCGCAAGCCATGATCTACCTGCAGCTGTTTCTCTCCTATCTCAAGATAGGCTTCTTCGGATTCGGCGGCGGATACATCATGCTGTCGCTCATCCAGCACGAGATGGTCGTCAAGCACCAGTGGCTCACCGCCGCACAGCTGGCCGACATCATCGCCGTGTCGCAGATGACCCCCGGCCCCATCGCCATCAACTGCGCCACCTACGTGGGCTATACGGTCACCGGCAACATCGTCGGCTCGGCGCTCGCCACCCTGTCGGTATGCCTGCCGCCGCTGAGCATCATGCTGCTGCTCACCCGGTGGTACCAGAAGGTCAAGGACAGCCCGTACACCCGGAGCATCCTCGACAGCCTGCACATCGTCATGGCGGCGATGATCGGGACGGCCATGCTGATGTTCCTGAACCACGACACATTCACCGACTGGAAAAGCATCGTGCTGTTCGTCGCCGCGATGGGAGCCCTCTACAAACGCGTCAGCCCCATCACGCTCATCGTTCTGGCGGCTGTGGCGGGGCTGCTGCTGTACTGAAAAAAATTTAAGCTGACCCGGAGTTTCGAGACAGACGGTCCGGGCCATTATAGCTGACCCAGCGCCTTGAGATAGACGGTCCGGGCCAGGCCGAGCGCCGACTGCGCCGTGATATGGTCCGCCTCGGATTTCTGCCAAAGTGTCTGCGCCTCCAGCAGGTCTGTCATCATTTCCTCGCCGGCCGTGTACCGGTTCTGGCTGACCTTGAGGTTCTCCTCCGCCTGCTCCACGGCTTTACGCGTCAGTTCGACCTCCTGCAGGGCCTCCTCGTAGGCCTGCCCGGCCTTCATCATCTCGAGACTCATCTGCTGCGCCATGTCCTCCCGCTGCAACTCCGCCTTGCGGCGTTCGGCATCGGCCGCGCTGACTTTGTGACGGCCCTCGCCGGCGTGCACAATCGGGACACTGACGCGCAGCGCCGCCAGAAAATTCCCGCCGTCGAGCAGCTTGTCGCCGTTGAGCTTCATGCCGTTGCCGTAACCATACATGGCCATCAGCCCGACCTGCGGACGAAGTTCCCCTTTCTCGAGATCGGCTTCGTAGGCCTTGAGATTCATCTGCTCCGAAAGCAGCGCATATTCCGTGCGCCGCGACACATCGTGCGCAGGATGATCCACCAGCGGCGCCGCCATGAACTCCGAAGACACCTCGATCTCATCGGTCAGCGGCAACCCGATGATATGGCACAGATTCATCGTGGCCAGCCGGACACCATTCGAAGCCCGCTGCTGCTGCAGCACCGCCTCGTTCTGCCGCACCTGCACCGAAAGCAGGTCCTTGCGCTGCACCATGCCGGCGTCCACGGCGTTCGACACCACGCGGGCGAGTTCGTCCAGCATGGCGTTGTACTGCTGCAGCGAGGTAAGCATCGCCCGCGCCTCGACGCACTGGTAATAGGCTTTGTCGCTCTGCAGAATCACCTCGTCGCGCTGCAGGGCCTCCGACAGCGCAGCCATCCGGACGCCCGTGGAGGCCATGCGGTAGGCCGTCTGCACCTTGCCGCCCATGTAAATCGGCTGCTGCAGCTGGAGTCCGCCGAAGAACAGCGTGTTCATCTTCAGCGAAAGCGAAATGTCAGGCATATAGGCGTACGCGGCGAAGATGGGCGTGCCGTCGGGCGCCAGGCCGGTAATCTGCGGCTGGAGCTGCCCCGATGCGTCCGGCGCGAACGTCGGCAGATAGCCGCCTTTGATGGTTTCGTCGGCATTGAGCGTACCGTACATCAACGCCGAAGAGAACGTCAGCGAAGGAAAGAACTTGGCCTTGTAGCCCTGCTGCGTCGCTTCGGCGGCTTCGGACTGCACCTGGGACATCTGCATGCCCAGATTGTACTGCAGCGCCCGCTGGCGGCAGTCTTCTATCGAGAGCGTATGCCGGGCGGCCTGAAGTGTCCCGCACGCCATGGCGAGCAGGACGGCCGTCCCTAGAATGCGACCCGTTGTTTTCATTTTTTCCCGGTTTTGATGTGAAAGAAAAGCGCGTAAAGCACCGGTATAAACAGCAGCGTAATGAGCGTTCCCACCAGCAGACCGCCCATGATGGTCACGGCCAGGGAGCCGAACAGGTCGTCGGTCAGCAGCGGAATCATGCCGAGGATGGTGGTCATCGAGGCCATCATCACCGGACGGAAACGGCTCGAAGAACTGTTCAGCAGCGCCGTGACGGGCTCGGTGCCCTGGGCCAGCTGCAGGTTGATCTCATCCATCAGGATAATACCGTTCTTGATAATCATGCCGATGAGGCCGAGCACGCCGACGATGGCCACAAAGCCGAAGGTCTTGCCCGAAAGCAGCATGCCGTACACCACGCCGACAAACAGCAGCGGGATACAGCAGAAAATGATGATGGGCTTGCGGTAGTCCTTGAACAGCAGAATCAGAATCATGACAATCAGAATGATAGCCAATGGGAAATTCTTGAACAGATACTGCGTGGACTGGTGGCTGGCGCTGTATTCGCCCTCCCAGGTATAACTGTAGCCCGCAGGCAGCGCCATGGCGGCGATCTGCTTGTCGAGACTCTGCCGCGCCACTTCCGTACTGACGCCGGCCGCAGGTTCGCACTGGGCGCGCATGGCCCGCTCGCCGTTATAGCGTATGACAATCGGGTCCTGCCAGGTAAAGGAAATACCGTTCGTAACCTGCGACAGCGGAATGGTCCGCAACGCGCCCGCCAGCAGGTCCTCCTCCTTGAGCGTACCCGTCATCAGGCCCGTCATCACCTCCTTGGTCAGATTCTGCAGCGGAGGCATCATGCCGAACACCGAAGCATTCTCAAGGTCGGACAGCGGCCGTCCGTCTTCGTCCACACTCTGCAGGTAGATGGTCTGACGGTGCCGCCCGTTGTAGAAGGTGCCGGTCGGGATACCTTCGGTGGCCGACAGCAGCGACGTGCCGAGATCGGAGCGCGACAGCCCAAGTCCCCTGGCGATGGGCTGCGAATAGTTCACCTCGAGCATAGGTACCTCGTTCTCCCAGTCCGAACAGACCAGCCGCGTGTGGGTGTCCTGCCGCATGATGTCCATGGCCTGATCCGTCAGCTGTTTCAGCACCGCAGGGTCGGGTCCCTGGAACTGCAGTTCGATGGGATATTTCTTGTACATCAGGTTGTAACGCTTGATGCGCACATAGGCTTCGGGATAACGTCCGGACAGTTCATTCTGGATGTCTTCCATCGCTGCCACAAGCGCCTTCGACGAGACAAAATCCACGATGAGTTCGCCATAGGCGAGCGACGGCGTGGCGATGCTGCGCACCAGGTTGTAGCGGCCCGGCGTGCCGCCTGTCGAAATGGTGACATGCGCAACATCTTTCCGCGACCGCAGCCAGTCGGAAATTTCGGTCAGGTCGGCCCGCACCCGCGTGGAATTGTACACCTCGGGCAGCTTGTACTCAATGTAGCACTGGTCGTAATCCATGTCCGGGAAGAAACCCTGCGGGATGAAGCGGTAGCAGAAGACCGACGACAGCACCAGGACCATCGCCACGAGTACGGCCATCACCCGGTGCGCCAGCACCCATCCGAGCACCGAGCGCAAGGTGCGGTAGGCCTTCGTGTCGTACACGTCGGTCTGGCCGGAATCCGGGGTGACCGGACGCACATGCAGCTGACGGTCGGCCTGCAGCGGCACCAGCACCATGGCCAGCACCCAGCTCAGCATCAGCGAAACCGCCAGCACGATGAACAGGTCGCGCACATACACGCCGGCCGTATCGGGCGAAAGGAAAATCGGGAAGAACGCCAGAATGGCGATGAGCGTGGCGCCGAGCAGCGCCAGCGACGTCTTCTTGCCAATCGCCACCAGCGCCTCATGCCGCGGCTTGCCCTGCTGCAAGTCCACCAGGATGCCGTCCACGATGACGATGGCATTGTCCACCAGCATGCCCATGGCCAGGATGAACGATCCGAGCGACACGCGTTGCAGCGTGCCGTGGAAATAGTTGAGCACGAAGAAAGAACCCAGCACGATAATCAGCAGATTGGCCCCGATGATGAGGCCGCTGCGGAAGCCCATGGTGAACATCAGCACCACGATGACAATCAGGATGGATTCCACCAGGTTCACCATAAAGGTAGTCAGGGCGCTCACCACGCGTTCCGACTGGAAAAACACCTTGTGGAACGCAATGCCGGCCGGAACCGGACCGGCCTGCAGCCGCTGTATGGTCTGCTCCACCCGGCGGCCCACCTTGGTGATGTCGGTGCCGTTCTCGGCCGCGACAAGAATACCGAAGGCATGCTGCCCGTCGTAAATCAGCTCGTTCCGGACAGGCGTCTCGTAGCTTGTGGTCACCGTGGCGATGTCCCGCAGGCGGAGCTGGTCTCTTTCATGCCCCTGCAGCAGCAGGTTGCCGATATCCTCGGCCGTGCGGTAGCGGTCGTCCACCGTCACGCGGACGCGGTAGTCGCCACTGTTGTAATAGCCGGAATAAACCGTCTCGTTCTGGCCCGAAAGCGTCGAGAACACATCCAGCGGATGCACGCCGAGCTGGGCCATGCGTTCCTGCATCACGTCGATGCGGATGCACTCGTCACGCTGGCCGTATATCTGCACCTTGCCCACGCCGGGGACGTTGCGCAGTTCGCGCTGCACAAGCTCCGCATAGTCGTTAAGTTCCTTGTCGGAGAACCCGTCGGAGGTCATGGCGTAGAACAGGCCGTACATATCGCCGAAATCATCCCGCACGTCCACCGTCATGACACCTTCGGGCAGCGAGGAACGCACATCGTTCACCTTGCGGCGCAGAATATCCCAGATCTGCTCGACGCGGTCGTCTGGCACCGTCTTCTCGAGCGAGACCTCCATCAGCATCAGATTGTCGGTCGAACGGGTCGTCACATATTCAACACCGCTCATCGCCCGGACGGCGCGCTCCATCACTTCGGCCACCTCGAGTTCGACCTCGTAGGCCGAAGCGCCCGGATAGGTCACCACCACCATGGCCTGCTTGACCTTGATCTCCGGATCTTCGAGCTTGCTCATGTTGTAGAAAGCCTTGATGCCTCCCACAACCAATACGGCCGCCAGGAAATAGACCAGGCGGCGGTTGTTCAGTGCCCAGGAACTGAGGTCCATCACAGCAACCCTCCAATATTGGTCGCAGAAACAGGCGGCAACAGGCGGACCTTCTGGCCCTGCTCCACCGCATGTACACCGGCCGTCACGACGATTTCGCCGGCGCGGACGCCATCGCGGATTACCATCGTGCCATTGTCAAGCAAAGATTCGACCGTCACATTACGCAAGTCAACCGTCTGCATATCAGGATTGTAAACCCATACACACGATTTACCGTCCAGGGCAAAGACCGCCGGGGCCGGCAGCTGCATCCGGGCATTTTCCTCACTGCGGTAGGTGATGGTCACCATGGCCGACATACCCGGTGTCGGAAGATCCTCGTACGACACGGGCAGCATCCGGAGCACCATGGTATAAAGCTGGTTCAGATTGGCTTTCTGTTTCAGGCCGATCAGTTCCAATGGATACGAGCGGCCAGGATAAAGTTCTATGCGGCAGTCGAAAGATTCGAAATCCGCCCGGCGCATATAGTCGGCCGACGGAATGTTGATCTCGATTTCGGGCAGTCCGGCGTTGATCATCGAAATCACCGGCATGCCGGCGCTGACCGTCTCGTGCGCATCGAAGTACACCTGCTCGATATAGCCGTCGAACGGCGCATAGAGCCTGGTGTCGGCCAGCGCATTGCGGTGCGCCTCATATTTGGCCGAGATCTGCTGGAGGCCATAAAGCGCCTTTTCGTAGTCGCTCTTCGAGGCGCTCTGTTTCTCGTAGAGCTCCATCACCCGCGAAGCCTCGTTCCTTATCTGGTTGTACTCGGCTTCGGTGGCTGAGAGCTGGGTGCGGTAGTCGCGATCGTCCATCTCGGCAATCAGCGTTCCCTTGCGCACGAAAGTGCCCTGACGGGCCGGCATGCGCAGCAGCGTCCCGCTCACCTTGAAGGCAATGTCCAGGTCGGAAGCCGCCTTGACCTTGCCCGGGAAAGTGGCCGTGACATTCTGCTGATAGACACGTACCGTATCCGTCTTGACCACAGGCTCCGACGGCGTTCCCGCCGAATGCCGATGGCAGGCGCACAGTACGGAAAGCAGCGTCATGCAAAAAAACAAGTGGCTAAGTTTCATGATGTTAATTATAAAGATTTAAGATAACGTTCTGCTTCGAGGGCCGCCTGACAGCCACTGCCAGCCGCCACGATGGCCTGACGGAAATGCGGGTCCTGCACGTCGCCGCAGGCAAAGACGCCGGGGCATCCGGTCGCCGTGGAGTCGGGCTTGGTAATGATGTAACCCTGGGCGTCCGTCTGCAGGAAAGGCCGGAAAATCTCCGTATTGGGATGATGGCCGATGGCCAGGAAGAACCCGTCGATATCGATCTGCCGCTCGTGCCCGTCGCGGTGCACCAGCACGGCACCCTTCAGCGCCTCCTCGCCGACCAATTCCCTGGTCTGGTAGCCGAAAAGAATCTCGATGTTCGGTATGGCGGCGATGCGCTCCTGCATGGCCTGCGAAGCCCGCAGCACGTCGCGCCGGACAATCATGTAAACCTTGGCGCACAGCCCGGCCAGATAGGACGCCTCCTCGCAGGCCGTGTCGCCGCCGCCCACGACGGCCACCGTCTTCTTGCGGTAGAAGAAGCCGTCGCATGTGGCACAGGCCGACACACCCCTGCCCTTGAGCCGTTCTTCGGACGGCAGGCCCAGATAGGCCGCCGAGGCGCCGGTGGCGATAATCACCGTGTCGGCCTCCACGACCGACGCGCCGTCCACGGTCAGCCGGTGCGGTCCGCCGGTGGCGAAATCGACCGCCGTTATAGACTCATAGCGCACCACCGTGCCGAAACGCTCGGCCTGGCGCCGGAAATCCTCCATCATGTCGAAACCCGAATCACCGTCCGGATAGCCCGGAAAATTCTCAATCTCCGTGGTCGTCGTGAGCTGGCCGCCCGCCTGCATGCCCGTGAAGACCACCGGCTGCAGACCGGCGCGCGCCACATAGATGGCAGCCGTGTAACCGGCCGGTCCCGAGCCTATAATCAGACATTTAATGTGTTCCATAACATATATCATTTAAAACCCGCAAATATACTGAAAAAAACGCATGGGCATCGCCAAAGTCCCGCCCGGCCTTGGATTTTTGGCCACCAATCGCTAATTTCGCCCATTATGGAAATCACAGAAACCACAGCTCTCATCCGGCTCGGCGTCAGCCTGCTGCTCGGCGCTGCCATCGGCCTGGAACGGGAATACCACCGGCATCCGGCAGGCCTCCGCACTTTCACCCTCATCACGGTCTCCTCGACCATGGCCATGCTGGTGTCGATCTACATCTGCGAGCAGCATCCGCATCTGCTCAACGGCGACCCGGGACGCATCGCCGCCCAGGTGCTCACCGGCATCGGCTTCATCGGTGCAGGCCTCATCCTCAAGCACGCCGACGGCGTCACCGGCCTGACCACGGCCGCCTGCATCTTCTCTGCCGCCTGCATCGGCCTGGCAGTGGGCGCCGGCATGATCCTGATTTCTGTGGCCGTCACCTGCGCCGTTGTCGTCATCCTGATATCGTCGTCGTTCATCCATGCCATGCGCCGGAAACTGCAGCCCGAAAAGAAGCCGGCACCGCACGACGCCCCGGAATTTGACGACCGCGCCTGACGGTTCTGCCGGAATTCTGCGTATCTTTGCGCCGTTCCGGCGGAGACCCTCTCCCCCGCACCATTAACCTTAAATAAATTGATATGGCAAGTAAACGCGACCTTAAGAAAGATATCCGGTATCTTACAAACGAACTGCTGGGTGAATGCTATCTGTACACCTGCTTTCACGAAGACGACGAATCACAGGCCAAGGCAGACGAGGCCATGAAAGCCATCGCATTGCGTCACAACGAATTAATAGAACGCATCAACCGCGGACCGCAGGAACAGACCAAGGCCGCCGTCAAGGCTTTCTACAGCGAAATAGGTGACGACATGGTCTCCATGATCGACATTTTAGACAAAATGGCATAGCCAAACCGGCCAAATTCTGCCATTTTGTCATAAATCCTCCATTGGCATCGCATTTGAAACAACCGTTGCCGAACGCGTCAGCGCGCGGGACGAGTTCAAAAAATGAATGTGAAACAATGTCAATGGAGGATTTAATTATGTTACCCGTTTTCAGAAAAAACAACCAAGATTTTCTGCCTGCTTTTGCAAGCGCGTTTTTCGACGACAATTTTCCGGCCTTGTTCCCGAACAGCGAGGCATGGAGCCTCACACCGGCGGTGAACATCTCCGAAAATGACAAAGAATACCGCATCGAAGTGGCGGCGCCCGGCGTCGACAAGCAAGACTTCAAGATCAACTTGGAGAAGAATGAGCTGACGGTTTCCTGCCACAAGGAGACCTCCAACGAGAAGAAAGAAGGAAAGAACCTGCGCAAGGAGTTTTCTTACACCAACTTCTCCCGTTCGTTCATCTTGCCTGACAAGGCCGATGCCGAAGCGGTCTCCGCTTCGTACGACAACGGTGTCCTGAACCTGGTCATCCCGAAGACCGAGACGAAGTCGACATCCAGACAGATTGCCATCGCATAACCGGCCGTCCGGCCGGGCCGGACCCCGCCGGACCGGGAACGCAGTTTCCGCCGACGTCCGGGTGTCCGGCAAGCGGTGAGTAAAAAAAACACCCGCAAGTCTCTGCAAGGCCTGCGGGTGTTTCTGTTTATATACTTCCCTGTCCTACTTGAAGTCGCGGACGGTGTAGTAAACCGGTTTGCGCTGATACTCGCCGTCGAACAGCAGCGGATAGTTGTTGGCACCCAGCCAGGAATCACGGTCGCTGACATTCCAGAACGTCACGCAAGAAATGTTATTCCTGTACTTACGCAGAATCTCGAAGATATCGGCATACTTCTTCGCCTGCTGCTGCTGGATTTCCTCGGTATAGACCTGCCCGTCGCCGCGGCTGAACTGCAGACCGCCGCCCGCCTCCTGGTTGATGCGGATGTCGAACTCGGTAATCTGGATATCGTCAACCAGTTCGAGATACATGTTGATGGCCTTCTCGAAATCCTCGAGCTTCGGGTTGTCGAAGATGTTGTAATGGCCCTGCATGCCGATACCGGTGATGGGCGCGCCCTCTGCCTTGAGTTTCTTGACCATGTTGTAGATGTAAGTTCTCTTGGCAGGCGTCCAGGCGCTGTAGTCGTTGTAGAACAGACCGGCCTCGGGATCGGCCTCGTGGGCCCAGATAAAGGCGTTCTTGATGAACTCGTCACCGCAGAGCTGGTAGGCCTGCGACTTGCGAAACGAATCCTCATAAGAGGCATCGGGGTTGTTGGCGTCGCTCATGGCTTCGTTAACCACGTCCCAGCAGTAAACAACATCCTTGTAACGGTTGATGACGGTCTGGATATGTACCTTGAGGGAATCGTAGAATTCCTCCTTGCTGGCCTGGGCATACTTGGGCGTTCTGGTCACCTGCGGGGCAGGCGCTGCATTGCCACGGGCACCGCCATTGGGACGCTGGCCGCCGAAACCGCCGAAGCCGCCGAAGCCACCACGGCCCCCGAAGCCACCACGGCCCCCGAAGGCAGGCCGCTCAATCCACACGGTATCCCCCTTCTCGTCCAGTTCGACCACGGGATTGCCGTCCTTGTCGTACTTGGTGAACATCCAGGTCGCAAACTGGCTGTGCCATACAAGCGTGTGGCCACGCATCTTGATGCCATGCGCACGGCAGAAATTGGCGATGGCGTCGGCTCTCTCGAAGTTCCATACGCCGGGCCGCGGATGAATCTCACCCGGTTTCATGCAGTTCTCAGCCGTGATACTGTTGAACTCCTTGAGAATGAGAGCGGCCTGGATAGAATCGGCCACGTTGCGCTCGGTGACGGCGACACCGATCTTGAAATAGTTCTTGTAGGCATCCTTAAGACCGGGGTCTTTGGGGCCGCAGGCGCCCAGCAATGCCACGGAGGCCGCCAGGGCAAAGAATAATAACTTTTTCATTTGCAGATAATTATGCTTATTAATAGTTGAAAATATCGTGCTTCGAAATAACGTGTCTGGTTCCAGTCTGACAACTTCGTATAATTCGCAAATATAGCAACATTTCTGTCAGTTTGCGCCTGCCTGTGCTCAACATTGTTTTATCCCTGGTGAGAGGGCTTTGTTCCGAAGCTTCCGAAACTTACGAAGGTTCCGAAGGAATATGCTTCTCAGACGTCGCGCCTGCGGCGCGACCCTTCCCACGGCTTTCAGCCGCGGGTCCCTTCCTCTGGGCCGAGGCCGGCAACTGTCTTCGAAGCATATTCCTTCTCCACTTATCGACAGCTCCGGCTGGAGGGATAATCTTTACGCCCCGGCAGAAATGCACAAAAAATATTAACTTTGTGACATGAAGAAAAAAGGAATCAATGAGACGCTAATCGCGAATGTCGTCCGGCGGATAAACAACGGCGAAACCGTCAATGATGTGGCCCGTGAACTCAATCTCTCAACGACGACGCTCTACAAATGGAGGGCGCAATACAGCGGGATGAACGAGAACCAGATAAAACGCATGAAGGACCTGGAGGCGGAGAACCGCATGCTGAGGCAACAGTGCGAGGTCCTGGTACAGGCGAACAGTGCGCAGCATTCCGAAACACCGGGACGTACCCGCAAAAAGACTGCAAATCAAACGTCTACGGCATCTAATAAGAACGACACAGACCAGTCGGGGCGTTGGCACCTGAGCCGCGAATCCTGGATCCTGATAGCTGCGGCCCTCTTCCTGATTCTCATTTTCGTCTTCGTAACAGCCCGGGAAAATGCAGAAGAAGAAAAGTCAAAGGTAAAACTCCGCTCGTATGAGGAAGTCTTTACGCCCGAAGAAGCCAAAAAGATGGGCATCGGCGGACATATCGACGGACCCGGCGACTGGAAACCCGACCCGAATGCCGCCAGGAACATCCGCGAATTCCTCCAGAAAGGCGGCAATGCCGATCCGGCGATAGATGCCATCATAGAGGGTGACTACCACGACCTGTTGGACCAGAACGGCGGCGCGGAAGGGTTCTGACAGGGAGCGGCAGCTCCTCCCTACTTCGTGTCGTCGGCCATGCTGTCATCAATCTTTCAAGCAGCCAACAGGAATGACATAAACTCCGTCTTTTCTTTGATAAGCATACTTCCCGACTGCGGTGACAACTGCCATGAACGAAGGAAGAGGCATTTTATCCGTATCAATGTGGCTGGATAGTTCTATCATACTGGCAGCACCGTCATTGATATTATCTTCACCTCCCAGCTTTACTTCGAGGAGGGCATAACTGCCATTGCGCCGATGAAGGACCGTATCGCATTCCAGTCCTCTGCTGTCTCGATAATGATAGAGCTGACCATCCAGCGCCTCGGCATACACACGCAAATCCCGTACTGCCAGATCCTCAAAGAAAAGGCCAAACGATTCCAGGTCATTGATCAAATCTTTGGGGCCAAGTCCTAACGCAGCCGTCCCGATACTTGGATCTACGAAGTGACGTGTATCACCCATCCTGACAGCAGCCTTGCTGCGCAGGTTGGGATTCCATGCCGCAAGGTCTTCGATGACAAACAGCTTTTTCAATGCCCTGATGTAATCCGCGACAGTGTCCTCATCCAATGTGCTCGCATCGTTAGAAAGCATATCTTTACGCATAGTGGCACATGACACCTGCTGTGAGATGTTTCTTGCATACGAGCGAAGAAGGAGCCTTGCCCGTTCAGGACTTCTTTTAATTTTATCAACACGCTGAATATCACGCTTAGTTACAGAATCAACATAGTCGAATGCCTGATCCAATGCGATATCCTTCGGCAACAATGTCGCCCATGGCCATCCTCCCCGGCAAGTGAGATAAGCAATATCGTCTATCTCAAGTTCGTTTTGCTGCACATCAGACATCTTTCCCTCAAACAAATCCTTCAGACTGACAGAACCTTTTGATTCCCCCGACTCATACAGACTCATCGGACGCATCATAATATGCGCGAATCGTCCAGTGCCGCTGTGAATGGTTTCATCTGCGTCAGGCAGCACCGAAGACCCCGTAAGTATAAACTGAGAAGGCGCTCCACGTTTATCCACCTCACCTCGAATGGCATCCCAGACAGGAGGCAAAGCCTGCCATTCGTCTATCAAACGAGGCGTCGCACCTTCCAATAGCGTCTTGGGGCTGAGCTCTAACATTTGTGCACTCTGTCTCAGTACCGATACATCCCCAAGGTCAAGCACACTCTGGGCCAGCTGCTTGGCCGTCGTAGTCTTTCCACACCACTTGGGACCTTCTATCAGGACTGCACCTTTCCCAAGAACTTTTCGCTTTAAAATCCTGTCTGCAATCCGTTGTTTGTATTCTGCCATAGCTCATTGATTTTGAGCACAAAGATTATGCTTTTCTCTCAATTAGGCAAATAACCACACAACTTTTTCGGTGATTTGTAGCAAATTTATTCGGTTATTTATCAAAAGTTTGTTCGGTTATTTGTAATTATTTTGTTCGGCAAACTGCCGGGACTGTTCATCTATAGGGATAATATCCCCCTCCCTAACCGTATTTGAATTGTAGTTTTATATTATCTGATTAAATTTGCAGATCGATTCAAATCAATTCATTTCGTCCACTCTCTAACCGAAACTAAAATAAGCCATTCAAAATGAGCAAAGCAATTACAATACAAGACAAGAATTACCTGCTATGGGTGAAAGAACTCGGTTCACGCTACCGTAAAAGTCAAATCAAAGCAGCGATAAAGGTAAATGAGGAAATGTTACGGTTCTATTGGGAACTGGGAAGGGACATTGTGGAACACGATGCAGAAAACAAATATGGCAGTTCTTTTTATGCAAGCTTGAGTGTTGACTTGAAGAGAGAAATCCCAGATGCAACAGGGTTTTCTGAAAGGAATCTGCGATATATAAAGCAGTTCTATTCCGTTTATAATAAGCACTTTGAAAATTTGCAGCAAGTTGCTGCAAATTTTACTCAGCAACTTGCTGAGCAAATCAAGCAAGAGTTGTTCTCCATTCCATGGGCTCATCATATGTTGCTGATAGACAAATGTAAAGAAAATCCAAAGAAAGCTCTTTTCTTTGTCCATCAAACGGCACAGAATGGTTGGAGTCGCAACATGCTGCATAATTTCCTCGACACCGATCTCTACGAACGGCAAGGAAAGGCTATGACCAACTTCAGTCGCACACTCCCAGATGAAACCAGCGGCCTTGCACAGGAATTGACAAAGGATCCTTACGACTTTGCCTTCACCGGTATTACAGGACGGTATAACGAACACCTATTGAAGGATAAGTTGCTAGATAATATCACCAAATTTTTAGTGGAATTGGGTACAGGATTCGCATTCGTCGGCAAGGAATACCGTCTGCAGATAGGCGAGACTGAGCATTTTATCGACCTGCTGTTCTACAACCTCAACCTGTCGTGTTATGTAGTGATTGAAGTAAAAATCGGAAAGTTTGGGTTTTCTGATGCCGGGCAACTTGGAGGATATGTGGTTGCCTGCAACCATCTTTTGAAAAAAAAAGGTCGAGACAATCCCACTATCGGCATCCTGATTTGCAAGGAGAAAGACAACCTTGTCGCCCAATACGCATTGGAAGCCAGCAGCCAGCCTTTGGGCATTTCCGAGTACGAACTGGCCAAACTGTATCCGGAGAAAGTGGAAGGAACCATACCGACCATCGAAGAACTTGAGCAGATAGAAAAAAGACTTGATTAAGGCAACAACTCATACGAGATTCAGGGTATTCACACCTTTAAATGGCAAAACCGCTCTTAAGGAAATCGGCAAATGGGATGTGAATAACACCTGGAGCGCAGCGGCCAGCATCTCCAACGTATTCTCCCGCCTCGCCGGCGTCAGGCCGCATTCCCAGACCGTGATACAATGCCAGCCCATGGCGGTGGGCAAATTTGTTTCTTATTATTAAACTTTTTATATTTGCTCATCTTTCGACAACATATTTGATTTATGCCAACGGAACAAAGTAATAATAATTTACAGATGGTGGATAATGAGATAGTCCTTTACCAACCGAACGACACTATCCACCTGGAAGTGAGGATGGCCAACGATACTGTCTGGCTGACACAATCTCAGATTGCAATGCTGTTTAATGTAGGGCAACCAGTCATATCAAAGCATCTTAAGAACATATTTCGAAGCGGAGAATTAGATGAAAAAACAGCATATTCCATTTTGGAATATACTGCCACCGACGGTAAAGTTTATCCGACCAAGTTTTACAACCTGGATGCTATTCTCTCTATCGGTTATAGAGTTAATAGCATACAGGTATTCGACGCATATACGTTCGTCTGCAATTTGACTCGGAGTGCAAAAAACAAATTATCTTGTTTGACAACTATGTGGATGACTAAGAAATGGTTCGCCTTCAGCAAAATGGATATTGAGACGGAAACTTTGATAAAAAAGATGTAACTAATTATACCCCTCTATATTACTCCTCCGCCGCCAACAGCGGGGTTTCTGCCAGAATCTCATAAGGTCCGATAGTCCCTATTCCCTGGCATAGTGGCTTTCAACGTTGTCATTCCTTACATTCTTCGGGCCAATGACCAAAAGGATGAGAATCGCCATCAGCGGCGAAATCAGCCAACACAGCAGAAGCCAGCCCAATACACTGCGGTTGCGTTTCCGCGCCATAACCCCGACCAAAACAAAGAAGCCAATTACTATGCCGATGAAAGGCAAAAACAAAACTGTCGCTACTACAGAAGACCAGACACCGCCGTCATTATTATTGCTACTATTGCTACTATTACCGCCATCAACATCATCAGGAAGCCCGAACATATTTTCACCGAGCGGAATATCATATATCGATTCGGCTTTCTCCTGCTCCGCATTATAATCCTTCAACTTGAACCGAATCTTGAAAGAAGAGTTGTCGAACAGGCCTTCTGATTTGTAATAGTGATAGTTGCGCCCAGACTCATAGGCAGGAATATCCAGTTTCTTTGTCATTCCCGGAGCGATGTTCACATTTCTGGTAAACTCCTTATAGTCCATTTCCTTTCCAGACATATCAAGGTAGATAATCACGAATGCAAGATTCCTGACCTCTTCGCCGGTGTTGTTTTTTAAAGCCAATGTACCCTCGTAGTCACTCCATGACTGCTCGTAGGATACCATCGTAATATCCTTCTCCAAATCCTTTTCGGCAGCGAAGGCAGCCACCGAAAGGAACAGGCTCAGCAAAACAATTGTGATTCTTTTTGTCAGCATATTTTCAAGGTTTTATCTCATGTAACGCTTGCAAAGACATACAAAAAAGTGAAAGAACCGACAAGAACTTGTGTTAAGGTAAACTATTTTATAATTAAATCTCCGCCATATGTGAAATAATACTTGGTCCCATCCTTTTCTAAACACAAACAATCTTTTTCATAGTGGTAGTCATCATATTGGCATGGAATAATTATTTCGCCTTTCCTATTGATATAACCATATTTGTCATTTTTCTTTATTCGAGATACCCCATTTTCAAAAGGTTCCGCATCGTCAAACAAACCCGAGATTACGACATCGCCTTTCATGTCGATAAAGGAATTGCAGTTAATTTCATATAATCGGTCATTGTTTTTTGATGTACCAATAGCACACAACCCCTCGCTAAACTTCAAAGTGGAAATCTGCCAATTGAACTTAAAAGGGATGACCACATCTCCTTTTGTGTTTATAAAGCCACACTTCTGTGATGGGATAGAGCCCAACCTGGAATAAACAGTCTTATCATACTTGTGTACAGCTGCAAGCCCCTCGGAGAAATCATCGGCATTTGAATATATAAATGGAATTACAACTTGATTGTTTCTGTCAATAAATCCCGCCTTATTACGATCCGTTCCCTTAATCTCTGCAGCGAACAATCCTTCAGAGTAATCACCCAAGTGGTAGTAATCAAAAGGAATCACAATAGAGCCATCGGTAATATCAAGAGCTCCATATTTACTGTGTCCTGCAATACTTAGTGTAACAAGGCCATCATGCGGAGCATTAAACATGTCATAAATACATTTCGTAAGCATTTTGTAATCCTTGTTAAAAATACCCCAAGCATCGTTTAACATTACGAATCCGACATCCCAATCTTCAATTCGGTCAAGAATATAATCATATACACACTCGAGCAAAACATTTCCCTGATTGTCAATACATCCCATCTTTTCATTCGAGTCATGAACGAAAGCATGCCCGCCGTTAAAATCTCCAATTTTATCATACTTGGCAGAGAGAACGGCATAAACATCCTTCGAAAGAACCTCAATAGCTGGACCATTTTCTTTCGTCTGTTGAGTATCGTTACCGCACGATGACACAACGGTAGAAGCAATAGCGATCAAAAAAAATATAAGTTTCATCACAGGTATAATTGTTCCCGATAATTATTTAGTCAAGCTTGTCTTAGTCCTGATAGACGACCATCGCGAGAGCAAAGCAAGTACAGGCTTGTACTATATATTACAGTCTACCGGAGGGCCTTAACGTTCTACACATGCACATAAGTGCAGACTTTATGACATCCAAATATAGTGATTTTTTTCATACCTTGAATCCATAGTACTCGATGCTCATTCCAAGATCGCCAATCAAGTCGCCATCTTTCAGTCGCTGTCTAGTCCTCTCTTCTGAACTAGTTGCATTGATGATCAGATCAATGACTCGCAAGCCAATTGGGTATCGGAAGCCTTCGCGACGCCTCCGGCCGCGAATATTGATTGATATGTGGCCCTTTTTGTCCTTCTGGCTACGGTAAAGCAGCAAGTCCGATTTGAACCCCCGGTACCTTGTTTTGACTTCGCATACGTCGTAGCCGATTTGGCGGAGGTCGAAAGGTTTATCCTGACGGGTGAATGACCCGGCATAAGGATGAATAGTTATAGAGCCTTCATCAAAGATTTCCTTGAGAAAATCCCTTGTTTTTTCGTACATCGGATTTCTGCCGTAACTGAAGGATTCTCCAGAAGCTTTGGGCTGCGGGGGCATCGACACGATCCATTTTCGGTCTTCATCGGAACCGGAGAGGAACTTCTTCAATTCGGCCTTATCAAGCGTCTGGTAGTTGATATCTATCTCAATGCATTTGAGTTGATTATCTACTATGACCTGACGCTTCTTACCGTCAACCTTGTGGCTCACGTAGAACTCTATCAACAGCCTTTCGCCGTTGTCCATTATCCCTTCAGCATCAGGCCGGATACCATAGCGTTCATCCCACTTCTCTATCTCAACGTTCCGGATACGGACGGAACCGGACGGGAAGCGACCGATGTTTGAAGGTGGAAGCATAATCCTTCCCGTTTCCTGCAGCACCTCTTTGGCTAGGAGATGCAGCTGGGATTCATAGGCTCCTTCGCATTCATGGCCATGGGCGTGGGCGAAATGATGCTCACGGTACTGGCCGGCATTCTTGGCATAGAGAGGCGCCTTACAATGAGGGCAATGACAGGCACACTTGGCGCCTTTGGCAACGTTATCGACGTGGACGGAGGCTCCGCCTTCATCCAACGCATAGGTCAGGAATGCACCCATGGCTAAAACTTCCTTTCGATGAACTTCAGAAGATCTCCTACCAGATACTTGACACCCTGCGGGGCGCGGAGGAAGCCGTGCTTCCTCAAATTTTCTTCTGTGAGCTTACCGGAGCGTGATTCCTTGACCAGGCGCAGGAGGGCGTATTTAGTCTGGGACTCATCCTGGATTCGTTCCTTATCTACCCAGAATTCCTCCTCCTTGGCCATCCAGCGGTCGTATGGTTCATCGACCTGTTCAACGGTCATCTTGTACTTGATGGCACGCTCCTCGGAAACATAAACGTAGACAATGTCGCCAATGTTGATATTGTAGCGTGTCTGCTGCCAGTGATACTCACCATATTTGGCCAGACACTCCGCCAAGCGAAACGTGGAGTTCTTGGCAGTTATGAGAACGTTCCTATGCTCATCCGGGATGGCACGGGCCGTACGGTTTACAGTATAATGATTGCTTGCAGCTCCGATGGGAACTATTTCCACCGAACAGTCCATGGCCGCCGCAATCTTGCAGAGAACATCGAGGCCTGGAGAGAACTTCCCCTTCTCGATGCGGGACAGATTGGAAGCATCGATATCGGCATATTCGGCCAACTCCTTGGCCTCCAGCCGGCGTTCCTCACGGAGTGCGCGAATCTGGGCACCGATGCGCTCCCTTTCATTGTCACGATCCGGGCCATACCAATACGGTGCAGCCCAGCAACCATTCACCATCATTTCACGATAAATCGGTCCCATGATGACGGACGGATCACCTTTGTAGTACTTATCGAAGAGATAAGCAATGACGCGAGCATCTTGCTCTTGAAGTGGCATAGGGACTACTCGATTCAGTCCCACAGTGAAACGGTCACCTTGTGGCGTTTCAACCGTCACCTTATTCAGGCTGACGAATTTGACTTTTGTTTGTGTTTCCATAATTCTTAAATGCTACGGGGCTACCCCTAAAATCTGAATTACGGGACAAAGATATGAAGAATAATTCGATTAGCAAATACAACAAGCGAATTTTTCACAATTTTCATATAGAAAAAGAGGGAATTTGCACCAAGGTGCTTACCATCAATTATTTTCTTTTCAATTCCCACTTCCCAAATTATCTTCTTAACTTTGTAAATCACATTTTATCAGAGGATATGCCGGAAAGATGTCTTTATATTGCTACATTCTCGGAGTTTCTCCAAAGTAGTCCCTCGTCCGTGCTTGGTAATTTGGTTTCAGCCAATCATGGCGTGGACTTAACCTCCACAATCGAAGCCTGGGAAGGTGAAATCCAAATAATGCGGAATACCCTGAATACGTGGAAGGACGAAGATGCCTACATCATCTTTGAATACTCTATCCCACGTTTGGGGAAACGCATAGATGTTGTGTTGCTCCTGCAAGGTGTCGTGTTCTGTATTGAGTTTAAGGTTGGGAAGAAGGATGCGTTGCAAGAGGATCTGGAACAGGTACTGGACTATGCCCTTGATCTAAAGAACTTTCATCTATATAGTGCGGATAAACCCATCGCTCCCATTCTGGTCCCGACAAATTACGCCCATACTACCGAAAACATTCAAACCTCGCCCTATGACGACGGGATTCTTAATCCATCTATAACTGGCGAGTTTTTCCTAAAAGGTATTATTGAGAAAACACTAAATATCGCCAGAAGACAATGGTCTCCTGAATCGTGGGGAAAACAATGGGTTATCAGCCCTTATGCACCAACACCAACGATTATTGAAGCAGCGCGTACTTTGTATGAGAATCACTCCGTGGAAGACATCACGCGACATGAAGCGGATAAGGTCTCGACCGATGCAACCATCGATTACATTCTGCAAGTCATTCGTACAAGCAAGGAGCGTGGTGAAAAAAGTATCTGTTTTGTAACGGGTGTACCTGGTGCCGGAAAAACGTTAGTCGGATTGGATGTTGCCATTAAACAGAGTTACAAAGATGGAGAAAAAGACAAGGAAAATGGCGCAGTATATTTGTCAGGGAACGGCCCTCTTGTGGCGGTTCTGACCGAGGCGCTCGCTGTGGACAATCAGAAAAAATGCAAGGAAAAAGGCGAAAAAAAGAATCTGAGCGATTCCCGCCGTGAGGTTAGTGAGTTCCTCCAAATTATCCACCGATATCGCGACAACATGCTCGCAAAGATCAAAAATCCAGTGGAGAACGGCATACTTGAAATCGATCCTTCTAAGGCGGTTGAGATGGAGGATACAGGATACGGTGAAGTTGAGCACGTGGCCATTTTCGATGAGGCCCAAAGAACATGGACGCACGAACGACTCGCCAATTATCTCAAACGTGGAGGGACCTATGGTAATAAGCTAAAGGTTCCCAACTTCCCTGTTTCGGAAGCTGCCTTCTTGATATGGTCTCTGGATCAAAGAAAGGACTGGGCAGTTATTATTTGCCTTGTTGGCGGTGGGCAAGAGATTAACACCGGCGAAGCTGGTATATCGGAATGGATTGATGCACTGAATAACCATTACCCATATTGGAAAGTCTATATTTCCAATAAATTGACTGATGCAGAATATGCGGAAGGCAAAGTAAATCAGTTACTCCGAAACAATCGCAACGTGGTATTTTCGGATGCGCTTCATCTTGCTGTAAGTCTTCGTTCTTTCCGGGCCGAGACGCTTTCTGCTTTCGTTCATGCTTGCCTGAGTTTCTCTCCTAATACAAGTCGATTGTATCAAGATGTCTCTCAAAAAGGATATCCGGTTCTGTTGACGCGCGACATTAATAAAGCGCGAACCTGGTTGAGACATATGGCACGAGGTTCTCAACAGACGGGCATATTAGTCACGAAAGTTGCTGCCAGGTTCAAGCCGCAAGCGGTCAACGTTCTCGCCCAGGGCGACGAGAATGCTGTACATTGGTTTCTCGAAGATAAAACCGATATCCGCTCATCCAATTACCTCGAAGAGGCAGCTACAGAGATTCAGGTCCAAGGCTTGGAACTCGACTATGCCTGTGTATTATGGGATGCCGATATGCGATGCGAATACAATCGGTGGGCGTATTATAAGTTTAATGGAAAGAATAAGTGGAATATGGAAAAGAACGAAGAACAGCGAAAATATATGTTAAATGCCTATCGCGTCCTTCTTACAAGAGCCCGCCAAGGCGTCGTCATTTGTGTCCCAGAAGGGAACTCCAGACTCAATTCCGAAGGTTTTCCAGAAGACGCCACTCGCCTTCCGGAGTTCTACGATGGAACATATAATTATTTGAAAGGCATCGGGATAAAAGAAATCTAACATCCCCCTTCCCTCCTCCTTAGCCCCGCCCCAAACCCACCGGGATAACGGCAAAGGGGGCATAGCGCGAGGGCGGGAAAGCGGCTGAGCCAGAGCCCGCAGCCAATGCGAGAACATGTCTGACGACCGTTAGGCCCGGCCTGCCGGGACTAAAAGGGAGGAGTTTCGAGCAAGGCGGGCGAAGCGAAAGCCGCCGACCGAGCGCTTCGGCACCCAGAGCCGTTACCCGGGGGTGGGGAAAAGATTGCGCAGGCGTTGGCGGGAACGGCTTCCTAATTACTCATCAACACCTTGCGTCCAAAATACTCATACAGGAATATCGGGAAAGCATTTAGAATTGCGACCTTGCATTCTTCCGTATTGACGAATTTTGCCAGTTGATTATCATAGACATCCTGCTGAGTGTTCTCAACATCTGGCAATTCATTTTCTCCCGTGCAGATGTAGTTTGCCTTGCGAACATTCATCGCTATCAGATATTGCCAGTTCTTTTTACAAAAAGCTGTTTTTTCTTGTTGCGCTGTTTCATCATCAGCAGGCTTCAAGGTGAGAATAATGTACTCCAGGTTCCCTCCGTAAAAGGAGAACACATGAACCTGGTGCTTGAAACTTTCTTCTATGCATTTCTGGCGCGTCACTGTATACGACCAATAATTGTCATCGGGCAGTTCCCGGGTATATCGAAGAGACTCCACCATCGGATAATTGATATATAACTTGCCGGTGTCCGTTTCATCTGTGAAGTATTCCAGCATCGCACTGAGTTTTCTATTGTTCTCCTCAATGTTCCCTCCTTTTTCCTGGAAGTCGTAATCAAAGAACAAATAGATTTCAGAGACTTCATCTTCACGGATATTCTTTAGCGTTTCGTCCCCTTTCTCCAAAAGAATCTCTTTGAGCACAGAAACCGTATCGACCTCGGATAACCCGTTAAGCACATCGTGGTCCTTGAGCTTTCGGTATAGCGAGTAAATGTTACTGTTATATGTGCACACGAAGGTATCCGCCTTCTCTGGAAAGAAAAGTCGTTTGACAGACTCAAAATAAGTCTTGTCATCTCTACCTTCGAAGACAAACAGTATCATACCTCGAATGCTCCTCCACGGAATAACTTTTCAATGTTGTGTCCAAACCGGAGTTCCTTCTCCGTACAGGCTTGCAATGGCTTGATCTTATTGTCTTGCAAAATGAAGTTACAGTCCGGGCGAAGCAAGTCATTCGACATCAGGTATGTATTGTGGGATGATGTAAAAACCTGACAATCGAGATTAAACAATTGCTTGCATACCTCGAAGGCCAACTTGAAATGATAGAAAGCATCGAATTCGTCAATGAAAACAAACGAAGCTTCATTCATCTTCTTCAGCCAGAAATACAGCAACTTTAATGACTGCGTTCCCGTAGAGGCGATAAGGTCGAAAGCGATGACACCATTCCCCAATTTACAAAACAACACTTTATCTGCAGTCCGGGATTGAACAAACTCAAATTTCTGTCCGCTTACCTTTTTTAGGAAATCTGCGAAATCCTTTACCAACTTATTCTTGATGATATATTCATCGAGAATGGTTATAACATTGTCAAAACCCATGAACTCATTGACTTTCAAGCATCTGAACCACAACATGGAATCCACGAAATTTCGCATCCAGATGAGGTAGTGATTCTTTGCCAGTGGATATGAGGTTAGCAAATAATTCACGATGGAAATGCTGTTAGCATTTGCCTGGAGATCGCGCTTGGCATCTTTGTTTATGGGGAACTGTTTCTCATCCATATCCAAAGCCCCGGGGCTCCGCTTAAAGACAGTTACACCGTCCACCGTCAGCGATTCCTTTACAAGAGCACCAAATACATTCTTTGAATATTGATACTCCATAATCTGCGATCCGAGTTTAAACGTATATTCAAAATCAACCGTCAGATTTGAGTCTCCTCCATAAACAAAGTTCTGGTAATAGTCAGCCTTCTTTGCTTTCTGGGTCAAATGATTCACAATGTCAAACAGCGCCACACTGAAATTGGTTTTGCCCGAACCATTCGGACCATATATGATACCATTCTTGATGATTCCGTCTTTAACGGCGTATGTATTGAATGAATAGTTACTTGGATGGGATAAATCCCATTCTATCCTGTCCGCGAATCCTCGGAAATTTTTTACGGCGAATCTGACAAGCATAGATATAATTCTTTCGATTACTGCTGCAAAGGTATAACAAATTTTCAATATCCGTAATTTTTTTACGGATAATTTGCACCGCCGCTTCAAAAGCCCTCCGGGATAACGGCGAAGGGGGCATAGCGCGAGGGCGAGAAAGCGGCTGAGCCAGAGCCCGCCGCCTCGTGCGAGAACATGTCCGACGACCGTTAGGCCCGGCCTGCCGGGACTAAAAGGGAGGAGTTTCGAGCAAGGCGGGCGAAGCGAAAGACGCCGACCGAGCGCTTCAGCACCCGGAGACGTTACCCGGCGGCTAGGAAACCGTCGCTTCAAAAACCCACCGGGATAACGACGCAGGGTGCATAGCGCGAGGGCGAAAAAGCGGCCGAGCCAGAGCCCGCCGTCCCGTGCGAGAACATGTCTGACGACCGTCAGGCCCGGAAACCGGGCTTATTTGAACAGAAGCGGAACCATTTCGTTGAGGAATATCCTCCAGTTGCTCCAGGTATGACCGCCGTCCTTGGTGAAGAACGTATGTTTCATACCATTGTCTGTCATGATTTTGTCGAGCGCACTGGCACCCGAATAAGTAAAGTCGGCGGTACCGGCCGCGAGCCAGTAAAGCTTATATCCGGCCTTCTTGATACCGAGCAGACCTTCAAGAAACGCGGCATCCCCTTCGCGAGCACCGCAACCCATCGGACAGATATAATCGAAAGTGCCGGGATAGGCAGCTGTCACCGCAAGGGTATGTCCGCCGCCCATGGAAAGGCCGGAGACAGCACGTCCGGAAGCCTTTCTGATAACGCGGTAATGCGATTCGATATAAGGAATGACATCCTTGACAAGAGAATTGACATAGGCATTCGAAACGCCTCTGGTCGCCGCAGCCTGTTCCGGAGCAGGAATTTGCATGAACGGAGAAGAAGACTGGGTGGAATTGCCGTTAGGCATCACGACGAGCATCGGGACAGCCTGGCCTTTCTCGATGAGATTATCCATGATGGCAGTCACGCGGCCCATGGATTCCCAGGTATCTTCATCGCAGCCGCCGCCATGCAGCAGATAAAGCACAGGATAGCTGACTTTCCTGTTCTTCGCATCTTCGTAACCGTACGGGGTATAGACATACATGCGGCGCTCGAATCCGAGAGTCGGCGAATTGTACCAAACCATGTTGAGATTGCCATGCTGCGTAGCACCCTGATAGTTTTCGGAGAGTTTGCCCGGAACAAGGAGCACGCTGAAAAGACGCATACCATCGCGCTGGATGAGCGGGTTGGCAGCATCGCAGGTATAAACGCCGTCGATATAGAAATTGTAAGTCCAGAGCTCCGCGGCAGGCGTGTCGATGGTAACCTCCCATACACCGTCGGCACGGCGTGTCAGGGGAATGACCTGGGTCTCCGCATCCTGAACGAGCGGTCCGTAACAATTATCATCGGGA
Source organism: Bacteroidales bacterium (assembly GCA_017523725.1). Lineage (GTDB taxonomy): Bacteria > Bacteroidota > Bacteroidia > Bacteroidales > UBA4181 > JAFWVY01. The sequence continues at coordinate 37,794 of JAFWVY010000004.1, forward strand.
TTCATCCATGAGCCATGCAGGCTGACATAGATGGCCTGGGGCGCGGCGATGCGGAATGTCGTCTTGCCGCCGTCCATTTCGGGAGACACCACACGTGCCGGAGTCGGGATCACACTGATTCCCTGGTTACGCTGAGCCGATGCGACCGTGCAGAAAAACAGCGCCGCAACAATTAAAATCCATGCTATAGAATTGGTTTTCATTGTATTATTATAATGGTTACTATTTGATACAAAGATAACTTTTTTTGCAGAATTGACAATTCTGCCACCGTCATCCCCTCTCCGCCTCAGCACCGCCACAAAGGCCTCCGGAATAACGGCGAAAGCCTCTGGGATAACGGCGAAGAGTGCATAGCGCGAGGGCAGAAAAGCGGCTGAGCCAGAGCCCGCCGTCCCGTGCGAGAACATGTCTGACGACCGTTAGGCCCGGGAACCGGGCCTACCATAGCGCCCTTGAGCGAATCCGACTACAATGAATTACTGCTACAGGCTGTAGCAGTTTTGCCGTGGGGCCACAATCTGCTAGCTACACCCAGGTCAAAAAACTTCAGCCAAACCCTGGTCGCCCTCGGCCTTCCCCTCCTCCGCTTGAGCAGCGCCGCAAAGCCCACCGGGATAACGGCGGAGGGGGCATAGCGCAAGGGCGGAAAAGCGGCCGAGCCAGAGCCCGCCGCCCCGTGCGAGAACATGTCTGACGACCGTTAGGCCCGGCCTGCCGGGACTAAAAGGGAGGAGTTTCGAGCAAGGCGGGCGAAGCGAAAGACGCCGCCCGAGCGCTTCGGCACCCGAAGGCGTTACCCGGAGGCTAGGAAACCGTCGCCGCAAAAACCACCGGGATAACGGCGAAGGGAGTATGGCGCGAGGGCGGAAAAGCGGCCGAGCCAGAGCCCGCCGCCAATGCGAGAACATGTCCGACGACCGTTAGGCCCGGCCTGCCGGG
>JAFWVY010000037.1 GCA_017523725.1 Bacteroidales bacterium
AGATCAATGAACTCATATCCATCAGTGTACCTTTGCTTAGCCTCCTCTATATACTTCTCTTCGTCAACGGGTGGATAGACAAACAGAATACTCCTTCCACCGTTCGCCTCTGAAGACAAATGGGCAAGGTCACGTCCTAATGCTGCCGTCAGGTCGCCGAATAATCGGTTGTGTTCTTGAATATAAGTAGACGCCATGTTATTTCAAATCTATAGTTATTTCATTACCTATTTGGGTAATATCCCAATGCTGGATATTCTCAATCCTTTTTAATCGGCTAATCAGATTCTGCTCTTCACTGAACGAAAAAATGATATATGGGTTGTGCAGAGTCTTGTCATCTGAAATAGTCTGGATAAAACGGATATAATAAACAAAGAGATCGTTTGTAATGACAGGATGAACAATGCTTTTCTTGATCGCACCATCAGCAAGCCCCAACTTCTTTATGATGGTGAGATACTTGCTTCCCGAAATCTTAATTGTGTCTTCACTCCAATCCAGCTCTCCTTTCTCCGTTTCCTTTATAAAACGTAAGAAATTGGTGATCTCTTCCGCCGTAATGGTGACACGACCAGAATAGACTGCTTTCATAAACACTTCTGCCGTTATCCGAGAGAAGAGAAGATTAGAATAGGTCAGCTGCCAAAACAAAATGACTAATTTTTCCTGTACTGAAAATGTTTTATCAGCAATGGCTTCAAAGAATATCTTCTTGTGATCTGCATTCCTAAATTTAAGAATACCTGACTCTATAGCAGACACAAACCGTTGCAAAGACTTTTCTGTTCTGAACTCAAAGGCACCAGTACTGCCTTCAGTGTTACCATATGTATCACTGATGTAGTCAAGCATCACGTTGTAGTTTGGAACACTACCCATGATATTGACCCCTGAATCATATTTGCCGTTATTCTTCTTCGCCATGAATGCGCTTTATTCTTACAAGTTCTGTGTAATCCACCTTTAAGGCTGCTGCTATTTTGCTCAGCATGTCCAAAGACGGCTGGGAAGAATTGGTACACCACTTGCTAACTGTGGCAGCGTTGACGCCAAGTTGCTCTGCAAGCCACTTGTTTGTCCGTTTCTTCTCGGCCAACATTACCTTAATCCGATTCAAATCTTTGTTTTCTTCCATCGCATATGGATTTTAATGGGACAAAAAACTAAACAACAGACCATATACATTTCAATAACTTTTGTAAAGTTAATAATTTCTATCGTCAAAAAATGAAAATAATTCATTTTTTAGGCATATTCAGTTTATTCACTTACAAATTAAGTGCTCTCTCTCAGAAGAGTCAACATATTTCAGGATGAGACGGTCGTCAAAAAACGGCCGACACAACAGCCCCCCTGTTGATCCCCCCATACATCTTCCCACTTTATTTCGTATCTTGCCATGCACATTTACACCTGACTTCTATGAAAAAGTTTCTTCTGACCTTAGCCTGTGTGCTGTTCGCGTGGACAGCGGGGGCTCAGTTCTATTCTGACTACGCATGGACGACCATTCCGGACCATGACGACTGGCTTTACAAGACGGGCGAGAACGCCTCGGTGGAGGTGATTTTCGTCAAGTACGGCATCCCGCGCGACGGCGTCCTGTCGTATGAGATATCCGACGACATGCAGCCGGCCGATGTGCGGGGCTCTGTCGAGATGAAGCACGGGCGGGCCGTCGTTCCGGCCGGTACGCGCACCAAGCCCGGTTTCCGTGACATCAAGCTGACGCTGCAACTCGACGGCAGCACCTACCGGACCCATGTCAAGGTCGGGTTCTCGCCCGAAGAGATTGTGCCTTTTACCAAAGAACCGGCCGATTTTACGGCCTTCTGGAACAAGGCCGTCGCCGAGGCGGAGAAGTTCCCGCTCACCGTCACCCGCGAGACCGTGCCCGAACGCAACACCATGCGTGAGGATTGCTTCCTCGTCAAGGTGATGGTCAACGAGACACAGGGACTCTACGGCTATCTGTACGTGCCGAAAGGCGCCGAGCCGCACACCTGCCCGGTGGTGATCTTCCCTCCGGGAGCCGGCGTCAGCACCATCATCGTGCCCAACTGGCACAACTATTACACGAACAACCGTTTCATCCGGTTCGTCATCGAGATCCACGGCATCGACCCGCGCTCCGAGCAGAGCGTGTTCAGCGCGGCCAGCCGGGCGATGAACGTCAATGGTGCCGGATATCTCGGCAACGGCATCGAATCGCGCGACGACTACTATATGAAACATGTCTATCTGGCGCTGGTCCGTTCGATAGACTATCTGACGACGCTGCCCGAATGGGACGGCAAGAATGTGGTGATGAAAGGCGGCAGCCAGGGCGGTGCGCTGAGTCTCGTGGCGGCCGGTCTCGACAAGCGGGTGACGGTCTGCGTGGCCGACCATCCGGCCCTCGCCGACATGGCAGCCTACGCCGAACAGGGGCGCACGGGCGGCTATCCGCACTTCAACCGCAACCCGGGCATCCTGACTCCCAAGGCGGTGGAAACGCTGGCTTATTTCGATGTGGTGAACTTCGCGCGGCAGATCAAGGTGCCGACCCAGATGTCATTCGGCTACAACGACGACACCTGCCCGCCCACGACGTCCTACGCGGTCTGGAACTCGCTGAAAGGCGAGAAGTCATCGATGTTCACGCCCATCAACGAGCACTGGGCCTCGGACGCCACCGAAGCGGCCCACGTCGCCTGGATTATGGAACATCTGGTCAAATAGAGGCCGTCAGGATTGCCGCCGGTCCTCGCGTTTGACGCGATTGCGGTCGTACACTTTCTTGGAGCGGTGCACCATGGTCCGGTTGGCCACAGGTTTGCCGTGCGCCTGGATTTCCTCCAGCCGCGAGGCCCGGCGGTTGGCCAGCAGATAGTCGCGTTTGGTGATGCGCAGTTTCTTCCGTACCATGGCATAAAATGTTTCGGGCGCAAAGGTAAGGACATTTCGGGAAACCGCACGGAGGAGGCCGCTTCGACTCGGCACAGGTCTTCCTGCAGCAATCTGCCTTATTCCGAAGGATTTGAAAGTTTCGAAGGAATATGCTTTTCAGACCGTCGCGCCATAGGCGCGACCCCCTCCACCGCTGCGCGGCGGATCCTTCCCTCTAACAGCCGAGGGTGGCTAGGGTCTTCAAAGCATATTCCTTCTCCACCTATGGAGAGCCTCGATGATCAGATAGCCAGATTGCAAGGGGGAATATCCCATCCGAAATTCTGCATCCACACACCATATAAGTGCAGGCAGGTTGCCCCGGGCAAACCCCGGCCGCCCGTCCAGCGGCAAAAAAAAGCGACTGATCCCCAAGAATCAGTCGCCTTCCGTTTCGCGGAGGGAAAGATTATTTCACCTGGTCGATAACCGCAGTGAGGCGGCCGAAAATCTCTTCGATGGCGCCCAATCCATTCACCGACACGAACTTCTTCTGCGCATCGTAATAACCGGTAACCGGTTCGGTCTTTTCGTGATAGACATGGATGCGGTTGGCGATGACGTCCATGTTCTGGTCGTCGGCGCGGCCCGACACTTTGCCCCGCTCCAGCAGGCGGCGGACCAACTCGGTCTCGGGCACTTCCATGGCCACGACGATGCTGATGGACATGTTCTTGCTCTTCAGCAGTTCGTCCAACATGCCGGCCTGACGCACCGTGCGCGGAAATCCGTCGAAGATGAATCCGTTGGCATCGGCATGCCGGTCTATCTGGCCGGAGATGATCGACACCACCATCTCGTCCGACACGAATTCGCCCCGGGCCATGATGGCCTGCGCCTGTTTCCCGATTTCGCTGCCCTCGGCAATCTCCTTCCGGAGCAGGTCGCCGGTGGACAGATGCACCAGGTTGTACTTTTCAATCAGCATGGCGGCCTGCGTGCCCTTGCCGGCACCGGGCGCCCCAAAAATTACAAGATTCAGCATAGTTTTCTGTTTTATATAGCTTCGTAAATATCTTCGAGGTTCCGTCCGAATCCGTCGTAGTCGAGGCCGTAGCCGACCACGAAACGGTCTTCTTTTTCGAAGCCCACGTAATCCACATGGAACATCGAGTCGAACGACTGCAGTTTCACGATGAGCGAGGCCAGACGGATGTCGGCGGGCTTGAATTTCTTGAGATAGTTCAGGATGAAGCGCATGGTGCTTCCTGTCTCGATGATGTCCTCCACCACCAGCACATGGCGGCCGGCAATGTCGTCGGCGAGACCGATGAGCTGCTTCACTTCGCCGGACGAGGCGTCCTTCTCGTACGAAGAGGTCTTGACGAAAGACACCCGGCAGGGCACCTTGATTTTGCGGACCAGGTCGGCGACGAACATGAACGAGCCGTTCAGCACCGCCACCACCACCAGTTCTTCTCCGGCATAGTCGCGGTTGATGTCGTCGGCCAGGATAGCCACCCTCCGCTTGATCTCACTCTGCGGAATGGCGATCCGGAATTTTTTGTCGGCGACGGAGACGATTCTCATGGAAACTTTTCTACTTTTGTATTCGTATGCGTCATGCCAAACAACCTAACGCGCGAATAATTGTTTTTATAACCGTTTGATTATGAACCCGAAAGTGAGCATCATCATGGGCAGCACCTCCGACTTGCCCATCATGAACAAGGCTGCAAAGATATTAAATGATTTTAAAATACCTTTCGAGATGCACGCTTTATCGGCGCACCGCACACCGCGCCAGACGGCCGAGTTTGCAGAGCAGGCCTATGGCCGGGGCATCCGTGTCATCATCGCCGGTGCAGGCGGTGCGGCTCATCTGCCGGGCGTCATCGCCGCCTCGACGCCCCTGCCGGTCATCGGCGTACCCATCAAGGCTTCGATTTCCATCGACGGCTGGGATTCCATCCTGTCCATCCTGCAGATGCCCCCGGGCATCCCGGTAGCCACCGTTGGTCTCGATGCCGCCCAGAACGCCGGTCTGCTCGCCGTGCAGATCCTGGCTGCCGGAGACGCACAGATGATGCAGGCGTTCATTGATTACAAACGCAGTCTGGAGGAAAAAATCGTCAAGGCAAACTCCGAACTCTCCGATGTGAAGTTCGACTGCAAGACCAACTGACAGCGGCAACGACACCGCACAGATTGTTTTAGCTCAGGCCCTCGATCTCGCCGTTCCGGATGTCTATCCGGAGTGCCTGCGGTGATTTGGGCAGACCGGGCATGCGGATAATGTCGCCGGCGATGGCCACAATCAGTTCCGCCCCCATGTTGACCACGATATCCTTGATGTTGAAGCTGAATCCCGCGGGCACACCGTAGCGTTTGGGATCGGACGAGAAGGAATACTGTGTCTTGGCGATGCACACGGGGAACTCCGAGCATCCGAGCGACCGGATCTTGGCCAGACGCCGCTTGGCTTCGGTGGTGAAGTTGACGGAGCCTGCCCCGTAGATGCGCTGGGCCACCATGGTAATCTTGTCTTCGATGGAGGCCGCCAGCGGATAGGCATAGCGCAGCGGACCGGACGGCGTCTCGTCGATGGTCTTGACCACCAGGCGCGCCAGGTCCTCGGCGCCGGCCCCTCCCTGCGTAAAGGCATCGTTCACGGCAAACGGAACCGACACCCGGCGGCAGTGCTCACGGACCACGTCGATTTCTTCTTCGGTATCGGAGGCGAAATGGTTGAAACAGACCACCACGCTCTGCCCGAACGAACGCAGGTTGGCGATATGCCGGTCGAGATTGGCCAGACCGCGCCGCACGCCTTCCACATTGGGCTGGCGGATGTCACTTTCGGGCACGTCACCGTGCATTTTCAGACCCTGCGCCGTGGCCACGATGACGGTCAGCGCCGGGCTGATGCCGGCGTTGCGGCACTTGATGTCGAAGAATTTCTCCGCGCCCAGGTCGGCGCCGAAACCAGCCTCGGTGATGGCGTAGTCGCCGTAGGTCATGGCCATTTTGGTCGCCATGACCGAATTGCAGCCGTGGGCGATGTTGGCGAACGGACCGCCGTGGATGAAGGCCGGCGTATGTTCGGTGGTCTGCACCAGGTTGGGGTGGATGGCATCCTTGAGCAGCACGGCGATGGCGCCGCCGATGCCCAGTTCCCCCACCGTGAAAGGTTTGTTGTCGATGGTATAGCCGAGCAGCATGTGGTCGATGCGCCGGCGGAGGTCATCCATGTCGCGGGCGAGACAAAGAATGGCCATGAGCTCCGATGCCGGCGTGATATCGAAACCCGACTCCTGCGGCAGGCCGTTCGTGTAGGCGCCCAGGCCGGTCACCACATGGCGCAGCGAGCGGTCGTTGATGTCCAGCACGCGTTTCCAGAGAATCTCCTTCAATGCGAAACCCTCGGCCTGATGCTGGTAGAGGTAGTTGTCCAACAGCGCGGCAATCATGTTGCTCGCTGCCGTGATGGCGTGGAAATCGCCCGTGAAATGCAGATTGATCTTCTCCATGGGCAGCACCTGCGCATAGCCGCCGCCGGCCGCGCCGCCCTTCATGCCGAAGCAGGGGCCCAGCGAAGGTTCGCGCAGCGCCACGACCGCCTTGCAGCCGATCCGGGAGAGCCCGAGCGCCAGTCCGACCGAAACCGTGGTCTTGCCCACGCCGGTCTTGGTCGGCGTGATGGCCGTCACCAGGATGAGCCGGCTGCGTTTAACTTTTTCTTCGTCTATCAGGGTGTAAGGCACTTTGGCGACATACCGGCCGTACGGTTCGATGCATTCGGCGTCGATGCCCATCCGGGCTGCCACGTCAAAGATGGAATGCAACGGTGTCTCGCGTGCTATCTCAATATCACTTTTCATTACAAACTTCTGCATTCGGGCATACAAAAAACAGAAGAACGCCCGGTGGACACTGGTTCCGAAGGCGTTCTCCCGCAGTTCATTTCCGGTGTTCCGGTTTATTTTTTCAGGATTCCGCCCAGCAGGCTCGAGGCCATGCCCAGAAGAGAGTTCGACGCAGAGGAACCGCCCTTAAGCGAAAGGATGATATCGTTCAGATCGACATCGCCGTCACCGTCCCGGTCCTTGATGAAGGAGGACACCTTGCCAAGCACTGTGGGAAGCAAAGCCGTCAGGGACGAAGTCGTGGAAGAATTCAGGTTCAGAGCATTTGCGACATTCGAGGAAAAGAGCTGGCCGGCCAGTGCCGTGATGGGGCTCTGCGCCGCAGAAACCTTGCCGGTAAGCAGTTCCTTGATCTGGTCAACACCGCCCGATTTGGCGGCCGTTTTGGTCAGACTGCCGAGGACAGACTCGGACAGACCGCCAAGCACCTGGTTCTTGATATTCGAGGGAATGTTCACACTCCCGGCAGCCGACTGTACCTGCTGCATGATGAGATCGCTGATTAATGACATGATGATAACAGTTTAGGTTGTCTGCCGTCACCGCGGCGGCAGAATGATGCAAATATTCAAAAAATTATCCGAAACTGCAATGTTTCAAGCCGGAAAGTTACGTACTTTTGCGGTGAATCATCTTTCAGTCTCTATGGCTCTTTTATTGGTATTCCTGGGCGGCGCCATGCTGATATCGTTCGTCTGTTCGATACTCGAGTCCGTCCTGATGTCCACCCCGCTTTCGTTTATTACGATGCGCGAAGAAAGCGGTTACCGGCCGGCCTTCCTGTTCAGGAAATACAAAACAGAAATAGACAAACCCATCGCGGCCATCCTGTCGTTGAACACCATCGCCAACACCATCGGTGCGGCGGGCGTGGGACGTCAGGCCACCCTGCTCTTCGGCAGTGCCTGGTTCGGCGTCGTTTCCGCCATCACCACGCTGCTCATCCTCATTTTCTCGGAAATCATCCCGAAGACCATCGGCACGTCATATTGGCACAAGCTCATGGGGTTCACGGCCCTGACCCTGCGAGGACTCATCGTCATCATGTATCCGCTCGTGGCGCTGATCCGGGGTATCAGCCGGCTCATCACGCCCAAAGGCGCGAAGAACACCGTCAGCCGCGAGGAAGTGTCGGCCATGGCCAATGTCGGCGAGAAGGCCGGCGTCATCGAAAAGGACGAGAACAAAATCATCCAGAACGTCATCCGGCTGGACAACATCAAGGTCGGCGAGGCCATGACGCCCCGCGTGGTGGCTGTCACGGCTTCGGAATCGATGATTCTCAAGAATTTCTACAACAACGACACCTACCTGCACTACTCCCGCATCCCGCTCTATAACGACTCGCCGGAATACATCACCGGCTACGTGCTGCTCAGCGATGCGCTCGAGGGGCTGGCCGACGACCGTTTCGACATGAAACTCAGCGAGATTAAACGCGAGATTTCGTGCTTCAACGAGGAGATGTCCATGAGTGATGTCTGGGATGCCATGCTGAAGAACAAGCAGCAGATGGCCATCATCGTGGACGAGTACGGCTGCTTCCAGGGCATCATTACGCTGGAGGATATCATCGAGACGATTTTCGGACTCGAGATCATTGACGAGAACGACGAGTTCTCCGACATGCAGCAGTACGCCCGCGACCGCTGGGAGAAACGTCAGAAAAAATACAAGAAGATTTCCATTCCGGAATAGGGGTCCGGCACCGGCGCTACGCCTTGTTGCCGGGTGACGGTCGTGCTATGCCTCGTCACCGGGAGATTGTCGTTTTATGCTTCGTTGCCAGGCGAAAGGTCGTGTTATGCCTCGTCGCCGGGAGACGGCCGGAAGGCTTTGCGCTGCCGGCGCGGCGGCGCCTGGTATCCGGGCCGGAAGATATGCCGCTGTGTCAGGAGCAGGCTGCCCGCCAGTACAGCGCCGAGCACATCGCTCAAGGCACACGACATCCAGATGCCGGTCAGGCCTTGCAGATTCATGCGCTCGTACAGCGGCGGCAGGATGTAAATCATCGGGGCCAGGAAAATGACTTGCCGCGACAGGCTGGTGACGATGGCAATCCACGGTTTGTCAATAGACTGGAAGAAATTGGAGTTGGTGATGGTGAAGGCGATGATGCCCCACATGACCAGCAGATAGCGCATGGCCGGCGTGCCGATGCGGATGAGGTCGGCGTCGGTGGTGAAAATGCGCAGCAGCGTCTGCGGGAACAGCACACCGATCAGGGCTCCCGCCGTACCGAACAGTATGTTGACTTTCAGGGTCAGGGTAAAGACCTCCTTTAATCGATCCTGGCGTCCGGCGCCATAGTTGTAGCCGGCGATGGGTTGCATGCCCTGGCAGACGCCAAGAATGAACATCACCAGCAGCGCGCCGAAGGTATTGCTGATGCCGCAGGCTCCGACGGCCAGGTCGCCGCCGCCCGGCATCACAAGGTTGCCGTAGCGGATGAGCTGCCGGTTCAAGAGTGCCACGACGCCCGATGCCGCCACGTTCATCAGGAACGGGCTCAGCCCGATGGACAGAATATTCAGGAAGATATACCAACGCGGTGACCAGCAATCGCGCGAAAAGCGGATGAATGATTTCGGACTTACGAAATGCAGGATGGCAGCAACGGCAGAGCAGGCCATGGAAATGGTGGTGGCCCATGCGGCGCCGGCGATGCCCCAGTCGAGCGCATAGATGAAAATAGAGTCCAGGATAATATTCAACACAGCGCCACCTGCCAGAATCCACATCGCACGTTTGGGATAGCCGGACGAACGGATCAGGCCGGTGAGGTTGAACGCTATGGTGGTGAGGAACATGCCGGGCAGCACGATGACCATGTACTGGCGGGCATAGGCGATGGTGTCGGGCGAGGCACCGAACGCAGCGAGGATGCGGTCCATGAACAGATACCCGAACGTGACGAACAGGATGCCGAACGCGATGGTCAGGTACATGCTGTTGCCCAGGATCCTACGGGCCCAGCGCACATCCTTGGCGCCCAACACGATGCTCATGCGGGCGGCCGATCCAACGCCGACCAGCGACCCAAAGGCGTGCACGATGTTCATGATGGGCATGGTGATGGCCAGACCGGCGATGGCCAGTGCGCCGACGCACTGTCCCAGGAAGATGCGGTCGACGATATTGTACACCGACGCAATAATCTGGCTGACAACCGACGGCAGCGCGTACGCCAGCAGCAACGTGGAGATGCGCTGGGTCTCCAGTGCCCCGGTCCTGTCTTCCATCTGGTTCATGTTGTGGTCACAATAAAAACAGAGGCCGGTAGAAATCACTTTCCGCCAGCCTCTTCATATCACATCGGCTTGTGAAACTACTTGTTGGAGTATTCGTCCGAAACCGTCAGTTTCTTTCTGCCTTTGGCGCGGCGCGCAGCCAACACTTTGCGGCCGTTGGCAGTAGCCATTCTGGCTCTGAAGCCGTGTTTGTTCCTTCTCTTTCTGTTCGAAGGCTGAAATGTCCTTTTCATTTCTATATACTTTTTTGATTGTCTTTCTGATACTGAACCGTTTCCGGGAAAAGGCGCCGTTCGGAAGACCTATCCGGAAAGAGCACGCAAAAGTACACTTTTTTATAATTCTGCCAAAACTCCGCCTTTTTTTTTGAAAAAAACGGATGCGCTACCGCTGCGAACAGGAAGCGCAACGCGGTTTGAGCTGTTTGAAGAAGTCGTTGCCTTTGTCGTCCACCAGGATGAATGCCGGAAAGTCTTCGACTTCGATCTTCCAGATGGCTTCCATGCCCAGTTCGGGATATTCCAGGCATTCCACCTTCCGGATGTTGTTCTGGGCCAGGATGGCGGCGGGGCCGCCGATACTTCCCAGATAAAAGCCGCCGTGTTTCCGGCAGGCTTCGGTCACCGCGTCGCTGCGGTTGCCCTTGGCAATCATGATCATGCTGCCGCCTGCAGCCTGGAAAAGGTCCACGTAGGGATCCATACGGCCGGCCGTCGTCGGGCCGAAAGAACCGGATGCCATGCCCTGCGGTGTCTTGGCCGGACCGGCATAGTAAATCGGATGGTCCTTGATGTACTGCGGCAGGCCTTCACCCCGGTCGAGACGTTCTTTCAGCTTGGCATGCGCGATATCGCGTCCCACGATGATGGTACCGTTCAGCGAAAGCCGCGTCGCCACCGGATATTTGGTCAGTTCCGCCAGAATCTCGGCCATGGGGCGGTTCAGGTCGATCCGCACCGCGTCGCCTTCGCCGGCTTCGCGCAGTGCTTCGGGAATAAAGCGTCCCGGATTGTCTTCCAGTTTCTCTATCCAGATACCGTCCCGGTTGATCTTGGCCTTGATGTTGCGGTCGGCCGAGCACGAGACGCCGAGACCCACCGGGCAGGAGGCGCCGTGGCGCGGCAGCCGGATGATCCGCAGGTCGTGCGCAAAATATTTGCCGCCGAACTGGGCACCAAGCCCCATGTCCTGCGCAGCCTTCAGTATTTTCTGCTCCAGCGCCCTGTCGCGGAACGCACGGCCATATTCGTTGCCTTCGGAGGGCAGGTCGTCGTAGTATTTGGCCGAAGCCAGCTTGACGGTCTTCAGGTTCATCTCCGCCGACGTACCGCCGATGACAAACGCGATGTGATACGGCGGGCATGCGGCAGTACCCAGGGTCTTCATCTTGGCGATGAGGAAATTCTCAAGGGTTTCCGGCGTCAGCAGCGCCTTGGTCTCCTGGTACAGGTAAGTCTTGTTGGCCGAGCCGCCGCCCTTGGCGATGCAGAGAAACTTGTATTCGTTGCCGCCGACGGCGTAGAGGTCGATCTGCGCCGGCAGGTTGCAGCCCGTGTTCACCTCACGGTACATGTCGAGCGGGGCATTCTGCGAATAACGCAGGTTCTCTTCGGTATAGGTCTGATAGACGCCCTTCGACAAGGCTTCCTCGTCGGAGCCTTCCGTGAAGACATACTGGCCTTTCTTGCCGATGATGACGGCTGTACCGGTATCCTGGCAGGTCGGCAGCACGCCCTTGGCAGCCACCTCCGAATTGCGCAGGAATGTCAGTGCCACGTATTTGTCGTTCTCGGAGGCCTCGGGGTCGTCCAGGATGGAGGCCACCTGGCGCTGGTGCCCGGTACGCAGCAGGAACGCTGCATCACGGAAGGCGGTCTTGGCCAGAAGGGTCAGTCCCTCGGGCGCCACTTTAAGCACTTCCCTGCCCTCGAACGATGATACACTGACATAGTCGCCGGTCAGGCGGTAATACTCCGTACGGTCCTCTCCCATGGGGAAAGGAGTCTGGTATTTGAAAGGTTTCGTAGCCATAATACGTGTGTTGTTTTTGCAGCACAAACGTAATATTTTTCGGCGGGCCCGGCAAATAAATATTCCGGTGTGAAGCTACTGAAGGATAAAGTGGAGCCGGTTCTGCACGTTCACTTCGCTCACATTGCTGTCGTAGTCAAGGAAGAGCAGGTTCAAGGCGGGGTAGCGGTTGCGCAGGCGTTTCTCGATGCCCTTCGAAACCACCTGGTTGGCAATGCATCCAAACGGCTGTACGCTGATGACACGCGTCACGCCTGTCTCGGCGAAATGCGCCACTTCGGCCGCGATCAGCCAGCCTTCGCCCGCCTGATTCTCCAGATGGATCAGCGGCTCGGCCCGGCGGGCCATCGCACGGATATCTTCGAACGGTTCGCAGAACGGAATCCGGGACAGAAGTCTGTTGGCCCGGGCAAGGTTGCGGTCCACATAGGACCACAGGGTGCCCGAGAAAAGGCTGCCGACCGCCGACCGCCGGCGCAGGAACGCTTTTTCGTTCACTTTGCGGTTGACGAACGACTGGACAAAGAAATCGATGAGCGGCGGCACCACGACTTCGGCGTCATGGGCGTTCAGCCATTCGACGATGTGGCCGTTGGCGGCCGGGTTGTACTTGACGTAGATTTCGCCCACCAGCCCGACCTTCGTCAAAGGCCGCCCGTGCGTTTCGACGGCGCCGAAACCGGCCACCGCCTGTTCCAGCAACCGCCAGATGCCCGACACATCGCGCCGTGCAAAACAGGCCTCGACTTGCCGCACGTACCGCATGGCCAGATCCATAGCCTTGCCGCGTTGCCGTTCGCGGGCCTGGACCGCATGGCACATCTTCATGAGCATGTCGGCGGCAATCATGGCGGCCACAATGCAGCGTATCATACCCAGGTAGTTGATTTTCAGGCCGGGCTGATCGTTGACGGTACGGCCCTCGGTGCCGATGGCAATGGCCGGCACCTTGTCGAGCCCTGCCATCTGCATCGCTTTTTTCAGCAGCGAAAGGTACGAGGATGCCCGGCACTGGCCGCAGGTCTGCGTGATACCGACCGCCACCCGGTCCAGGTCGTACCGGCCGGATTTCAGGGCGCTGACGAGGCTCCCGATGACAAGGGTCGCCGGGTAGCAGATTTCGTTGTTGGCATAGCGGAGACCTTCCTGGATGGCCGTGCGGTCCGGTTCGGGCAGCGTCTCGTAGCGATAGCCTGACAGCGTAAATATCGGTCGGATGAGCAACGAATAGAACGGGCCGAAATCGGGTGCGAGAATGGTACGGCGGTCCTGGTCGGCCGGCAGGAAACGGGCGTGGGACATCCGGGGCAGGTTCTGCCTCGGCGTTTGTATTCTCTGGCGGTAACGCATGGATGCCAGCATGGAGCGCAGACGCAGACGCAACGAACCCGTGGCGTTGATTTCGTCCACCCGGACGACGGTCAGGTATTTGCCGCCGGCACGCAGGATGGAGCGCACCTCATCCATCGCAATGGCATCGGGACCACAGCCGAAAGAGTTGATCTGCACCATCTGGACCGTGTCGGGCGCTGCGGCCACCCAGGCCGCCGCAGCATATATGCGGTTGGTGTAACTCCACTGGGGAAGCACGTGCAGGCCTTTCACGGCGCCGGCATCCACCGGTACCATGTCTTCGGTGATGACATGGGCGCCGAAATGGGTGAGGATGTCGGGCACCTTACTGTTAATCAGCAAATCAGTGTGATACGGCCGACCGGCCAGCACAATCAGGGGTTCCTTCCGCGACACCGCCCGGGCGATCAGACCGGCGGCCCGGACCCGCAACTGCAGCTTAAAAGCAGTCTGCGCCGCCAGCGCACGCCGAAACGCTTCAGCCGCCACCGATGCCGGTACACCCAACGTCATCAGATAGGCCTTGCAGGACGCACCGAGCAAGCGGACATCTCCGAAGTTCACCCGGGGCGTATCGAGCAGAATGCCCTGTCCGCCGAGGTCGAACGCACTGCCGATCACATCGGAATATCCGCTCACAATCGGACAATTGAAGGTATCCGAAGCATCGTCGTACTCCCGGGTTTCGTACACGGCAACCGGATAGAGGATGCGGTCGGTACGGCGTTCCGCCAGATCCGCCACATGGCCGTGAAGCAATTTGGCCGGGAAGCAGATATTGTCGGACATGATGGTGCCCTTGCCCTTGCGGTACACTTCGACCGTGGAGGGTGCCGAAAGCACCGTACGGATGCCGGCCGTACCGAGCAGGGTGCGCCAGAACGGATATTTCTCGTAAAAATGCAGTGCCCGTGGGATACCGACGGTACAGCGGGCCTGTTCCGCCGGGACGGCGGTGCCGTCTTCAGCGAACAATTGCTGCAGTTTCCAGGCCGACAGATTCTCGCCCGGCTGATCGGCCTCGCCGTAATTGTGGAAGATATTCTCGCATTTGTTGCCGGAATAGAACCGCCGGCCATTGCGGAACCGCAGTTCACTCACCGTGCAACGGTTCTCGCAGCCCCGGCACGACCTGGAAAATGTGTCGTAGCGGGATGCCTCCTCCACCGTATCCCATGAGAAAGGCTGACGCGGCGTTTCCTCCGCCTCCGCACACTGCCGCGCATACAGCGCCGCACCGTATGCGCCCATCATCTCAGGCAGGTCGGTCATCTCGGTCGGACGTCCGGTCAACAGCTCGAATGCCCGCCGCACCGACTGGTTGCGGAAGGTGCCTCCCTGCACCATGACATGGTCCCCGAGTTCATTCAGATCTCTCATGTTCAACACTTTGTAAAGCGCATTGCGTACCACCGAATAGGACAGTCCGGCGGCAATGTCCTCTACGGAGGCATTCTCGCGCAGCGCCTGCTTTACGCGGGAGTTCATGAAAACCGTGCAACGGCTGCCCAGATCGCAGGGCGCCGTGGCGCGGCAGGCCATCTC
This sequence comes from Bacteroidales bacterium, assembly GCA_017523725.1. Taxonomy (GTDB): domain Bacteria; phylum Bacteroidota; class Bacteroidia; order Bacteroidales; family UBA4181; genus JAFWVY01. Next base: position 14,978 of record JAFWVY010000037.1, read on the forward strand.
GGCGAACGTCGCGACATCATAGCCAAGTGAGCGGCTGAACATCTCAATGAAAGAGCCGCAGCCGGACGAACACGATTCGTTGAGTTCGATGCGCCGGACCTGTCTGTCACGGACGAAGAAGGCCTTCATGTCCTGACCGCCGATATCGAGGATGAAACTCACGTCGGGATTGAAACGGCAGGACGCGATGTAATGGGCCAGGGTCTCCACCAGACCGTACGACAGGCCGAACGCCGAACGCACAAGATCTTCGCCGTAGCCGGTCACCGCCTCCGCGACGATCCGGACGGGATGCGGCGCACCGGCCAGGAAGGTCTGCAGCCGTTGCAGGCCCTGCTGCACGGTTTCCACCATCTGTCCATTGTTGGGCGCATAAAAGTGGAACAATAATTCGTCCTGCGTACCGGTCAGCACAATCTTGGTCGTGGTTGACCCGGCATCGATACCCAGAAAAGCCTGTTCACCAGCATATTCTGATAGCCCCACATAATTGAATGCCAAAGGTTTCCGTTCATTCCTCCACGCCCGGTACGCCGTTTCCGAAGCGAAGATGGGCTCCATGCGGCTGCCTGCTGGACGGATGGCTGAGGATGCCTGCAACCGGGTTGCCAGCGCATCCGGGTAAACCTCACCGCCCCGGGCTGAGGCATACAGGGCCGCGCCCCAGGCCGGCACCAGTTCCGGATGCGCAATCTGCACACAGTCCTCGCGATGCAGTCCGAGCACCGACAGGAATGCGTCGGACAGGGTCGGCAGGAAAGAGAACGGTCCGCCGGAAAACAAGATTTTCGGCATGGTTTCACAGCCCCGGGACAGCGTATTGATGCTCTGCATGGCCACGGCATAGTACACCGAATAGGCGATGTCGGCCCGCGGCACCTTACGGCTCAAGAGATTCTGCACGTCCGTCTTGGCAAAGACACCGCAGCGCGATGCAATCGGACATAGCTGTCTGTGTCCGGCCGCCAAAGCGTCGAACGCCGCCGGCGTGACATCGAAGAGCATGGCCATCTGGTCGATGAAGGCCCCGGTTCCGCCCGCACAATTGCCGTTCATCCGGATATCGGGCAGCCGGGTGTCGGAAAAGAAAATCATCTTGGTGTCCTCACCGCCCATGTCGATGAGCGTCCGTACTTCAGGACAGTACCGAGCGACAAATTCAGAGGAGGCCACCAGTTCCTGGATGAAAGGCAGCCCCGACCTTTCGGCCACGCCCATCGCCGCGGAACCGGTCACGGCCATACATGCCGGAACGTGGCCGATGGCAACGGAAATCTCACGGCACAACCCGGATACGGCTTCGTCTATCGACGCATGATGACGGACATACCGATGGAACACCAGTTCCTGCCGCTCGTCCAACACCACGACTTTGGCCGTCGTGGAACCGACATCCATCCCTATACTGTACATTAGTTTCGCGTTGATAACGGGCGCACGCGCAGATTTCCGTATTCCGGAGCCCTGCCTGAGAGTGCACGCAAAGATAATTTTTACTCCCGTTTCTCGCAACCGAACACCCTTTTTTATACATTTGCAGTTTATACCGGATTATGCCCGGTACATGTAAAACGCACACGCAGACATGGGAAAACTGTACGACATGCTCCAGGAGGACATCCGGTACGAGGAAGCGCTGAACGCCTGCATCAACTGCGGCACCTGCACCGCGCTGTGCCCGGCGGCCGAGTTCTACGACTACGATCCCCGGCAGATCGTTGACCTGGTGCAGAAGCACGACGAAAAGACACTGGAAGACCTGCTGAAGAGCAACCGCATATGGTACTGCGGAGAATGCATGTCCTGCGTGACACGCTGTCCCCGCAACAACGCCCCCGGCATGCTCATCCAGGCGCTCCGCACCCTTTCACAGCGCACCGGCATGTTCACCGCATCCGAAAAAGGCCGCCAGCAGCTGGCCCTCAAGCGCGCCATCGGCGAATCGATCCTGAAACACGGCTATTGCGTCTATCCGCGCAACGTTGTCTTCGAGCGCCATCCCGAAGCAGGACTGGTCTGGAAGTGGGAACACGACCACCTCGACGATGTCTTCGAACGGCTGGGCGGCAATCTCGACGGCGAAGGACCGGGGGTGCTGCGCAAGATTCCGCAGGAATCGCTCGACGAGCTGCAACGCATCTTCGACGTGACCGGCGGCCAGGCTTTCTACGACAACATCGAGCAATGTTCCGCCGAAAAAGCCAAAGAAATGGGCATGACCGAAAAAGAATACGCAGATTATATCTTTACCTATAACAGCGACCGGCACGGGAGGGAATGACATGAAAATAGAAGGCAAAAAACGCATCTGGTCGGAGTACCAGAAAGAGATTCCCGATGACAAATATTTCTATGTGCGCAGCTGTATCCGGCAGAGTTTCTTCCCGGCTTCGGAAGTGTATTTCCTGAAGATCATGCGCGAAGTGCTGCACCGGGATATCTACGAGAACAAGCATCACACCACCTGCAGCGGCATCGGATACCATAGCGACGTCGTGCCGTTCGAGACCGCGATGACCGTGGTGGCGCGGCAGTTCGCCCTGATGACCGAGGCCGGATACGAGAACTACGCAGCCTCGTGCATCACGTCGTTCGGCCTGTATTCCGAAATCATCGAGACCTGGAAGAAATTCCCCGACGTGCTGCAGAAAGTGCGCGACAACCTGTACAAGGCCACCGGACGCACTTTCGAGCCGCCGAAGCATCTGGCCCATGCCAGCGACATCATTTATAAAGTGCGGAACGAAATCGCGGCACGTGCCAGATACCGGCTGGTGAACCGCTACACGGGCGCCCCGTTGCGTGTGGTGGAGCACATCGGCTGCCACTATGCCAAGATGTTCCCGTCGAAAGGCGTCGGCGGCGCCGAATACCCCTATGTGCTGACCGGCATGGTCGAAGCCTGGGGCGGCGAAGTGGTCGACTATCCCGAACGGCGCCACTGCTGCGGCTTCGGCTTCAGGCAGTACTTCATCCAGGCCAACCGCGGCTATTCGGCTGCCAACACGCGCAAGAAGTTCGAGTCGATGGAACCGTTCCGGCCGGACATGATCATCACCAACTGTCCCGGATGTCCCTACTTCCTGGACCGCTGGCAGTACGTCATCGCCGAGACCGAAGGCAAGACCTACGGCGACAACGGCTACGGCATCCCGGTCTTCACGTACGAGGAAGTGGCCGGCCTGGTGCTGGGATACGACCCGTGGGACCTCGGCCTGCAGGTGCATCAAGTGTCCGTCGAGCCCCTGCTGGACAAGATCGGCATTCCCTACGACCCGACCAGGAAATATGCCGGAAAGGACCAAAAGGACCTGTCACATCCCGAATCTCCCTCTGTTTTAAAAGTCTAACCGACAAGCATGGATACATCTTCACAACGACATGTAGTGGTCATCGGCGCCGGTATCGCCGGCATGGAAGCCTCGGCACAGCTTCAGGGGCTGGGGTACGCCGTGACGCTCCTCGAAGAGCAGCCCCAGACCGGCGGCAACCTGCTCACATGGGACCGGCTGTTCCCGTTCAAACGCCCGGCCTCCGAAGTCCTCGGAGAACTTCGCAGCCGGCTCGGCGGCATCCACGTCTTGACCTCGCGCCGCATCCTGAATATCGAAAAGCTGAACGCGCAGTTCATCCTCACCGTAAACGACGGCACCGTGCTGACGGCAGATGCCGTGCTGGTGGCCACCGGATTCAAGCCCTTCGACGCCTACCGCAAGGAGGAGTACGGCTACGGCATCTACGACAACGTATTCACATCCGTGGACATTGAGCGGATGTTCCGCGAGGAACGGCGTATCCTGACCCGTTCCGGTGAGGTGCCGCGGCGCGTGGGATTCATCCACTGCGTCGGGTCGCGCGACGAGAAGGCCGGCAACCGCTACTGCTCGAAGGTATGCTGCGTAACTGCCGTCAAGCAGGCGTCCGAACTGAAAGAAATGTATCCCGACTGCGAGGTCTTCTGTTTCTACATGGACCTGCGCATGTTCGACCGGCACTACGAACAGATGTACCTTGACGCACAGACGCGCTACGGTGTCACGTTTGTCCGGGGCAGACTGTCCGAGGCGGCAGAGACCATCGACAAGCGCATCGCCATCAAAGTGGAAGATACATTGGTCGGAAAACCCATGAAAATGACCGTTGACATGCTGGTGCTCATGGTCGGCATGGAGGGACGCACGACACAACTCTACAATTCACCTACGCTGGGGCTTTCGGTCGGCAAGGACCGTTTTCTCAACGCCGTGGATGAATACACGGACAATAACCTGTCCCGGACCGAAGGTGTCTTTCTGGCCGGCACCTGCACGGGACCGAAACATATTCCGGAAGTCCTGGCCGACGCCGGCGCAGCAGCGCTCCGGATCCACCGTTATCTCTGTCAGAAAGCCTGAGCATGGTCAATTTCGGATTCACCATCAACAAGAGCACCCGCATCGACTACGACCAGGCGTCGAAAGATGTGTCGCGGTACGTCATCGCGCACGAGCCGTCGGCCCTGCTCTGCATCGGCTGCGGATGCTGCACCGCCACCTGCTCGGCGGGACAGTTCACGCCGTTCAACCTGCGCCGGATACAACTGCAGGTGCATCGCGGCGAACTGGCCAGGCTGGAACAGGAAACCGAGAAGTGCATGCTCTGCGGCAAATGCCAGATGGTCTGTCCGCGCGGCGTCAACACCCGTCATCTGGTGATGACCATCCACAAAGCCATGACCTTGTACAACCGGGGAGAATTAAAAGACCTGTAACCGCACCGCCATGTTCAGAGAACGATTCAGTTATGCGCCATTTGTCTGGCCGTTTGTCATCGGGCTGATATTCTTCCTGTGCTTCTTCGTCGCCGCCATCGTGCGCGTGTTCAAAGAGCTGCCGCAAAGCGACAAGATAAAGTTCGGCAAGAGTCTCTTTACCAAACAGACGCTGGTGTCCATCAAGGAGATTTTCATGGAATGCCTGCTCCACCGTCGCATCTTCCAGCGCGACCCGCTGCTCGGATTCATGCACATGAGCATCGCCTTTGGCTGGTTCATGATCATTGTACTGGGACACATCGAAGTCAAACTGTACTGTCCCAACCACCTCAACCTGCCTTATTTCCCGATTTTCTTCAGATATTTCGTCAAGCAGACCGACTCCACGCTGGGAGGCGCCATCTTCTTCTTCCTGATGGATTTTTTCTTGCTGATGGTACTGATCGGCATCGGTATCGCCATCTACAAGCGCATCAACTCGCGCATCGTAGGCATGCGACGCACCACCCGGCTCAAGATATATGACTGGCTGGCGCTCTACTCCCTGTGGAGCATCTTCCCGCTCCGGCTGCTGGCCGAAAGCTTTACTTCCAGCATCAGCGGCGGCAGTTTCCTCACCCGGGGATTCGGCCTGCTGTTCGATTCGTTCGTCTCGAACAGCGTGCATGTCGTGCCGACCTGGTGGGCTTATTCCACCGCGCTCGGTGTCTTTTTCATCGCCATGCCCTTCTCGCGCTACATGCACATTCTCACTGAACCGTTCCTGATTCTGTTGCGCAACGCCGGTATCCGCACGGTGCGGCACGGACAGGGATATGCCCTGACCGAGACCTTTGCCTGCTCGCGTTGCGGCATCTGTCTGGATCCCTGCCAGATGGTGCTCCCCGGACGGATGGACAAGAAGGCGACCGTCTATTTCATCAGCAACCTGCGCTACAACCACATGGAGACGGCCCGTGAAATGGCCGAAATGTGCATGCAGTGCGGACGTTGCGTGGCGGCCTGCCCGGTCGGCATCGACTCCTGCCGGCTGAAACTGTCGGTCAAGACCGACAACCAGATGGGACAGGGCGACACCTATCTCCAGTATCTCAACCCGGCATCGGACGCACTCCCGGCGGAAATCCAGCCAGTCGTCCGGCAGATGCCGGAAAAACCGGACGTGGTCTATTTCGCAGGCTGCATGTCACACCTGACGCCCGCCATTCCACGGGCCATGCAGACGCTTTTCAAGGCGGCCGGCATACGGTACCGATACTTGGATGAGAACGGCTCAGTCTGCTGCGGACGGCCCCTGATGCTGGCCGGACAGGAAGAAGCCGCGCGGCAGTTGATAGCCAAGAACACCGAACTGATTGTAAAGTCCGGTGCACAGACGCTGGTCACCTCCTGTCCGATCTGCTACCGGGTCTTCACGGAAGAATACAAGTTGCCCATCCGTGTCGTACATCATACCGTATTTATCCGGGATCTGATTGCGGCAGGGAAACTGTCCACAGAGCCGGTACAGGAACGTGTCACCTATCACGACCCGTGCGACCTGGGGCGGGGATCCGGCATTTACGAGGCGCCGCGTGAAATCCTGAAAGACATGGCCGTGCTGCAGCGCGCATACGAAGAAAAAGACCAGGCACTGTGCTGCGGAGGCAGTCTCGGCAGCAACCTGATGCCGTACGAGACCCGGCGGAAAATCGCCGCAGATGCATTCAACCGGCTCACTTTCCGCAATCCGGACGTACTGGTCACAGCCTGTCCGCTCTGCAAAAAGACCTTCCAAGACGTTGCCGACCGGCCGGTGCTGGACATCGCCCAATATGTCGCCACCCATCTGCGGGCGCAGAAGGCGGATGCCGCACCGGTGGAAGAAACCCCTTACAGAGCTGCCGTATGACCGAAAAATCCTATCTTCTGAACGAACTGGACCCGGCCCTGCTTTTCGGCACCGGCGCCCACCTGTTCTCCAAGCTCGCCCAGGCCTTTCCGCGCCTGAAATGTGTCGGGCGGGGCAACGAAATCAAGATCTCCGGCGACGAGGCCGAAGCGGCACGGTTCGAAGAGAAGCTGCAGTTGTGCACTGCCTTCTACCAGAAATACAACACACTGACCGAAGAAGACATGACGCGTATCCTGGAGCATGAGGACGAAGCCCTGCAACTGCTGCAGTCCAATCCGGACGACGTCATTCTCTACGGATGCAACGGGAAACCGGTCTCCACGCGGACGGTCAACCAGCGGCGGCTGGTGGACGAATTCTCCCGCAACGACATGCTGTTTGCCGTCGGACCAGCCGGCACCGGCAAGACCTATACCGCCATTGCGCTGGCTGTCAGAGAATTCAAAAACAAGAATGTCAAGCGCATCATCCTCACGCGACCCGCGGTGGAAGCCGGCGAGAAACTGGGATTCCTGCCCGGTGACGTCAAGGACAAGCTGGACCCCTACCTGCAGCCGCTGTACGATGCGCTGTACGACATGATTCCGTTCCGCAAGCTGGCCTCGTACATGGAGGACGGCACCATCCAGATCGCGCCGCTGGCATACATGCGCGGCCGGACGCTGGACAATGCCTTCGTCATTCTGGACGAGGCACAGAACGCCACGATGAACCAGCTGAAGATGTTCCTGACCCGCATGGGGCGCAACGCCAGATTCATCATCACGGGCGACGTGACGCAGATCGACCTGCCCGACCGCAGGCAGAGCGGACTGCCCCGCACGCTCGACCTGCTCGGCGCCATTCCGGGCATCTCGGTCATCCGGTTCGACAAGCGCGACATCATCCGTCACCGGCTGGTCAAATACATCGTAGAGGCTTACGAACAAGCTGCCGCACAGCCGGATGCCGACCAAGACAAAGCATCATCCAAATCATTTTAAATATCTACCGTCATGTTACAAGCACTCACAAAAACCGGTTTCTCCTTCCCATGCCAGCAGAGCCGCTACGAAGGCAAAGTGCGCGATGTGTACAACATCGCCGGACAGTATCTGGTCATGGTCGTTACCGACCGCATCTCGGCTTTCGATGTGGTCCTGCCGCGGGGAATTCCTTATAAAGGACAAATACTCAACCAGATAGCTTGTCATTTCCTTGACAGCACCGCCGACATCGTTCCCAACTGGAAGATTGCATCACCCGATCCGATGGTCACCATCGGCCACTGCTGCGAACCATTCAAGGTGGAGATGGTCATCCGCGGTTAC
>JAFWVY010000038.1 GCA_017523725.1 Bacteroidales bacterium
CACTCTTGAGCGGGAGGGACCCGCGGCGAAGCCGTGGGAGGGATGAGCGAAGCGAAGGTTTGCCGGGGCAAGCCTGCCGGAACAAGACCGAACAGCCTGCCGGGAAGGCCGGGCAAACCCTGGCCGCTCTCAGCTGTCTGTGCCGCGCATGTACAAAAAAAGAGCACGACCCGACCGTCGTGCTCTTTTTGCAAAACATCAGCCCTGACGAGGCTGACTCCGTATCAGTGCTTACTTCTTGGCCGCCTTCTTGGCACGCTGTGCATCCAGGAAGTCGGTCATCTTCTTGAGGTTCTCCTCGGTGTACATGGCACCGCCGCCGTGGCTGCCCTCCGGCACGCGGACAAGGTAGCTCTCCACGCCGGCCTGCTGCATCTCGTCATAGAGATACTGGCTTACGCAGGACGCCACGACAAAGTCGGCGTCACCATGGAAAATGTAACCGGCCACGTCATCCTTATCCACATAACCACTCGCACTCAACAGCAGGAACTTGTCCTCGTTGCCCTCCTTGGGGGCACCAATGAGCTGCTCCTCGGGCGTGTTGCCCGCGCCGCCGAAAATCATCGCATTGCCGCAGTCCATGTGCAGCAATTCGGTCGGACCCGACCAGTCGCAGAAAGCATCGACAAGGCTCGACTCATTGGTGTACGGACCGACGCTGCCTTCGATGTCGTATTTCGCATTGCCGAGTTCAGCCACCTTCACGCCGTTCGACAGTGCGCAGACGGCAGACAGGTGTCCACCCGACGAGAAACCGGAAATGGCGATGAAGGACGTGTCGAATTTATATTTCGCGGCATTGGCGCGGATAAAACGGATCACAGCCTTGATGTCGTTGATTTGGGCGGGCCACTTGCCGTCGCCGATGGAGCGATGGTTCGGCGTGACCACGGCATAGCCGGCCTTGAGCGCCGCGGCGCAGATGGTGTTGATGTCGGCACCGCCCTTCGAGCTGTTGCTGCCCCATGCGCTGCCGTAGATGTGCACCAAAACAGGATATTTATCCTTGGTTTCCTTGGGAATATAAATGTCGAGCATGTGATAGACCTGGCCGTCATCACCGGCATAGTTGACATCTGCGATTTTCTCAGAATATTCGGCCTGTGTCTGCGGAGCCTGCGGGCCGCCAAAGCCCCCGAAACCGCCCATAGGTGGCATTCCGCCGCCCGGAAAACCGCCGCCCATAGGAGGCATTCCACCGCCCGCGGGGGGCATCCCGCCACCGGGGAACTGTGCAAAACAAGTAAGCGACATCACAACAGCCGCTGCAAGAAGAATCTGCTTTTTCATGACCTTGATTTGTTGGTTTTAAAATGCTGTTTGTTTACGTCGGCTCCATCTTGACGACAGACAACGCAACCGCAAATTTATCTTTTTTTTTAAATCGCTGTTTTACCTGAACAGTATCGTAAACCCTCGCATCAGATTACGGTATAATGTCAGAATCTTCGGGTATTATTTAAGCGACAGCTCCTTGATGTCCACCCGGCGGAAGGCGTCACTCACCGGAAGGGTGTAGAGACGGCCGCGGCGGCAGCTGGCCGTTGCACGGACATCTGCTACGCTGGCGGCAAAGGATACCGTGTAGTTGCCGGCAGGTGCTTCCCAACGGTTGGCTGCTTCGTTGAACGAAGCCAGTTCGTAGGCGCTGATGTCAAACGAAAGCAGCTGCGACTCGCCGGGTTGCAGCAACCGGGTCTTGGCGAACGCCTTGAGTTCTTTCTTGGGTTTCTCAAGTCCGCCGGCCGGTGCGGAGACATAGACCTCCACGACCTCTTTGCCGGCCACGCTGCCGGAGTTCGTCACCCTGACCGTAGCCCTGAGGCCGGACGCGGACGCCTTGGCCACCGGTTTGGAATAGGTGAAGGTCGTGTAAGAAAGGCCGTATCCGAACGGATAAGACACATCCTTGCCGGCCGTGTCGAAATAACGGTAGCCGACCCAGATGCCTTCCTCGTAACGCACATAGTCGATGTTCGGCCTCGGCTGACCGTCAGTCGGGCGACCACCCGCATTCTCATATGGGAAATTGGCCGACGAAGGATGATCGAGATACGCCACAGGGAACGTCATCGGCAACTTGCCCGAAGGATTCACGCGCCCCGTAAGGATGTCCGCCACGGCATTGGCGCCTTCCTGCCCGGGCGACCACGGCAGCAGGATGGCATCGGCCTTCTCTTTCCAGGACGCCGTCTCGATGACACCGCCCACGTTGAGAACTACGACCACCTTCTTGCTGGCTTCGTGGAATCGCTGTGACACGTTCTCGATAAGCGCACGTTCGATGGCGGTGAGTTCAAAATCGTCCGGCACCCGGCGGTCGGCTCCTTCACCGGCATTGCGGCCGATGACGATAATCGCCGCATCGTTCGAGGAAGCCTGCCGTCCGATGGCGGCCATAGGCATCTCTATCTCGGCGAGCTTGCTGCTGCCGAACATGCCGCCGCGCCGGTTCTGCATGAGCCGGCTGCGGGCCCGGTCGAAAGCGATGTAACTATCATAGTAATCCAACAGGGTCTGGTCGAGTTCGAATCCGGCATTCTGCAGCCCCTCCTGCATGTTCACGACGTACGCCTTGTTGACGTTGCCGCTGCCGGTACCGCCCGCGACGAAATCGATGGAACCGATGCCATACAGCGCGATGCGCCGGATGTCCTTGAAGGGCAATGTGCCGTTTTCGTTGCGGAGCAGCACGATCGACTCGGCCGCCGCGTCACGCGCCAGCTTCGCATGCGCTTCGAGATCCGGTTTGTTGGAATAACGGTACTTCCTGAAAGCAGGCGTCTTGACAATATATTCGAGCATGCGGCGCACATTCCGGTCGACATATTCTTCGGCCAGGCTGCCGTCCTTGACAGCGGCCACGATGCGGTCTATCTCCTGCTGGTTGCCCGGCTCCATCAGGTCGTTGCCGGATGCAGCGGCCTTGACGGTTCCCGCCTTGCTGCCCCAGTCGGTCATGACGATACCCTTGTAGCCCCAGTCGTCGCGGAGCACCTTGGTCAGCAGGTCTTCGCTCTGCTGCGCATAGTCGCCGTCCAGTTTGTTATACGAAGACATCACCGTCCACGGTTCGGCTTTGGTGATGGCAATTTCGAAGTTCTTGAGATACAGTTCACGCAACGCACGGGCACTGACAATCGACTCCGCTTCGTTGCGGTTGGTCTCCTGGTTGTTGGTGGCGTAGTGCTTGATGGAAGTACCGACCTGGTTGCTCTGGACACCGCGGATATAGGCCGCCGCCATGTTGCCGGAGAGCACCGGGTCTTCCGAGAAATACTCGAAATTGCGGCCGCAGAGCGGATTACGGTGCAGGTTGACACCAGGTGCCAGCAGCACATCGACACCGTATTCGAGCACCTCGTTGCCCATGGCCGTCGTGACTTTCTGCACCAGGTCGAGGTCCCACGAAGAAGCCAGCAGCGTACCGACCGGGAAGCCCGTGCAATAGAACGTCTGGTCGGTTCCCTGCCGGGTGGGGTTGATACGGAGGCCGGCCGGGCCGTCGGCGAGATAAGTCTGCGGAATGCCCAGCCGTGCGATGGGCCGGGTGTTGCCGGCCGCACCTTCCACGGGGCCGACCGCCTGCCCGGTGGGAACGCCGTCCGTCGTTGCGTTGCGCGCACCGCCGACCAGCAGCGTGGCCTTTTCTTCAAGCGTCATGGCGCGGAGGATTTCTTCCGCATTGTCTTTGGTCAACTGGATCTGGGCCATCACGGAGAAGGCACAAAGCAAGACCCCGACCGTCAGGAAAAGTCTTTTCATAAATGTCCGTTGTAAAATGTTACTGAAAAAAACTACAGACCGATATAGGCTGCCTTGAGCACATTCCGGCAGCGCATGCGGGTATCTTCGTCCATCAGCAGATCGAAAAGTTCCTTGTCCAGCACTGCCTGTACACTGCATCGCCTGAGCATGACAGCCGTGGGCGGCTGCGTCATGTCCTCCAGCCGTCCGCCGTCGCTCCGCCGCATGGTACAGAACGGCTCGTGGCGGAGGGCCCAGAACGCCCTGCCGACACGGGGCTTGAGCGCACTGTCCTTGCCGGCATAGGACTGCCAGTTCACCCGGTATATACGTTCCAGCACCTTGCTCATCTCAATTTCGGGACTCTTCACGAAACCCATGTCGATCATGTCGATGATACTGAGAAGCAGGATGGCTTTGTGCGGCGTCACTTGCCCCGACGGACGTTCCGCGCGGAGAGATACAAGCTGAGCCAGATAAGATTGGAGAGACATGATGCTTTGTATGACTTGTAAAACGCAATGTTAATAAATAATATCGAAAATGCGCCATCCTTCGGCGTTTATTCTTCAAATTAGGGAACCGGTGCGGTAAAAAAACGGGAAACGGACCCTCAGTAAAGCACGGTGCGGAAAAAGACTACCTTTGCAAAAAAAACCGACACCGATGAAAAAGATATTCCAACTACTGGCGCTCGCAGCCGTCCTGTTTTGCCCGGCCTGCGACCATGACGATGACAAAACGTACGATACGACTTATACCTATTTTGTGCGCCGGATTGCCGAAGATGAAGGCACACAGGTCCTGGTTCCCAATGGCTCGGTCCGTGCATGGCTCGAAACCGAAATCGAGAAACTGCACGCAACCTACGATCTCACCGAGGATGTCCACGTCGCAGGCGACCTCATCGCCCGCGAACTGGCACCATACGATGCTGCGGCCGCCCGCAAGGGACCGGCTGGCGATGAGGCTATCCGCCAGTTGAAATCTGCATTCGAGAATTATCTGGCCGGGCATCCGGAAGCCGGCGGACCGGCCTTCCGGTTCTACCTGCAATACGTCATCTACCGCGGCAACGAAGAGCGGTTCTCGGACTCCTCGCCGGATACACCGCTCATCAAATTCGTCTATCAGTCAGACGCGGTGGAGTTCAAGTTCGAGCCGGCCGGAGCTGAATAATCCGCATACTGTTCAGGTGTCAGAATCCACTTGGCAATGACGGACACCGCCACCTGATGGCCTGCTGCATTGGGATGGTTGGACTGGCTCATGTAGTCTGCGATACGGGCACCGCGGCCAATCATCGCCACAAATTCGGCATAGATGTCGGCCAGTCCGACATGGTATTCCGCGGCCAGACGCCGGATCATCTCCGCATGCTGCGTCAGCGGGTCGTCGGGACTCGTCATCCGCGCACTGAGATCGGGAGTCGGCGTACAGAGCACCACCTTGACTCCCGCCTGAAGCGCCTCCTCGATCATCTTGCGCCAGCCTTTTTCAGCCCGTTCCAGCCCGAGTTTCCGGTCGTTCAGCGCATAGTCGATGAACACGACATCGGGACGGTGTGTCAGCACTTCCGATGTAAAACGGGCGCTCCCCTGCTCCGCATCCTCGCCGCCGATAGCCGTCGTAATGGTGTTGACCACAGCGTTCGGATAATATTTCTTGATCGTGACCAGTGTCTGGTACGGATAGGCATCCAACGTGGCCACGACAGGCGTTCTGGCATAGCCGGCCGGCACGCTGTGCCCGTGGAAGACGATGTTGACCGTCCGGTTGAGCGGCCAGCGGGCGTTCATAGGCTCCCGCAGCGAAGCGAGGTACGTATCGGACGAAGCCGGCTGCGCGACACAGGACATCGCCCAAAACAGAGCCGCAGACAAAAGGGCTCCGCAACGGATAAACATGTTCTTCATGGTCATATGCCTTAACGGGAAGAAGGCCCGCAGGCCTTCTTCATTTAACTTGATATCAGTCTCTTACATATTCAATCTTGGCTACCACCTTACGCACATCACCGGCACGTCCGGCCTGCAGCAGCGGCTGATGGAAGTTCTTCGGGAAGAACAGGAAGAATATGGAAGGATCGGAATCGCCATAGATCATCTTTTCGGCCGGTGCCGTATAATAGATGTTGTCACCCCGCAGCGGTTCGGACACTGTGGCTATCTCGGCCGAAGCCACACCGAAACGTTCCGTACCCGTCACCACGTACTGGAGATCGATATACTTGAGATGCGACTCTATCTTGCTCTGGGACGCAGGTTTGGTCTGGGCGTCCTGCACATTGATAAAGCAGCGGTCACCGGCGATTTCGTAACGGCCAGCCGGCATCTTGGCCAGGTCGTGGCCTGCCATCCACTCAAAGACGCTGTCCCAGATTTCCCTGTTCTTGGCATACTGCGTCGCAAACTCCCGCATGTCGGTCTTGCTCCAGGGCATGGCCGTGAACCCGTGGGACCATCCCTTTTTGTCCACCCATTTCTGGATTTTCTTATCCGACATTTTCGCGACATTCATATTCAGGTTCGAATGTTTTCTGGCACCCATGGCCACCCCGGCGGTCAGCAGACAGACCACCGTCATCAAGACGATTTTTACAAATGTTCTTTTCATAGCTGATTGATTTTACGGCGCCGCGCCGGCCGGCCATGACCGGACCTCGCGGTTGCGCCCGCTAAATTATAAAAAAAAATGATGTGCGATGCGGCGGCTACAGTTCGCACAGACGCCACTGCGACCGGTTCAGGAAACGCCCGGAAAGCGGCGTCACCTGTCCGGCGCGCGCCAACAGCGCCGTGCCGTCAAACACCTGGTCCGTCGTCGATTCGCCCTGCCCGGCCGACACATATATAAACGGCACCTTGAGCCGGAACGATTCGGTCGCAAGATGGCGGCCGAGTGCATCACTGCGTCCGGCCAGCGCCGGAATGGCGGCCGCGACACACACGGCACGGGCGCCCGACGCCACCTGCTGCACATACGGCGGCAACGGTGCCAGGACGTCATCGCCCACCGTCAGGCACAGCGACATGTCGTCCATACGGAAAACCGACGGCCCGCCGACCGGAAGCGACTGTCCTCCTATCCGGACTGAAGTTTCCGGCAGCATACTGCCGGGCACGAACCAGCGGCGCCCCTGCATCACCTTGCCGGCAGGCTGGTACTGCTTCAGCGCGACATGCAGGGCACGGCCGTGCGCAAAGACCACCATCGCATCCGCCAGGCCGCCGGGTACGGCAAGCGGCAGTCCGACCGCCACGGCGATGTCCAGGTCCTGCGTACGCGACATCATATCCTGCAGCGCCAGAAAAGCTCCCTGCACGAGCACTTCCTGGCCGAACAGATCTGCACACGTAGCGCCGGTGACCGACAGTTCCGGGAAAAGCACCAGACGTGCGCCGGCAGCTGCGGCTTCCTGCGACAGACGTACCATTTCATTTGCATTGGCCGTGCAATCGCCCAGGGTTACCACCGGGACGGCCACCGCCATCTTCCATGTCCGAGATTCCATAGTCTTTTTGTTTGACGCCCTAAAAGTACAGAGAATTTTTTCGTTTTTTCTTGTTCAGATGAAAGAAAAGATTTTACCTTTGCGAAAAATTAATTAGTCTAACTAATTATAAAGACAGGCATGCAGAACGAATACGCCCAGGCACTCAACGACCTTCTGGTCGAAGGATTCCGCGCCGTGCTCCAGATCGAGGAGCAACAGATTCGTTCCGCAAAGGGCATCGATCTCACCATCAACGAACTGCACATGTTGGAGACCATCGGCAGAAGCAGCGGCGGCGTACAGGTGAAAGACATCGCCAAAGCCCTGCAGGTGACCCTGCCCTCCGTCAGCATCGCCACGCAAAAGCTCGAACGCAAAGGATACATCGTCCGCCTCCGGGGCACCGGGGACAGACGCTGCGTGCGCATCGTCCTCACCGCCGAAGGCGAACGTGTCAACCGCATCCACGCCTATTTTCACGAACGCATGGTGCGGTCCATCACCGACAAGATGACTGAGAAAGACCGGGAAGTCTTTTTCAACGCCATCTACAAACTGGACTGTTTTTTCAAGGACCAGCTCTCAAAAATCGAAAATTATTCAAACGACAACGCGGCCAAGACGTCCGACGGCACAACCGACACGGCGCCGGGACCGCAAAACCTAACACACAAATAAAAATGAACAGAAAAACTTTGATCGCAGCCTGTGCGGCCGTCTTTTTCGGCCTGCTGCAACCGACCATGGTCGAAGCTGGCGGACTCGTCACCAACACGAACCAGAATATCCGCTTTGTGCGGATGCTCGCCCGGGACGCTTCCACGGACATCGATGCTATTTTCGCCAACCCGGCCGGTACCGCATTCATGGACGACGGTTTCTATCTCTCGCTGAATGTCCAGACTATCAAGCAGGAACGTATCATCACCTCCACGTTCCCGATGTTCGAGAACGGACAGAAGGAATTCAAGGGCAAGACGTTCGTCCCCGTCTATCCGCAGATTGACGTGGCCTACAAGAAAGGCGACTGGACCTTCTCCGGAGCCCTTTCGGTCATCGGCGGCGGCGGCCAATGCGAATTCGAGAATGGTCTCCCCATGTTCGAGGCTTCCATCGCCACCATTCCGGCCCTGCTGACGAAAATGGGCATCCCCACGTCGAAATACAGCGTGGACATCTATCTGAACGGTGAACAATACATCTATTCCGCCCAGCTTGGTGCGGCCCGCGCGCTGTCAGAATCTGTGTCCATCTACGCCGGTATGCGCCTGAACTGGGTGAGGAACCACTACGACGGCTACATCCGCGACATCAAGATCAACCCGATGATGGCCGGCAACCCGCTGGCAGGCATGATGGCTGCGCCGGATTTCTTCGGCATGCTCAGCGCCAGCCTGGCTCAGGCCGATCCCGCCACCTCCGCCATGGCTGCAGGATATGCCAAGGCCACTTCCAACATGGATCTCGATATGGACCAGAAAGGCTTCGGCATCACGCCGATTTTCGGCATCGACGTCAAGACCGGCAAATGGAACTTCGGTCTGAAATATGAGATGAACACCGATATCGAGACCAAGAACGAAACGAAAGTCAACACCTTGCCGGCCGGCAAGAAGGAGGCCTATGACGACGGCGTCAAGACCGCAGCCGACATCCCCGGCATGGTGACGCTCGGCGCATCCTACGAAATTATTGACGGCCTGCGTGCCGCCGTCGGATACCACCACTATTTCGACAACCACGCCAACCTGGCCTCCAACAGAGAGCACCTCATCGACCATGGTATCAACGAATACATGTGGGGTGTTGAATGGGATTGCACCGACCGCATCACGGTGAGCGGCGGCATGCAATTCACCAAGTCGGGTGTGACGGACGCCTACCAGAGCGACCTGAACTTCAGCCTCAGCTCCTACTCGTTCGGCTTCGGCGGCGCATACAAACTCACGCCGAAAACCACGATCAACGCGGGCTACTTCTGCACCAAGTACGACCACTGGGACGTGGCCTATGCCAATTTCAACGGCACCGGCATCCCGGGCAGCACCGATTACTACCGCACCAGCAACACCTTCGGTCTGGGCGTGGACTTCAAGTTCTAAACCAGATTGTTCCAGATGCGCCAGGCGGCTTCAGCCTGACCGTGCAGCATGGCAAGGCCTGACGACACGACAGCCTGCTGTCTGGCGCATCTTTTCATAAAAGCAGTCTCCGGCGGATTGTACACCAGGTCGAAACAGACCGTACCCGGCCGGATACCTTCGTAGGGAATCGGAGCACATGCCTCCATGGCGGGCCAGGTCCCGAGCGGTGTGGCATTGACCACCACCTGGAAATCAGCCATCGCGCCGGCCGTCAGCGACTGGTAAGTCCAGTCGGCGCAGTCGGAACGCGAGACAAACTGCACCCCCATCCCCCGTTTCCGCAACACATACTGCACGGCCGCAGCTGCACCGCCGGTCCCGAGGACCAACGCCCGGGCCGCCGGTCCGGCCTGCGGGAAACACGCATCCCGGCTGTCCAGACAAACCTGCAGGGCGCCGTCGAATCCAAGTGTATCGGTATTGTAACCCTTCAGAAAAACACCTCCGTCCGTCCGGGATATGGCGATGACATTCACAGCTCCCGCCTCGGCCGCCTCCTCACTGAGCGCATCCAGCAGCGGAATAACTTCCTTCTTATAAGGTATCGTCACATTCAGTCCGCACAGGTTCGGATAACGCTCCACCAGCGGCCGTACCTGTTCTGCGCTGTCCAACTCGAAATTGCGGTATGCGTACGACGGGAGTCCTTCCTTTTCAAACTTCCCGGTAAAATAACGCTGCGAAAAAGAGTGGCTGAGCGTTTTGCCCACCAGCCCGAACAAATGGGTGATTTCCATGAATGATTATTTTTTCAGACCTTTGTATAACAGATAGATGACGAAAACCACGGCTAATCCGCAGATGGCAATCGAGATCTCGTGACTGTAACGCGCTATCAGCGCCTGCTGCCCGTGGGCGAGATATCCGAAAAGGGCCAGCACAAGGTTCCAGAATGTAGCACCGATGAATGTATAGAGCAGAAAGACCGGCATCCGCATCCGGGCCAGCCCGGCCGGCAGCGAAATGAGCTGCCTGACGACCGGCACCAGACGGCCTATCAGTGTCGAGACTTTGCCGTAATGCAGGAAATACTGCTCCGCCTTCTCCACTTTGGCGCCGGAGAGCAGCAGGAACCGGCCCGCACGGCTTTCGGCGAATCCATAGACCACCGGACGGCCCACCCAGAGTGCCAACAGATAGTTGAACAGCGCACCCAGCAACGCACCCAGCGAACCTGCCGCCACCACAGCCAGCACATTCAGCCACGGACTGGCGGTCAGATACAGATCGCTGCCGGCCTGGCAGGCCCAGTAGGCCGCCGGCGGCACCACTACTTCCGAAGGGAACGGAATGAACGAACTCTCGAGGGCCATGAGCAGCGCCACCGTGCCGAGACTCAGGTGGTCGCGGTACCAGTCGGTCACCCGGTCGGTAAAACGCACCGGCCCGTCCGCCGTCACCTGGCCGGAGGCCGTCGTTTCCATGGCCTGTGCCACCGCTCCTGCAGTCTGTTCAGCCGTTACCCCAGCCTGCACTGCCGTCTCCGAAACGGCCCCGGCAAAGTCGGACGCAGACTGTCCCCGGACCGGCAGAAGACTCAGCAGAAACAGACATAGTACGGTCCACACCGCCCCTTTCCGGAGCATGTGCCGCATCACATTGTTTCCGCACTGTTTCTCCATATGCACTTGCCGGATATCAGCCGTTGTTTTCACCACGCGGCGTATCGTACCGGGTCATTTTGCGGTCACGAAGGTAAGACTATTTGCCGAGAAAAAGCGCAGGCCATCAGAAAAATGTCTATCTTTGGAGTTTTGATATCCGACCCGAAAAAACTGTTGCGCATGCGCATGTCCCATAACCATTCCGTCTTGATGCTCACCGCCGCCGTCTGCTGCATCGCCTTCTGCACCGTGTTGAACGCCCGTCAGGGCAAGAAAAAGAACGACGTGGAACCCGTCACGAAAACCGACCTGCTGAGTCGTTACGTCTCGCAGGTATGGGTCGCCGACAACGGCGACGGCACCTACCGGAATCCGGTTATCTGCGCGGACTATTCCGATCCGGACGTCTGCGCCGGCGACGACGGCTACTACATGACCGCCTCGTCGTTCAACTGCATCCCGGGACTGCCCATCCTCCATTCGTACGACCTGGTCAACTGGACCCTCGTCGGGCACGCGCTCGCACGGCAACTGCCAGAGGACGTATTCTCAACCGTCCAGCACGGCAACGGCGTCTGGGCGCCGTGCATCCGCCGGCACGCGGGCAAATATTACATCTATTACGGCGATCCCGACCAGGGCATTTTCATGGTCCGCACCGACGATCCCCGCGGACAGTGGGAAGCTCCCGTCCTGGTCAAGGCCGGCAAGGGTCTCATCGACCCGACCGTGCTCTGGGATGACGACGGGACGGCCTATCTGGTCCACGCCTACGCCGGCAGCCGGGCGGGCATCAAAAGCATCCTGACGGCCTGCCGGATGTCCGAAGACGGCGAGCGGGTGCTCTCCGACGAAACCATCATCTTCGACGGCCATGACGGGAATCCCACCGTCGAAGGCCCCAAGATTTACAAATACAACGGCTATTACTACATCTTCACGCCGGCCGGCGGCGTCTCGACAGGGTGGCAGCTCGTACTGCGGTCGCGCAGCATCTACGGCCCGTACGAACAGAAGATCGTCCTGGCACAGGGCAGCACGGCCATCAACGGTCCGCACCAGGGCGGCTGGGTGACCACCCCCTCCGGCGAATCCTGGTTCCTGCATTTTCAGGATACCGGCGCCTACGGACGCGTAGTGCACCTGCAGCCCGTCGTCTGGAAAGACGGCTGGCCTGTCATGGGCAACGATGCCGACGGAGACGGCACCGGCGAACCGGTCCTGACCTTCCGGAAACCCGATGTCGGCCGCTCCTGTCCCATGGCCACCCCCGTCGAATCGGACGAATTCGACAGCGCGACGCTCGGCCTGCAATGGCAATGGCCCGCCAACCCGGCCCAGGGCTGGGGCTTCCCCATCCCGTCGAAAGGCGTTTACCGGCTCTTCTCGACCGTGCCGCCCGAAGGCATGGTCAACTACCGTGACCTGCCTGCCATGCTGCTGCAGAAACTGCCCGCCTACCGCTTCACCGCCACCGTCAAACTGGATTTCAACCCCTACCATCCCGGCGAAAAGACCGGCCTGGCCATCATGGGCGACAGCTACGCCTACATCGCCGTCACCAATCTGACACAGGGACTGGAAATATCCCAAGTGGCCTGCGAACGAGCCATCAACGGCGCCGCCGAGCGCACCGTCGCATCGGCTGCCGTGCAAGGCCGTACCTTCTACCTGCGGGTGCAGGTGGCTGACGGCGCAGTGTGCACCTTCAGCTACAGCACCGACGGCAGTACCTTCCAGCCACTCGGAGAGCCGTTCAAGGCCGTCGAAGGACGCTGGATCGGCGCCAAAATGGGCATGTTCTGCACCCGTACCAACACGACTAACAACGCCGGATACGCGGACCTCGACTGGTTCCGCGTTACGCCGTAAAACCAACCAGACCTATGAAAACCAAACGAAACCGGAATCGCTGCATGACGGTGCTTTTCTGCATCGTCCTGTCATGCGCGGCCTGCGACATGACACCGATTCCAGTGGCCGAAAAGCCAACCCAAGGAGGGCAGGACCCGCCTCCCGCCCCAGATGAGACAAAATCCTTCAACACCTGCATACAGCAGGAAATGCAGCGGGATTATCTCTGGAACGACTCCATCGACATGGAGTTGCTGAGCAATGAAGCGGCCGACGAATACGATCCGCAGGAACTGTTCTACGACATGCTTGTGAAACAGGACAATCACAGTTTCATGCGCACCTATGCCCACCACCTGGAAAAATCGCAGGTCAAGTGGGAAAAACGAGACTGCGGCGCCGTCTTCATGTCCGCCTACAACGGCCAGTACTACCGCGTGTACGTCAGCCGCGTCATGCCGGATTCTCCGCTCTGGGCCAAGGGCATCCGCCGGGGCGACATCCTGTACCGGGTCAACGGCGAGAACGCCGTCAGGAAACTGTTCCACGGTGAACTGTACGCAGCGATAAACCAGGAAGACACTCCCCTCACCTTCATCAAACAGGAAGGCGACACCGTGACGTTCACGGTCGACCGTTGGACCTACCCCGTCGTACCGGATATTTTCCGCGGCATCTATCCCGTGTCCGACACCGAATCCACAGGCTACCTGGTCTGCACCCGCTTCGACGACATGCCGGGTGCGGGAGACACCGGCGAAAGACTGTTCGGATCCTTCCAAGAAGCCGGGCTCCGCTCGCTGGTGCTCGATCTGCGCTATAATTCGGGCCAGTCGATCCAGGCGGCGGCCGAAGCCGCGTCCATGCTGCTGCCCGCAAGCTGCACCGACAGTGTCGTCCTGCTGCGGTATATCGGCAACAAGACGCTGCAGGATGCCGGCATATCCCGTGTCATCAAGATCCGGCGCCGGCCCGATGCACTGAATCTCAATAAGTTGATTATCATTACCTCAAAATCGACCGCAGCAGCGGCCGAAATACTCATCCAAGGTCTGAAGGCGTATATCCCCGAAGTCCGAACCGTCGGCGGCACCACCCGCGGCAACGTCCTTCTGGCCGATACGCTCCTGCTCCCGGATCCCGGCGACAGGCCTGGTCTTCAACCCGAATGGGTGTATGCACCGGTCGTGGCCATTGCTGCCGGCCCGGACGGCACCCCGCTGGAAAAACAAGGCATTCCTGCAGACATCCCCTGCGAAGACGATCTGCGACATGATTTCGGACCGGAGGAAGCCTGTCTGCAAACGGCCATCCAATACCTCAAAACAAGTTTGCCATGAACGTGGACAAAATCATGATTGCGCTCGAAAAACGCAATCCGAACCAGACCGAATACCTTCAAGCGGTCCGCGATGTGCTCGAATCCATCGAAGATGTCTATAACGAAAATGCGCGCTTCGAAAACGCCTCCATCATCGAACGCCTCATCGAGCCCGACCGGATTCTGTCGTTCAAAGTTCCCTGGCTGGACGACGAAGGCAGAGTGCAGATAAACCACGGATACCGCATCCAGTACAACAACGCCATCGGTCCGTACAAGGGCGGTCTGCGTTTCCATCCGAGCGTCAATCTGAGCATTCTCAAGTTCCTTGGCTTTGAGCAGACCCTCAAGAACAGCCTCACCACCCTGCCGATGGGCGGCGCCATGGGCGGCGCCGATTTCGACCCGAAAGGCAAGTCTCAGAGCGAACTGATGCGCTTCTGCCAGAGTTTCATGCTCGAGATGTGGCGCATCATCGGTCCCGACACCGACGTACCGGCCGGCGACATCGGCGTCGGCAGCAAGGAAGTAGGCTACCTCTTCGGCATGTACAAGAAACTGTCGGGCAGCCACAACGGCGTCTTCACCGGCAAGGGCGTGGCCTCCAGCGGCAGCCTCATCCGGTCGGAGTCCTCAGGCTATGGCGCCGTCTATTTCGTCAACGAGATGCTGCGCAACACCTCCGACTCCATCTGCGGCAAGCGCGTGGCCATCTCCGGTTTCGGCAACGTCTCGTGGGGCGTGGCCAAGAAAGCCGTTGCGCTGGGTGCAAAAGTCGTCACGATTTCGGGACCGGACGGCTACATCTACGACAAAGACGGCCTGGACGAGCGCAAAGTGGACTATATGCTCGAACTGCGCAGCAGCAACGAAGACATCGTCAAACCCTATTCCTACGAATTCGAGGATGCCGAGTTCCACCCCGGTGCCAAGCCCTGGGAAGTGAAGTGCGACATTGCTTTCCCCTGCGCCACCGAGAACGAACTGGACATCAACGATGCCAGGGCGCTCATCCGCAACGGATGCACCTGCGTCTGCGAAGGCGCCAACATGCCGTGCACATCCGAGGCCATCGACCTGCTGCAGACCCACAAGGTACTGTTTGCGCCCGGCAAGGCCGCCAATGCGGGCGGTGTGGCCACCTCCGGCCTGGAGATGACACAGAATGCCATGAAAATCAGTTGGTCCGAAGAAGAAGTCGACACCCGGCTGCAGCGCATCATGCACGACATCCACACCCTCTGCGCCACCTACGGCACCCGCGAGGACGGCTATGTCGATTACGTCAAGGGCGCCAATATCGCCGGATTCCTGAAAATCGCCAACGCCATGCTCGAACAGGGCATCGTGTAGTAACAGCTACCAAAAAGCCGGAAAGAATACCGGCGCACAGGAAAGCAGAAAACAGAAAGGAAATTCAGCGGCCGGGACTACAGGTCGCTGAATTTTTTTATGCCGTGCAGGAAGTGGGCCGACACCACGCTGCGATGCACCATCTGCGACGGCCAGCCGGCGGGACGCGCATGCCCCTTCATCTGACGCCGGTAGCGCGGCACCGCCCGCCAGAACGCGACATGTGCCTTCACAATGGCCGCAAACAAGGCGGGACCACCCTTCGAAAACAAGACCCGGCAGGCCGAGATGCCGTCCAGGACCATGCGGCACAGCAGCGTGGACCAGCAGCGGCCCTGCGGCAGGTTCTTGTACAGCATCAGAAGATTATTGCGATAATTGAGAAACGTCTTGTAAGGATTGTTCTGCGGCAGCGTGCCTCCCCCCACATGGTACACCGTCGAAGCCGGCTCGTACCACACCGTCAGGCCCGCATTCTTCATGCGCCAGCACAGGTCGATCTCCTCCATGTGGGCGAAAAAGAAAGCGTCGAGGCCGCCCGCGGCCAGACAGGCCTCCCTTCGTACCGCGCAGCATGCGCCCGTCGCCCAGAAGACCTCACGCGCATCATCATACTGCCCCTCGTCGGCCTCCACTTCGCCGAACAGACGGCCCCGGCAGAACGCATAACCGTAGCGGTCGATGAAACCGCCGGCCGCCCCGGCATACTCAAATTTCGACCGGTCGGCCACGGCACGCAGCTTAGGCATCACGGCCGCCACCCGGTCGTCGGCCTCCATCCGGGCGAGCAGCGGACCGAGCCATCCCGGCGTCACCTCCACGTCCGAATTGAGCAGCACCACAAAATCGGCCTCCGTCTGCGCGATGGCGCGGTTATAGCCTTCGGCGAAACCATAGTTGCGGTCGAACGGCAGCCACGTCACCTCAGGATGGTTGGCTGCGACATAGGCGGCGGAACCGTCCGTGGAACCGTTGTCAGCCACCACGACCGACACGCCTTCCTGCAAGGTGTACTGCACCACCTGCGGGAGATAGGTCTCCAGAAAACGGCAGCCGTTCCAGTTGAGTATGATGACTGCTGCCTTCATTGTACGTTGTTTTTCAGAGTGGATAACATGCCGCAGGCCGCCATGATGTCCTCCCCGCGCGAATGGCGGATGGTCACCTGCAGGCCGTGCGACTGAAGCCGGCGCTGAAAATCGAGCATGCGCTCCTCCGGCGCCCCGCGGAATGCACTGCCTTCGATGGCATGGAAACGGATGAGATTGATGCGGCACGGCAGCCCCTTCAGCAGTGCGGCCAAAGCGTCGGCATGGCGCGGCGTATCGTTCAGCCCGTCGAACACGATGTACTCGAACGACAGCCGCCGGTAATCGCTGAAATCGTACCGGCGCAAGGTGCGGACAACCTCCGAAATCGGATACTTGTGCTGCACAGGCATCATGGCCGCCCGCTCATTGTCGAACGGATTGTGCAGACTCACAGCCAGATGACAGCGCGTCCGCCGCAGGAATTCCTCCATGCCGGGAATGACGCCCGCCGTCGAAACCGTGATGCGCCGGGCCGCCATGCCGAAGCCCCACGGCGCTGTCAGCACTTCGATGCTTTCGAGCACAGCGTCCAGGTTGTCGAACGGTTCGCCCATGCCCATATAGACGACGTTGGTCAGCGCCTCATACTCCGGCAGGCTGCGCAGTTGGTTCAGGATATCCCCGGACGACAGGTTGCCGGTGAACCGCTGCCGCCCCGTCATGCAGAACGCACACCCCATGCGGCAGCCCACCTGAGAGGAAATGCACGCCGTGGCCCGCTCCCCGTCGGGGATGAATACCGTCTCGACAAAGCCGCCCGGCGACGCCGGAAAAAGATACTTGCGGGCACCGTCGGCCGACACCTGTACGTCCGCCGGTGCCGCGACGCCCACCTCGGCCACCTCCTGCAACTGCGCCCGGCGCACCTTCGACAGGTTCAGCATATCGTCCGTCGAGGCCACCTTCCGGTGATACAGCCATTCGGCCATCTGCATGGCGGCATAGCGCGGAAAATGCAGGGAGTCCGACAATTCCTGCAGCGCCTCCAGACGCATGCCGAACAGCCGGACCACCTCACGCCGCGCCGGACAGACCGAATCTACTTGCGACATATTCATTTGACAGCAAAGATATGGACTATCCGTTTATTTAATTAATTTTGCGGACATATATTCAAAAAATTTTATGGCTGAAAACACGCTATTGGAGAAACTCGAGGGCATCCATGCCAGGTACGTGGAGGTCGGGCAGCTGCTGACCGAACCGGACATCGTCTCTGACATGAAAAATTACATCAAATACAACAAAGAATATAGTGATTTACAGCCAATTGTAGAGATATACAAGACCTATCGCGACTGTCTGAGCAACATCGAGAACGCCAAGGAAATCCTGGCGACGGAGAAAGATGAGGAGATGCGCGAGATGGCCAAGGCCGAACTCGACAGCGAAAGCGAGCGCGTGGCGCCGCTCGAAGAAGAGATCAAGCTGCTGCTGCTGCCCTCCGACCCGCAGGACGACAAGAACGCCGTCATGGAGATCCGCGCCGGCACGGGCGGCGACGAAGCCAGTATCTTCGCGGGCGACCTGTTCCGCATGTACTCCAAATTCTGCGAGACCAAAGGCTGGAAAATAGAAGTGACCAACCTCTCCGAAGGCACGGTGGGCGGCTTCAAGGAAATCGTCTTTTCGGTGACCGGACAGAAAGTGTACGGCACCCTCAAATACGAATCGGGCGTACACCGCGTCCAGCGCGTGCCGCAGACCGAGACACAGGGCCGCGTCCATACCTCGGCGGCCACGGTGGACGTATTGCCCGAAGCCGGCGAATTCGATATCGAACTCAACCTCAACGACATCCGGAAGGATACCTTCTGCTCGTCGGGTCCCGGCGGCCAATCGGTCAACACCACCTACTCGGCCATCCGGCTCACCCACATCCCGTCGGGCATCGTCGTCCAGTGCCAGGACGAAAAGTCCCAGATAAAGAACTACGAGAAAGCGCTCAATGAGTTGCGGACAAGATTGTATAACATTGAGTATCAGAAATATCTGGACGAGATTGCCTCCAAGCGCCGGACCATGGTCTCCACGGGCGACCGCTCGGCCAAGATCCGCACGTACAACTATCCGCAGAGCCGCGTGACGGACCACCGCATCAACCTGACGCTGTACAACCTGCCGTTCATCATGGACGGCAACATCCAGGAAATCATCGATGCGCTGCAAGTCGAGGAAAACGCCGAAAAGTTGAAGGCCTCCGGCGTATAAAACAAGACATCAAACAATTATACAATACAATACATTACACATTACGCCTATTCAAAACATCACATTATGGACTTTATCAGTAAAATCATCGAAAACGCCAAACGGCACCAGAAACATATCGTCCTTCCCGAAGGATTGGAAGAACGGACGCTCAAAGCCGCCGACAAAGTACTCGCAGAGAAAATCGCGCGTCCGACGCTCATCGGCAATCCCGACGCCATCCTCCGGAAAGCCGCGGAACTCGGCCTGAGCCACATCGGCGAAGCCCAGATCATCGATCCGGAAAACAACCCGAAGAAAGAAGCCTACATCGAACTGATGCTGAAGATCCGCCAGTCCAAAGGACTCACCCGCGAGCAGGCCGAAAAACTGATTGTCAACCCGTTGTATCTCGGCACCCTGATGATCAAGGCCGGCGATGCCGACGGCGAAGTGGCCGGAGCCATGAACGCCACGGGCGACGTGCTGCGTCCCGCGCTGCAATACGTCAAGACCGCCCCGGGCGTCAGCGTCGTTTCGGGTGTATTCTTCATGCTGCTCCCCGACAAGACCTACGGGCACAACGGCATGATGGCCTTCGCCGACTGCGCCGTCACGCCCAATCCCGATGAAAAACAGCTGGCCGAAATCGCCGTCACGACCGGCAAGACGGCCCGCATCCTCGGCGAATTCGAACCGAAGGTCGCCATGCTGAGCTTCTCGTCCAAAGGCAGCGCCAAACACGAAATGGTTGACAAGGTGGTCAATGCCACCAAGCTGGCACAGGCCATGGCACCCGACATGCAAATCGACGGCGAACTGCAGGCCGACGCGGCCATCGTACCGGCCGTGGCCAAGAGCAAGGCGCCGGGCAGCCCGGTGGCCGGCGGAGCCAATGTCCTCGTGTTCCCCACGCTCGAAGTCGGCAACATCGCCTACAAACTGGTCCAGCGTCTGGCACATGCCGAAGCCATCGGCCCGGTGCTGCAGGGCATGGCCGCCCCCATCAACGACCTGTCACGCGGCTGCTCCGTCGAAGACATCGTCGACATGATCGCCATCTCCGCCAACCAGGCCGCCGGTCTGTAATCCCTCACCCTGTCAATACGATTGCCATGAAAATATTAGTCATCAACTGCGGAAGTTCTTCCATCAAATACCAGCTCTTCGACATGGACGGTCCGACCGTCATCGCCAAGGGACTGGTCGAGAAAATCGGCCTCAGTGGTTCGCGCATCAAACACGAACGCCAGGACGGCCAGAAAATCATCGCCGAGAGCGAAATTCCCGACCATCAGAACGGTCTGGAGAAAGTGCTGCAGCTGCTCATCAGCAAGGAGCACGGCGTCATTTCGTCGTTCGACGAAATCAACGCCATCGGCCACCGCGTCGTGCACGGCGGCGAGAAATTCAACTCCAGCGTGCTGATCACCGACGAGGTCATCGCCAAGGTCAACGAATGCATCGACCTGGCGCCGCTGCACAATCCGCCGAACCTCGTGGGTATCTACACCATGCAGAAACTGCTGCCGAAAGTGCCGCAGGTGGGTGTCTTTGACACGGCCTTCCATCAGACCATGCCCGAGCATGCCTACATGTATGCCCTGCCGTACGACTTGTACACCGAATACGGCGTCCGCCGATACGGCTTCCACGGCTCGAGCCACCGCTACGTTTCGCAGCGCGCCGCCGAGATACTGGGCCGCGACCTGTCCAGCCTGCGCATCGTGACATGCCACATGGGCAACGGCGGTTCCATCGCCGCCGTACAGTACGGCCGCTGCATCGACACCTCCATGGGTCTCACCCCGACCGAAGGACTGGTGATGGGCACCCGTGTCGGCGATGTTGATCCCGGCTGCCTGGCCTTCATCATGCGGCGGAAGAACCTGGATGCGGCCGGCCTTTCGCAGCTCATCAACAAGGAAAGCGGCCTGCTGGGCATCAGCGGCGTATCGTCCGACATGCGCGAAGTGTCCGAAGCCGCCAGGAACGGCAACAAGCGGGCCCGGCTGTCACTCAGCATGTTCGCCTACCGTGTCCGCAAGTACATCGGCTCATACGCCGCAGCCATGGGCGGTCTCGATGTCATCGTCTTCACGGGCGGCATCGGCGAGAACGTAGCGCCGATCCGTGCGGCTGCGGTGCAGGGACTGGAGTTCATGGGCGTGCAGCTCGACACCGAAAAGAACTCCACCATCCGCGGTGTCGAGGCGGCCATCAGCCTGCCCGAATCGAAGGTGAAAGTGCTGGTTGTGCCGACCGACGAGGAGCTGGTCATCGCCAAGGACGCCGCTGCCATTGTCTCGAAGCTGGCGTAAAAAACATCAAGGCGTCCCAGCCTGAGGACGCCTTGAAACAGGAAGGGCGGCTCCATCAAGAGCCGCCCTTCCTTGTTATTAATCAATTTATCTTCTCCGCCTGTGGTGCCGGCCGAACAGCCGTTTCCAGAAACTGCGGTGACGCCGGCGGGCGGGATGTCCGCTCCGGCCGGACAGCATCCGGTAGATTTCTCCCCAGTCCGGAATGCCGCCAATGTTGCAGTCGTCGATATAGACATCTGCACAGACTTTGCGCGAATCAGGCCCCTGACGGAACATCGATCCGTCGGGTGTGTCGCTGTTCACCGCATAGAATTCGAGGCCGCGTGCCCGACAGAATTCCACCGCTTCCTCCAGCAGTTTGCCTTCGCGTACCGTCCAGAGGATGATCTTGTGGCCTTCATCCGCGAGCGCCGACAGCACATCGGTGGCAAAAGGTATCTCCTTACCGATGGCAGGATACTTATGCTCCACGATGGTTCCGTCGAAATCAACCGCGATAATCATAACTAAAGGTCAGATTCCTTCTCTCCGTAACCGTAGCCGTAGCCATAGCCATAACCATAACCATAGCCGTAGCCGTAATAGCCGTAAGCATAGTGACCGCGGCCGCGACGGGCTTCGACACTGTTCATCACGATGGCCACATTGTTCAGCTTGCCGCCACTGTAGAGCTCCTCGAGTTCGGGCAGCGTCCGGCGGTCCACCTGGCCACTGCGCAGCACGAACAGGTTGAGGTCCACCACACGGTTCACCACCGTGGAGTCGGCCACCATGTTCACCGGCACGCCGTCGAATACGATATAATCGTACGTCTTGCGCAACTGTGCGATGAGTTCGTCGAAACGTTCACGGCGCAGCAGAGCCACCGGGTTGGGCGGCACAAGACCGGCCGGGATGAAATCGACGCCTTCGACCACATCCTTGTGCAGGATGTCATCCAGTGTGAGCTGGTGGTCAATCAGATAGTTCGACATACCCTTAGTATGGTGCTTGAGGTTCCACATGCCCGACAGCGTACGCTTGCGCAGGTCGAGGTCGATGGCCACCACCCGGCGCTGGCCGTCAGCCAGGCACGCCGCAATGTTGGATGTCACGAAACTCTTGCCGGCGCTCACATTGTACGAAATCATGCTGATGACCATCGCACCGGACTGCTTCTCACGCATGAAGTCCATGTTGGTGCACAGCATGCGGAAACTCTCCGTAAAGATGCCTTTCGAATTGCGGTCGTAAATCACCGGCGCGCCCGTCTTCTTCTGTTTCTTGAACAGTTTCTTGGGTACCCTCGGGATGTCTCCCAGGATCGGCACGTCAATTTCTTCTTCGACATCCTTGCGCGTATAGATCTTGGTATCGAGGAACAGTTTCAGCAGCAGAATCATACCGGGCACCGCCAAGGCCAGAATCACGGCGATGAGCAGCATTTTCTGGCGCGTGGGATACACCGGCATCCAGGAGCCTTCGGCTGCATCGACAACCCGGGCGTTGTTGTCCACCATGACCTGCGTCAGGGCGTTCTCCTCCCGTTTGTTGAGCAGATACACATACAACGACTCCTTGATGTTCTGCTGGCGTTCGATGGTCAGCATTTCGCGGGCACGGCTCGGCATCGATATGAAGTTCGACACCGACGACTGTTCCCTGCGCTCCGCATCCGCCTTTTTCGTGTTCAGTGAACCAATCACATTGTCTATTGCGTCAATCAGATTCTGGCGCAATGACTCGAGCGTCGCATCCAACCCTTTGACAACCGGGTTCTCCGAGCTGCTGTCGGCCCACAACCTATCCCGACGGATCTTGGTCGTGTTGTACTGGGCAATCTGCCCCTCGACCCGCGAATCATCAAAACCGGTGTTCGCCGGAATGAGTTTGTCCACATTGGCCGGATCGGCAATGTAATCGCGGATGGAATGCGCCAGACGAAGCTGTGTTTCAAGCGTGGCAATGGAGGCCGTGCTGGTACGGTATTCCGACAAATACTGCTGGGCCTCTTCCTTCGCATCCATCATCCGGTGCGACGCCTTGTACGAAGCGAGTTGCTGCTCCACGTCACCGAGTTCCTCCTGGATGATTTCGAGCCGTTCGGCAATGAATTCCGCCGTGTTCAGCACCACCTGGTTCTTCTCGGCGATGGCGTCGTCGTTGTAGGCCTCGACCAACGTATTCAGGATGTCACAGGCACGCGCCAGCGAATAGTCCTGCATCGAAAGTCGCAGCTGCGAGGCCGCTTGATTCGTCTGTGCAATGCCGAGACGCCCCAGATAGGCAGCAGCAGCCGCGCGCGTCGTCCCCTTGGTCACCTGAATCTCCTTGCCGAACCACGATTCGTTGTAATTGCGCGTGGGAATGACGGTCACATAGCCGAGCCGCGTCCTCACGGAATCGCCAAGCGTCAGCAAGGTGTCAGCCGGCCCGCCGAGCGTACCCAGATACACACGAACCTTGTCCACATCCACCGGCGTCACCCGGAGGGTGCCCGACGAAGTATCAATGTTCCTCCGCGGGAAGACCACCTTAACCGGTGAACTGGTATAGAGTTCCGTCCAGCGCAGCATGTCCGCCCGTCCGTAATTCACGTCGGCATCGAGCCGGCGCACCACATCGGCCATGAGTTTTTTCGAGCGGAACTGCAGAATCTCGTTCGAGAGATTCACCCGGTTGATCATCTGGTTGAACGCATCCATCCGGACCGAAGTCTGCGCCTTGCTCGGATCCTTGATGCGGATGTTCATCGTACTGCGGTACACAAACTGCGTCTTGGCATACTTATAAAGCGCCACGCCCGAAAAAACAATCAGGCACAGCAGGAAGATATACCAATAACTCAGCAGATACCGGAACAAATCGACCAGGTTGATCGACTTTTCCTGTCCTTTTTTATTCTCTTCGGGCATGACAGTCTTTTATCTGAAAATCCACCAACAGATAGAGGCAACTGCAGAAACAGTGGAAAGAACCACCGAAAGCATGCGTAAGGC
Source organism: Bacteroidales bacterium (assembly GCA_017523725.1). Taxonomy (GTDB): domain Bacteria; phylum Bacteroidota; class Bacteroidia; order Bacteroidales; family UBA4181; genus JAFWVY01. The sequence continues at coordinate 24,106 of JAFWVY010000038.1, forward strand.
CAGGTCGCTGTCGGCATCCAGCTTGGATTTACGCGGCGTGGCGTAAATGATGTCGCCCTGCTGCAGATTGAACACCGGCGAATTGAACAGTTCCATGGAATAGAGGTTGACCTCGTAGGCTTTTCGAACCATCCCTTCGGTCCTGATAACCAGCAGTCTTCCCCGGTTTGCAGCTGTTGAAAGGTCGCCGGCCTTTACGATGGCTTGCAGCAAGTTCAGCCGCCCGTCCTCTGCCGACAGCATCGTCGGTCCGGTTTCACCAAAAGCTATGACCTTGAAATTGGTCAAGGAAACCGTCACAATGGGCTCTTGAATGTAGCCATTTTCTATAATGGCGTTGCTGATCAGTTCCTTGATTTCATCGATGGTCAGATCGATGACATGCAGCGTACCCAGAAACGGCAGTTCGATATCGCCTTTGTTATCTACGAGATAGCCCTTACTTTCCTCAGATGAATCGACACTGGTCACGAGTTCACCGTTTTCCGAGGACACGCTGAAACTACCGGTCATGACGTTGAACGGCACCGCCAGTTCAGCGCGGGTCGCATAAATCATGATGGACAAACGGTCGCCCGGATGGACGACCAGTTCCTCGACCGGCTGCACCGGATACAGGTCGCCTACGACCAGATCCTGCATATACGTCAACTTACGCTGCGTGGCGCAAGAAGAAAGCAGCACCGCCGCCACGAGCGATGCCAGTGCGATACGCATTCTCATGAGACTACAGCCGGCACTGGACACCGAGGCTCAGCATGCCGCGGAAGTCCATTGATATACCGCCCTTCAGGCCGTTGAAATTGTCGCCGTAGAATTCGCCGCAGAAGTCGGCGTAGATGCTTACCTTGTCGTTCAGGTCGTACTGGGGAATGAAACCGATGCGGAAGGCCGGCACATGGTGCGACCAGCCGTGCTCCTGCCAGGGATGCCAGGCATACTGTTCGTTCTCACCCTCGGGAACACCATACATGGTGTCGGCAAAGCCGTAGGTGTGTGCACCGCCGATACCCGCATAGACTTTCGGGGTCCATTTGAACGTGGGAGCCGGAATCGAGAAGATGGCGTCGGCAAAGATGCTCAAACTCTTGAATTCATACGGATAATAATGCGGGATGTAAGGGCTGAACGGATGGGTCTGGTCGGTGTTGCCGGCCGAAGCGTTCTTGCCGTATTCTACCATCACGCGGGCCGCCCATTTCGGCGAAAAAGTGTAACCAAGCGCCAGGCCAGCCTGCAGGGAAAACAGTTCTTCCGTTTCATGATTGTCACCATAGGTCCAGGTATTCTCGTTTGCAGAGACGAGCGCACCGCCCTGCAATGCAATGAAGAATCCCTTTTCGCCGCCCTGCGAGCCCAACGAAACAGCGCTGATCGGCTCGGTCTGCGCAAACAACATGGCTGCCGAAGCGGCAAACATCATGACAGTCAAAAATAACTTTCTCATTTTCAATTTTATTTTATGTGGTTATTGTCAAAAAAAGTCCTTTTTATCAAGCCGCAAATATATATATTTTTTCGTATGCAAAGACTATTTCAAATTTTCACTGAATTATTTTTCAGTCAACTTGCGATATAGGCGCAGCACCGCCGCCGTCATGGCCTCCAAGGTGAAGAGTTCTTCGTAGCGGCGGCGGGCCCGCTCCGCATAGGCAGCCCGTGTTTCCGGATTGTCAGCCACGGCGCACAGGGCTTCGGCCAACGCCCGGGGATCCTCCGGAGGCGCGTTCAGTCCCGACACGCCGGCGGCATTCACCCAAGAAACGCCCGAGCCGGGAATCTCCGTGGCCACCACCGGCCGTCCCGCACTCATGGCCTCGATCTGCGCGATGCAGAAGGCCTCGGTTTTCCAGATGGAACTCACGGCATAGACATCACAACCCGAGAAATACGACGGCAGATCCTCATCGGCCACATAGCCGGCCAGCCGCACACGGTCTGTCAGGCCTTCGTGGTCGATCTGTGCCTGCAACTCCGTCCGGAGCGGTCCTTCGCCGCCGATGGTGAGCCGATAGTAATCGGGCAGATACTTCATGGCCTCGATGAGGTAACGGTATCCCTTATACGACACCAACCGGCCGATGGAGAAGATGGTCCGGGAACCGGGATCGGGCTGCTTCGTGCCCGCCGGCATCGGATGGATGCCGATAGGCACATAGGTCGTCTTATGCTGGAAATCCGCCAGCCAGGGCGACTCTGCCACATAGACCGGCGTAGTGCCGACAATCAGGGTGGCCCGCTTGCAGAGCCAACGCTGCAGCGGCTGGTAGAATTTCAGCAGAAAGCGCTGTTTAAGGATATCGCTGTGCCAGTGCAGCACCACCGGGCCGCGATAGCCGCTCAGACGCAGCGCCAATGCTGCCATCGGGTCGGGATGGTGCACATGGATAAGGTCGTATTCGGCGGCATGGCGGCGCAGATAGCGCACCAAAGCCGGCGAAAGCATCGTGGCAGCCGCCTTGCGCCAGGCCGGCACGCACAGAATACGGCCGTGCGCATTCAGCGTAATGACGCGCATCCGGCCTTCGCTGCGAGCCAACGGGCAGTCGGCGGCATCAACAGTGTCCGACGGGAGCATGCAGCAGAGCATGTCGCAGTCCACACCATGCGCCGAAAGCCCCTGCGTGAGGTCGCGCATCACTTTCTCCACCCCGCCCCTGACGGGATAGAATTTACCGAGCTGTAATACTTTCATACAATTTTATATAAGCCTCGTAACGGTCCTGCTTGCGGAAATGCGCCAAAGCATAGGACCGGCAGGTGTCACGCCAGGCTTCCGGGCCGGTGGATGCAGTATGACGCGCCCTCTCCAGCATGCCCGCCACATCGCCCTGCGGCACCACGTAACCGGTACCGTCGGTCACTGCCTCGACACTGCCGCCTGTCCGGTAGGTCACCACCGGCGTGCCCGAGGCCATGGCCTCCATGTTCACCGTCGGATAGTTGTCCTGCCAGGTCGGATTGACCAGGGCCGCAGCCGTCGCATATAACGCCGACAACTCCCCGACATCGGCGGTCCGGCTCACCGGGATTACCTGCGGCGGCAGTTTCGTGGCCGTCTGCCGGTCGACGCCCACCATCACCAGCACCTCGTCCGGCCGGAGCATGCCCGCCATGCGGACCAAGTCGTCCAGCCCCTTCTCCGGACTCCAGATGCTGGCCACGGCCAACAGCACAGAGCGGTCGCCGAGCCTGTATTTTTCGCGCACCTTCCGACAGGCTGCCGCATCGTGCGGACAGAATACCTCGGTGTCGATGCCGTTGGGAATCACCTCATAACGATAGCCGCCCATGAAAGAACGGGCCATTTCACCCCGCAACCATTCCGACACGGGCACGATGGTCAGCCGGTCGGTCGGCATTGCCGTGAAGGCGGCACGTTTGTCCTCGAAATTACGCCGGGAGCGGTCGATGAACCAACTCGCCGGGAAGCGGCAGCGCTGGGGACAGGTGTGACAGTGCGACTGCCAACGGTCGCAGCCGACCGCCGAATAATAATAGCAATGCCCCGTATAGAGCCAGCAGTCGTGCACCGTCCAGACCACCGGCACACCGCAATGGACCAGATAGTCGAACAGTATCTTGTAATTCAGGAAATAGCCGTGAAGATTGTGCAGGTGGATGACATCCGGTGCCATATGGTCTATCTGGCGCACCAGCCGGCGCGTGGCAGCCGCAGACCCCAGTCCGTGCGCATCACACAGCCGCGTCAACAGACCATGAAACGCCACATCGGCCTTCCCTCCTACCGGGATTTTCTGCGAACGGCAGGCGATGTCGCCGTCGCGCCCGGCACTGTAAGCCACATAGCTCTCCCAACCGTGCGCCATGGCCACCTCGCCGATTTCCTGCACGATACGTCCAGTGGACGTATTGGTCCTCAGGACAGGATTGATCTGAAGCAGTCTTCCCATTTTTTCATCACCGATTCTTCGGAATAGCCGGCAGCAGTTTCCAAAGCAGCTGACGCCTGCGCCTGCCGGAGCGGCAGATTGTTCATCAAGCACAGAAGGGCATCCTTCAGGCCGTCCAGGTCGCCGTCCGGCACGACAAATCCGTTGACACCATTGCGGATAAGGTCGGCCGGTCCGCACTTGAAACCGAACGACACCACCGGCAGGCCGCAGGCCATGGCCTCGAGCATCACCATCGGCAGGCCTTCGTAATGCGAAGTCATCACCAGCATGGCGCTGCGCACGTATTCGCGTCCGATATCGGTCACCGGCGCATGCAGCGCCACCGATCCGGATATCCCGGCTGTGTCTATCTGATGCTGCAACCGGTCGCGCCACGGCCCCTGGCCGAAAATGTCGAGCCGCCAGTCTCCTCCCGGCCAGGCCGGATCCCGCGTAACGGCCGCCCAGACCGCAATCAGCCGGTCGAAACTTTTCTGGTAGTCGAGCCGCCCGACCGCAATCACCCGGTGCACTGAAACATCGGCCGGTGTATCCGAAAGCGCCTCGGCGGCATTCGGAATCACGCAGATATTGGGCATATCGCCCCAGTCGCACCGATCTTCACGGGTAAGCACCACAAAACGGTCGAAACGCTGCGCGAGCCGGCGGTCCTGCCAGGTCCGGAAGCGGTCGGCCAGTCCCAGGATACCGGTCCGGCCATACTGCAGCCGGAAATAGCGTCCGAAGTGCAGTTCCAGAATCTTCTTGCTGCCGTCGCGGAGGTCCGGCAAGAACGACGATTCAGAAGGAAACAGCGAAACGACGATGTCGGCCCGTTCGCGGCCAAGCAGTTCGGCCAGCCGGCGGTGGTGCAGCCGGCGCTTGCGGAAATAACTTGCAATCTTGGCGAGTGCCGGGCGGTCGTTGTCGTCGCTGTAGTTGATGTCCAGATCGACCATGCGGACAGTTTCTGGGAACACATAGAACGGCGGACGTCCATGGGCATCGGTCGTCACAATCAGCAGTTCGTATCCTCCACATGCCGACAGCCAGCGCACCTTGTGCAGCAGCACGCGTTCCATGCCGCCGGGGTTGCAGAGCGAATGGATGAGATAGACGATTTTCATCAATCAGAAGAGAGGAGGGCGCGGAGCTGCGCGGCCACAAAAGGGGTCAGCAGGGCGCCACCGATGCGGTTGGGATGCAGCGGGTCATAGAATCCCTCATCGGGCAGTGCCTCGAGGGCATCGATCCACCGGCAGTTGCCAAGCGTGGCCGTCACCGCCCGGCGGTACAACGCGTAGGCCTCCCGCGGCCAACCCAACGCCGGGCAGTTCGGCATCAGCACGAAAACCAGCTTCACACCGCGCTGCGCCAGATATCGGTCGAGCGTCGCGCAGTAGTTCCGGAGCGAGGCAGGCAATTCGAAAACCGTACTCTCTGTCGGCAGGAACTCCCGCTGCAACTGCAGATCGCGGTCATAGGTCTTGGAATGGTCCGATGGATAGATATATGGATATTTCATATCGTACAAGCCATCGCTTGGCGCATCGTCGTCCAGATGCTTGATCAGCCATTTGGAAAGTCCCGTCTTAAATGCGCTCCGAGCCCGGAAGTTACGGCGCAGCCGACTTTCGGTCAGCCGTTTCAGATTGGAGGGTCCCAGCAACGCCCGCGGCAATGAATCCGGCCGGTAACCGTTCATCGGGAAAGCCACGGAAGCTGCCTCGCTGAGCCATACGGCATCGCGCGTAAATTCCTTTTCGTCGATGCATTGCAGCACCACCTTGACGGATGCCGGTAACCGGTCGTAATACAGCATACTCTCAGCCAGGCTCTGCGACACCGAACAGCAGTTCAGTGCCGACAGACCGAGCGAATCCTCCAGCGTATGGGCATCGAATCCGCTCATGCCGCGGCTGTTGCCCAGCACGACCAGTTCCGGCCGTTCGCGCTGCAAAGCCCCGAGTATCAGGCGTGTCCGCACATAATCGTTGGGCAGTCCATGGTAGGCTAGCGGGGTCAGCAAGTTGAGCAACAGCACCAGCAGCGCAGCCGCCCCGATTACCGCTATTACCTTCCCGAATTTACGCATGACTTAGAACTGAAAATAGATAAAGGCCGCATCGTCCACGCCGAACCAGTAGATGAGGGCCAGGAGAAAAGCGCAGAATAATCCTTGCACCCATCCCGGCACGGCAGACGGGAAATCCAGCCCGTGCGCCCGTTCGCGGTGCAGCCACTCCGTGACCATCATAATCAGGATGAAAGCGAGTGCAAAAATGGCATTGACATTGGCAATACCCAGAAAACGGGGCACCGTCAAAATGGAAGGCACGGCCATGCAGCTGAAATAATGCAAGGCATCGTGCAGCGTGGCATTCCGGAAAAAGACCCAGCCGATCTGCAACAGCAGCGTCATGCCAAGCATTTGCCCCACCTCCCGCCAGGAGGGCAACAGCCGTCCGGCCGCCACGACCTCGGCATATTTGCCGCCGTGACCCGTAAAACGGCTTGCCAGTGTGAACACGGCATGAAGGCCGCCCCAGATGACATACGTCCAGGCCGCACCGTGCCAAAGGCCGCTGAGCAGGAAGAGCGCCAGCATGTTGCGGACAGTCTTCGCATTACCCAGCCGGCTGCCGCCGAGCGGGAAATAGACATAGTCGCGGAACCAGTTCGAAAGAGAGATGTGCCAGCGGCGCCAGTACTCGGCGATGTTCCGGCTGAAATACGGCACGTCGAAGTTCCGCATCAGGCGGATGCCGAAGAGGCGGGCCGTCCCGATGGCGATGTCGGAGTAGCCCGAGAAATCGCCGTATATCTGGAAATGGAACAGCAGCACCGCCAGCAGCACCGTGCTGCCCGAATAGAGGCCCGGGTCACTGAATACATGCACCACAGGCACCGCACAGGTGTCGGCCACGACCATTTTCTTGAAAAAACCCCACAGCATCTGCCGGAGACCCTCCAGGGCGTCGTCCGACGTGAGCGTCCGCTGCCGGCCGAACTGCGGAATCAGGTTCGAGGCCCGTTCGATAGGACCGGCCACGAGCTGCGGAAAAAAACTCACATAGGCAAAGAACGCCACCACATCACGTACGGCCGGCATCTTGCCTTTGAACACATCGATGGAATAACCAATAGCCTGGAACGTATAGAAACTGATGCCCACCGGCAGCACAATGCTGAGCGGCCGCAAGTCCAGCGGATGACCCAGAAAGGTAAAGGCATCCGACAGACTCTGCGCGAAGAAGTTGTAGTACTTGAAGACGAAGAGCACCCCAAGGTTCAGCACGACATTCGCCGCCGAAATCCAGTGCGCCTGCCGCGTCCGGCCGGCCGACAGATTCCGGTCGATCCAGAGTCCCGCTCCGAAACTGCAGGCCGAGGTGAATGCAATCAGGAACAGGAACCGCCAGTCCCACCAGCCGTAAAAGAAGTAGCTGGCCACGACGACAAACAAGTTCTGCCATCTCAGATGCCGGCGCAGCAGCCAATAGACGGCGAACACGACCGGCAGAAAAAAGAGAAACTCTATCGAACTGAAAATCATAGCTACACCACGGCCTCTCCTTCCTTCTGGATGCCCGCATTCAGAAGAAACATAAAGACCACGAACGTATCGGTGGCCACCTTGAGCCAGACAATCATGTTGACCAGGAAAAGCAGGAAAAACAGTGTTTTATCTTCAGGGAAGAAACGCCGGCCACGGCGCATCATATAGACATACAGCAATATGAACGATGTCAGGCCAATAAGACCGAAGTAGAAAATGAAACGTATATAGCCGACATCCGTCCACATATAGGTATGACCATTATCAAAAAAGAGGCCGTCACCAATAATCCAAGTCTTTGTGTTCTCCGGAAACACATACATGGTCTGCAACGTATTGGTGGAACCGGTCTCGAACGATCCTGACTCGAAATAATTGAAGAAACCTTCGAACCCGAATTCCAGATGCTCCCGGAACGAAGTGTCGGTGGAATATAGAACTACACTGACCACCACGGCAATGGCAAGTATGAACATGAACACCACCATGCCCTTGACCATCGAATAAGCCAGGCCATGCCGGCCGCTGCGCCGCATCGTTTCTATAGCATAATAAGCCAGTCCAAGTCCGGTGCCCACGATGGTGGTTCTGGCAATCATGCACCCGACTACTGTAATAATCAGAAATCCAAGCCAATACCAAAGTGTCAGACGGTTTGTATGCGCAGCCTCATCTTTCAGCAGGAGATGCATCAGGATGACCAGCACACACGAGAAACGGATGCCGGCAATGTCCAGCTCCGCCCCGATGCCATAGAGGCGATGTGCCATCATCAGACGACTGGCCGATTCTATATAAAAGATGCGGTTGACTGCTGCAGCGAAAGACGGGATACGGTCGATCATTACAGCCAGGATGCACTGCATCACACAGACCGCCACCAAATAGCGGCCGATCAGCGTCAGCGACGCCTCGCCGTGCGTATGCCGCATATAGCGTATCACAGTATAGGCCGCAAAAAACCAGACCCATGCTGATGCGACGTACGTCACCAACGTATTGTCGTTCGTGCCGTTATAAACCGTCGAGATATAGGCTATGAACGACAGCAGACCTGCATAGAGGCTGATGTCAAACAAGGTCCGGCTGATGATGGCCCTCCGTCGGACCAGCATGTCCATAAAGGCCGTCAACAAGCCGACTCCCGCCAGAATGGTTTTGAAGTTAACCGTCGGCAAAGCATTCAACGCCACCGGAAACAGACAGAAGTCTGTCAGCAGCAACGTGAGAATAATCTGGAATGTCTTTTTCATCCCTCTGGATTTGAACCGCAACGACCGGACCTGCGTCAGGCGGCCGCAAAATTATCTGAAAAGAACGCCATAAACAAATTTAATCACAGCGTAGTAATACAGCCGTAACAGATTATACCGCCGTTTCACCGCCCAGCGCTGCAGCATCTGCGTACGGCGGGAGATGTCGGGATTCTCGCCGATGTGCATATTCGCCTCGGGAAACCAGGCCCGCCAGGCCTCGTAGTCGGCGCGGTGCGGCGAAATCAGCAGCGGCAGTTTGACCGTGAGTTGCAGCTGGTACACGAGCGGGTACAGATGCTCCGGACCATGCCTGCGTAGGTATGCGTCGGCCGCTTCGACATTGGCCGTCACCTCTTCACGGCAGGCCATGAAATGTTTGGTCAGCGCCGAGGTGTTGGTCTGCACATAGCGGTACAGCGGCCGGTGCACCACCGCCACCCTCCCGGCGTGCAACGCCATGCAGAGCAGTGCCATCAGGTCCTCCCCCATGTTCCGGCCTTCGATAAAACGGATGTCGTGCTGCGTGTACAGGGTCCGCCGGACCAGGAACAGCCACAGGTTCCAACGCAGCACGCCGCGGGCCACCTTGACGAACAGTTCCTCCCCGGTCGCCACGTCGGGCTGGTGCATCCGTCGCGCGTTGCGGCCGAACACCATGTCCCACTCGCATACCACAATGTCGGCCTCGCGGTCGAGGGCCGTGCGGTACAATGTCTCCAAGGCATCCGGTACGATGGTGTCGTCGGCATCGACCGAATACACAAAGTCGCCCTCCGCCAGCTCCATGGCCGTATTGCGGGCCGCCGCCACGCCCCTGTTGTGGTCGTGCCGCGCCGTCTTCACCGTGATGTCGGGCCGGTCGGGCTGCAATTCGGCCAAAAGAGCCTGCAGCCGGTCCGGCGTACCGTCGGTGCTGCAGTCGTCCACGAACACCACCTCGAAACCCGACAGCGTCTGTGCAAACAGACTCCGCACGCAGCCCGCGAGCAGCAGAGCCACGTTATACATCGGCGTGATGACACTTACGCTTGAAGCCATTGCAACACGGTTTCGATGATTTCAGGGCTGTCGGACGAAAACTTGCGGGCGAACAGGGCGTCCGAATCACGCAGGCGTCCGGCATCCGCCTGGGTGAGCGTATGCACGTGGTGGCCGCTCCAGTCGATGTAACGGAAGTGTCCTGTGCCCCAGCTGTCATCTGAAATGATGCGGCACGCCCGCGGCGAACGGCTGCAGATGGTCTGCACGAACACCTCATCGGGGCAGAACGTATGGTGGAAGACCTGCCGCACCCAGTCGTGCGCCTCCATGACCTCGCGGAGCGTCGGCTCCGTCAGACTCAGCCACTGTGAGCCCTTCCGGAATTCTATGTCGCGGTTGCGGCGCCAGCCGGTGAGCATCTGCAGACGCAAGAAAACGGCCCGCACCGCACGCACCGCCAGATTCGTCAGTCCCCCTGCTCTGAAACGGTCTGGAAAAAGGTGGTACCGACGGAAGTGCCGGTCGAGTTCCTTCGCAGGGCAAGGATAGACATCAACGAAGTCGGTACCGGCGTGGTCGGCAAAGAACTGTTTGATCTGGTGCACCGGCTTGATGGGCAGGTCCGAACCAGACAGCAGGTGATAATACGCATAGCCGCCGTGCTGCAACGCACGCCCGAAAAGCGCATACTCCGCTTCAACGACCGACAGGTCGCCCCAGCGGACATCCACTTCCTGAAAAACCTCCAATGCGGCATGACCGGCATGGAGTTCCGGCCACTGTTTCACCTTGCGGTCGATGTGGACATAGATGTCGTGGTCGGCATCGTCCAGCGCCGACACGAGCGTCTGGAGCAACGCAAAATCAGCGTGCGCCATAATCAGATAGGCATGTCGGAGGGCGGGCATTTATTTCTCAGTCTTGCCGGCCTGACGGCGCACCCATGAGGCATACACCCGGACCGGCCAGGTGACATGGTGGTTCAGCAACCACATCGCAATTCTCATTTTCCAGTGCAGAAAGGGATTCGACCTCAGATAGCGGTTGCCTTCCGGCCAGATAGTATCATAAAGCGGATACTTCTCCGGCTGCAGCACCAGGTCGGATTTCAGCAATTGTACGCGCCAGTTCATCTCAGGGTTGAAACGGTCGTCCAGATGCCGTCCGGCCAGGAAATCCCGGATCAGATTCCATCCCTTCAGAATGTCGTTCACATATTTGTCGGTACGGTAGTCGAGCACCGTCAGCGACGCCATATTCTGCATGTTGTAGAAATACAGCGGCCGGTCCACCTTGACAATGCGGCGGGCAAAACAAATATATCGGGCCATGAACTCGGCATCCTCCATAGAGGATATATCCGTGAAGGACAAATTATTATAAAACACAACCGATGTCCGGAGCAGCTTATTCCAGACATTGCCGCCATAGCCGTCCCGGAACATGGCCGACAGCGTGTCGAGCGGATCGTCCGCCACCTGAAATGTGCGATAGGGATGCATCCCGTCGGCACGCACCATCGTGAAATCCGAAACCACCATGTCCGTCTGTCCGTCCATCGAAGCGATAAGCGTTGCATACATGTCCGGTGCCAGATAATCGTCGGTGTCGATGAACGACACAAACGTGCTGCCAGTATCGCGGATGGCCGCCAGTCCCGTATTACGCGCCCCGGACTGACCCTGATTCTCCTGGTGAATCACCCGGATCCGTTCATCCTGCCGCGCATAAGCCTCGCAAATGTCCGGCGAATCGTCCGTCGATCCGTCGTCCACAAGCACCAGCTCGTAATCGGTGAAAGACTGAGCCAGCACACTGTCCAGGCAACGGCGCAGATACGGTCCGACATTATACACCGGTGCGATAATCGAGAGAAGCGCCATAATGACTTATTTCCAGATAACACCCCGCAGCGGGCGGCCGAGCAACCGATACACCACAAGGAAAAAGATTTGTTTGTAACAGGCGCCCCAACGCACCGGCAATGCATAGTGCAGATCGCGCAGCAGGCCGCCGAAACCGATGACACCCAGCCGGAATGCCCGGAAGGGTTTGAGATAGCACTGCCGGCGGAACTGCGGATAGAGTTCTTTGAAAAGTTCTGTATCGCCGCGCCAGAGCAGTGAGTACATCACACCGCAACGCTTACCCTCGAACACGGCATATTCACTGCGTCCTTCCGTCCGGCCTTCGTCCACGATGAAACGGCGTATCTCGTCGAACACCCGCACGTATAATTCGGCATCTTTCCGGACGGACATGCCGGTCATGATGGAGGCGCCACGTACCGTGTAGCGGTAGGTCGTTTCGCCGACCACATACATGCTGCGGGCCTTGCAGGCCAGCTGGAACGACCAGATCGCATCCTCGTGGTTCAGGCCCTCAAAGAAAAAGAGGTTGTTCTCTTTCAGGAAACGGAGGTTGCACAACTTGTTCCAGGCCATCACATACCATGCGCCGGCCGCATACATCGGCAGCACATCCGTGGAAGGACCGGCCGGCATCCGGAGCATCGAGGCCCCTTCCACCGTCTCATAATCGCCGATGACAAAGTCGAAGTCCTGCCCACGGAGCGGTGCCGTCAAACGGTCCAGGGCTTCAGGCGGCAGGCTGTCGTCGCTGTCCAGGAAATACACGTAATCTCCCCGGGCTTCGGCCATGCCCGTGTTCCGGGCAGCCGAAAGACCGCGGTTGTGCGTATGGTGCAGCAGCCGGACCGTCAGTTCCGGATGGGCATCGATGAACGCCTGCGCCTTTTCCACGCTGCGGTCGGTACCGCAGTCGTCCACCACAATCACCTCAAAGCGCCGATACGTCTGGGCCGCGACAGACGCCAGGCACGTATCGATGTAATCCTCCACCTGGAAGACCGGAATCACAATGGACACCCATGGTCCTTCCGATGGGTATCTGGAGGTCATGACAGCCAACTGTATAAGGTTTCCATAAACGGTTTCACCGCAAACATTTCGCTGCGCCGCCGCGCCTGTGCGGCATAGTGTGTCCGCATCTCGGCATGGTCCATCAACTGTCGTAGTGCGTCTGCGATAGCCGGCACATCCTCCGGCACCACGATGCCGAACTCACTGTCGCCCAAGATATCACGCGCCCCGGAAATATCGGTGGCCACTACCGGCAGACCGAGACAGAGCGCCTCGCAGAGCGTCAGCGGGTAGCCTTCGGCTTCGGAAGTATTCAGAAATATATCGGCATCTGCCATATAGGGATAGGGCGGCCGTACAAAACCCATGAACTCGATACAATCGGTCACGCCGAGCTGCTGCGCCAGCGCCCGGAGCCGCTGTTCCTCACTGCCATCGCCCAAGATACGGAGGACGAAGTCACGGCCGTCCTGCTTCAGCAAGGCCGCCACCTCGAGTGCACGGTCATAACGTTTCTGAGGGTTCAGCCGGCCCGCCATGCAGATGGTGAATCTGGTCTTCCCCGGTCTTCCGGAAGCAGCCAGCCGGTTGATTTCGACACAATCCACAAGATTGTTCAGCACGCTCATCGGTACATCCACCTGCGGGAAAAGCTGCCGGAAGGTCTGTTCCGCCGTACCGGAGACAAAGACCACACGGTCCATATGGCTGTAGGCGCACGCCTCGTCTGCATCGCTGGCAAAATATTGTTTAGACCAGTGTTTGCGAAGCAGGTCGATATGAACCCACGACAGGTGTTTCGCGGCCCGGTCGAACAGCATCGCATGCAACTGGACGGGCGCGCCCTCCATGAAAGAGACGATGGCATCGTAGGGTCCGCCGGCCCGCCGGCGTATCCACCGGGAACGACAACGCATAACATAGGGCCACCACAGATGCAGCCGCATGAGCAGGCGGTGCAGCCGCTGCCGGGCCGTTCCGTTCCGGCGGAAACAATACCGGACCTGCACCTGGCCGGGCACATCGTGCAACAGTTCCCCGCCGTAATACTCAAGCAGCAGGGTGACGTCGTAACGGTCGTGGTCGAACCGGCGCAGCGTATCGATGAGCAGTTTCTCAGCCCCGCCGCCGGACATCCCCGGCATGATAAAAAGCACCGAAGTCTTCGTCATGGTTCTGTCATGCATTCGCCGTCTGCCGGAGACGCGCCACATACTGCCACCCTTCGCGGACACCCCGCCGGAAAGCATCGTAACGGTCGCCACCCCGCAGGGCATATTTCAACGCCTGCAGGCCGTAGGCATAGGCGATGGCCAGCACCGCCCAGAACCGCGAGAACGGGTTACGGACCGGCTTATAGATAAATTTATACCAGAATATCAATTTGTTGCGGTATTCCGAATAGATGAGGCGTGCCTCCCGCTCGTCGCTCTGCCGCAACGTGGAGCCGGCATCGGCATGTACGATGCCGCTGTCAAACGAGGTGAGCATCCTGAGTCCGTGGAGATGCATCTTGTAGAACATCACCATGTCATCGGGGATGCAGTACGGCACCTCGTCAAGCCATAGTTCATCCTCGTAGCGGATGGCCAGAAAATCGCGTTTCCGGCACAGGAAACACGGCCCGGCATTGGTCTCTGAGCGGTACACCGGCCGCCGTGGCCGGTTGTTGTACGAGAATCCGGCCGTCGGCAGCACCTTGAACGCCCAGCGGTGTCCCCAGGGCCGGCAGACCTCGCGCCCCGTCAGCGTCCGGATGAGCTTCTGCCGGAACGTAGCATCGTGGTTATGGAACGTGGCCGGCGCAATGACATCACCGCCGTATGTTTCCAACTCCTGGAACAGCGTGGCCACCCCGTCGGGCGGCATCTCCACGTCATCGTCCAGGAACAGGATGTACTCGCTGTCTATCTCGCTGTACGAAAGCGCCCGCTGTGCCGCCATGCCCTTCCGGACATACACGTATTTCTCGCGTCCGACCGTTTCGCGCGGCAAGGCATAGCCCTCGGCAATGTACACCACGATGGCCTCGGGCTGCAGCGTCTGCCGCACGATGCTGTCGAGCGTCCGCTGATAGAAAGCACAGGCGGTGCCCAAGGTCCGGATGGCCACGGAATAGCTTGGCATGTCAGCGCGTTTCGAGGTTTGTCAGATCCGGCAGCCGTCGGCCGAGTTGGATGAACCATTTTTCGAGCGGCTTCCAGCAGGCTATGCGCACCCGGTCAATCAGGACCGACGCAGCAAAGACCAGCACGATAAAAGCCAGACAGAGCAATACGTACACCGGTCCGCTGAAATGCGTGAACAGGTACCAGCCGGCACTGCCGTAAAAAGGTCCCAGTATCGAATTCTTATGAAAGAGGAATACCGCCAGGCATGACACCGCCACGCCGTTGATAAACCGGCTCTGGAATTTCAGTTTGGAAAAACAGAGCAACATGGCCACGGCCGCCACCAGATTGAATGGGTTTAGGTAGACATGCAACAAATTATCCACCTCGTCACTCACACTGTATGCTGTTACAACATACGACAGCAGGCTGTTGGCGGTGGTTGCCAACAGGAAGACCGCCAAACAAATCCATGCGGACAGGCGCTCCACCCACGCCGACATATACAGCCGGATATAGCGGGCCACAAGATAAAGTCCGACAAAAGAGAGCGCCGAATTTCCCCGGACGAACTCAGGCGCCGCATCCGTCCAGCCGTACACCAGGGCAAAACCCATGAAGAGCGAGGTCGCCAAGGCGAGCTGCCCCTTTCCGGCCCGGTCGATAAACGCATTCAGCAGCGGTGAAAGGATATACAGGATGATATAGCTCTTGACGAACCAGATGTTCATAGTGAAGAGTCCGAGCGAGGCCAGATTCTTGATGGCCATCGGCTCGCCGAACCCGAAGATGCAGGCAGCCAACCATATCAGCAAAGCAAAAAAGATGCACTGGAAAAACAGACCGGCCAGCCGGCTGACCCGGAACCGGATACCGAACCAGCCGGAAATCAATACAAAAATATTGACAGCCGGTTCGGCCAGACACTGGAAGAAATAGCGCATCCACGTGTTCAAAGGCTCCATAGCACACTGCTCAACCGACGGCCGGCCTGTCGCCCCGATGTTGATGTGCAGCACCAGGATCATCAGCATGGCCAGGATGCGCAGCAATTCCATATTGGACTGTCTCTCCTTCATGGGTCAGAAATGTAAAAGCAACCAGAGAAATATTTTGTCTTTCAATGTCAAACCAAGATCAGCCAGCGGAAGGCTGCGCAACCGGGGATCTGACGCACGCCAAGTCCTGACCGCCCGCCGTTTCTCCGCCGCCGAAAGTTGCGATGACTTCAGCAAGCCCTTGGCGTACACCAGCAGATCGCGCAGATACTTTCCGGCCGGCACCTCGATGCCGGCCTGGGCACAGTAGGCCCCTAACGCACGCTGCATGGCTTCGATGTCGGTCAGTTTTTTCCCGTCGTAGCGGTTTACCAGCGACATACCCCGGGCCTTCTCATGGAAGAACGGCGCCGCCTTGACAATCTCGATGCGCTGCGCGCCGGACAGATAAGCCAGGTTGAATATCAGGTCCTCGCCAAACGACACGTCCTCCGGGAATCCTTGGTTAATCAGGCTTCGCCGGTAAAGTTTGTTCCAGGGCGGCCCGAGCAGTTCCGTTTGGAGCCAGTATCCAAAGTCGCAGTCGAAATCGGTCCGCGAAACGTAGCTGGCATCCCGTTCGGGTGCCCACAGGCCGCCGTTGGGCTCCGTCGTGCCGCAAATCACCAGGTCAGCGCCGACAGAGGTCATACGGTCCGTCATCAGCTTGCACATGCCCGGCAGCATGTAATCGTCGCTGTCCACAAACATCACCAAACTGCCGGACGCTGCACGCAGACCGGCATTGCGTGCCGAAGACACCCCGCCGTTGGCCTGGTGCAGCACCCTCACCCGGGAGTCGGCAGCCGCGTATTGGTCACACAGGGCGCCCGAGCCGTCCGTGCTGCCGTCATCCACGAGCAGCAGTTCCAGCGACACCTCCGCCTGACGCAGCACGCTGTCCACGCAGCGCGGCAGGTCGCCGGCGGCATTGTACACGGGCACGATAACCGAAATATCTGGCATCAGAGCGGAATTTCCATGGCCCGCAGCATCACGGGCGCCATATCATAGTATTTGTATTCGGCCAGCCGGCCGGCGAAGATGACGTGCGTCTCGCGGTCGGCCAGTGCCTTGTATCGGGTGTAAAGTTCTGAATTGCGGGCGTCGTTGACCGGATAGTACGGTTCCATACCGGGCTGCCATTCCACGGCAAATTCGCGTGAAACCACCGTCCGCGGCACCTCGTACACCTGGCGGCCGAACAGGGCGAAATGCTTGTGTTCAATGACCCGGGTGTACGGCACGTCACGCGCGGTGTAATTGACCACGGCATTGCCCTGGTAATTCGGCATGTCCAGCACCTCGGTCTCGAACCGGACCGTGCGGTAGTGCAGACGGCCGAAGCGGTAACCGTAAAAAGCATCGATGCTGCCGGTATAGACCGTGCACGCGGCCAGCGCATCCAGTTCTGCCCGGTCGCTGAGATAATCCACGCCCGTCCGCACTTCGATACCCTGCAACAGCCCATCTATTAAGGCATTGTAGCCGCCTTCGGGAATGCCCTGGAAGGCATCGTCGAAATAATTGTTGTCATAGACAAACCGCACCGGCAACCGCCGGATAATCGACGCGGGCAGTTCGGCGGCGGGTCTCCCCCACTGTTTCTCGGTATAGCCCTTGACCAGCGCCTCGTAGAGGTCGCGGCCCACCAGCAGCAACGCCTGCTCCTCGAGGTTCCGGGGTTCTGTGGCACCGGCGGCATGCAGCGCCGCCACGGCTTCCTGCCGCTGTGCTTCCAAGTGCTGACGCGCCTCCTCCGGCGTGGTCACGCCCCACATCTGGTGGAACGTATTCATGTTAAACGGCAGGTTGAAAAGCCGTCCTTTGTAGTTCGCCACCGGACAATTGGTATAGCGGTTGAACGGCACGATGCCGTTCACGAACTGCCACAGTTGTCGGTCGGAAGTATGGAAAATGTGGGCACCGTAGCGGTGTACCCAGATGCCTTCGCGCTGCTCGCAATAGACGTTGCCGCCGACATGCGGCCGTTTCTCGACCACAAGTACCCGCTTCCCGGCCTGCCGGGCACGGAAGGCGAAGGTCGCACCGGCCAGGCCGCTGCCCACCACCAGATAGTCGTAAGGTTTATTCATACTTGTACGTGAGTTTATGGAACGGGGTGCGCGCGAGAATCTCCTCACGCGTCAGCGGCAAGGCATCCGGCCGCTCCGTCACCTGCTGCAGACAGTGCGGCAGGCAGTCGCTGACGACGGGCGGCTGCAGGTCGCGCATCCGGCCGTTCACCAGCACCTCGAACAGAATCTGGAAAAAGAAATAATCCGGCAGACCGTCATGGTGATTCCACCAGAAAAACATCAGATTGCACAGATAACTGATCATGGGTGTCCCGCGCCGGGCCGCCATGATACTGTTCAGCATCCTGACTTTGAAATCGGGATGCCAGTCGAAATAATAGGCATACGTGTGTTCCCAGAACTTCTGGTTCGGTTCTGCCGGATCGCGGCGATATACAAAGAAATCGGCCGTTGCCATTTCCGGCGGCACCGGACCGGACATCATCACCGTGGCATCCAGCCAGAGACCGCCGTAAGTCTTCAGCAGCATCAGCCGGAGCAAATCGGAAAAATGCGCCGTCGTCATCCGGGACCGCATGGCACGGATGCCGTCTGGCAAATCGATATACATCTCCAGGTTGGCATCGCAGAGCCGTACGACACGGTAGTCGCCCGCATACCGGTCCACCGATGCCATGCACTCCGCCACCACAGCGGGTACCTGATCCCATCCCTGCGCCCAGTACTGCCAGATAGTGCGTCCATCCGTCAACGGCTGTTTCGGCACCGCGTCGAACGGTTCCGGATGCGCATCATAGGCTTCGATCAGTTGTTCGCAGAGCTGCACCACCTGGGCATGACGACGGAGGATGCGCCGCCGCCGCAGGCCCGACCAAAGCCGGTCCGGTACCAGACCACGGATGACTTTCTTTAAAGATTTGGATGCCATGAGACAACCAAGATATAGCGTTTCACTGCCAATCGGCCGAAGTGAATTTCCGGGCGAACAGGTAATCGGAATCCTTCAAGGAGTCCCACTCCGACAGCGCATAGATGCCCGGATGCGCGCGGCCCATTTCCTGCTTCAGCAGAATCTCGCAGTTCCTTACTTTTTCTTTCAAAGGCGAAGCCAACAATTCGGAGGGAACGAAGAATTCATCTCCGCAGAACGAAAATCGGTATTTCCGGAGAATACGTTTTTTACTGGCGACCAGATAGCGCACCGCATCATCGGTCAGACTCAGCCACTGGCTGGCCTTATAAAACGCATCCTCCTTATGAACAGTGATATGCAAGGCCTTCTGCAACGCGATACAAGCCCGCCAGGCGTACTGCGACAGGCGTCTGATGAACGGCCGGGCATCGGCATAATGTTTCAGGAAAAAGTGAATGCGGTGCATTTTCAGAGTTTCCTGATAGGATTCGTCCTTGCGCAGTCCCGTCAGCAGGCTGCAGCCGTCGGCCCGTTCAAAGAAATCTTCGATTTCACGCACCGGTTTGAGGGGCAAATGCGTACCGGATATCAAGTGATAATACGCATAGTCTCCCGATTGACGGGCAGTTTCAAATAGCAGGAATTCCGCCCGCAACTGCGATACCGTACCCCAACGCACATCCACGGCATGCAACACCGTCAGCCGGCTCCGCACAGTGGAAAGTTCAGGCATCTCCTTCACCTTCCGGTCCAGGTGGACGTAAATGTCGTTGCAGTCATCATCCAAAGCCTCCAGCAGAAGCCGGAGTACTTCGAACTCGTTGTGCGCCATGATGAGCCAGGCGTGTTTCATGGCCGATTCCATCTCACCTCCCCAGAAGACGGTCACCGCATGCCGTGAACCACCGGGAAGCCCTCGGCGCCAGATACGTTTCGTAAAGCCAACTCAATAGCAGCAAAATAACGAAGATGAATAGCAAAGCGGGAAAATTTGGCCAAGCGGCTATCTCATGCGACAACGAAATACAGAGTGCCTGAAACATATAAATGCCCAGCGACAGACTGCCGAGAAAAATCAACGGCTTGGAATTCAGCAACGAAGAAACAAGCCCCCGGCATTCCGAAGCGAAAAGACAGATCATGAAACCGATGACAGGATACCAGTACTGCTTAGGGATGAAACGTCCCGGGAACCAGGGCGTGTAAACCAGACTCAGCGCCACCAGCGCGAGCGCCGCCAATTCGAGCACCGTGACCACCGGGCCGTTCAGACGATCCGCCCAACGCTTCAGATTCTCCGACTGCAAGGCGATAATCATGCCCAACGTAAAATCAAGCGCCCGGGCAAACGGATTAATGTAGCAGAGCCAGCGGCGGCCGATGGAAGCCGGCAGTACGACCGAAAAGACCGCCCAGGCTACGACTGCCATCAAATACAACACATACATCTTCCGGCCGTATCTGAGAAACATACGTAAAAGCGGCACAAAAATGATATACGAGAACGTGAGCGATGACAAAAACCAGGATGCCGTATTGAGCGTCCAGTTGATTTCCCATCGCGGCACATACGACTGCGTCAGTGTAAAGTGGAACGGCACCGCCGCCCAGACCTTCGCACCGAAAACCAGCGCCAGCGCCAAGGTCAGCCATTGTATCGGATAAATCTTTGAACCACGCCGGACCAGGAATTTCCCATAAGAGAAATCCGGACGTTGCACCCGGTCTCTGTAGCTCATGGTCAGTGCATAGCCCGACAACACAAAGAAGAAGAGCACCACGATATTGCCCATATCGATACCCAGCGCAATTCCCCGGTCCGGCAGGAAATGGTGCAGGAAAATCATGATGGCGAACAGTCCCCGAAGAGACGCCAGGTTATTTCGCGTCGTGTTCATGGGAAAAAGATTGTTTATCGCGGTTGATGGTTCTGTTTCCCACCGAAATTGCAAGAAATCTCGGAACAATCCGTTCAAGCAACCGGTACAAAAGAATGCACAACGCACATACCACAAACGGTGTCAGGAAAAACGCTGCATAATCCGCAAACAGGGAATGCCCCAACAAACGTATCATCCCAGCCTTAGTCCATCCCAGGATATGTATCACATGCACCGCGTAAATAAAAAACACATAGCGAGACAAACGCATCAGCAGATTATTCACCCTGTTGCACGACAACATGGTATCCGTCAGATTTACGGCTGCCGGCACAAAGCATATCAGGAAATATTTAAGCAAAATATCATGATACGGAGACGATGTATAGCAGGTAGCCACAAACAACGTAATCGCTGACAGAATGTAAGACGGCCATGTTATCTGTCGGCAGAGGGTCAGCAGATCTTTCTTGAACATGCCCAGCCACGCACCGGCAGTACAGAAATACACCGATTCCACACGGAAGCCAGGCACCGCGAAATAGAAAGGCAGGAAAAAAGATACTACCAGCAGAATACACGAAAGCCATTTCAGATGACGAAAAATGAAATACAGCAACGGCGTACATAATGTCAGACACATCAGATCCCGCACATACCATAGTGGCAGATTAACCGGTCGGAACCATAGCCAGTCCCATACCGTGCTGCTCTGAAGGACAGCCAACCCTCCGTCATCTTTTAAGCCGGTCTTATACAACAAAAGACTCTTGCCAGCCACAGCCGCAATCATGATCAAGTTCCAGATCAGGTACGGTACCAATAGTGTACGCACCCGTTTTTTCCACTGTTTTAAAAACCACTGCAGACCAACTTGGTCGGGATCAGCCGACCAGAAAAACAGATAACCAGACAGGACAAAGAAAACACAGACGGCAACCCTGCCCAGATTAAAGGAGAACAAGTCCGTCACGAAATGGAACACCCTTTCCTGCAGAGGATCTGCAACCGGTATATGGGTCCACACTGTGGCATGCACCCAAATGACCAACAGAATCAACGGGAACCGTAAAGCTGAGATAACCGCCGAGGTCCGTGGCGACATAGGGTATGAAATGGTCGAAGTCATTGATACTTGCACAGTCAACTGCGTATCAGGCACCTGTCGGTCTTTTCCAAGCCGCCCTGGCAACCTGCATCAGTCGGACGAAAAGCGCTGGCAAGCCGGCACCAACCAACAAGTACAGCACCCACCAACCCGATTGAGCATAGGTCGTCATGACTGGAAACTCTGCCAGTCTTTCCATGGGAAGTCCGGCCGTAGAAATAATGCAGAGACTCACCAATTTAAAGCATAAAAGGTGAAATGTCAACACTGCAAGGGTATGGTCACCGAAGAAGCGCAGCGTACGCTTCACCCATTCCGGGACCATTCTCCCGCGCATCAAGACAACGGCAGTGGCAAACACCACAAAGGTCCCAAGACATGCCGTCACGACAAACGGAATCATCTGTCGCGCCGAAACCGTAAACATATCGTTGGAACAAAATCGAACGCCGACCGCCGCTCCTGCCATGCCGATAATTATTACCCATGCGGAATTCTCGACATGCCAACCCGATTTCCGGTACCAGTAACCGCAAAGGAAAAACAATGCAGCAAGACAGTCTGCCTTACCCAGCCCCCAAGTCCAGTTACGCCAGCCCCAACCGAAATGTGAAGCCAATACCGCAAGCAACAGCGCAGCCGCACAGGCCGCCCACGGCCGACGAATCAACCGCAACAACACATAGCCCAGTAGCGAACCAAAAAAGAGCGTACGAAGGAACCAGTAGGGGCCGAGCAACAACTCTTTGTTATTCATACCGATTAATTGTACGAGACGCTCTGCTGTTTCCTGCACGGAATAGAGACGGGCATCCGCCCATTGGCTGTAATCAGGATGATAGATATTCAGTCGAAAGAATAAATTGTGGCACAGCAGGAACACAACGCCCCATCCGATATATGGCAAATAGAGCCCCTTGATTCGTTTTTTAACAAAGGTCCACGCATCGGTCAGATAACCATCTTTCATACAATAGCCTGCACACAGGTGGAACATCGTGATGAAGATTCCGCCATAAGCAAAGTACTTGGCATGCCACCACACCATCAGGAGAATACCGAGGGCTTTAAGGGCAGATATGGCATCGTTCTTTGGCATAATATCAGCGTGTAACAGAATCCTTTACAAGAAGATTCCGTCCTTTCGTACGGACGGCCTCCACAAGGGATGCCCCTAATATGGGAAGAGCAAGGCCGACCAGCAGATAGACCGGCCACCAACCCGCTTTGGAATAAGCAGAGATAATCGGATATTCCGCCAGACGGTCCAACGACAGGCCAGCCGTTTGGATAATGCAATAATTCACCAGTTTAAAGCACAGAAAATGAAAGGTTACTATCGGCATCGTATGCTTGCCTACAAGACGCATAGCATGTTGCAACATCGCCGGACAGCGATACGATGCCAACCACCGGCCCAACGCGAATACAGCCAACGCGCCACAGCCTGCAGCCAGCACATACTGCAACAAAGTACTGCACGAGAACGACTGCATATCAACCGGGAAAAGGACACTGATCACTGCCGTAATAGCCATGCCCGTCGCCACGACCATCCAACGTCGCTCAAGCTGAAGTCCGCTCAATCGATACCCATACCCGCAGACAAAAAGACATGCTCCCAGGAAGCATCTCTTGTCGATGCTGCCGAACGGCAAATGCCAGCCGAAATGAGAGGCCGTGCCCGCAAGTATCAGCGCGAATCCGGCCGCCAACCAGGGCTTTTTCAGAAAACGTATCAGTACATAGGCCACCAACGAACCGAAAAGCAGAACCGGGAAAAACCAATACGCACCGAGCAGGGTCTCCCCGAAATTCATCTGAATCAGCAATCGCCAGAAGTGGTCCAACATCTCGGGTATGTCATACAAATGCGCGTTGCCTTCGTAACTGTACT
Organism: Bacteroidales bacterium; assembly: GCA_017523725.1. Lineage (GTDB taxonomy): Bacteria > Bacteroidota > Bacteroidia > Bacteroidales > UBA4181 > JAFWVY01. The sequence goes on from JAFWVY010000038.1 coordinate 47,665, forward strand.
TTGCATTATACAGATTCAGTCTAAAGAACAGATTATGCGCCAGCAGGAAAACAAGCCCCCACTTGACAAACGGCACATAGAGTCCCTTAAAACGCCGCCTCACAAAGGGCATTGCATCGGTCAGGTATTTTTCTTTGAAACAGAAACCCGCCGTAATAAAGAAAAGCGGCATATTGAACAAGTGCGTGAACTGTATGCCATATTTCGAGTAACCTGTATGCCCCAGCACCATGAGAACAATGCAGACCGCCCGCGCCATGGAAATCATGTCGTTTTTAACGGTCGGAGCCGGGGCAGAAGAATTTGTCATAATTTATCTGTCTTTTGCCTGACTTTGCGATGCCGGTTGCATCACCTGCCACCCCGGTCTGTACACCGGATGCTTGCCCATCCGGCCGATCCAGGCGTCCTTGACTGCCTGCCAGCGCACCTTGTTCCGGGCAGGATTGTCCACGCCCTTCAGCCGGTGCAGCAGGGCAATGCGCAGCCGGTTCAGCGCCACCAGCGGAAAATGCTTCCGCAGCATGACGTGTTCGTTGCGCGTGAAGTAATACTCATCCCACGAGACCAATACCGGCGAAGGCTGCTGCGGCCGGGTCGCCTGGTTGTCGTGTGCGATCCGGATGGCCGGCACGCACCACAGCGGTCCGTACTTCGCAAGCCGCAGGCTGTGTTCCGTATCGTCGTGATATATAAAGAACCCCGGATCGACCAGTCCCACCTTCCGTAAAGCCTTTCCGTTGAGAAAAGACCCGACATACGACAGGAAATCTATCCGGAACATCGGTTGCTGATAATCGGCCTCTTCGGAAAAAATCCGCCGGAGCAGCCGATGCCGTTCGATAATGTACCGGCTTCGGTGCTGGCATTCGATGTCGCCGGACGGATAGTACACCATGCCGCAGACTGCCGACATGGCCGTCACATTATGCTCAGCGGCAAAGGCCAGGAATTGCGCCACGAGGTCGTCATCGGGATAGGCATCATCGTCGGCCAGGAACACCCAGTCCGGATTGAATTCCATGGCCTTCACCTGCCCACGGTAGAATCCGCCCGAACCGCCCAGATTTTCTTCGGTGGTGACCACCTGCCGACCAAAGGCCGATGGCGCTGATGCCCACTCTTTCAGGAAATCCGCCGTCCCGTCCGAGCTGTGGTTGTCCACCACGATGACATGGTGGAACGGTACGGTCTGCCGGTCGTAACAAGCTAATGCTTTCCGGAGTTTCTCCAGGCGGTTGAAAGTGACGATGACAGCGGTTATTTGCATGGTTCTTGTTCCGATTTCATGCAACGCCAGTTTATCAACTTTGCGACAGCCAGATTTTGAAGAACTTGTCGTAGACTTGATACACGCCGTTTTCCATGGTAAGCAACCCCTTGTCCAGCAACGCAGGGACTGCAGCCTTGACCGAACTGGGGCTTCCTAATCCATACTTTCTGACAAAAGCCCCCGAAGTAAGATTGGTAGCCTTCCCTTCTCTTCCGATAGCTGTCAGAATCAGGCTTTGTTTTTCTGGCAATTGATACAGCAGATCCTCGTATATCGGCGAGGACAAATCAATAATATTCTGTACAGCCCTGTCAACTTGAGCCTTATGACAACACGCTTCTGGTCGGGTCAATGAATACAGTTCGTTCATCACGCGCTGGAGGTAATACGTCACACCATCGAACAAACTGTAAACATAATCGACGGCATCAGTGTCGATCTCCTTGTGTCCTTCATGAAAAAGACGTTGACAAAAAGGAGTATACTTATCCAAAGCCAGTCGTTTTAGTGCATACAAGGTAACGCTCTGATAGAAAGGCCTTGCGGGAGAAGTGAACATCGTACCCATCAGATGTTGGCGGGACCCGGCAAAAACAAATTTGGCGTTGGAGCAATACTGAACATGGGTTCGCAACGCTGCTTCGACGCCCTCGTCTGCATATTTTGTAATCTGTTGAAATTCATCAATGACAACAATACATGGCTTGTCAGCATGTTGCAGATAGGTAAAAATCTCATCCAATGTCGCCACCGGCGATTTGATGTCGCCCAGACTCATGGTCCATGATGGCTGGCCGTTCATATCGAAACTCACTCCCGAGCGCACAGATGTCAAAAAAAACAAGAATTTTTCCCACGCTTTTTTTCCTTTGGGTTTCAGTGTTTCAAGAATCACACTCCCCATTTTATTCACCATTTCGGAAAAAGACTTGGTGGAATAGATGTCAATGATAAACGTGTGGTAACGACTCGAAATTTCAGGCTGGGCAAAACAATGCCTCAGCAAATCGGTCTTGCCGTAGCGCCGTGGCGAAACCAGAGCAAGATTGTTCCCGTTGGCAATCAGACGAATGATATCCTCTGTTTCCTTCTCACGGTCACAAAAATACTCGCCGCCGACATAACCTGTTGTCACAAAGGGGTTGTCTAATTTTGCCATGTCAGTTTAAACTCAAGAATCACAATCTCACAAATTTACAATTTTTCCATAAAATGGAAATCATAAAATGGAAAAATGCTATCGCTATTTCCCGGCGACATCCTTCAATATGTCCAGTGTCTTCTTCAGATCATCCTCAAGCGTCCCTGACACCTGCCAGCCCAACGTCCGCAATTTAGCCCCGTCAAGTCTTGCCTTGGTGGCTTTGCTGAACCCCTGCGATTCCGTTTCGGAGGGCATTTCGAATACGACTTTTGTCCCGGCAATCCCGGCAATCATCTGCGCCAGGTCTTTAAGGCGTATGTCGTACGATACATCGGCAATATTGTACGCCTCACCGTTCTCACCCAGTAACATAACTGTCAAGATTCCGGTCACCGCATCGGCCGCATACGTATAGGAATAATACTGATTGCCGGCACTTTTAAGCACGATATCCTTCTTGTCGAGGGCATTGCGCAGGAACTGTGAAAGCGCCTTTGTATCGGTGGGAAGCAGCGTGGGGCCGAACGACCGGGTGAGGCGTGCAACGACGACATCCAAGCCCTCCTGCTTTTTATACGCCTGGCACAAAGCCTCCCCGCACCGCTTGCTTTCCGGATACCCGGCACGCAGGGTGTTGCTGTCGATGTAACCCATGCTTGTTTCATCGAAAAACTCCCGGTCTCCTCTGTTCTCGCCATAGATTTCGTTGGAAGAAGCAAACACGAAACGCCTGGCCTTGCAACGCACAGCCAGGTCCAGCATATTCCGGGTCCCGACGATATTGGTCGTAATCGTCCCGATCGGATCGGTGGCATAAGCGACAGGGTGTGTATGACTGGCCAGATGCAGGACATAGTCCACCGGCAAGTCCGGATTGACCGGATTGTTCACATCGGCGGCAATGAAATGAAAACAGGGATGGTCCAGCCAACGTGCGAAACGAGTCGCCGCACGCTTCTCATTGCGTCCGAGGGCATAAACCGAACAGTTCCAGGACATCTCCACGTTGCGGTACATGATGGCATCCACCAGACAGCTGCCAATCATGCCGGTCGCGCCCGAAAGCAGAACCGATGCGTTCTTGAGTTTCTCCCATGGAAGATGGTCCGCGGTATTGATCCGGACCAGATCCGTCCTATATAGGGAATGATTCAAAAGGTCCATCTTATTTCAGATAATCGTCCTTGCGGTCCATGGCCAGATACGCCTTGAACAGCTCCAGGTCGTCCTTTGTCGTAAGCTTTATGTTCTTGTCTGAACCGGAGGCAAAATAGAGCCGCTCACCCAACTCTACCATCATGGTGTTGGTGTACGAAGATCCATGAATACCTATTCCCTCGGCGAAAGCCTTTTTGTAGGCCCAGTCGAGTTTCCCGAATCTGTATGCCTGCGGGGTGGCGACCCGGCGCAAGGTTTCACGCGGGATGTATTTCGTCGTGGAAATCTCATCGTCCACGATGAAAATCTGCTCGTTATACGGCATGGACGTAACAGCATTGCCATACTGGCGGCATTTCGCAATGACATCCGTCAGGACGGCCGGTTCAACCAGCGGCCGGATACCGTCATGGATAATCACGATATCGTCGTCAGAGCATTTCCCTTCCAAATTGAATACCCCGTTCCGGATGGATTCCTGACCGCTCTGACCGCCGGAAACGACCCATTTCAGCTTGTCGATACCGAACTGCCGGGCATAGGCCCATAGCACTTCGTGCCACCCCTCAAGGCAAACCACCTCGATGGCATCGATGTCGGCATGCTTCTGGAAACCTTCCAGCGTATAAATCAGGATGGGTTTGTCATGAATGTTCAGGAACTGCTTGGGGATATCCTGCCCCATCCTGTTGCCGGTTCCTCCGGCTATGATCAGTGCTATGTTCATATCTTTTTTGTGGGAAAGCTATTCTGGTATTCCTGCAGCGCGCAACGCAGGAAGATAATCGGTATAAGGACGCTCCGCATCGAGCACCGCAAAGCCACTGTGCAGTGCCGGAGAGCGATGCGGCGTCATATAATCGTCGCCATATTGTTGACTCAAAGCCTTGTCGTAATCCACCGGCGCAGGCAGCATCAGGTCCTCGAAAGGCAGATACACCACCTCGCGGTACCACGATTTCTGTTTGGCAACCAAGGGGTAATCATGCCTGCGGAAAAACGGGCATGACACCCGCTGGCAATCCTGCTGGCGGTAGGCCCGGAACAGGTTCTCGCACCGGCGATATTTCAGACGGCCGATGCCAACGGCATGGTACAGCTTGTGCACCGTACGGATCAGGAAACTGCGCGGATTCCGGATATCCCGGAGGCGCCACGGATCATATTCGGCCATGTGCAGATGCCACATAATCCGGTCTGTTTTCCGCAGTTTCCGTCGCCAGACTTCGTCCTCATCGTCCGGCACAGCATCGTACACGAAAATGTCCAGAAAAATGCTTTGGTCGAATAACTGGGACACGTCTTCCTTCAGAATGGCCGTTGTTCCCTTATAGCGGATTTGGGCATGAGCCCGGAAATAATGCTTATCGGTATAGGCGCATTGAAGAAAATACGGGTCCTTGAACTCCGTATCGGCCAAGGCAATCAAACGGTCGTAGTCTTCGCGGAACATCAGCACGTCAATGTCGTCGTCCCACGGGATGTATCCATGATGCCGGGCCGCCCCCAGCAAGGTGCCGCCGTCAGCCCAGACCTTCAGGCCATGCCTCTGGCATACGTCCAGCAGATGTCGCGCCATGTCCAGCTGAATGGCCCACACCTTTTTCATCTCGGCCGAAACGGGGTAGCCGTCCCGGATTTCATCCTGCATGTTCATTGTTTTCTCCGTTATACTACGCCGCTGACGTGCCGGCATGCAACCGGACTCTTCCAGGCGCAAACACATGCACGAAAAAAGCATGTGGTCCGCACGCTTTCAGAATCTTTCCGTACATCCGGCACCGGTTGGCCAACGTATAGGCCGAACTTTTACACATGATGCTCTTCATCCAGCGATAGGTATGGAATAAATGGTTGTATTCCCGCTCCAGTAAATCCTGTCCTACCCGGTGATGTTTCAATTCCCTGCAGATGGCAACGTGAGCGTCCAGATTTGTCATCAGTCGGCGGTTGTAGGCCGTATTCAGCCGTCCCATCGCACTTTCTGAAACCTGCCGGTACCGGTACACGATGTCCGGAATCATGACCGCCCGCCGGACACAGCGGCAAATGTACTGAACCAGGAACAGTCCGTCCTCCTTATAGAAAATATCTGTCCGAAAACGCAGCTGATGATGCCGGATGGCAGAAAGGCGGTAAAGGCGGTTCACCATATAACGTTGCCATTCTTTTCCCTCAAAATCTTCCGGACGTGGCAGAAAGAGATCCAGACAGTCATTTTGATTCAAAACCATCGACTGACCAATGGTTTCTTCTTGTTCCTCACGGTCGCCATCCCCAAATTTGCTGAAACCGCCCAGCGTCATATCTGTCGCATCGTCCATGCACGCCATCAACGCCGACAATGCCGCAGGAGGAATCAGATCGTCCGCATCGGCGAAGAAAACAAATTCGCCGGTCGCCTCGTCCAGTCCCAGATTCCTGGCAGAACTCACACCGCCGTTTTTCTTGTGGAACACCCGCACACGACTGTCCTTCGCGGCATAGGCTTCACAAATCGCGCCACTGCCATCCGTACTGCCGTCATCAATGAGCAGCAACTCAAAGTCAGTGAAACTTTGGGCCAGGATACTGTCAATGCCCGGAGACAGAAACGGTTCGGCATTATACACTGGAACAATGATGGAAACGCATGAATTCCTCGTAATCATGGTGCATCAATATAACCTCAAATGTAATTTGACCATCTAAAGCCAACGTCTGATCCACTTGACGGGACTCAAAACGGCATTGCCCACCTTATAAGTTCTCGTCTGTTTCCCACATTTAAGACATTTCTCGTATGCTCTTTTCAATGTATCTTCAATGGGGAAAAGCATCAATCGTTCATCTGTCAATCCACGTCTTTTCATTGCCTCCACACAAGCATATGAATGCCATACCCGCGACTTATACTCCCCTTCGTTTAATGAAATAGAATGTGGATTTTTTCTATATGTATATAATAGCCTGTCAATATGCATGATTTTGCCTACCTCCTCCAATTTATAATACATATCGTAATCCACCGCCCGTTTCATCAACGTATCTACACCCACCGTTCTATCGTACGCCGCTTTCTTGAACGACACAAAGTGCTTAAAGGGCCAAGTGCATGATTCTAAAGATGAAGTTCCTTGCGCGACGACAGTACCATGCACCTCTTTTTTTACTGCAAGGTTCTCGTCTGTTTGATAATATCCAGAATACACCATTGACACATCCGGATTTTGCAGATGCGTATTGACCATAGTGCTTAGCGCATCTGACACAGCAAGTTTGTCATCCGGATCAACAAATCCACATATCTCACCTTTTGCCATCTCAGCACACTTATGCTTAGTATAACCAGCGCCAAAGTTTAACTCGTTATAATACACATGAAAGCGATCATCGTCCTTATATCTGTCATATATCTCGGATGAAGAGTCTGTTGACTTATCATCAACTATGACGATTTCCCAATTCTTATAATCCTGCGCCAAAACACTGTCAATGGCTTCTTGCAAATAGCAGCCATTGTTGTAATTGGCGATTAAAACCGAAAAAAGAGGCGTTTGCTCCATTTAAATATCTTTATTGATTAACAAATCAAAAATGGACATCCGAATTCTGTTGCCCCAAGGTAAATGATTGCGATTCCTATCTAAAAAAGCTATACTCTCATCAAATGCGTCATCAAAACATTACGCGCTTTGATAATACCAACACACAAAAGCAATGAGACTGCCGTATATACCAGCCAAAACCATTCATTATGTCCGTAAATAACAGGATGACAACCAATCATTTTCCAATCCAAGTCCCACATAACAGTTTTGAGATATGAAGCCGGTTTGAAAAACAAAATATGGAAAATAATGACGTAAATGGAATTGTCTCCCAAAAAGACAAGAAACCTTTTTAATGACTTTGCATTATTATCGAGAAAACAGCTAATCCAGTAAGTGAATATAAAGCCGGTGCAACCAGTAATACAGAGAACCGCCCACTTTTGCACTGTTTGATTCCGATATCCCATATGGGTCGGAAAATATATCGCCGATACACATAACAACAAGAAACAACCAATGGCAATCTTCCATTTATTTAAACGCACAAGATAATTTTTGCTCAAATATCCCATTCCCATAAAGAATACCGCCATCATTTCTCTGTACCCGCCTTGGGGCCAGTTGGGGATATCCTTACCCCATATTATCTTGAGGCACCCCAGCAAACAGAATAAAATCGTGATTATCCATACGCTCGCGGAAATCTTCAGTTTTTCTTTCAATACCCAGTTTCCTATGCAAAAAAGTATACCCCCGACAAATAACACCCGGAAAAACCAAAATGCACCACAAATAAAATAATCGTATGACGTCATTTTTGTAACTACATCTACACTCTTCCCCAATATATCCATAGCAGAGAATCTGGTCGCGCAATATCCCTGAGGCGTTCCATAAGTATCGTTCAAAACTCCCCAATCATAGAAAACATTGTGAAGCAACAAAAACACGATACTCCACTTGACAAAAGGCCAGTATAAACTCTTGACGCGTCTCAAGAAGAAGTCCCCTGGGCGCATGAAATAATCCGGCTTGAAAAGATAACCACTTGCAATGAAGAAAAGCGGCATGTGGAAAGAAAAAATCCAATGATTAAAAAAAGCGGGGCAGCCCGAATGGCCTACTACGACAAGGATTATACCTATGCCTTTCAGAATTGAAATGGTATCATTTCTTTTCGACCTCTTATCCATACAAGAATCAGCTACTCAACGTAGATACAACTTACATTATCGTCAATCTACTCATGACGCCAGAATCCACTGATATAAGACTTCACACAACGCCCCATGGCAAGGAATGCGGACTTCCATCCTGCCAGGCGATAATAATTATTGAAAAGCATCCTGATATCCTTTCCTATCGACTTATCTTTCTCATGCCAGTATAGACGCGGTCTGACATAGCGTTTCAGATATTTGTCATACAACCCTATGGTGTGTTCGCGCAACATCATATCTTCAGTGTTGAATGTAGACAAATCAGTACAAACCAGCAGATTTCTACGGTTCCTGTCTATAACAGACAACGGCGAGAAAACACCACCCTGATGTTTCCTGTATACGGCCATTACATCCGGCATACAATACCCTGTGCCAGACTGCAAAATATGGTAACAATGGTGAACATCACATGGATATTTATACTTACTAAAATCAACACCTGTAAGAGTGGAGCGTCGATAAAGCAATGTCATGGTTTTTGTTATCCAATGGTCGAAGTTGTCTGCCGATGTGAAAAAAAAGACATCGGGATGCTGTTCAAACATATCTGCCACATAATCCGGAAGCCATTGTCCATCCGCTTCACTGTAAATCTTATATCGATGGCAACACAAACTGCACTCTTCATGTTGCTCCAGAAAATCCACCTGTTTCTGCAGTTTTAGTGGATCAGTCCAATAGTCATCACCTTCGCATCCAGCCCTATACTTTACATTATCCTCCCACTTGGCTATCAACGACAACTTTTTTCTTTTAATGTGATATAGATTCTTATTCAAAAGGACAACTACGAAATGACATGATTTATTCTCCTTATGATCCGCTTCTATTAAAAAGGCGTCTTCTGTCTCCCTCTCATGTGCCGATGTCATATCAAAATGATTGTCCAAATAATCCTTTATCACATCTTGCTCACCATCTGTGCTGGCATCATCAACTATAAGGGCAACGAAAGGGAAGTTTGTCTGCTGCATGCAAAAACCATTCATGGCATCTGTGATATACCTGGCATGATTGTATGTCATGCAGCGGATGCTGAGCATATAACCAGTATCTTTCATAGCTAAATTACTCATCAAGAAAAATCACATCATGGCTATGCACTCTGCGCTGTTCTACCGGAGGCAATTTCATAAAGTCACCATAGCAACAAGTCAAAAAAGGACCCGGGTTATTCGGGCCATAAAAATATGTTCCTTCGAATTCATACTTTTTTAAAGGGAACAAATCGTTCAAGTAATACCTTGAAGGAACAATACTTGAGAAAGTGTAAACATCCGGAGCTTGAAACCGTTGCAGATAGCTTTTTTTTGCGATAGAATCCTCCTCTTTCTTAAGTAATAACTTAAGTCCTTCTATCCTGTCCGACAACTCAGATTCGCTCCTGATGCCCAAATCTATCTTTCTTCTCAAATAAGCCAGATGCTCTAATATTCTGTATTTTTGTTCCTCGAACTCTTTCATCTTTTTGGGCCTGAACAAATCAACGCCCAATCCTTTATTCAGATAAAGATAGTTATCGTTGGAAAGGGCATAGTTGACAATGGTCTTTTTATCCTTAAGACGAGCCCATCCGTGAAAAAAATTAGGTTCAGTCTCCTTGTCCTCTATCATCATATCATTCGGCAAATGCTTTTTAAGCAATGCTATTGCCGCATCATACCTTTCATCAAAGATAAAAAAATCAAAATCATCGTCCCAGGGGATAAACCCTTTGTGTCTAACTGCACCCAAAAGAGTCCCATAGGTCATAATGTATGGAATGTCATTTGTTTCCAAGATATCACGGACTGCAATTGCCAATTCCAATATCCGAGCCTGAATTTTTCTTATATTCATAATTATTTAAAAATAACCTTTGAATAATGCGGCATCCTTTTCTCCGCTGGTGGTAATTGCATATAATCACCATAGCAACGTTTCAGAAGTATGTCTGCATTTTTAGGCCCCCAGAAGTATGTATCTTCGAAGTCATACTTACACAACGGAAAAATATCTTCTGCCAACATGGAATCATCAAAAACAGAGATGAAACCTATCATGTCATCGTCCTCAAGCGTATTAACAGACAAGGCTTTTCTATTTTCTTGCTCCAACTCAATTTCCAAAGGATTCTTTCTCTTCTCATATTCCTCTTGCGTAAGGAATCCCTTCGTGAATTTTCGTTGCAGATATTCTAAATGAGCCTTCAGTCTATTCACTTTATCGAAACTTTTCTTTATACTAAATGCACGATACAAATCTACACAAACGCCATGATGTGCATAAAGGTTGTCTTGTGGGAACAACTCACAGTCAGCCTCTGTTCCAATATCTTTGGCATGAGCCCAACCATGAAAGTATAATGGTTCGCTCTTGCCATCCTCTATGAAAATATTTGCCGGCAATTCCTTACGCAAATATTCAATAACATCATCATATTCTTCACTTATGATATAAAAGTCAAAATCATCGTCCCATGGGATAAAGCCTTTGTGTCTAACCGCCCCCAAAAGAGTCCCATAGGTAATCATGTGGGGCACATCATGATTCTCAAGAACATCACGAATTGCAACTGCCATCTCAAGCAATCGCAGCTGTACCCTACGAATATCTTCCAGTGAATACACTTGTTTCAAATCCTTATCAAATCTTTTGAATTGTAGAAATCATCCATGACCTTGACTATCGCCTGTGAGATCTCGTCATCAATACATTGAGTATTTCTTCTCAACAGAACCGACTTGAGAAACACAACCAATTCGTTTCGAATACCTTCTCCATCCAATTGATAAAAATAACGTTTATTGTCGGAAGAATTCTCGAATCTTAACTCAAAGTAATCCGTCTTCCACCAAGGTGCAGGTACATAAACATAACCTTTTGTTCCCGAAATAATAAGTTCACCTTCGCTCTTAACACCTTGACCGACCTTTATAGAAGCCACTGCATGTGGAAAAGTAAAGGCAACCTTTGTAAAAGAATCATAATGGGCGCTTTCCATTCGAGAAGAAATAGTCTTTTGACAATATGTTGTCCCTAATAAATAAAATATTGGTAACAAGGCCGCAGGTCCCCAGGTACTGAGACTGTTCCATCCTTTATCTAAGTCATCATTTCCCTCTATCTCTACATTCCTCAAACTTGTACAAGTCGCATCAACAGACACGACATCGCCTATACGGCCACTTTTTACGAGAACGAGGAGTCTTGAGAATGCCGTTGAGTACGCTGTTCGGATAGCATCCATCAAAACACAATTGTTCTTTTGAGCTATTGTCTTTAACTCTTTCCATTCCGCCACCGAAACACATATTGGAGATTCGCACAAAACGTGTTTGCCAAGATTTAAAGCCTTTTTCACGCTCTCATAACGTATTACCGGGCTGGTTATAAAATAAAGTGCATCACAATTTGCAATCAAGTCATCAAGTTTGTCAACAACAGGGATTGCATCTATAACATCTTTCGACAACAAAGAATTGTTTTGCGAACAAATACCGACTACATCTAGTCCGTTGACATATTTGCTTTCGCGATAAAACTTGTTAAGAAACGCCGCATCACCCACAAGTCCCATCTTCAACTCATGCTGTTCCGCGCGTATCTCCGAACTGGAAACGCCCTCGGTTCTATCTAGGTATACGACCTTGCAGAATTCGTTCAGATAGTCAAACTTGCCTTTCCAATCTGAACCAACAGTAAATATGTCGATGCCATAACGTTTAATGTCGTCTATCTTCTGGCCTTCATATTCTTCGATAATAATTTCATCGGCAATGCCAGTAGCCCGAACCGCCTCAATACGTTCCATCAAAGACTGCTGAACATTGATTTTGCCTCTGTTCAAATCAAAACTGTCCGCTGTAACACCAACGATCAAATAGTCTCCCAAAGCCTTAGCCCGTTCCAACAATCGTCGATGACCATAATGGAACATATCATATGTGCCGTAGGTTATTACTTTTTTCATCACAATGAGTTATTGCCCATTTCTGTTAATTCGTTGATAATAATTGAAAGCACCCGGGAATTTAGAAACGAAAGGACCATCTGTAATCATTCTCAGACACCATCTTTCCTCCATTTTTTTCTATCACTCTCTTCGAGGCATAATTATATTTCTCAACCGTTAAAAACTTTTCTTCTATTTTCATCTCATTTGCCTTTTCCAATAGTTTATGCAAGAGAATTGTGCCATATCCCTTCCCTCTATATAAAGAAGAAACAGCATACCCAATGTTTCCTCCTATCAGCCTCGACTGACTTGTTAAAGCATGACGAATTTTCCCAAAACAAACAGGAATATTATCAACTATTAGCCAAAAACACGTTTGTCCAACACAACCATCAGGCAAGTTCTCATTCCTAGACCACGCTTCTTGTTGGACAAGCCATTGTTTGAATTCTTCATAGGACATTTTTTTAACGGGATTCTTGAACGCATTTTCTTCCTCACCTATATGCTGAAGAAGGTTATATACATCCAACCCGTCAGAGACAGAAAGCTGACGCAAATACTCCATTTTAATTACTCTTTATCTACATCAAAATAAACTTTTGAGAAGAATTCCATAGCTTTTTTGGAGCCAATAGTTACACGCAACACATCCTTCAACAGAATATTGCCATAGGTGTGGACAAGCGTTTTCTTCTCATCAGACAGGCGTCTGGCAATCTCATGAGCATCATGTTTAGGCTTGATCAGCACGTAATTGCCGTGACAATCCATAAACCAATAACCTCGTTTCCTCAGCTCGTTAATTAGATAGGCCTTCCCTTCTTTCTCCTGCTCAATGAGTTGCTCAATCATTTTCGGATGCTCCAAAATACGCTCTGCAAACAATAAACCAACCGTGTTCACCTCATAGGCCAGTCTTGAATTTTTTACCCAATGAATCAAGTCTTTGTGACCGACTACCATACCTACACGGCAACCTGCTATGGACATCAGCTTACTGAATGTGCGCAGTAATAGGACATTTTCGTTCTCAATCGCATAATGCAGAAAAGTCTTATCATAAAAGTAATGATAGGCTTCATCCAAAATAACAACTGCGCCGTTTTGTTTTGCCTTTTTAATTACTCGCTGCACCTCGTGTTCAGTGTAAAGATTTCCAATAGGGCTATTAGGGTTAAGAAGCACAACAACACGAGTGTCGGCAGTAATAGCATCAAGAATGGCGTCAATACTGATGCTAAAATCGTCGTTATATTGTACTGGTTTGTGTTTCAACCCCAACATACTGCAACAAACCCAGTAAATCTCAAATGTTGGAGATACTGTTACAACCTCTTTTCCAGGCTCTCCAAAAATTTCAAGTAGAACGCGAATTCCGTGATCGGATCCATTTGTGCAATATACACTATCTTTATCAACTCCAATATAATTAGCATACTTGCCTATGAATCTTTCTGGTTCCGGATACATAGCAAGATACTCTGGAGTTAATTCTTTCAATACCGAGTCCACAAATTCCTTCGGCAAGCCTTCTGGATTCTCATTTGCATCATAACGATGATAACCTGCACGACCTTGTTTAGGAAAGACTCGAGGTGTGCTGGAAATATATGGATTTATATAAAAGCTCATTGTTTTAAATTAAATACAATCATTAATATACAAAGAGTTATGTCAAACTTGCAATCTTTCTAAAACTCATTGAACGCAGTTTTGTGACAATTCTTGACAAACGAAGATGTTATTTCATCAACACATCAACCATCTCCGGACTGAACACCGGAATGTTCAATTTTGTTTTAACATTAACCCTCTCCGCGTTTGAATCATCAATGAACAACGCTTTGCTTGAATGAATATAGTCAACTTTATCAGATTCCCTGTCAATATGTATCACCTCATCGAAAAGGGCCTCCAATCGAAAGTGATGCAACTCTTTCTTCAGATCTCCATCATGCTTACTGAGCAAATAAAGCTTCTTCCCTTGATTTACACACTGGTATAGGAATTTCACCAACTCCACATTTACTTTGTTTGTGTCGAGTATCAGGCAATCATCATAATCGCAGTATACAGAATCAAACTCGAGATTTGTCTTGTATCTATTATCCAAAGCCCGGTCCAGTTCCACATGATAGTTGTTCTTGGAGACGCTTATCTTATAATCAAAAGCATCGAAAAGAGACAATAAGGCAAAATTAACCCCAACTGCCCGCGAGAGTAAAGAAGATCCACCCAAGCGTGACGCAATCTCCAACAAACACAATTGTCCGTCCTTGTCACGTTTTACCTGATAGAACCACGCTCCCCTGAACTCTATCCGCTCATTGATTTTTTTTGCTATTTCCTCAAATTCATCTTGATCTTCTGCAAAAGAGGTATTCACGCTGATGCCGTCCTTTACCCGGGTTCGTTTACGCGCTGCACTATAAAGCAAGTGTCCGTCTTTATCCGTAAAACAATCAACCGTAAATTCTTCTCCAGGCAAATACTCTAAGATCAATAAATCGTCTTTGTCCTTAATAAATGCATCAACTTCCTCCTGTGTTTTCAGTTTCATGGTTCCCTTTGCACCATATCCTATATTGGGTTTCGCAAAAACCGGGAAAGCATTTTGAGGAATGTCCGAAGGATAATAGATTAGAGGTACTCTGATGACACCTCGCAGTTTTTTGTACGTCAATTCTTTTGAAAGGCAGATCCTTGTTGTTTCCAGTGATGAAGAAACAACACGGCAGCCGAGTTCCGTCTCATGCTCTTTCAGAACGGTTATCACCAAGTCCATGGTTGGATAGATTGCGTCAATCTGACGCTCCTTTACAATCCGGGCCATGGTTGGGATAAAATCAGAAGCCGTTACATAAGGGACATCCGAGATATACTCTTCGTATACGAATTTCCCATGATCATCGATAGAACTGGCTCCGATTAAGCGGAAATAAGTAGAATACTTGACTGAACTATAGATGTCCAATCCTATTTCAGAGCCACATGGGAAAACAAGGATATTCCTCTTCATTTAACGATACAGTCTATTATTTTCTGGACATCCCCTTCGCTCAAGGCGTGGTGCATCGGCAAACAGATAACCTCATCGGCAATACGGGTGGCCACCGGCAGGTTCTCTGGATTCGCCGAATCCAGCCCCCTGTATGTGGAAAAAGTACTGATGAGCGGATAAAAATACCTTCTTCCCCAAACGCCCTGTTCCCGCATCTTGAAATAGAGTTCGTCGCGTGTCATGCCATAGGCTTTGGCATCGACGAAAATCGGGAAGTAACTGTAATTGTGCCGGACACCGGGCATGTCATCAAAGAAACGGATACCGGATATGCCACGCAGAGCCTCCCGGTAACGGATGGCCACCTGGTGACGGGCTTCGATGGAAGCATCAACCAGCCTGAGATTGAGCAGACCGTAGGCGGCCCGGACTTCATCCATCTTGCTGTTGATACCGGGTGCCACCACTTCCGTCTCTCCTGCAAACCCGAAGTTTTTGAGGTAGTCGATGCGCTGCTTGGTTTCGGCATCTTTCATAACCAGGGCACCGCCTTCGAGGGTGTTGTAAACCTTTGTGGCATGAAAACTCAAAGTGGACATATCGCCCTGATTCAGGACAGAGTCGCCGTTGACCTTTACGCCGAAAGCATGCGCCGCATCGTATATCACCTTCAGGCCGTATTTGTCGGCAATGGCTTGGATACGGGCTGTATCGCAGGGTTTGCCATAGCAATGCACCGGCATGATGGCCGTCGTCTTGGGTGTGATGGCCGCCTCGATCTTGTCGGGATCTATGCCACAGGTGGATTCCTCTATATCCACAAACACGGGCTTGCAGCCGTTCCACCAGATGCTGTGGGTAGTGGCCACGAAACTGTATGGTGTGGTGATCACTTCCCCCGTAATGCGCAAGGCCTGCAATGCGGTCAAAAGGGGCAAGGTGCCGTTGGTGAACAGGCTGATGAAAGGTACACCGAGATATTCTGCCAGTGCCTTCTCAAGTTGCCGGTGGAACTGGCCGTTGTTGGTCACCCACTTGCTGGCCCAGATCTGTTCCAACATGGCGTTGAAGTCCCGGAGGTCGGGAAGCAACGGGCTGGTGACGGTGATTATGTTGTCTGTATTCATTGCAGTTTCCTCTCTTTGAATTCGAAACACGTCCTAACATCGCCCGGTTCTCTGCCCATATAACCGCCAATGGGCACTTGACGATTGCTGACCGTAAAGGAAATAAGGTCGCTTTCATTAGCTATGACTTTGATGTTGTTAACCTGTTCAAAGGCCATGAAATCAATGGCAAAATTACCCCAGTTCAGGAAGTTGGCCGGTATATAGCAGATCTGCTCGTATTCGCCGGCATCGTGGCGCTTGTCATAGCATCGGTTTCCGCCACTGAACGAAAAAATCTTGTTTCCCTGCTCATTCTTCATATGCAGCGTTATCCAAAACTTTTCCATCGGACGGTCGAGGCGGTAGCGCATCAGCAGTTCGATTTCCTGGTCCATGCGCATCACGTCGGTATAATCCGCTCCCTTCCGGCGGATGCCGATTTCCAGCAGATGGAAACCATCCTTACCGATGGCCGGTGTCTCCCAGACTTTATGGTTGTCCACGTCGTTGTCGCCACGCAGATAGTGTGTCACGATGGTATCGACATCGCCGTCATCGACCAACAGGCCGTTCTTAAGGATAACCGCTCGCTGGCACAGTGCCTTGACACTGGTCATGTTGTGGCTCACGAACAACACCGTCCGCCCCTCGCCCTTGCTCACATCCTGCATCTTGCCGATGGCTTTCTTCTGGAATTCCGCATCGCCCACGGCCAGCACTTCGTCCACGACCAGGATTTCGGGGTCGAGGTGCGCAGCCACGGCAAAGCCGAGACGCACCTTCATGCCCGAGCTATACCGCTTCACCGGAGTGTCGATATACCACTCGCAACCGGAAAAATCGACAATTTCATCGAGTTTGCGGGCAATCTCGGGCTTGGTCATACCGAGGATGGCGCCGTTCATATAAACGTTTTCCCGGCCGGTCATCTCGGGATGGAACCCTGTACCGACCTCAAGCAGCGAGCCGATGCGGCCGCGCGCCCGGATGGTGCCGACGGTCGGACCGGTCACCTTCGACAGCAACTTCAGCAAGGTACTCTTGCCGGCACCGTTGCGGCCGATGATGCCGACCACGCTGCCCTGTTCCACCTTGAAGCTGATGTTCTGCAGCGCCCATACATACTCACTGTCGGCTGCGGTGGAACGGTCGTTCACCGAGCCAATCTTGAGATACGGATCCTCCTTGTGACGCACGTTCACAGCCCACCAGCGGTTCAGGTCGTGGCTGAGCGTCTGCGTGGAAACAAGTCCGAGCCGGTATTGTTTCCCTATGTTGTCGAATTCTATGGCTGTAGGCATAAGAATTATTTATCAATCAATAAAATAAGGTTCAACTTCGGAAAATTTCCATAAAATGGTAAATGCTTAATACCCCCGGATTCTACACCGTATCCATGAAACTTTTCTGCACCTTGTTGAATACCACGAGGCCGAAAGCCAGCAGCACTACCATGAACAAGAAGCTGTAGGCCAGCCAGTGCCATCCGATGAACGTGCCAGCATCGAGGCATCCATACTTAAAGGTCTCAATGACCGGTGTCACAGGATTGAGTGACATCAGGAGGTGTAAATCCATACCGGCCACTTTACGTCCGGCCACCTGCGAAAGCGGATAGACGATAGGCGTTCCGTACATCCAGAGCTGCACAATAAACGAGAACAGAATCCGGAGGTCTCGGTACTTGGTGGTCATGGAACTGATAATCATGCCGAATCCGAGGGCCAGACCAGCCAGCATGAGTACCAGCAGCGGGAACAGCAGCGCATAGGCGTTCGGCGCGATGGACTGTCCTGATGCAACATAGTACACATACACGGCCACGAAGAGCAGGAACTGGATTGAAAAACGCAGCAGATTGGACGTAACGTCCGAAAGCGGTGTGACGATGCGCGGAAAATACACCTTGCCGAACATGCCTGCATTGGCGGCAAACGTGTTCGCCGTGGAATTGAGACAGTCTGAGAAATACTGCCACATGCACACGCCGGCCAGGTAGAACAACGGCTGCGGCACGCCGTCGGTGGGGATGCCGGCGATACCGCCGAAAACCACCATGTACATCAGCACGGTCAGTGCCGGCTGAATGATGTACCAGAGCGGACCCAGAATGGTCTGCTTGTACTGCACCACGATGTTGCGCTTGACAAAAAGCGCAAAAAGGTCGCGGTAGCGCCATATTTCCTTGAAATCCACCGAAAGCAGCCGGTCTTTCGGCTGGATGACGATATCCCAGTGTTCGTCTTGCATAGTGAAGTGTGTTTTCTTGTTAAAGCCAATGCGGCCCTTTGGCAGCACTGCGGATGCGGGAGGCCTTGATCTGTTTGAGCAGGGCGACCCGCTCCCGATAGGCTCTGCTCTGCCCGAACATGAAGCCGCACGCAGCCATAATGCTCCGCGCCCGGGCCGCCATGATGAGCTGGTCGATATGAATGTCGTCGCGCGAAATGTCGCCCAAAGTGATCTTGTCGGCCAGTGTCTGATTACGCTGCTGCCACAGCTTGCGGCCGGCGTAGTTGTCGCCGTCCTTGACGGAACGGTGGTCGTGACAGACCGCCGCACGGGTGCTCACCACCATGCGAAGGCCATGATAGTGCAGGCGCTGGCCATAGTTCTCGTCTTCGCCGTAATGACTGAACAGGTCGGTATCGAAGCCGCCGACCGTTTCGAAGCAGGTGCGCGACACCATCCACGCGGCCGCCGGGGCATACCGGATGTCGTAATAGGTTTGCAGCGTTTGACCGTAGGCGTCCGACACGAAAAGTCCGGAAAGGTTCTGGGCGAAATAATAGTCGAGCGCCGTGCCCGATCCGTCAAGCTGCATCGGCACCGCAATGCCCACCGAGGTGTTTTCCTCGAATGTAGCAACCAACCCGGCCATGGTGTTCTCGTCCACCCACGCATCCTGATTGAGCAGCAGCACGTAGTCGGCGCCATGGTCGAGCGCATAACGCACTGCCAGGTTGTTCGCCCGGGCAAAGCCCAGGTTTTCGCCGGGCTCCATCAGATAAACAGACGGGAAATGTTCCCGGATATAACCGGCACTGCCGTCAGTCGAGGCATTGTCCACGACGATGATTTCCACTTCGGGATTGAAGGTCGCGAGCCGGCCGATGGACCGGTCATACCACTTTTTCCCGTTATAGGTCACGATGACCGCAAAAATTTTATTGTCCATCAGAATCGATATAGGCATCCAATGCATCCGTCAACGCATCGGAGAAACCGGTTTTTACCTTGCGGCAGAACAACTTGCCGGAAGCAAGGATGCGTTGGTAATGGGACATGTCCAAATCTCCCGGAGGCACCGGCACCGACCAGTCGTCATAGCGCAGGTTGTTGTTCACCACAGTGTCCCGGAACGGGGAATTCATAATCAGGGTCTGCAGATAAACTTCTTCGGGCACTACGGCATGCCGCAGCCGGTGCAGCAGGTCGGCGGCGAATCCATCCCGAAGCGCCCAATGGATGAATGTCTTATGCAGCGAGCTGTATATCAGACCTCTATATAATTCATAGCCAGGCAGTTTCTTACCAAGATGCAACAGGCGTTGCCCGGCTACAAAGAGACGGTTCAGGTTTTTCCAGAAACGCTTGCGGATATCGACATATTCGCTCAGCTCCGCATATCTGAAAATATCCAGCCCTTCGCCCCAGGCCCACCCTTTGCACGGCAGATGGGTACAGCTGATGTAGTTCTTGCCGCTGGTGCCCAGCAGGTCGTCGAAACGCGACGGCGCAACGGCAAAGTAATCGGCTCCCGAAACGATATGGTAATAGTCCCATTCACCGGCGCGCGAGGCTTCATCAAGCAGACGGACGATGCAGCGGAGATGACGGGCGGAACCCCATTGGATACGTTCCCAACTGAAAACCCGCGCACGCGGTGCGACAGCCTCCGGTCTTATCTCCGATTTCCTGTCCAGATGGACGAAAACACCCCAGTCGGCAGGGGTACGTCCAATCAGCCGGTTCAAGATGGTCAAATCGCGGTATGCGGTGATTATCAGGCAATGACGCATATGGTCAGGCAGCTTGTCAGAGAGTTTCTTGTATAGCTTCGCCAATGCACGCGCCACGCGCGCATGCGTTTTCCGATGTATAATCACGGAACATAAATCGCGCAAAGGTAATAAATTTATGGTTTGCGAGAGTTAATCCAGCATGGTCCACTTGATTCAAGGGCAGAGAGTTTTTTTCTCTTTTTCTGTCCAGTCCCCGTATGCAATACAACTGCTGAAGCCCAAACCTTGAAAAGGTGTATAATCTACCTTGTTGAAAATCGCGAAAAGGTGTATAATCGGCCTTATAGACCTATATATCGTATAGTTGTTTTAGCACAAATTGTATGAATAGCTCAGTAGGTTTGCTTGGTAATTGCATGCCCCATTTCGATTTTACCATATCCCATAAAGCAATGATCCGTTTCCTATCCGCTTTTAGTCTAATGGCCTGAAGTTCGAAAAAACGTATTGATAAACCATCGTTTATGGTCTACTTCTGCTACTGAATCTGGTACACCTCAAATTCCGGGCAACACTTCGCACTATGTTCTTTGTGGCGTAAGTATTCCCGTGAAATATTGGAAGCGCTGTGACAAACAGATTGCCAATATTAAGGATAAATATGGGCTCGCCAGCGCCGAAATCCATACGGGATGGATTAAGCGAACCTATTTGGAGCAGAACAAGATGATCTTCTGACCCGCATTGAGCCTCGCTTTGATACGCGCCATGGAAAAAATGTCGGTGTACGTCACTTTGCTCGTGCCGCTTGCCCCTGTATCATCTGTTCTTCCGGAGCACCACATTCCCCTATGGAATAAAAAACAAGAATCCCCCCCTACGCAAACAACAGAATCAGCAGCTGGGCAGTCAGGATGCGCAGGAACATGGTCAGCGGATAGACGGTGGAATAGCCGATGGCCGGGGCGTCGTTGCCGGCGGTCTGGCTGGCATAGGCCAGGGCCGGCGGGTCGGTGTTGGCGCCGGCGATGAGTCCCATCAGGGTGAGGTAGTTCATCTTGTAGTGCAGCCGGGCGAAGGCGCCCATCACCAGAATGGGAATGATGGTAATCAGGAAGCCTATCCACACATAGTTCAGGCCGCCGTGCATCAGGGTTTCGGCCAAATCTGCGCCGGCCCGGATGCCCACGCTGGCCAGGAAGATGGCCAGGCCTGTCTCACGCATCATCAGGTTGGCCGAGGTGGTGGAATAGGTGACCAGATGCAACGCATAGCCGAACTTGCTGATGAGCAGGGCGACGATGAGCGGGCCGCCGGCCAGGCCGAGCTTGAGCGGCGTCGGCATGCCGGGGAAGGCGATGGGAAGGCTGCCCAGCAGGATGCCCAACAAAATGCCGACAAACATGGTGAGAATGTTGGGACGGTCGAGCTCTTTCTGGGCATCACCCAGATAGGCCGCCACACGGTCGACGGCGTCTTCGGGACCCACCACGATGACGCGGTCGCCCACCTGCAGGCGCAGGTGACTGTGGGCAAAGAGATACATGCCGGCCCGCGAGATTCGGGTGACATTGACGCCGTATATCGACGAAAAGTGCATCTGTCCCAGCGTACGTCCGTTGACGCCGGGGCGCGTAATGAGCACCCGGCGCGACACCAGCGGCCGGTCTTGTTTCTGCCAGTCGACTTTGATGACGGGTCCGATGAAGGCGGAGATGGCTTCGGCATCGGCATCGGCACAGACACAGAAAAGCTGGTCGCCCACCCGGAACACCGTATCGCGGTTCGGAATGGAGACATGGCCGTCGTGGAGGATGCGCGAAATGACGAAATCGCGGGCGAGGAATTCCTTGATTTGCAGGAGGGTCTTGCCGTCAAGCGCCTTATTGTCGACCTGCAGGTGCATCATGTGCGGTTTCTGGTGCGCATCGGCTTCGGCCAGTTCCTGCAACCGGCGGCTTTCGTCCGAGACCTTGATGCGGAAGAAATATCTGATGAGGATGATGCCGAGAATGATGCCGAGCACACCCAGCGGATAGGCACAGGCATAGCCCAGTGCGATCTGTGGCGTTTCACCGCCGGCAAATGTCTGGGTCAACGCATCCTGCGCGGCACCGAGGCCCGGCGTATTGGTCACAGCCCCGCAAAGCACACCCACGAGCATGGGCAGCGAGACGGCGGCGCGGGTATGGCGCAGCAGGAAAAAGAGACCGAGGGCGACGGCGATGTTGAGCAGCACGATGCCGACCGCCACCACGTTGTGCTCCACACCTTCCTTGCGGAGGGAGGCGAAAAAAGAGGGCCCTACCTGGAGCCCTATGCAGAAGACGAACAGAATTAGCCCGAAATCCTGCATGAAGTTCATGATGGCCGCATTGCCGGTGAAACCGAAATGTCCCAGCAGAATGCCGGAGAAGAGTACAAAGGTGACGCCGAGCGAAACGCCGAAAATCCTGATTTTTCCGAGCAGCAGTCCGAAGGTGATGACCACCGCGTACAACAGCGCGATATGCGCCATGGAATCCGTATCGGTAATTAAATCAACCAACCAGTTCATACGGCCGCAAAAATAAACATTCTGCGAAAACCGCGTGTCAGAACCTGTTTTTTTTGCGGGTCAGGCCGCAAAAATCGAGCACGGTGCGTCCGCCGGGGTCCGGCAGGTCGCGGAAACAACTGTGGGCGGTGAGGAAGACGACGATGTCGGCTGTGTCGTAGGCTGTGCGGTAGTCGGTGAGCTTGAATACCTGGTGTTCTGAGATATGCGGTTCGGCCACCATGATGCGGGCTTCGCTGCACGACTGGATGACCTTGGAGGTGATGAAGCTCGCCGGCGAGGAACGCAGGTCGTCGATGTCCGGCTTGAAGGCCAGACCCATCATGGCGACGGCGGGCTGGCGGCCCTGGCTGACCGAGAACTGCAGAATGGCCCGTTCGACACGCTCGGCGCACCAGACGGCCTTGTAGTTGTTGATGCGCCGCGCGCTGGCGATGAGCTGCGACTCCTGGGGGAATTCCGAAATGATGAAGTAGGGATCGACCGCGATGCAGTGGCCGCCGACGCCGCAGCCCGGCTGCAGGATGTTCACCCGGGGGTGGCGGTTGGCCAGCGCGATGAGTTCCCAGACGTCGATGCCGGCCTTCTCGCAGATCATCGAGAGTTCGTTGGCGAAGGCGATCTGCACGTCGCGCGACGAGTTCTCGGTGAGTTTGCACATTTCGGCGGTGCGGGCATCGGTGGCATGCAGTTCTCCCTGCACGAAGCGGCGGTAGAAGTCCATGGCCTTGGCTGTGGATGCCTCATCCATGCCGCCGATGACGCGGTCGTTGTTCACCAGTTCCTCGATGACTCTTCCGGGCAGCACGCGCTCGGGACAGTAGGCCATGTATAGCTGGCCCTTCAGCTCCGGCCGTTCGGCATAGATGAGCTGGCTCATGCGCTCGGTGGTGCCGACCGGCGAGGTGGATTCGATGACGAAGAGGTCGCCGGCCTTGAGCAGCGGAATGAGGGTCCGCGTGGCGGTCTCCACATACGAGATGTCGGGGTTGTGGTCGGAGTTGAAGGGGGTCGGCACGACGATGAAGTAGGCATCGCTCACTTCCGGAACGGTCGTGGCCTTGAGGCTGCCGTCGAGTACCACGCGCCGCAGCAGGCTCTCCAGCCCGGGTTCCTCGATATGCAGTTCGCCGCGGTTGGTCCGCTCGACGATTTGTTCGTTGACATCGACGCCGCACACCCGGATGCCGTGTCCGGCCGCGATGATGGCGGTGGGCAGGCCGATGTAGCCCAGCCCCATAAAACATGCTTTCATGTGCCTGATTTTTGTATCTGCAAAGATAAGAAGCTGTTTGGAATTACAGCGCAGCGGGCTTCGGATTCCGGAGACATGGCCGTTCTGCGGCAGAACCCGCCGTACGGCTACTGCACCGGTGTACCGGAGGAGCGGCCGCCGTAGGCCACGTTGACGGTATAGACCGGATCGCCCGAGGCGACATGAATATCCAAGCCCGGGAACGAGGTCTGCTGGATGTTGGCAATGCTCAGACCGCGTTCGGCCTCGATGCGGCAATTCTCGAACGTGAACGCCCCGGCGGGAATGGGCTGCTCGGGATCGCCCACGATGGAACCGGCCGTACGCGCCGTACCCTGTATGTTCCGGATGACGATGTTCCGGAGCTGCGTACGCGGGGAATACGGCGCATAGTCTTCGACCATGCGCCAGATGAGGTTGGCGGAGATGAACGTGGCCGCATTCTCCAGCGTGATATCCTCGAAGGTGATGTTCTCCACCGTGCCGCCCCGCGAGGGCTGCGATTTGAAGCGCACGCCGTTCACGTCGGTGCAGCGGCAGCGGCGCACGATGACGTTGCGGATGCCGCCCGAGATCTCACTGCCCATGGCCACGCCGCCGCCTCCCTGCATGACGCAGTCTTCAACGAGGATGTTTATCGAGGGCAGGCCCACGCGGCGGCCGTCCTCATTCTTGCCGCTCTTGACGGAGATGCAGTCGTCAGTGACTTTGAAGAAGACGTTGCGGACGGTGACGTCGCTCGACGAGTCGATGTCCACGCCGTCGGAACTCGGCACATAGGACGTGACGCTGATGTGCAGGTCGGAAATGTCGAAGCCGTGCGTATAGAGCACATGCAGGCACCACGAGGCGTGGTCGGTCATGGTGAGATCGGAGATGCTGCCGCCGTCGCACGCCGTGAAACAGAGCATGCGGGGCCGGCCCCAGTGGCCGTCCTTATTCCGGGTGTTGCTCCACTCCTGCCCGCGGCCTTCGATGGCGCCGCCGCCATACACCCGCACGCGGCGGCTGCGGTCGAAGTTGAGCAGGGCACAGCGGAACTGCTGTCCCTCCCCTTCGAAACGCGTGGAGATAATCGGGAAGTCGTCGGAATCGACCGTCGATACCAGCGTGGCGCCTTTCTCGATGCGCAGGTCCACGCCGTCCTTGAAGAACAAGGCGCCGGTGAGATAGCGTCCGGCCGGCACCACAACGATGCCGCCGCCGTTCTGGTGTGCCGCGTCAGCCGCCTTCTGCAGGGCGGAGGTCGTGACGGTCTCGCCATCGGCTATCGCGCCGAAATCTTTGACATTGAATTCCTTATTCGATTTCGTAAGGGTCAGCACCTTGCTGTCGTATCCGCCGATGGTGAGTTCCACGCGGGTCTTGCCGTCCACCACTTCGAACGGTATCTCCGTAACGGTGCCTGTAAAGCCGTCCCAGGCACTGACACGGCCGACGGCATCCAACACGACGGTGAAAGTCTGCTCACGCACGCCTTCGTTGAACACGAAGTAGAGGTCGCCGTCGCTCAGCACGCGGTGGGTGTAGCGGATGCTGTCGGTGGGCAGCACGACTTCCTTGAGGCCCATCCGGTCGCGGATGGAGGCGATGGTGACCCAAGCCTGCAGCGTGGACGAACGTTGGCGCTGCGCACCGCCGTTGTTATTGTTGCTGCGCGGAGCCCTGGCGGATGCTGTCTGCGCCTGCAGGGCATCGGGCGACAGGATGCTGTAATAGCTGTCGGTCGGCCCCGACAGGTAGCCGCCTTCGGGCCGGACGGCCTCGATGGCAAGTTCGGGTTCAGGCATCGCGGCCGCCACAGCCGGGGTCCAGCGCTCCAGCGGCTCATAAACGGCGCCGGGCAGGTCCGGGAAAGGCTTCAGTTCGGTGAACGTCTTGCCCACCAGATAACTCGGACGGCCGCCCCAGAAGAGCACCTTGCCGCCGGAAGCCAGGAACTCCGATATGCGGTTGAATGCGGTCTCGGACATCACGTCCATGAACGGAATGACAAGGGTGTTGTATTTCTGTCCGCTGAGGTTCTCCAGGTAACCGGAGCCGACCTTCAGCGCCTCGGCAAAGGCATCGTCGTCGGCATAGTCGAAATCGACCTGATGCCGCAGCAGCATCTGCGAGAGGTCGCTCAGGTGCCAGTACACGGCATTGTTGCCGAGCCACATCGACATGATGGGATAGTACATGAGCACGCGGGCCCCGGGCACGCCGGCAGAGAAGAGATACGACATGCGGTTGATGTAGTCGGCCAGCGGTTTCATGTCAGGCCGGCCGGCCAGGCTTTCGGCCGTAACCGACTTGGAACTCCAGAAGTTGTATTCAAAATGATTTATTCCTCTGGCTATCTGATGGTTGATGACGTATTTACTGCGCTGCAGACCGCCGCTCACGGCGCCCATCGTCTCGCTGAACGCCCGCGGCTTGCCATACATGTGCGAAACCGAGGAGGCCAGTTTCGGGAAGTCGTTGTCCACACCGGGCGCGACATGGTTGCTGATGACGTCCACACCGGGAATCTGGATGCGGTTCAGCACGCGGAAGAAGTCGCCGTCGGCATCGACGCAGACCGGCATGATGTGCTCGTTGTTGAGGTGGGTGATATGGGCCATGCCGTGTGCTTCGCACCAGTCGGCCTGGCGCTTGAAGAAATGGTCGGCGAACATGCGCGACCAGACATCCCAGTAGTCGGCCTTGACCCGTTTCTCGAACTCGGTGCGCTGCGGCGCGAAGAAGGAGGCCAGGTACGGGGTCGGATCGTAGCCTTTCCAGAGCATGAAGGTGTCGGTCATGGCAGGTGTCCACGGCGTGTACATGTATTCGGGTTCGTCACCGCGGAAGCCCAGCACGGTGCGGCCCAGCTCGTCGCCCAGGGCCTTTGCGGCCGCCTCGTGGGTCCAGCGGATGAACTGGTCCACGGCCGCCGGATTGAGGTGGTCGTGCAGGAAGTTGGTCGTATCCTTGCCCCGGCTCTCGAGGTTGACGGCCCGGGTGTCGCCGCTCTTGTGGGCGTAGCCCGCGAAAATGACGGTCCAGTCGCTGGTGCCGGCGCTGAAATCCATGTGGCCGTCGGCAATCTCAATGGTCCGGTTGGGCCGGCCGGACGAAACGGCCACGGCGCTCACCGCCCCCGCCGGCACTTCGTAGTTCCGGAGCACCGTACCGGCCGGCACTTCGAGTTTGTCGTCGTACGAGACCAGCGCCCACATCTTGAGGTCGGGCCGCTCGCGCGAGAACAGGCCGCCGGCAAAGCCGCTGGGGTACTTGGCGTCGTCGATGAGCCAGACTTTCATGTTGCGTTTTTTCGCTTCCTTGACGGCCGCCTTGATCATCTTGAACCAGCCGTCCGACAGGTATTCATAAGGGAAATTATACCCCGGTTCGATGTTGACGACGCGGGTGCCGGCCTGCTGCATCAGGTCGAGGTCGTTCTTCATGATGGCGGCGTTCATGTCGCCTTCCCAGCCCCACAGGATATGGCTGGCAAATTCCACGGGCGGCAACTGGAAGTGCTGCTGCATTTCCTTGGCACTCAGGTCCTGGATGCCCTGCCAGCTCTTGATCTGGGCCGTGGCGGCACCGCACAGGCCGATGGCGCACAGTGCCAGGAGAAAGACTCGTTTCATGGTATTTACGATTGAGGGATTTCTTGTTTATGTTCGAACAGATGGCATACAATGCCTGCGAAGGCCCACTTGCACAGGTGCATCGGCAGCCAGTAGCGCAGCACGACAGGCGATGCGAACGTGGTGGTGGCGTAATAGACGAAGGCGAAACAGACGAGCAGCCAGAGCGTCCAGGCCGTCCCGGCGGGTATCTGCAACTGTTTTTTCTTAAGGAGGAGCATCACGGCAGCGTAGAGCCACAGCAGCCAGGTGAGACATTCGTACACCGTCAGGCCGGGCGTGATTTTCGGGAAGAAATCGTGCCGGGCCCGCAGGACGAGGTCTCCGGGCAGGCCAAACCAGGCCGGGAGATACGTATTGTCTATGGCGACCTCGCGGTAGGGGCCCATGATGTCGTAATGTGACGGAAGGAATATCTGTTTTACATTGGGCCACAGATAGTGCTTGATGAATGCGCCCGGATAATGCAGAATGAGGTAAGTGCCGTAGCGCCGGTAGAGGCCGGCGAGTTCAATCCACAGGTAACCGTACGACTTGTCCTGGTCTATCTTGAGTGTCTGGCGGTAGCCCAGATACTGCTTGAGCGGATAGTCTTTCTGCCACATGAGCGAGGCGGTGGCTTCGGTGCCGCCGCGGGTCGCCTCGGCAATCTGCTCCTTGCGCAACGAGAGGAACAGGTGCAGGTTCTGCATTTCTAGTTCATCGAACCGGAGGGAATCGGTTTCGATGTACGGCAGCGCATGGATGGCATTGTTGAGCAGCTGCCAGCCGTCGAAACCCGTTGAGAACTGGCGTTTTCCGTAAATGTCCTCCATATTGCGGTTGATATTGTGGTGGAACTGCACCAGAATCAGCGCGACCGGCAGCAGCAGAAGCCATTTGACGCGGCCGCGCAGGCAGAGCAGCATCGGCACAATGGCCAGCGGGAAGAACATGGCCGAATAGCGGACGTACAGCAAAGCCCAGAAGGCCAGCAGGAATCCCAGGAAGGAGACGAGGTTCCGCTCGTGGGCGTAGATGATCAGGAAGGTGAGCATCAGGTATATCAGCAGGCAGAACAGCACGTCGGACATCAGCGTGAAGGTCATGTACAGGGCGGCTGGATGCAGCGCGATGGCGAGGTCGAGCGCCAGCCGGAGCCAGGTGCGCCGGACGGGAAAATAATAGCGCAGTACCAGCAGGATGAACGCGGTCGCGAGGATGTAGAACAGCATCTGCACGATCATCACGTTCTGGACGGCCGACGAGAAAAAGGCGGCGAAACGCAGGAACTGTGCATAGCCGGTCGGACGGAAAAAGGTAAAGGCGTTGCGCGCGGCAAACTCCACGTAGCCCATCGAATCGGACATGGTGTTCGGCAGCGGATAGCAGACGATGAGCAGGATGAACGCGAGCACGCCCGTCAATATGGGGATAAGCCTTTCGGGGCGTTGCTCCCGACCAAAGGCAAAGGTCCGGAATTGTCGCCAGAATCCGCGGGGTTTCGGAGCGGCGGGCGGCACAGGATGCTTGGCAGACGCAGCCCGTTTGCCTGGAGCGGTACGTTGGTTTGGTTTCATAAGCAGTTTCTCAGCAAATGCGTATAATATGCAAATATAACAAAAACGGACGACTGCCTGGCAGCGTCCGTTTCGGTTTTGCAGCGGAAAGGGGGGGATTCGAACCCCCGGTACGGAAACCCGTACGTCAGTTTAGCAAACTGGTGGTTTCAGCCACTCACCCACCTTTCCTTACTGGCTTTGCGGCGGCAAAAGTAGCAACATTCAACGGAATTGCAAAATTATTTTGCAGCCGATGCGCCGGACCGCCGTGCCATATCATGCCTGGGCCATGAATTTCTCGAATGCCATGATTCCCTGATGGTTGGAATCGAGTTCAGCCGCTGCGGCCAGGAACTTCCGGGCCTGCTCCACATGGCCGAGGCCGTAGTGCCCGAGCGCCAGCATGTAATTGCAGTGCACCCGGTTGCGGATGTTCAGGTCGCCGTCCCATATCTGCAGGTCGGGCAGTGACACGGCAAAGTAGTCCATGTGCACGTCATCGAAAATATGCTGCTCGCCGAAGTTCACCAGCTTGTAGAAACGGCCGTTGGCTTCGTTGTCGCGGTGCAGTTTCCGGAGGGCGGCACCCTGGTAGAAGATCTTGTCGGGCTTGGCGTCGTTGTAATAGAGCGCGGCGGCCGGTTCGGTCGGGCCGTTCACGGCCTTCTCCCAGCAAGCCTTGGCCTGCTGCAGGTCGCCGAGGCCTTCGAAGGCGCAGCCCATGTAATAATAGAAGTCGTTCTCCTGCGCACCGAAGAGCTTCCCCTCACCCAGATGGTGCGGATACTCCAGGCACTCGCGCAGCAGTTCCACGGCCTCCGCGAAACGCCGGGCGGCAATGGCCTGACGGGCCAGTTCAACGCGCGATATCTGGTACTGCGCCGGCACTTTGCCTTCGCCGCCCTCCCAGGGATGGAAGGTGTGCGCATCGAGTTTCTCCATGGCTTCGCGATAGGCGCCGGTCATGTTGAGCAGGGTGATTTCCTCAAGGATGAGGTCGTCACGCTGCGCCACGACTTCCGGATGGGCCTGCAGGCGTTCGAGACGCTGCAGATGGTCGCATTGCAGGCTCTTGCAGAGCTGGTCGTACTCCATGAGCATGCGGCTGTCCGACTCGTCCAGCGCATAGGCCTGCTCCATCTGCCGCAGGGCTTCCTGCCGGCGGGCGCGGATTTCGCCTTCGGACGCTCCGGCCCCGCAGACAACCTGCGGCTTGTTGTAATAAATGAGCGCCAGGTTGCGGTGTACCACGGGATAGGACGGATCGAGCCGGGCCGACAGTTCCCAGTTGGCCAGCGCGAGGTCGTACTGGCGGGCGTTGTAGTACAGGTTGCCCAGGAAATAAGGCGCATGGGCGTCTTCGGGCGCCAACCGCTTGACCCATTCCAGGCACAGCACCGCTTCGGCCCGGTTCGGGAAGCAGTAGTCCGGCGTCCCGGCCAGGGCTTCGGCCAGCAAAGTCTGCAGTTGTTTCCGGACGGCAGCGTCGGACAGCAGTTGTTCTTCGGTCAGAGGTTCGCCGAGCGGTCCGACGGCACGCGACAGCATGAGGCGGTACCACGCCCAGGCTTTGTAATACAGGGTAAGCGGCGTGACGGCGCCGTTCGCGGCGGCCAGTTTCCACAGCTCGCAGGCGGCCTCCCAGCATCCGGCGGCAGCGTAGTCCAACGCCAGTTCGTCGTAGTTGTTGGCATCGCCGCGCATCAGGTCTTGCATCGCCGACAGGCAGGCCTCATCGTGCTGCGCCTGGTACTGTTCGTACATGCAGCCGTAGTTGAACGGATTGATTTTCAGAGAATCGGCAATAAAGAGCAGGGCCTCGTCCCCCCGTCCCATCTGACGGAGGATATGGGCCTTGAGCGCACGGGCCTTGTGGTTGTGCCAGTTGCGGACAAGCGCATGGTCGATTTCCCAGAGGGCGTTCTGCCAGTCGCCGCGCATGACCGAGATCTGGGCGCAGGCGAAATAGCCGGCGTCCTGCCATGCGGCGTTCCAGGTGGATTTGTAGAACCAGTCGTAGGCTTCGTCGTACTTGCCCTGGTACTTGAGGCAGAGGGCCAGATTGTACAGCGGTTCGCCGTCGTACGGGTTGAGGTTGCGTTTCTGCAGCACCTTGACCGCCTTGCGCAGATAGGGCTCGGCCTTGGCGAAACGGCCGCGGCGGATGAACCAGAGGCCCATGGCATTGTTGCAGCGTACATCGGCGGGGTCGCGGCGGAGTGCCTCCAGATAGTAATCGGTGGCGGACCAGGTGGCGTGCCGGTACTGCTCCAGATGGAGCCCGGTGAGGTAGAGCTGCTCGTTGGTCTTGATGTCGCCGGGCAGCAGGGCCGCTTCGGCGGCATCGGGCAGCGGCTCCACGGTATCCGGTTCGGGCATCCACGACAGGACACTCCGGCCGTTCTCGATGAGGTCGAGCTTCAGGGCGCTGAACGGCGTCCGGCCGATATCGATGGTTGTGTCGAAGATCTGTTCCGGCGACAGCGAGGCATCGGTATGGAACACTTCGCGGACACCCTCCGCCCCGGTGGCGGTAAGCCGGACGAGCAGCTGCTGGCGGCGCGTGGCGAAGATCTTGACATGCAGCCGTTGCGGGTCTTTCTCATCCTGGAAAGCATTGATCAGCAAATCTTTGCTGGCATTCTTGACGACACCCAGCTCGCGGTAGGGCAGGAAATACTGCACAAAGGTCTTTTCCTCATAAGGCATCAGCCAGCTGAAATCGGGCTGGTTCTCGGTATAGACGCCAGCCATCAGTTCGATGTACGGGCCGTCCTCGTCGGTGAGGTTGCGGTCCCAGGCCCGGCCGAAATCGCCGTTGCCCCAGGTCCACTGTTTCTTGCCGGGCGACACGTGGTGGTCGGCCACATGCAGCATGCCGGCACGGGTGTCGTTCTCGTAGCCGCCTTCGAAGTTGTATTTCGAACGGGCTATCATATAGGAGGTCGGCACGGGGATGTTCCGGTAATTGGAGATGTCCACACCGGCCGAATAGTCCATCTTGTAATAGGTGCCGGTCGCCACCGGGAACGAGGAGACGGCGCGCTTGCCGTGGTCGAAGACGGCATGGACGTCGGGCGGGAACACCGACTGGTACTGGTCGTTGACCGACACGGCCGGGTTGGCCCACCAGAGGAAGGTCTGCGGGGTCTCGGTCGGATTGTAGAGCCGGCCCTTGATTTCGAGATAGGCGCATCCGGGATACAGGGTAAACCCGGCCTGGGCCTGCTGGTGGAACATGCGCTCGCGCTCGTTCACCCAGACCGTCACGCTGCCGTCGGCCTGTTCTTCGATGGTGCAGTCCACCGGCATGAAGGTCGAAGGACGGTGATGCTGCGGCCAGTTGAACTCGATGCCGCCCGAGATCCACGGGCCGGCCAGTCCCACCAATGCCGGTTTGACAACCTGGTTATAATAGATGAAATGGCGCTGTTTGATTTTGTCATACGCCATCTGCACCCGTCCGCCCAGTTCGGGCAGAATCATCACTTTGATATATTCATTTTCCAGATATACTGCCTGATACGCCTTATCCGAAGGTTTGTCGGCTATGGATTCGATGACCGGATAGGGATAGACAACGCCGCTGCTGCCTTGATAGACGCGGTTTTCAAGAAATACGGGCATTTTTTCGGGATGTCCTATCTCGTAGGTGGGTATCGTCACCTGTTCTTTCCAAGCTTTGACCATGGTTTTCGTTGTAAATATGAGGTGACAAATATACGAGAAAAAAAGTAACTTTGCAGGATGTAACAAAACACCTGACAACATGAAAAAACTGTTATTCCTGATGCTGGCGGTCCTGCCGCTCGCCGCGACTGCCCGCGAGAACATCGTCAGCATGACTCCCCGGGAGAATGTTCCCGCCGAAGTGGCCGCCGCGCCGCTGTATGGCAAGACCATGGTGATTTTCGGCGACAGCTATGTCAAGAACCACGTCCGCCCCATCACGGAAACCTGGCACTACAAGATTGCCGCCAAGTACAACATGCGTTACCGCAACTATGGATGGAACGGCAATGCCATTTCGATAGACCGCACGGCCGAAGGCTTCGGTCCGGCCATGTACGAGCGCTACACCGAAATGACCGACACGGCCGACTATGTGATTATCATGGCGGGACACAACGATGCCGCGATGTTCGGCTCACGGGTGACGCCGGAGAATTTCAAGGAAAAACTGAAGATTTTCTGCGAAGGTCTGATTGACAAGTTCCCCAGTGCCCGCATCGTGTTCATCACGCCGTGGAACGTACCCAGGGACGGTTTCCCGCAGGTCATCGACATCCTGAAGGAGGTCTGCGCTTCGTATGCCATCCCGGTGTATGACGCGGCCCATGAGAGCGGTATCTATGTCTGGAACGAGAAATTCCGCCGCATGTATTTCCAGGCTCCGACCGACACGGCGCACCTGAACAGCGCGGGCCACGACCTGTTCATGGGCCGGGCCGAACGGTTCCTGCTGAGCCTCTGATGACATTCGGCATCCCATAAAAAAGACTGGCCCTCAAGGTCAGTCTTTTTTTTTGTGCCCGGCAGGCTTGCCCCGGCTTCGTTCCGGCAGGCTGTTCGGTCTTGTTCCGGCAGGCTTGCCCCGGCAAACCTTCGCTTCGCTCATCCCTCCCACGGCTTCGCCGCGGGTCCCTCCCGCTCAAGAGTGAAGTGAACCCCCAAAGTTGGACGGTTAATAATAATAGATGCTTACATGTTCTGAGTTCGGTATTGCACCGGACTCAGTCCGTTCAACCGAAGTTTTATTCGCTTTGTGTTATAGTACTGGACATATTCTCGCAGAGC